>NZ_CCYH01000001.1 GCF_000820765.1 Candidatus Soleaferrea massiliensis AP7
TTGTCTACTGTTTCCACAGTAGGTTTTTATTATACCATGTTTTCTCTGTCTTGTCAAGTATTTTCTCCAACTTTTTTGATCTTTGTGATCACTTTTTGTCGGTTTTTGTATCTCTCTCAGACAGCTTTTATATTATAGCACGTATATGAAGTGAAGTCAACCCCTTTTTTCAACTTTTTTACGATTAATGAAATATGCTTTGTATTACACGAATGGTATTGAAACCTCCGCTGGATCAGCGGAGGTTTCAATCTATTATTTCTACTTAAAGATATCTGTAAACACCTTAACAAGCTTATTAACCAACTTGCATCGATGTTTAATCCCATCAAATTTAATAGATGCCATAACTTTTATTACTACAGTCATTTCCCTTTCTCCTTTCTATAAATAACACAGAAAGGGTACGCAATTTTTCCTCCCTAATTTGCGCAGCAATTTGTCTGAAGGTGTTGACAATCCTTCTAAAACCATTTACAATTATATCGTCATTAATCAAGAAGAACTTGTGTCTCTTCAGATGCACATCGAAAGAAAGGTTGCCTCCTATTCTTCGATGTGCATTCCTTTTTGTGTCTGTACGGTTTATAATATCACATCTTTTGCTAGAAATCAAGTAATTTTTCAAATTTTAACCAGAACGTATTTATAGATGCTGAAAAGCATATTTTCAATTCTATGCATATTATGTGCCGCAAATATCACTTGTGCCAAGTGATATTATGGTATTGAATATTCAATTAGATTCTGTTATACTATATTAGTCAATAATTACTTTCTTAATTATTGTGGATTGAAATAGCATATATAACTATTTTTGGTTTCTTTATACGCGGCATTGCAAATTTAAAATTTGCAATGCCGCGTATTCTATTATAATGAGAATAAATTGTTTCTTAAACAAAATGACACAATAGAAAAAGCGCACAGATTTGCATCTGTGCGCTTTTTTGGTGACCCGTACGAGAATCGAACTCGTGTTACCGCCGTGAAAGGGCGGTGTCTTAACCGCTTGACCAACGGGCCGTATAAAAAATAAATGGTAGCGGTAGTTGGACTTGAACCAACGACACTCCGGGTATGAACCGAATGCTCTAGCCAGCTGAGCTATACCGCCATATTGACCTCGGTACAGTACCGAACGAGCTATATTATATAATAAAAAATGGATTCTGTCAATACCTTTTTTGATCTTTTTCTTAGTTTTTCTCAAATCACGGCGATTATGCCCGAACCCTTCCATCTTTGAAGAATTGAATAAGCCGTCCGGCTGGTTCCCCCTGAAACCACTGTCCTGGACGGCTTAATTTATGCTCTTATTATGGATTGACCGAATAGTTCGGCGCTTCCTTCGTGATATAGATGTCGTGCGGATGGCTTTCTTTCAGTCCCGCGCCGGTGATCTTTACAAACTGCGCCTTCTCATGCAGCTCCGGGATGGTCTTGCATCCGCAGTAGCCCATGCCGGCCTTCAGGCCGCCCATCAGCTGATATACGGATTCCGACAGCATGCCTTTGTATGGGACGCGGCCTTCGACGCCTTCGGGTACAAACTTCTTGTTGTCTTCCTGGAAATAACGGTCCTTGCTGCCTTTTCCCATCGCTGCCAGGCTTCCCATGCCGCGATAGGTTTTGAAGCTTCTGCCCTGGTATATTTCCTTTTCGCCCGGGCTTTCCTCACATCCGGCAAACAAGGAGCCGAGCATGACGGCGCTCGCGCCTGCCGCCAGAGCTTTGACAATATCGCCGGAATATTTGATGCCGCCGTCCGCAATGACCGGGATGCCGTATTTCTGCGCCATGCAGGCCGCATCAAACACCGCCGTGATCTGCGGGACACCGATGCCTGCAACCACGCGGGTGGTGCAGATTGATCCAGGACCGATGCCCACCTTGATGATATCCGCGCCGGCCTGTATCAACGCTTCACACGCTTCAGCGGTAGCCACGTTACCCGCCATCAGCGGGACGTGCGGAAACGCCGCCTTGACCTTTTTTACACAGTTGATGATGTTCTGGCTGTGTCCATGCGCGGAATCCAATGCCAGCAGATCGACCTGTTCATTGACCAGCGCCTGCGCACGGTCCAGTACATCGTTTGTCGCACCGATGGCTGCGCCGCACAGCAGCCTTCCGCGGGAATCTCTCGAGGAATTCGGATACTGGACAGCCTTTTCGATATCCTTGATCGTGATCAGGCCCTTCAGCATGCCATTGTCGTCTACGAGCGGCAGCTTTTCGATCTTATGCTGCCTTAAAATCTCCTGTGCCTGCTCCAATGTGGTGTTGACCGGAGCGGTGACCAGATGCTCCTTGGTCATGACCTCCTTGATCTGAATATCGAAATCGGTCATGAAACGCAGGTCACGGTTGGTCAGAATGCCGACCAGCTTGCCCTCTTCCACGATCGGCACACCGGAAATCTTATATTTGCTCATCAGCTCGTTCGCATCATACACATAATGCTCCGGGGTTAAGGAGAAAGGATTGACAATAACGCCGTTTTCACTTCTTTTTACACGGTCCACTTCATCGGCCTGCTGTTCAATGCTCATATTCTTATGGATAATACCGATTCCGCCTTCCCGCGCAATGGCAATCGCCATCCGGAATTCCGTAACCGTATCCATCGCAGCGGTCATGATCGGGGTGTTCAGATGGATTCCATCGGCCAATGTGATGCCCAATTCACAGTCCTTTGGAAGAATGTCCGATTTTGCGGGGATCAATAAAATGTCGTCAAAGGTAAGGCCTTCTTTTACAAACTTACTCGAAAAATCCGTGTTTAACATCCTATCATACTCCTTTTCCCATTATTATATTTTTACTATTCTATCACTTTTATCTGATGGATGCAATAGGTATTCTGTAAAATATCTTCCCACTTTTTTAGGCAGATTTCACAGAAATTAAATGGGAGTGCGAATGCGGCGTTTACTCCTTATTTTTACGATCTCCGTCTTGCTTTGACAACTGGATGATGCCGCAAGATAAAGCTCTTCACATTCCCGCTGCGCTGCAATTAGGATATTCATCGCTTTTTCCGATGCTCGGACCATCTTTAGATACATTTCTTTATAACCGTGCCTAACGCCGGTATTTTAGAACAATATGATCAAAATACCATTGGTATTCCTGTGATTGTGTTATGATGGATATGGTGATAAAAGATGATTTATAAACACATTAAAGAACTTCGAGTCATTCATGACAAAAGTCAGCGGGAAATTGCTGCTTATTTGAATATGACACAGTCTACCTATTCCAAATATGAAACTGGTAAAATAGAGTGGACCATCACGCTGCTTATAAAACTGGCCGCATATTATGGAACCAGTGTAGATTATCTGCTTGATTTTACGGATGATATCGTCCCTCATACTTCTGCAAAACGCAACAAATCAAACAGGTATCATTTATAATGTAACACATCATGGGTATTATTATAAGAAGACAGCGGTATGGAATCAGTTTCCACACCGCTGTTTTCATTTTGGACAAGCTGGAATGCCCAGCTTGTTCTTCGTATGATATTTCCTATCGAATGACATCCATACCCATGAAATCTCTGAGGACTTCAGGAACAGTGATGCTTCCGTCTTCATTCTGATAATTTTCCATGATGGCTGCTACGGTCCGTCCGATTGCGACTCCGGAGCCATTCAGCGTATGGACAAACTGCGCTTTTTCCTTCGGGCTGTTCTTGAAGCGGATTTGTCCGCGGCGCGCCTGATAATCCTCGAAGTTGGAACAGCTGGAAATCTCCAGATAGCGGTCATAGGACGGCATCCAGACCTCGATATCATAGGTCTTCGCGCTGCTGAAGCCCAAATCGCCGGTTGACAGCGCAACCACGCGGTACGGCAGCTTCAGCTGCTGCAGAACGTATTCAGCATCATTTGTCAATTTTTCCAGTTCCTGATAGGATTCTTCCGGCTTCACAAATTTGACCAGTTCCACCTTATTGAACTGATACTGACGGATGACGCCGCGCGTATCTCTGCCGGCGCTGCCGACCTCTGCGCGGAAGCAGGCGGAATATGCGCAGTATCGCAGCGGCAGCTTGCTGCCATCTAAAATCTCATCGCGATACATGTTGGTCACCGGCACTTCGGCCGTTGGGATCAGGAAATAATCGTTGTTGTTGTACAGTTTAAACGCATCCTCTTCAAATTTCGGAAGCTGGCCGGTAGCGGTCATCGATGCGCGGTTCGCGATAAACGGCGGGAAAATCTCCTGATAGCCGCGGCTGGTATGGGTATTCAAATAGAAGTTGATGATGGCGCGTTCCAGCCTTGCACCGGCCCCTTTCAGGAAGTGGAACCGGCTTCCCGTAACCTTCGCCGCGGTCTCCGGATCGAGGATATCCAGCTCCTTGCCCAGATCCCAGTGCGCTTTGGGTTCGAAGGTGAATTCCCGCGGGGTTCCGTTGCGGCGGATTTCGACATTTTCTGTGTCATCCTTGCCAATTGGCACGCTCTCATTCGGAATATTCGGGATGGCATACAGGATGCTGCGCTGCTTCTCTTCCAGATCCGTGATCTGCGCGTCACAGGCCTTGACCTGTTCGGAAATCTGTTTCATCTCCGCCATAATGGCGTCCACATCGCCGCCCTCCTTGCGGATGCGCGGGATCTGCTTGCTCGCCTGGTTCTGCTTGGCCTTGAGCTGATCCGCCTGTGCATTGACCTGACGGCGCTGCTCGTCAATCGCGAGAATCTCGTCGATTCTATCATCCATATCGCTGTTGCGATTCTTCATCGCCTGTTTGACCATATCCGGATTGCTTCTGATTACCTTGATATCCAACATCTCTGTCGTACTCCTTTTATCTTTAATTTCCTCTATCTTAAAATTCCGCATGCTCGCCGGTCAGGCGTTCCGCAATATCGGCTAACTCCTCTTTGTTGTAAAAATCGATCTGCAGGGTTCCTTTGTCCCCTTTGCTGACATTGATCTTGATCTTCCTGCCAAGCTCATGCGTCAAAGCAATCTGCATCTCATCATAGAAGGTATCCTTCTTCTGCGTTACCTTCAGTTTCTCCTTTTGACCGTACTTCTGCGCAAGCTTTTCAACCTCTCTAACAGAGAGGCCCTTCTTGACAATTTCGCCTGCCAGCTTCAAAATGATCTCTTCATCCTCAAAACTCAGCAGCGCGCGGGCATGTCCGCTGGAAATATCGCCGTTCTGTACCAGCCGCACAACCCTGTCCGGCAGCTTCAGCAGCCGAATCGCGTTGGCGATGGTGGGGCGCGACTTTCCTATCCGTTTGGACAGCTCCTCCTGCGTAAAATGATGCTGATCCATCAATGTGCGGTATCCCAATGCTTCTTCAATCGGATTCAGGTCCTCCCGCTGCAGATTCTCAATCAGCGCAATTTCCATGCACTGTGTATCGGTCAATTCCTTGACGACCACCGGCACCTCGGTCAAGCCCGCCATCCTGGACGCCCGCCATCTGCGCTCCCCAGCCACCAGCTGATAGCTTCCGGAGGACAATGGACGAACCACCAGCGGCTGCAGAACACCGTGCTCCCGGATGGAGTCCGCAAGCTCTGCCAGCGCATTTTCATCGAAATCCTTGCGCGGCTGATCCCGGTTTGGTTCTATTTCAGAGATGCGTATGGTTGATACCACGACATCCTCGGACTTGTTGTCCGCAAAAAGCGCATCCAGTCCCTTACCCAAGCCACTTTTTTTACCTGCTGCCAATCAAAACGCCTCCCTTCCTCAGATTTCATCCTGTTTTTTTAAGAATTCTTCCGCCAAGTCCTCATACGCCTTGGCTCCTTTGGAGTATTTGTCAAAATAGATCACTGGTTGTCCATAGCTTGGAGCCTCCGACAGGCGCACATTCCTGGGGATCGGCGTCGCGTACACCTTTTTCGGGAAGAATTTCTTGACTTCCTCCATAACCTGCAGGTTGAGATTCAGCCTGCCGTCATACATCGTCAGCAGCACCCCTTCGATCTCGATATGCGGGTTGTACAGCCGCTTGATCTGCCGGATGGTGGCCATCAGCTGCGAAAGCCCCTCCAATGCATAATATTCACACTGAATCGGCACCAGGATGGAATCGCTCGCCGACAGCGCATTCAGCGTAATGAGCCCCAGCGAGGGGGGGCAGTCGATGAAGATGTAGTCATATCGGTCTTTTACCGATACAATGGCCTGTTTGAGCCGGTCGTGTCGGTTCTGGAGCTCGACCAGTTCAATTTCCGCACCCGCCAGCGCCATGTTGGAGGGCAGCACATCCACATTCTCATACTCTGTTTTTAGCAGCATTTCATCCACCTTGACCAATCCCAGAATCAGATCATAGGTGGACAGGATAACATTGCGTTTGTTGATGCCGAATCCGCTGGTTGCATTGCCCTGCGGGTCCATATCAATCAACAGAATTTTCTTCCCCATGCGTCCCAGAGACGCCGTTAAATTGACGGCAGTGGTCGTCTTTCCCACACCGCCCTTTTGATTTACAATTGACAGAATCTTTGCCATTGATGCATCATATCCCAACATTTATTCGTTCTGGCCTGTCCCATATCACCAGGATGTCTTACTATCTGTTATTATAGCACGGAACAACGTAAAGATCAAACCATTTTACCCGGTTCTCCATAAATTTTGTTCCACGTGAAACATTTAACCCTGGTTTGAGATCTCTATGAGAATGTTGTTTACGATGTCTTTATAAAGGGTATGAGTTCCCATAAATTCTACATACCGCATATTGTTTCACGTGAAACAACGACTTCAATTGATGCAGAAAATATCCATTGTCGTGCGAGGTCACGAAAAGACCAATCTATCAAATGATAGCGATTGCATGTAATGATATTGGTCATTACATTGCATACATTGACGACTTAGCATTTCATAATAATCGATGGATACCCGTTTACCCAGAACATCGATTCCAACTGTTGTCATCTACGCCATAGATTTCGTCAAACCGCAAATAGATTATCATCCGGGTGTCATTTCTACACGCAACATTACAATTTCAATTGTATCGGTGGTTATCGTATAAATTCTTCTCAGCAGGGTATAAAGCAACGCGTTCAAAGATTTTTATATGTTTCACGTGGAACAAATGCAGGTTTTTGTATTACAAACAGAAAGGCGCCGGACTTGCGTCCAGCGCCTTTCTGCTTAAAATCAGCTAAGGGAGTTTTAGAGTATATAAAATTTACTTGCACGCATAACATGACAGGCCGGTCTAACGCTTATACTGGGAACTCTTCGGGATACGCACCACATATTCTATGTACCCGTCGATTTCCTGCGTGGTTGTGACGGCCTGGATTCCGGACTGTACCATGGTTTCTACAGCCTTCGAAATCGTGTTGAGAAATAATCTGACATCCTTGACAATCAATTGCCGATGTGGCTTGCGTTTGTTTTGATGAGAGAGTTCTTCAAGCAGTTGTTCCACATATCCCTCACTCTGTTTGACATTGTACTGATTTGATATGATGGTTTGCAGTGCTTTTCTCTGCAGCATTTCATCCGGCAGCTTGAGAAGCACCCTTGCATGCCGTTCTGTCAAACCATGCTTGTTGATCATCTCCTGCACTGCTTCGGATAATTTCAGCAGCCGCAGCTTGTTTGCAATGGTGGACTGTGCTTTCCCGAGACGCTTGGAGGCTTCCTCCTGTGTGACGCCCCAGTCGTCGATCAACTGCTGAATCGCCGCCGCCTCCTCAAACATATTGAGGTCCTGCCTCTGCAGGTTCTCGATCAACGCGAGAATGGCGGACTGCCGTTCATCGGCGGAGATGACAATGCAGGGCACCTGTGTAAGGCCCGCCAGCTTGGACGCTTTGAGCCGCCGCTCCCCGGCAATCAATTCGAACCGTCCGTTGTCCAACCGGCGCACAGTCAACGGCTGCAGAATGCCATTGCTTTTGATGCTCTCGGATAGGCTGATCAGTTCATATTCTTCAAAGAATTTTCTTGGCTGTGAGGGATTCGGAATGATCAGACTGCTGTCAATCAGCAGTACTTTATTGATGACCTTTTCTTTTGAAAATATTCCTACAATACGATCACTTCCCTCATTACAGAATGAGAGGTTAATCTCCATCCTCAGCGGCACCCCTTATAACGGGGACTTGATGTCCCGATGCCGCAGATGGAAAAAAGAATAACCATAGTAAGTTCTTTTCCTTACTATGGTTATAGTATATCACAGGTATGCATAAATTGCTAGTATTTTCCATCTACTAATTTGTAAATTATTGGATTTTATTTGACACATTTTGCACTCATATAATCGGATTTTTAGCAATCTTTGCAGGCATTCTGGGGAATCTTGACGAAGTTTGCGATATCTTTTTGATAAACAAGAGTGATCTCTTGTTGTCTCCCGGCAGCTCCAGTTTTTCGACATGCTCCAGCCTGCCGCCCAATATTTCGACTGCCTTCTCCGCCTGCGCAGCTTCTTCCTCCATTTCATATCCCTTATAGGAGATGAAATAGCCTCCCTGCCTGACGAGCGGCAGGCAGTATTCACTCAGCTCCCTGAGATTTGCCACTGCGCGGGAAACCGCAAAATCATACTGTTCACGGTGCGCTGGATTGCGTCCCGCATCTTCCGCGCGGGCATGCAGATATTCGATATCCGGAATGCCGAGTTCATCGGCGAGTACCTGCAGGAAGGTCAACCGTTTCTGCAGGCTGTCCAGCAGCGTGACGCGCAGGTCCGGCCGCATAATCTTCAAAGCCATACCCGGAAATCCCGCTCCGGTGCCCACATCGATCAACTTCGCTCCCTTCGGCAGGTGCACGACGGTCAGCAGAAGCAGGCTGTCCAGAAAATGCTTCACCATGATCTCCTGCGGATCGGTGATCGCCGTCAGATTCATCTTCTGATTCCATTCAAGCAGCTTGTCTGCATACACTTCAAACATATCCAGCTGCTTCTGTGCGTAGAGGATGCCGTACCGGTCGGATTGCTCGATCAAATAATCAATCGGCTTCATGTTCTTCCTCCTTCTTTCTGTGTGTCTCCAGATAGATCAGCAGCACATTGATGTCCGCCGGATTCACGCCGGAGATTCGCGACGCCTGTCCAATATTCAGCGGGCGGATCTGACTGAGCTTCATCCGCGCTTCCAGCCGCAGGCCGTCAATCTGCTGATAATCGAGCTCCTTCGGCAATGGTTTGCTCTCCAGCCGGCGCATCTGCGCGACGCTTGCCAGCTGCTTTTTGATATAGCCCTCGTATTTGATCTGGATTTCGACCTGATTTGTCACTTCCCATGGCAAATCAGGTCTCTGCGGATCAAATGGAGCGAGATCGTCGTAGCTGAGCTGAGGACGCCGGATCAGTTCGATCAGCTTGACACCGGAGGTTACCGGCGCTGTTTCACGTGAAACCAGCAGCTTCTGGAGCGCTTCTGAGGGTGATACCGTGTATTTGGACACGCGTTGTTTCTCCTGAGCGATCAATCTCTGCTTTTCTTCGAACCGCCGGTATCGCTCCTCGGAGATGAGTCCTAGCCGGTATCCCGTCGGCGTCAGGCGTTCATCCGCATTGTCCTGGCGCAGAATCAAGCGGAACTCACTGCGCGAGGTCATCATGCGGTAGGGATCGGTACAGCCCTTGGTGGTCAGATCATCGATCAGCGTGCCGATGTAGGAGCTTGCGCGGTCCAGCACCAGCGGTTCCTTCTGTTTTATCTTCAATGCGGCGTTGATGCCAGCGATCAGCCCCTGTGCGGCCGCCTCCTCATAGCCGGAGGTCCCGTTAAACTGGCCCGCGCCGTACAGCCCCGGAATTCGGATGAATTCCAGCGTCGGATACAATTCGAGCGGATCACAGCAGTCATATTCAATCGCATAGGCGTTGCGCATGATCTGAAGCCGTTCAAATCCCTCAATGGTACGGTACATGCTGATCTGCACATCCTCAGGCAGTGAGGAGGACATCCCCTGCAGGTACATCTCCTCCGTCTCCAGTCCCAGCGGCTCAACAAAGATCTGATGCCGCGGCTTGTCGGAGAACCGCACAACCTTGTCCTCGATGCTTGGACAGTAGCGCGGGCCGATTCCCTCTATCTTGCCGCCGTACAGCGGCGAACGGTGCAGATTGTCCTCGATCACCTGATGAGTCTTCTGGTTCGTATAGGCGATATGGCATACCGCACGGTTTTCAAGCGTATTCGCATCGGTTTCAAAGGAGAACGGCACTATCGGCTCATCTCCCCGCTGCACCTCCAGCTTCTCAAAGTCGATGCTGCTGCGCAGTACCCTGGCCGGGGTTCCGGTTTTAAACCGGCGAAGCGTCACGCCAAGCTCCTTGAGATGCGCACTGAGCCGGTTTGCGGCATGCATACCGTCCGGACCGCTCGAATAGGCGGCGTCTCCCACATAGATGGTGCCCTTCAAATAGGTCCCGCTGCAGATGACCGCAGCCTTGACCCCGTAAACCGCCCCGAGCGCGGTGACCACCTCGGACACACATCCCTCCTGGTTCAGGCGGATATCGACGATCTCCGCCTGCTTGATGCTCAAATTCTGCTGCTTTTCAAGCTTGTGTTTCATCACGACATGATACCGTTCGCGGTCGGACTGGACACGCAGGCTGTGCACTGCAGGGCCTTTGCCCCGGTTGAGCATCCTGCTCTGGATGAACGTCTCATCCGCTGTCCTGCCCATCTCCCCGCCGAGCGCATCGATCTCACGCACCAGATGTCCCTTTGCGGTTCCGCCGATCGACGGATTGCAGGGCATATTCGCGATCCCGTCCAGCGATATGGTAAAGATAACGGTCTTCATCCCAAGCCGGGAAGCTGCCAACGCGGCTTCCACTCCGGCGTGTCCGGCTCCAATGACCGCGATATCATAGTTTTCCACAAAATACTCCAACACCAACTGCACCTCTCCCTGTGGTTTTCCACCCAATCTATCTCAAAACCAACGACTACTTTTGCACCGTTTGAACCAAGTTTTCAACTTATACTACGTTAATAAGTTGAAAACTTGGTTCAAAGTCCGGGTTAACACCCCATTATTACCCATTATAAGGTTGAATATATTGTATTTAGGATTATATTCTATTTACCAACACAAAAATGAGAAAACACCTCATCCACCACAACATCGGTCACCCGTTCACCAGTCAGTTCAAGCAGAGCGCTGACCGCATCCTCCAGGCAAACGTCCACAGCGTCCAGTGTCATACCGGTTGTCAGCGCATCGATGGCTTCGCCGATTGACTGCAGTGCGCGCTGTGTACAGTTCCTCTGCCGCTCGGTCGACAGCATCGCGGCCTGCTCATCCAGATGGTTCAACTGTAAAACCTCGCGGATCGCTTCGATCAGTTCCTCTAAACCATCTCCCGTCGACGCTGAAATCATAACGATATGTTGAATATGATCTTTGATATACTCAATGTCTAACTTTTTGAGCAGATCAGCCTTGTTGATGACCGCCACCGCAGGACGTTCCTTGATCCGCTCGATCAACTGAATATCATGCTCGGTCAGTTCGTCCGCATTGTCAAAGACCCCAAGCACCAGCGACGCGGATTCCAGCCGTTTCTGCGCGAGCCGTACCCCCTGTTTTTCCACCGGGTCATCCGTTGTCCGAATGCCGGCCGTATCGGCCAAACGCAGCACCAGATCGCCCAGGCGCACGGTATCCTCCACGACATCCCGCGTGGTCCCTGGGATGTCGGTCACGATGCTCTTCTGTTCCCCTGCGAGCAGGTTCATCAAAGTGGACTTTCCGACGTTCGGTTTGCCGATGATGGCCGTGTCAATCCCCTCCCGGAGCAGCTTTCCAATCTCAAAGCTGTCCAGAAGCTTCTGCAGGGACACCTGCATACCACGCAATTCCTGACTGAGGCTGTCCATCTCGAGCGCCTCGATGTCCTCTTCCGGATAGTCGATCCAGGCGGAAATGTGCCCGCCCAGCGTGATAAGACGGGACTTGACCGCATCAATTTTTTGATACAAGACACCGTCATGTGCGGCCAGCGCCGATCGGGATGCCTGTTTTCCCTGCGCTGAGATCAGGTCCATCACGGCTTCGGCTTGGGTCAGTCCAAGCTTGCCGTTTAAAAACGCACGCTTGGTGAATTCTCCCGGGCCTGCCGGGGCTGCTCCGGCATCCAGTATGGCACGCAGCAGCCGCTGCAGCAGATACAAACCGCCGTGACAGGATAACTCCACGACATCCTCCCCGGTATAGCTTTTCGGGCCATGGAAGACAAGCGCTACCGCTTCATCGATATCCCCGGCACGATCAAACACTCTTCCAAAAATACCGGTATATCCATCCACATTTTGGATGGTGCGTGTTCCAACCGGTCGAAACACCCGTGCCGCAATCTGCAGCGCTTCCGGTCCTGATATGCGGACGACCCCCAGTCCGCCTGCCGCCATCGGCGTGGAGATCGCTGCAATGGTAGCCTGCTCTCCTGTCATATGATCCCCTCCCCATTATATTTAAAGACTGATGGATGATAAAAAAACGTGGTTCACCAATGCCGTACAGCTATTCCCCGCTTAGCCGGTATTGAAACCGGAATTCAATGATGTCTACAACAACGCGAAATGGGGACTCTCGATCATGGGTTTCATCTGACACAGGCAAAAAGGGTGACCGGCTGGGTCAAACATCACCCTCCAACCATCAGAAAACTGCTCTTCTGCAATGACTGCGCCACAATCCACCGCATATTGGACCGCCTTCTCCAAATCATTCACGGCGAAGTCCAGATGTGCCATCTGCTGCTGCGCTTCCGGCTTTTCCGGCCACACAGGCGGCTTATATGCAGGATTGCGCTGAAACACGATACCAGGATACGCTCCCTGATTGGTTCCCGGCGCGCCCAAGCATGCCCAATCTTCGTCATAAAACGGTATTTCCCAATGCAGCAATGCTGCATAGAATTTTGCCAATTCATACGGATTTTCACAATCCAATGTAAATGCGTACATTTTGATTTTCAACTCGGTATTCATGATGTTCATACCTCCCGTTATCTATTTGACAGCAATATCAACGCCGCATTCAGCACTGATTATTTGCACACCATTATGGAACTTCACATCTTCGGTTTTCAGGGTGTGAAGGCATAAAAGGATTTTCCATGCATTTCTGTGCTTGTCCTCTTCACCACCTATTGAACTGTGAAACTGCGGTTCATTCAGATTATCACGATTTCTTTTTAAGAAGTGCTTCACTTCCTTCAGGTAATTGTTTTTTCTATATGGCCAACCGCTCCTTGAAGCTAATATAAACGAACCGAGCAATCATCAGGGAAGTGCACTTTTAAGTAAAAAACATCCCTATTTGGCATATCATGATGATCTCCATTTCAAATCCATAAATACTTCCCTGTAAAAGTAATCTGCGAATGCCACATGGACATCAAGAAAAAGACCTCCGCCTTACGCAAATGCTGAAGGCGGAGGTTTTGCGCTCGGCATAAAACACGAGTCGTTTTGCTTATTCCATCAGCCTGAAGGCCGATTTTGATTAATCGATATCGATCTTTGAATACAACGGCTTATCCGCCGCTTCGGTTGGAACGGATTTGCGTTCCGGTGTCTGCGGCTGCCGCGGTGGCTGAGACTGCATCTGAGGACGCGGCGGCTGAGACTGAGGCTGTGGCTGTGAAAACGCGTTTTCCCGCGTCTTGATTTCATTCCCCAAACTGGTAGAGGTCTTCATATTGTGGTTTCTGGGCGGCCTTGGACCTCCCTTGCCGCGCGGCGCACCGCCCTTATTCGGATACGGGCGTTTTCCTCCCGGACTGCCAGGTCCTCCCGGCCGTTTGTTGTTCGGTCTCGGCGGCCGTTTTACCGTCGAACTGATCACAACACGGCGGTTTGGCTCATCCCCAATGGAGGTGGATGTTACGCCATTGATCTTACCGACTGTCGAATGGATGATTCTGCGCTCATAGGGATTCATCGGTTCGAGCGTGATGCTGCGTCCAGACTTCAGCGCGTTGTTTGCCAGTTTCTTTGCCAAATTCTCCAGCGTCTTCTCCCGTTTCTGCCGGAAATCGCCGCTGTCGATGGTGATGCGGAAATACTCGCCGGTTTCTCTGTTCGCAACCAGGCTGCACAGATACTGGATGGCATCCAGCGTCTCGCCCCGGCGTCCAATCACAACGCCGAGATCCGGTCCCTCGAGAGAAATCTCCGCCGATTCCTCCTCTTCCTTGACCTTGATTTCAAAATCCCGGATACCCATGTTGGTCAGGATCTGTTCGATATACTGTACCGCTGTTTTGACCTTAGAAACCTCATAGGTGACGGAAATTTTTGCGGGAACCTTTAAATTTCCGAACAACCCCTTCTTCGGCAGTTCCAGAATCTGCACTTCAACCTCATCGCGTGAAACTCCCAAAGATTCACAAGCCAACTGTGTCGCTTCGTCAACTGTGCGTCCCGTCTGAATGAATTCTTTCTTCAACTGCTTTGCACCGCCTTTTTCTTTCACATAGATCGTATTCGTCATCCCCCGTGGGGAGCTCTTTTCATTCCGATAAATCTGTATCTTTATTTGAGGTCTTCATCGGTCACTTCGATATATTCTTCGCCGTATCTCTCCGCATCCCTGCGTCTTGCCTCGGCAAGTTTGCGTTTATTGATTTCTTTCTGAGTCAGTGCCTTTTCATCGACGGGCTTTTTCCCCTGTCCGTTTTTGGCCCGTTCCTTCTGTTCCTCCTGCGCACGCTTTCGCGCCTCGATGCGTTCCTGCTTCTCGCGTTCCGCCTGTTCCTCCGCTTCCAGCCTTGCCTGTTCGGCAATGAGGGCCGGATTGTGTATTTTATTTAGAATAAAGGTCTGCAGCATCATCAGGAGGTTGGTAATGACGTAGTAAACGCCGACGCCTGCCGGTACCTGGAAGGTGAACCAGGCCATCATCAGCGGCATAACAAACATCATGACCTTCATCGAGCATCCCTGCTGTCCTTCATACAGCGCGCTGTTCATGCGGGTGGTCATCAGGCTGAGCAGCAGCGAGGTGACGACAACCAGAATCGGCAGGATGATCAAAAGGTTGAAGTTAAAGCTCGGCTTGTCCGCCAGATTCATGCCGAAGAAGGATAAATCCAAATGCTGAATCCTGTTCACAATATCCTGTCCGAGCGAACCGAATGCCGACGGGTCCTTGTCCACTGCGTTGATGATGTTGATCTGCGCGTCCGTAGCAAGCGATCCATTTTCCATGACCACCTTTACGGCATCTCCAAGTACAGTCTGCGCAATGGTTGCGGCCTTTTCAATGACGTCCGAAGAGAGCCTTACGATATGGCTCAGCGGATTGTAGATGACGTTGATCAGTCCGAACAGAATCGGAAACTGGATCAAGGTCGGCAGACAGCCGGCAAACGGACTGATGCCGTTTTCCTTGTACAGCTTCATCTGCTCCTCGTTCAGCTTTTCCGGGTTTTTCGCATACATCTTCTGAAGCTGCGCCATCTTCGGGCGGACGATTGCCATTTTGGCCGTGGATTTCTGCTGTTTTAATGAAAGAGGGAAAACAACAAGCTTCAGCAATATGGTGAACAGGATCAGGGCGAAACCATAATTGTTGACAATCTGGTAACACAGCCACATCACCCATCCCAAAGGATAACCGATAACTGCGATAATTTGGTTCATGTAAGGTATAAACCTCCTGTATCTTTATAAATATAGGTATACAACAAAGACGGCCGCACGCTTCCAATCCTCAGGCTCATCTTCCGCTTGTCCCAAACAAGCCGCCTGCGCGCCGTCGACAGGGCTAAGGATCTGTTTCCTTATCCATCGTCTGCAGATTTCACGATGATTCACCGGGCAGCAGGTCTGTCCGGTTCGGATGCATCTGGTTGTGGTCCTCTTTTTTGATCCGGCTTTTGAAGATATCCCGCCAGCGAAGCGTTTTCGGAACCGGATCATAACCCCATTTGCACCAGGGGTTGCACCGAAGAATTCGATACAACGCAAGTAGCCCGCCCTTCAAAGCTCCAAAACGAGAAATCGCTTGAAAAGCATATGAGGAGCAGGTTGGCTGAAACCTACAACAAGGAGATTTATAGGGTGATACTGCTTTCCTGTAAAACTGAATAAGGGCTAAAAAAATCCTCTTCATTTAAAGTTTACCACCTGATGGGTAATTCTCTTCTTGCGTCAACATTTTTATCTGCTTTTTCATCACATAAAAAATGTCGGTACTCTTCACTTTGGTTGTCCTCGCACGGGCAACAAAGATCAAGTCGTAACCACAGGGCAGATGGGGCTGTAGCTGCACAGCCGCCTTGATAATCCTTCTTGCCCGGTTGCGTTTGACAGCTTTTCCGATTTTTTTGCTGGTCGTGACGCCGTACCGGGTAATGCCCAGACGGTTTCTCATCGCATAGGTGACCAGAATCGGATGCGCCATGCTTTTTCCCCTCGCATAGATGCGGCGGAAATCTTTATTTTCATTTAATGTAAGCAACATAAAGTCCCTTCGAAAAAGCGGACCATCCAATTAGTGAGTCAGTCTTTTTCTGCCTTTTGCTCTTCTGCGCGCAAGCACTTTTCTACCATTGCGGTCCTTCATTCTTTTTCTGAAGCCGTGCTCTTTCTTTCTATGGATCTTCTTCGGCTGATAAGTTCTCCACATGTCGAATAAACCTCCTTCCAATTCATGAAAAAGATAATATATATTCTGGCTTCCAGCCTGTAAAAAGGCGCTGATTTTCCAAAAAAACCGGCATCTTTCCATGGGCTGCAGGCCGCTGACCTCTTAGGAATTGTCAATTGTCTATTAGTATAAACTACACAGTGGCAGTTTGTCAAGTCATAATTACATCTATCCGCCATTTTTTCGGTATTTCTCATGTATCCATCGCCGTTCTCCCTTTTACACCCTCCCGCTTCGTACAAATTCAGATGTTACAGATCTATAACCGCAGTCTTCCGTTTATTCATTTTTAAATATATCCCTTGGTTTTGTCTGGAGTCTGATATGCGCCACGATGGTTTCCCCTGCATACACGCTAGATTTTATTGAATGTCCAATGTATTGCCGTTGTCCACGTTTCGTGTGGTTCACTTTATACAAATTGTATAAAGTGAACTCATGCGTATCGTCCATTTTCTGTATTTCTCCGGTTCACTTTCTTCCTATAATAAATTGCTATGAATTTGACTGTTGAAAACCTTGAAATAGGACTTGTTTTATGTTAAAATATCAGATGTTTAGAGTTTGTTGAAAACGAATCTTTTCAACTTGGGAGTTTTTAATTTGAACGAAGATTAAACATGTTTTCAGCCTCTCTTTTTTTGTCTCTAAAAACCGGTTGAGAACAAAGGGGGATATTGATAGATGGAATCCTTTAGCCAGGTATTCAGTTCCGTCTGCGATTATTGCAAGGGAGAGATCAGTGAGGTCGCCTACAACCTGTGGATCAGCTGTATTGAGCCGATTGGGTTTGAAAACGGCACGGCGACACTCTATGTACGCAGTGAATTTCAAAAAAACATCATCGACGAAAAATATGTCGGACTCTTAAAGCGCGCCTTCAATGCGGTGCTCGGCTTTGAAGTCGCGATCAAGCTGGTCTGCGATGAAGACAAGCTGGACAGCAAAAAAGCCGATGAAGCCATGAAAAAGTACACGCCGGAGCAGGTCGAGAAATCCTCACAGGGCGGGGAATATGAATTCACCTTCTCCACCTTCATCGTTGGCTCGTCGAACAAATTCGCGCATGCCGCTTCTCTGGCCGTTGCGGCCAATCCGTCCGGCGCATACAATCCGCTGTTCATTTACGGCGCTTCGGGACTTGGAAAGACCCATCTGCTCTATGCAATCCATTCGGAGATTGCCAAAAACAAGCCGGACAAGAACATCGTCTACGTAAAAGGAGAGACCTTTACGAACGAATTGATCGATTCGATCCGGACCGAGACGACCCGGCAGTTCCGCGACAAATACCGCCTTGCCGACGTCCTGCTGATGGACGACGTGCAGTTTATCGGCGGAAAGGAGAGCACACAGGAAGAATTCTTCCACACCTTCAACGAGCTGTACCAGGCCGACAAGCAGATCGTCCTGACCTCCGACCGGCCGCCAAAAGAAATCAAGACCCTGGAAGACAGGCTGCGCACGCGGTTTGAATGGGGTCTTCTGGCCGATGTACAGCCGCCGGATTTCGAAACCCGCATCGCGATCATCCGCCGCAAGGCCGAGCTTCTGGACATCCAGATTCCGGACGAGGTTGCGGAGTACATTGCGAACCGGCTCAAAAACAACATCCGCCAGCTGGAGGGCACCGTGAAAAAGCTCAAAGCCTACAAGCTGCTGGCTGGCACGCCGCCTTCCATCGCGATTGCACAGAACGCCATCCGTGATATCCTGAATGACAACCAGCCAATCCCGGTTACGGTCGAGCGCATCATCTCAGAGGTTTCCCGCACCTACGGGGTCTCCCCCTCCGATGTGCGCTCCAACAAGCGCAGCGCGCAGATATCGACCGCCCGTCAGGTGTCCGCCTATGTCATCCGCGAGATCACGCAGATGTCGATGTCCTCCATCGGGGAGGAGTTCTCCGGCCGCGACCATTCGACGATGGTATATGCGATTCAACAGGTTGAAAAAAATATGGCGCACGATTCGAGATTTAAGGAAACCGTCGAGGATATCGTCAAAAATATCCGTGACAACTGATGCTTTTCCACTTTCCACAGTCCAACTTTTACACTGCCGGATTCAGCACAGTTACACAGGTTTACATAACACCATATGTTTTCGATAAGTTTTCAACTTTTCCCACAGAGTTTTCAACATAGGTGTCTAAAGCCCGATAACAAATCTTCTTTTCCACAAA
>NZ_CCYH01000002.1 GCF_000820765.1 Candidatus Soleaferrea massiliensis AP7
GGAGCTGATTTTTTATATGAAAATCACCGTAGAGAGAGACACCCTGCTGGAGGCTGTCTCCAATGTATCCCGTGCCGTATCCGCAAAATCCAACATCAGCGCGCTGGAAGGCATCCTGATGAAGGCCAGAGACGGCAGTCTGTTCCTCTGTGCATACGATTTAGAACTCGGTATCAGCACATCCATTTCCGCCGCTGTAGAGATTCCGGGCGAGCTGGTTTTAAATGCCAAGCTGTTTTCTGAAATGATCCGCCGCATGCCTTCCCAGAAAATCCTCATCGAATCGGATGAGAAGCTGCTGACAAAGGTACAGTGCGGCGTGATTCAGTTTGATATCCTGGGAATCCCGGCCACTGAATTTCCGGAGCTGCCGAATGTGAATGACAGCGAACAGGTCGAAATCCCGCAGAATGTCCTCAAAAGCATGATTGACCAGACTCTGTTTGCCATTTCAAGCGACGAATCAAAGCCGGTGCACACCGGTTCCCTGTTTGAAATTCGGGAAGGAAGCCTGCGTATCGTATCGGTCGACGGCTTCCGCCTGGCTATCCGCACAGAACCGATTGGCTGCGAAAAAGAGCTGCGCTTTATTGTCCCGGGAAAAACCCTCTCGGATGTTTCCAAGCTGCTGGCCGACGAGGAAGAACCTGCACAGATCAACCTCTCGAGAAAGCATGTAGTCATGGGCATCGGCGGTTATCATGTGACCTCGCGGCTGCTGGAAGGCGATTTCCTCGACTACCAGAAGGCCATTCCCACCGATCAGGTGCTGGATGTCACGGTCAATACACGCCGTTTTATTGAGTGTGTCGAGCGTATGTCCCTGCTCATCAACGATCGGCTGAAAAGCCCTTTAACGCTGCAATTTGACGAGGACAGAATAAAATTGAACTGTTCAACCTCGATCGGCAAGTCCTGTGACGAGCTGGAATGCAAAGCGGCGGGTGAAAAGCTGAAGATGGGCTTCAACAACAAATACCTGCTGGATGCGCTGAAAGCAAGCGGCTGCGACGAGGTACGGCTGAAAATCAATGGAGCGCTCGCGCCGCTGCGGATCCTGCCTCCGCAGGGAGAGAACTTCCTGTTCTTAATCCTGCCAGTGAGGTTGAAGAATGAATAATCAGACGATTGTCATCCATACGGAGTTTATCAAGCTGGATCAGTTCTTGAAATTTGCCGGCGCCGCCGAATCCGGCGGTCATGCAAAGGAGCTGGTGCAGGATGGAGAAGTCAAGGTCAACGGTGAAACCTGCACAATGCGCGGCAAGAAAATCCGCGCGGGCGATACTGTTGAGCTGGACGGCCTGAGATTTGAGGTCATATATGAAGATCGACAAGATTTGTCTGACTGATTTTCGGAATATCGAGACGCTGCAGCTTGAGCCGGATGCCGGTGTGAACATCATCTACGGAGACAACGCGCAGGGGAAGACCAACCTGATGGAGGCTGTCTGGCTGTTTACCGGCGCAAAGAGCTTCCGCGGCGCGAAGGAAAACGAGCTGATCCGTTTTGGAAAGGAACGCTGTGCGTTGGAGATTTCCTTTACCGGCTCGGGACGTGAAAATACCGCGCAGATGGTGTTCGGACAGCAGAAAAAACTGTTGCTCAACGAGCTTCCGCTGAAAAGCAGCGGGGAGCTGAGCGGGAAATTCTGCTGCGTCGTGTTCTCGCCGGTGCATCTGGCGCTGGTCAAGGACGGACCTGCGGCGCGCAGAAGATTTCTGGACACCTGCATCTGCCAGATGCTTCCGAGCTATCTGCAGGCTCTGTCGGAATACAGCCGCGTATTGTCGCAGAGAAGCTGTCTTCTGCGGGACAGCCGCGAGCATGCCGCCCTTCTGGACACATTGGAGATCTGGGATATGCATCTGGTTCAATACGGAGCGTATATTTTATCGGTAAGAAAACGATTTGTGGGAAAACTGCAGCATCATGCGGCCGAAATTTACAGTGGGCTTGCCGGAAATACCGAAAAGCTTTCCTTACAGCTGGCAAGCACCATAGACGGTACGGAGGAGGATGACCGGAAACTGCTTGAACAGAGGTTTATGGAGAAGCTTCATCAAAACCGCGCAGAGGATCTGCGGCTCGGCACAACCGGCGTCGGTATCCATCGCGACGACGTCGATATCCTGATCGATGGGAAACATGCGCGCAGCTACGGTTCACAGGGGCAGCAGCGCAGCTGTGTGCTCGCGCTGAAATTGGCAGAAAGCGGTATATTACAAGAGAAAATGGGCGAAAATCCCATTATACTGCTCGATGACGTGATGAGCGAGCTGGACCACCACCGGAGGGACTTCCTGCTGAATTATCTCGGGGACCGCCAGGTGTGGATGACCTGCTGTGATCCGCAGTATTTTTTCTCTTTAAAGAATGGGAAGACTATGCGGATGGAGCATGGCCGGCTGATCGGGGCGTGAGTCAGGGAGGAGAATGAGATGTATCTACATCTGGGACAGGACACGGTTGTCAAGAAGGCGGACATCATCGGCATCTTTGACATCGAAAACACCTCGGTATCCAAATCCACAAAGGAATATCTGCGCGCAGCCGAAAAGCTGGGCCGGGTTGTCAATGTCAGTGAGGAGCTGCCAAAGTCCTTCGTTGTATGCGGCAGAAACGGTAAAGTTACGGTATATATCTCGCAGATATCCTGCGCAACGCTCAAAAAAAGAGAACGGCAGGGCTTCGTTTCAGAGGGAAGCTTTCTGTGAGATCAATTACTTATTGTATGAAATATGATTGATATTACGATATGTAACATATTTCCCAGCCACTTTGTGGTAAACTGAGTATGAAACGCAGATGATCCGCTGCAGAGACACAACCAATCATCCTATGTCCGTGTGCTTCTGCCTCAAGAATTCTGCTTATAAAATGATATTTTACAGGCGGAAACACGCAATATAATTTTACATTGTGTATCATTAGATAATATTATATCTATATGTATATATAGTTGCCGGAAAAACCGGCAGTTTGAAGCGAAAACGCTTCAAAACCCATGGAGTCCTTTCAATATGAAGGGTTTGATGGGATCTTATCATCCGGCAGGGGCCGGAGCAACAAATAAAGGGGTGTAACTGTACATTGGATACGAATCAGGTTTATGATGAAAGTCAGATACAGGTACTGGAGGGACTTGAAGCCGTCAGAAAACGTCCCGGCATGTATATCGGTTCCACAGGTCCGCGCGGTCTGCATCATCTGGTGTATGAGATCGTAGACAACTCCATCGACGAAGCGCTGGCGGGATTCTGCAGCAAAATTACCGTGGATATCCTGCCGGGAGACATCATCTGTGTCCAGGACGACGGACGCGGCATTCCGGTCGGTATTCAGCCCAAGCTGGGAATCCCGGCTGTCACGGTTGTCTTTACCGTACTGCATGCGGGCGGCAAATTCGGCGGAAGCGGATACAAGGTTTCCGGCGGCCTGCACGGCGTCGGCGCGTCGGTCGTCAACGCACTGTCCAGCTGGCTGGAGGTGGAAATCAGCGACGGAAGCCACATCTATTACCAGAAATTTGAGCGGGGCGTCCAGGTGGACGACCTGAAGATCATCGGAGATACCGAAAAGACCGGAACAAAGATCACCTTTAAGCCGGACAATGAGATCTTCGAGGATCTGCATTACGACTACGACACACTGCTGATGCGCCTGCGCGAACAGGCATTCCTGAATGCGGGCATTCATATCAATCTGCGGGACCTGCGCCATGAAGAGAATCCGATTTCGAAGGATCTGTGCTACAGCGGCGGTATCCGCAGCTTTGTCGAGCACATCCACAAGCGCAAGGGACTGCAGACCATCCACGACGAGGTGCTGTATTTATCCTCGCAAAACGGGGATACCACGGCTGAGGTCGCGATGCAGTACAACGAGAGCTATAACGAAGTCATCATGTCGTTCGCAAACAACATTCATACGGTCGAGGGCGGCGCCCATGAGGTCGGCTTTAAGACGGCGCTGACGAGAGTGTTCAACGACTACGCAAGGCGGCACGGCATTTTAAAGGACAGCGACAAGAACTTCTCCGGTGAGGATGTCCGGGAAGGCCTTACCGCCATCATCAGTGTCAAGCTGACCGACGCGCAGTTTGAAGGCCAGACCAAGGCGAAGCTTGGCAACACCGAAATCCGCACGATGATCGATACGCTGGTCAATGAGAAGCTCGGGGAGTTTTTCGAGGAGAATCCTTCGATCGCGAAAGCGGTCATCGAGAAATCCCTCAACGCATCCCGCGCCAGAGAGGCGGCGCGCAAGGCAAGGGAGCTGACCCGCCGCAAAACGGCGCTGGAATCCACCTCCCTGCCCGGAAAGCTTGCCGACTGCAGCGAGAAGAACAACGATTACACTGAAATCTACATCGTGGAGGGAGACTCCGCAGGAGGCAGCGCCAAGCAGGGGCGCGACCGCACCTTCCAGGCCATCCTGCCGCTGTGGGGAAAGATGCTCAACGTCGAAAAATCCCGGCTTGACAAGGTCTACAACAATGAAAAGCTGCTGCCGGTCATCATTGCGCTCGGCTGCGGCGTCGGCGACGACCTCGACCTCAGCAAGCTGCGTTACGGAAAGGTCATCATCATGGCCGATGCCGATGTTGACGGAAGCCATATCCGCACGCTGTTATTGACCTTCTTTTTCCGGTTTATGCGGCCATTGATTGAGGAAGGGCATATTTATCTTGCGCAGCCGCCGCTGTTCAAGCTCAGCCGCGGCAAACAGGTACGGTATGCGTACACAGACCGTCAAAGGGATGAGTATATCGCCGAACTGGCCGGAGAAAACGGCGCGAAGGTGGATATTCAGCGTTATAAAGGTCTTGGTGAGATGAATCCGTCCCAGCTGTGGGAAACGACGATGGATCCGGAAAGCCGGACCATGATCCGCGTGGAGATGGAGGACGCCGCACGGGCGGATGAAATCTTCACCATCCTGATGGGCGACAAGGTCGGCCCCAGAAGGGAATTTATCGAGTCCAATGCGAAATATGCCAACAATCTGGATATATAAGATGGTGAACCATCGATCAGTGAGGGGGTAAACACATGACCGAAGAGAACAACAGAACCGCAGGAACTGCCGGGCCGGAAGCGTCTCCCGGAGAACCGAGGGATACACAGGAGCAGGATGAGTATGCGCAGCTGATTAGAAAGCTGAAACAGCAGGTCGGCGAGGGACAGTCTCCCGAAGAGGATGCGAAGGGCTATCAGCCTCCGCAGTCGTTTGAGGTGGAGGATATATCTGAGACACAGGAGATCATCCCGGAGATGGACATGGAAAAGGCTGTTGAAGAGCAGAAGTTCCAGCCCGAACCACAGATCAGCATCGGTCTGGAACCGGAAAATTCTGATCCCCAGCAGGAGACTGTACCGGAACCGCAGGCACTGCAGCCGGATGAACAGGAGAAGAGACAGATAGATCTGCGTAAGGAAGAGCCGCCGTTTGAGCAGACCTCCGCCGGTCAGCTGCGGCAGGATCCTTCTGAAGAGCCGCGGCGGGAAGATCGGATAAGCCCGGATCAAACCTATCAGAACGAATGGCAGTCCGATGCGGCGGCCGCTCAGCCATCTGCACCGTATGGAACGGGTCCTGATCAGCACGGCGGCAATGCGCAGCAGCATGCAGAACAGTGTCAGAAGGGTTGGGCGCAGGGATCGCAGAACACCCAAGCGCGGCAGAAACCAAAAAACAGCACAAAGCCGAACGACCGTATTTTCCAGCTGCGTTACCGTATGAGCATACAGGACTGGGATCGAATCAACGACCGGGAAAGAAAGCATTTGAAGGGCTATAAGACGATGCAGATTCTTGGCTATGTGCTGGGCGGGCTGGTGCTGCTGCTTACCTTCATCGCGGGCATCAGCGATGCGGTCAATGCCTACGAATATTATTCCTATGGCTACTCCATAACGGTGAATTTTGATGTGTTTGGCATTCTGCTGGGGCTGCTGCTTGTCCTGTTCCCTGTGTTCATGCGCAGCTCCATGAAAAAGAATGTCAAAAAGAGCTATATGTCCACACCTTCCTTCCGATCGGATATGACCTTGAACTTCTACGAAGGGTATGTGGAGCAGATTAGTGTATCCAGCAAAACCGCATATCGATGGGGATATATAGACAGCTTTCAGGAAACGGCGGAGGCCTTCATGATCTACACGCTCAAAGGGCCGCAGAATCAGGGATTCTTCATTCCAAAATCGTCGCTTACGCCGCAGGATATGATGATGCTTGACAGGGTCTTTTCCTATCTCAGCGGAAAATATCAGAAGATTTATCTGAAGAATTTTTTATAAACCATGCCGCTCCAGTGATCGAAGCAATACGAAACAGCTCGAAATAAATCGGAGAAGATACCCAAAGGATTACAGAGAATCCGTTCGAAGGAGGAAACAACATGGCGGAAAAAAAGGGACGCTCCAAGCAGGAGGACAGCACGGGCTCGGCGCAGGAGAGCCAGCCTAAAAGGGGACCGACGGAGGTCTGCCGGTTTGATCTGTGCTTCCGTGTAACGCTGGACAACTATATCAAGTTTAATCTTCTGCTGACCAAGGATACGGTGGACCGTGCCAAAAAGCGCAACCGGATCGTCGGTGTGCTGGAGATTCTGGTCGGCGTTGTCTTTCTGGTCATCAGCCTGCTGCAGGAAAACCTGCAGGGCGAATGGCTGTTCACCGCAATTTCCGCGATCATCATTGTGATCGGTGTCATCAGCCTGATCTATTATCCGTACATCTTCCCAGGACAGATGCGCAAGGCCGGCAAAAAGCATTATATGAAATCACGGTATCTGCAGAGTGAAATCCGCATCCAGATATCCGACAGCTTTTTCCGGGAAATTTCCTTGGGCAACCAGACCGACATCTACTGGGAGGAGATCCAGGGCATCAAGGACGCCGACACCATGTATCTGATCGTGCTGGAGGAAAAACGCTGCATCATCATACCGAAGAAGGCGTTCGACGAAAGCTCCCTGCAGGAATTTGAAGAATTCCTGGAGAGCATGATGAAGCGGTACGACAAGCAGCGCATCGAGCTGCATTTTTAGGGGAAAAGGGACCCAGATAAAGGAGAGCATATATGGAGAACCAAGAACAAAACAGCCGGGAACCGATCAACCCGGAGATAGAAAACCTGGAAGGCGGCATGGATGTCACCTACCATCTGGAACACGAGGACGTGGTAAACACACTGACCGTCTACAATAAGGAGGTCCACGGAACCAAGGGAAGGACCATCCAGCTGATTGTCTGCGCGGTGCTGATCGTCGGTTTTACCTTTTCATTTATCAAGGATCCGACCTATATCATGGGGCTGGTCCTAGCCATCGTGTCGCTGCTGTTGGGCGTGCTGATCTGGTTTATGCCAAAAATCCAGATCAATACGCAGGCGAAGGCGATCGCACAGCAGGACAACACGTACAGCATTTCATTCCGGAAGGACAGCGTTGTGATCGGAGAGGGCGAGGGACTCTACAACATCCTGTACACCGATCCGGTCGAAGCCTATGAGAACAATCAATATTTTCTGCTGGTTTTCAAAAAGAGCAAAATCTTTTGTATCCCGAAGCGGTTTATTGAAAAAGATCTTTTGAACATCCGCATTCTGCTGAAGGATGGGCTTGGCGAACGGTTCCACGATTTGATGATCAAGGAATCGGTCAACAGCCAAAAGCCGGACGGCCCGGATCCGGAACAGAAATAACCGGAACAAGAATCAAATCTGCGCGCATGCGTATGAATAGTGGGGTTGAACTTTAAAAATGGATATCAATGGCACGAATATCATTGGAGTCGATATCGAAAAAGAGATGAAAGACTCCTATCTGGCATATTCCATGTCGGTCATTGTGGGCCGCGCGCTGCCGGATGTGCGGGACGGGCTGAAGCCGGTCCACCGCAGAATCCTGTACACGCTCTACGAAAACGGGCTGGGACCGGAGAAGGCCTACCGTAAATCGGCGGATACGGTCGGTTCGGTGCTGGGCCGGTACCATCCGCACGGCGACGCGTCGGTGTATGACGCGCTGGTCCGTATGGCGCAGGATTTTTCGCTGCGCTATCCGCTGGTGGACGGACACGGAAACTTTGGATCGATAGACGGAGACCCGCCGGCAGCTTATCGATACACCGAAGCAAAGATGAGCAAAATCTCGGTTTCGATGCTGACCGACATTGAAAAAAAGACGGTCAATTTTGTCCCGAACTATGACGACCGCCTGCAGGAACCGGCGGTGCTTCCGTCCAGGTTCCCGAACCTGCTGGTCAACGGCTCAACCGGCATTGCGGTCGGCATGGCGACCAACATCCCGCCGCACAACCTGCGGGAGGTCATCGACGGCGTCTGTCATCTGATCGACAATCCGGATGCGACGCTCGATGAGCTGATGCAGTTTATCAAAGGCCCGGACTTCCCGACCGGCGGCATTGTCATGGGCAAAGCGGGCATCCGCGCGGCCTATGCCACCGGACGCGGCCGCATCACGCTGCGCGCGCGCGCCGAGATCGAGGAGGATAAGAACAACCGCTTCAAGATCGTCGTGACCGAGATCCCGTATATGGTCAACAAGTCGCGCCTGATCGAGAACATTGCGAACCTCGTCAAGGATAAGCGAATTGAAGGTATTTCAGACCTGCGCGACGAATCCGACCGCGAAGGTATGCGGATTGTCATTGAGCTCAAACGCGACGCAAACCCGCAGATCGTGCTGAACCACCTGTACACCTATACACAGATGCAGGAAACGGTCAGCGCCATCATGCTCGCGCTGTCAGACGGGCAGCCAAAGGTCATGTCGCTCAAGGAGATGCTGGAACAGTACCTGGCATTCCAGGGCGAGATCATTGTACGGCGCACGCGGTACGATCTCGAGAAGGCACAGGAGCGCGCGCATATTTTGGAAGGACTCAAAATTGCGCTTGACAATCTCGACGAGGTGCTCAGCATCCTGCGTTCCTCGAAATCCATCCCGGAGGGCAAAAGCGCCCTGATGGAACGCTTTGGCCTCAGCGAAGCGCAGGCAAGCGCCATCGTGGCGATGCGCCTCGGACAGCTGACCGGTCTGGAGCGCAGCAAGATTGAAAACGAACTGGCAGAGCTGCTCAGCCAGATTGAAGAATACAAGAAAATTCTGAGCGACGACCATCTTGTCATGGAGATCGTCCGCGAGGAGATCAGTACGCTTCGGGACAAGTACGGCGACGAACGCCGCACCGAGATCCAGGCGGTCAGCGGCGAGGTCGACATTGAGGACCTGATCCCGGTTGAGGACTGCGCCATCACGCTGACCCATTACGGCTATCTGAAACGGCAGGCTGTCGACGCCTATAAGACCCAGCGGCGCGGCGGACGCGGCGTCATGGGCATGCAGCGGCGTGAGGAGGACTTTGTCGAGGAGCTGTTCATCTCATCGACCCACGACTATGTCCTGTTCTTCACGAACCGCGGCAAGGTGTACCGGCTCAAGTGCTATGAGATCCCCGAATGCTCCCGTCAGGCCAAGGGTACGAACATCGTGAACCTGCTGCCGCTGGAGCCGGAGGAGAAGGTCACCTCGATGATCAAAGTCGATAAGATTGAGGACAGCAAGTATCTCGTGATGATCACCAAGAACGGCATCATCAAACGCACCGAGCTGGGCGCGTTCAAATCCGCACGCAAGAACGGCCTGATTGCGATCAACCTCGACGAGGGCGACGAGCTGGTCTGGGTGCGCCAGACCGAAGGCAGCGCCGATCTGATCATTGCGACCAAGAACGGCAAGGCGATCCGGTTTATGGAAGAGAGCATCCGGCCGATTGCGAGGACCGGACGCGGCGTGCGCGCCATCCGGCTGATGGAGGGCGACCATGTCGTCGGCATGTCGACGGTGCGGGACAACGCAACGCTGCTGGTCATCAGTGAAGCCGGACTCGGACGCCGCACCGCGCCTTCGGAGATCAAGGTGCAGCACCGCGGCGGCAAGGGCATCATCATCTACCAGACCGATAAGAAGGACAGCTTCGTCGCGGGTATCAAGATCGTCAACGACGACGACGATGTGCTGATGATCAGCGACGACGGCGTCATCATCCGAATCCGTGCCGATGAAATCCCGGTGCAGTCCCGTTATGCGGGCGGCGTCAAGGCAATCCGCGTCAACGAGGGCGCAAAGGTCGTCACATTGGCCAGAGCGCCGAAAGAGGATATCTCGGACGACGAAGGCGAAGAGGATGTCCCGGCGGAGGAAGTACAGAGCCAGGAAGCGCCTGCCTCAGAGAAAGAGGCAGATAACGTGGTTTCCCCTGCGATTACCGATTAAATTATTCCAAAAACTTGAAATTTTCAGTTGGTTGTGGTATGATAGAGGATAGGAAATATTTTCCTGTCCTCTGTTTTTATTTTGATGGAAATCACCGGTGAATCGGTGAAAATACACCCATCCGCCGGAGAATGCAGCATCAATCGAAGCTGGGCGTTTATAAAAAAGTTTAACTTTCAAAAAGACAAAAGACAGAGGGCTATGCCTGTAAAGAGGATGGAAGAAGGAGGAATCGGACATGTCACGCGTCATTCTGTTCACATCAGCGGATGAACGGTCGGACCGGCCGCTCCACGCGCTGATTCTGGCGCATGGGCTGGCACAGCACCGCCGGGTACTGTTTGCCGACCTCGATACGCTGCTGCGTTCGGCGGACCTATTGAGCGGGCTGCAGGACCGGGCGGTCTATACCCTGCGGGATTTTGTACAGGCAGGGGCGCGGCTTCGTGACTGCCTGCTCAGGGATGAATCCAACCTGGACCTCTATCTGATGTTCAGCCCGCCGGACCCGGATTTCAAAGCCGAGGAGCAGCAGCTCCGGGCAATCTGTGAAAAGCTGAAGGACCGTTTTGATGTCATTCTGCTGAACGTACATCCGTACAGCCCTTCCCTTTCCGCGGCAATGGCCGTTTCAGACTGTGCGGCAGTCATGGCGGCCTATACGCCCGCGTCTCTGCGCGGCGTAAGGAATCTGGGGAGACATCTGTCCAAAGAGGGCCGCATAGATGATCAGCGGCTGATTCTGACCCAGCTTCCGGCAAAGGAACGCATTCCGGTCGACGACATCATCGATTCTGCAGGTATGCGGCTGGCCGGGCTGATACCGGCGTCTGAGGAGGTGCAAGGGCAGCCGTTCTCTAAGCTAATAGAACAAAAACATTGCGATTTATTTCGGATATATGTGGAAATCGCAACAAGAATAATGGAATTATGACTTGATTCTTCCCTGCCAAATATGTTATAATGTACGCTAGGAGTGATATATTTAGACACCATGTCGACTCAAACCGACGAATCGTTTTGCAACAGAATCAATCCGTTTTTCCCGATAGTATGGTGTATGGATGTGTCTGAAACTATCTTAGAATAAACATTACAGGTAATTGGAGGGAAAGTCATTGAACATCGCATTGATCGCACAAGATTCCAAAAAAGAGCTCATGGTACAATTGTGTATCGCGTATTGCGGTATTCTCAGCAAACATCGGCTGTGTGCAACCAACTCGACAGGCCGGCTGGTCAGTGAGGCGACCGGACTGGAGGTATTTAAATTCTTAAGCGGCGAACAGGGAGGCGGCGAGCAGATTGCGGCCCGCATCTCCTGCAATGAAATAGATTTATTGTTCTTCTTCCGCGACCCGATGCTGTCGGAAAACCTGATTGTACCGAGCGACCGCAACCTGACAAGGCTCTGCGACGTCCACGGTATTCCGTATGCGACCAACATCGCAACGGCCGAGGCGCTCATCCATGCATTGGAGCGCGGAGACCTCGACTGGAGAAACATCGTCAGCCCGAAGGTGAACTGAGTATTCTGCATAAAAATACACAGAGAACACGGAGATGTCCGTTTAGAACAAGCTGCCTGTTCATGGATTGATGGACAGGGGGTCTTTGCGTCCTTTTAGAGGTATATAAAATCTTGAGAAGTCAAACAGGAATATGGGAGGAACAGAACGCATATGGCTATATTGACCAAAGCCCCGCGGGGCACACAGGACGTCCTGCCGTCGGACAGCTACCGGTGGCAGTATATCGAAAAAACTGCATTGGATACGGCGGCACAGTTTGGATTTCAGGAAACACGGTTTCCGACCTTTGAACATTCGGCGCTGTTTACCCACTCGGTCGGCGACACGACCGATGTCGTGCAGAAGGAGATGTACAGCTTTCAGGACAAGGGCGGCCGGGATATCACGCTGCGTCCCGAAGGAACCGCAGGCGTTGTGCGCAGCATGATCGAGCACGGCACGCTGAACGACGCGCTGCCGGTCCGCGCAAGCTATGTGACCTCCTGTTTCCGCTACGAAAAACCGCAGGCCGGCCGGCTGCGTGAGTTCCATCAGTTCGGCATCGAGATGTTCGGCTCAGCGGAGCCGATTGCCGATGTGCAGGTCATCGCTGTCGCCGACCGGATCTTCAAGAATCTCGGCATCTCGAATATCGCGCTGGAAATCAACTCCATCGGCTGCCCCGTCTGCCGCGCGAAATACTATGAAGCGTTGATCTCCTATTTTAAGGGATACAGCGACAAGCTCTGTGCGACCTGTCTTGGAAGACTGGAAAAGAACCCGATGCGTATCCTGGACTGCAAAAGCCCGGTCTGTTCAGACATCGCAAAGGACGCGCCGATGGTCATCGACTATCTGTGTGAGGAGTGTGCGGAGCACTTTGATAAGGTCAAACAGATGCTGCAGGAGATCGGCATCAGCTATACCGTAAACCCGACGATTGTACGCGGCCTGGATTATTACCGACGCACCGTCTTTGAATTTGTATCGCAGAATATCGGCGCGCAGGGAACCGTCTGCGGCGGTGGGCGATATGACGGTCTGGTGGAAATCCTCGGCGGAAACCCGACGCCGGCGCTTGGATTTGCCATGGGGCTGGAACGTTTGCTGCTGCTGATGGATACGCTGGGATGCGAATTTCCGCAGCCGAAGCGCTGCGACATCTACATCGCGCCGCTTGGAAAAGAAGCGACCGGCAAGGCCAACAAGATGGTGATGGACCTGATTGAGGAGGGCTTTGCGGCTCAGACCGATATGGTTGGGCGCAGCCTGAAGGCCCAGATGAAATACGCCGATAAGATCGGCGCGAAGTTCACGGTGGTGCTTGGGGAAAACGAGATCCAAACCGGACGGGTGATGCTCAAAAATATGCAGACCGGCGTTTCTCGGGAGGTTTGCCTTGGAAATGACCTGCTCAGCGCGGTATACGACATCACGGTTTCCGAAACCATCGACCAGATCACTGAGGAATACAGCTCCCTGTTGGGCAAATAGACGAAAGACCTCTCCCATTTTCACGCAGAGCCGGAAGATGGGAGATTCTCATATCAAATAGTATGAAACGAGAACCTTGCAGTCGTACGAGGGAGGATATCTATGAAAAAAAGAGCACTGCTTTGCATCCTGACCGCCGGTATGCTGCTTCTGGCAGGCTGCGGCGATTCATCCGATGCGTCACAGACATCATCGGAACCGTCATCCGCCGCGTCGTCCCAGCAGAGCGAGCCGGTCAGCTCCGCGGCATCGGAACAGACCGCCATCCAGCCTGTCAAACAGAGCAAATTTGAACAGATCGGCGACTGGACGGCCGAACAGGCCCTGCAGGTCGGGTTTTACGGCGCGCAGAGCCTGCAGGACAATACGCTGGTATTCCAAGTCCAGCAGGGCATGGAACTGGAGCTGATCGTCATAGACCCGTCAAACGGCCAGGAGCTGGCGGATGAGGATTTTGATACAGCCTTTATCAGTGTTTACGGCAACAACATCGCGGTCCGCGAGGAGGGAAAGGTCCGATTGGTGAATGCGCGGCTCGAGGAATTAAAATCGGTCGACGTTCCTTCAGAGATGAACCTTTGGAGCTACAACATCAGCAGTGACCTTGGCAAGCTTTCCTTTGCGGATGAAGAAGGCATCAACATCTATGATCTGGCGACCGGTAAGGAGAAGCAGCTTGACAAGCATCCGAATCCGAACGCCGCCAAATACATCGACAACGAGCTTTATAAAGGATCCTTCTTTGTGGATTCTGATAAGCAGCTGCTGGTGCGCAATGTGCGTTATGAGGACGCGCGCGGATATACGCTGTTCAACCTGAACAACAACCGGCAGACCTTCATCAATATGCCGCAGGCACGCGGCGAACAGGAGTTCATCATGCAGAACCGCGTGTGCGTGGTTCATCCGCTGGAGAACGGCTCGAGCGTGGTGAACGTCTGTGATTATCTGGACCCGGAACGGGTGCTGACCTATGAGATGACCGGACTCAAGGAAGGCGGCAAAGCGGCTATGAATGAGGAATATGCCTATTACTTTGCCGGCACCAAGCTGTATCAGATGGATCTGTCCGATGGAACGACACGGGAAGTGGAGATCAAATATCAGCTTGAAAGCCCAACCATGATGGGCGTGACAACAGACAACACCATCCTCTATGCGGATGGCGGCGTATGGTACAGCTGTAAGCTTGGATAGGGCGCTGCAAAGGTTCCCTATTCTGAAGCGCACAATTTTCTGCATCAGAATATATGTGTTTATCGGAAGATATGGCCCAAATGGTCATTAATAATGGTTATATTTCTATAATGAAAGTATAAAAGCACGAACAGTATACAATATGTATACTGTTCGTGCTGATTTATCCTATATTTTGAATTTATCTATGATCGATAGAAATTTACGAATCAGCCAAAGATTCGGTACCACCTGTGGTGGAGCAATCGCCTATGGCGTTCTGCGGCTGAGAAATGATTTACGCAGTGGCTACGGGAATTGGGGTACCGATGAAGACTACCGTAGGGAACGTAAGCGTCCGCTGCTAGCCCTTCCAAACACAAAGCCCCATCCAAAAGCCGTCCGCAGACGGCCGAAGCGGATAAAGGGATATCAGAGGGGATTTTCAAGGGGGCCATCTGGCTATAAGCGGCACACTGTATGGCCCCCTTGAACGGCCTTTCTTGGTTACTTCTTTGGCCGGCAAAGAAGTAACTGCCACCTTGCCAAAGTACCTTGGCATATATAGTAAAGCTGCCATGCTGCGGCGTATCAATGTCCCTTATCAATCGTCACTTGGAAACTACAGTACGTCTGCCTTGCCGCAGAGGTACAGCGCCCACTCTTTGCCAGACGTATGATATTAAATGTAAATGGAATACATGCTACTTTTCAAACAAAAAATCTCCTTTGGTATACAATTTGTATACAAAGGAGATTTTTTACAAAATAACGATTTTATTTGACAAAATCCACATCATGCTGCTGCAGCATCTCCACCGCGGTGTTGACGCGCTGTTTGGCATCCGGTCCGGTGGTCGCGCCCTGCACATAGTTGATGATCTTGTTTCGCTGCGATTCATCCAGTGTGCCGAAGTAGTTCAACGCATCGGTATGCTGTGCAAGCGACATGCCGAGTCCCAGCGGGATATCCCTGTATTCGTTGGTTGCGTTCTGGTCCTTGCCGATGTAGTCGGAATTGAATTTGTTATTCATGGTACCATCCTTTCAGCTTGTGTTTACTGCTATTCTTTCCGTTGACAATACGGTTTATCCATAGATGAAACGAAAATTGCCTGTGGACCAACAATAAACACGATGACTGTATGAAAGCAGATAGAAACAGTATTTCCGATTTGTCCAAAGGACAGGAGGCAGCCGTAAAGAAGTCAAACCTTTTCCCCTGTCTCTATAAAACCGAAGACAGCCGCCACAGGTATACCGTGGCGGCTGTCCCTATATTGTTTTATTGGTCTTATATGAAAATGGAAGATGGATGTAAAATTATTCTACATCATACAGCTTCGAGAGACGGAGCAGATGGTTGTATTTATCCATAGCGGTTTTTTCCGCTTTGGTGAACAGAACCTCTGCGCGATCCGGGAACGCACGGGTCAGCGAGCTGTAACGGACTTCGGAACGGATGAAGTCGTCATAGCTGGTGCTCGGCGCCTTGCTGTCGAGCTGGAACGGATTCTTGCCTTCCGCCGTCAGTCTCGGATCGAAACGGAACATATGCCAGTAACCGGACTGGACAGCCTTCTTGATCTCGGTCTGCGAAACGCCCATACCGCCCTTGATGCCGTGGTTGATACACGGTGCGTAAGCGATGATGATGGACGGTCCGTTGTAGCTCTCAGCCTCGTGGAACGCCTTGACACACTGGTTGTAATCCGCGCCCATAGCGATCTGGGCAACATAGACATAACCGTAGCTCATAGCGATCTGCGCAAGGTCTTTCTTCTTGACTTCCTTACCAGCAGCCGCGAACTGTGCGACAGCACCGGTCGGGGTGGATTTGGAAGCCTGTCCGCCTGTATTGGAGTAAACCTCGGTGTCGAAGATCAGGATGTTGACATCCTCGCCGGAAGCGATGACATGATCCAGTCCGCCGAAGCCGATGTCGTAAGCCCATCCGTCGCCGCCGAGGATCCAGACGGATTTCTTGGACAGGAAGTCCTTATCCTTCAGGATTTCCTTTGCAGCGTCGCATCCGCAGGCTTCCAGAACCTTGATCAGTTCCTTGGTAGCGACTGCGTTTTCAGAGCCGTTGTCAACGGTGGAAAGGTATTTCTCACAGGCAGCCTTGACTTCTGCGGAGGAAGCAGTCTTGGAGAGCTCCAGAACCTTCTCGATCAGACGGCTGCGCAGGGTAGCCTGAGCAAGATACATGCCGTAGCCGTACTCTGCGTTGTCCTCAAACAGGGAGTTTGCCCAGGAAGGACCGTGGCCGTCCTTGTTGACGGTGTACGGGGTTGCCGGAGCCGAACCGCCCCAGATGGAAGAACATCCGGTTGCGTTTGCGATATACATTCTGTCGCCGAACAGCTGGGTCGCAAGCTTCGCATACGGAGTCTCGCCGCAGCCTGCACAGGCGCCGGAGAACTCAAGCAGCGGCTGTTTGAACTGGCTGCCCTTGACGGTGGTTTCTTTGAACTTCTCTGCAACTTCCGGTTTCGGGTCGAGACCAAAGCCATACGCGAACCTGTTCTGTTCCTCGAGCTGGGTGTCGAGCTTCTGCATAACCAGAGCCTTGTTGCCCTTTTTGCCCGGGCAGACGTTTGCACAGGAGCCGCATCCGGTACAGTCAAGAACCGAGACGGTCATCGCAAACTTGTAACCCGGCATACCGGTCATGTCGACCATCTTCATGCCGGCCGGAGCCTTGGCGGCTTCCTCTTCGGTCATGACAGCCGGACGGATGACGGCGTGCGGACATACGTAGGAGCAGAAGTTACACTGGATACAGTTTTCTGGAATCCAGCATGGGGTATCAACAGCGATGCCGCGTTTCTCATAAGCGGCGGAGCCCTGCGGGAAGGTGCCGTCAGCGGCATCCACAAACGCGGAGGTCGGCAGCTTATCGCCGTGCTGGGAGTTGACCGGGATCAGGATGTTGTTGATGAAGTCGACCAGATCCTTGCGGTTGCCGGTGGCGACATGCTTCGGGAACTCGCCTTCGGCGGTCTTCCAGGAATCCGGAACCTTGACTTCATGGACACCCTCGGCGCCGCGCTCGATCGCCTGATGGTTCATGGCGACGATCTTTTCGCCCTTTCTTCCATAGGAAGCGGTCGCAGCGTCCTTCATGTATTTGATGGCGTCGGCGGCCGGGATGATGTTCGCCAGCTTGAAGAATGCGGACTGCAGGATCGTATTAATACGGCCGCCGAGTCCGATCTCACGGGCGATATCCACACCGTCGATCGTGTAGAATTTGATGTTGTTCTGTGCAATATAGCGTTTGACCGGCGCCGGAATTCTCTCTTCGAGTTCCGCGTCATCCCAGCTGCAGTTCAGCAGGAAGGTTCCGCCCGGCTTGATGTCGGAAACCATATCGTACTTGTCGATATAGGACGGGTTGTGGCAGGCAACGAAGTCCGCCTTGTTGATGAAGTAGGTGGATTTGATCGGCTGGTTTCCAAAACGCAGATGCGAAATCGTGACGCCGCCGGATTTCTTGGAGTCATATGCGAAGTATGCCTGCGCATACATATCGGTGTGGTCGCCGATGATCTTGATGGAGTTCTTGTTCGCGCCGACGGTGCCGTCCGCGCCCAGGCCCCAGAACTTACAGCTGGTGGTTCCGGCCGGCGTGGTGTCCGGATTCTCATCAACCGGCAGGGACAGGTTCGTGACGTCGTCCTCGATGCCGATCGTAAAGATCTTCTTGCCGTTCTCTTCCGCGTTTTTGTAAACGGAGATGATGTTGGCCGGCGTGGTGTCCTTGGAACCAAGTCCGTAGCGTCCGCCGAAGACCGGAATGCTGTCAAACTTCGAGTTTTTCAGCGAAGCGACGACATCCAGATAAAGCGGCTCGCCCAAAGAACCAGGCTCTTTGGTTCTGTCAAGTACCGTGATGGTTTTGACAGAATCCGGAATTGCGGAGAGCAGATGTTCCTTGGAGAACGGACGGTACAGTCTGACCTTGATCAGTCCGACCTTCTGGCCCTTGGCGTTGAGGTAGTCGATGGTCTCTTCGATGGTGTCGCAGACCGAGCACATTGCCACGATGACATGCTCAGCGTCCGGTGCGCCGTAGTAGTTGAAGAGCTCATAGTTGGTGCCGATCTTCGCGTTGACCTGATGCATGTAGTCTTCGACGATGGCCGGAACCGCATTGTAATATGTGTTGCAGGCTTCTCTTGCCTGGAAGAAGATGTCCGGGTTCTGCGCGGTGCCTCTGAGAACCGGATGCTCCGGATTCAGCGCTTTTCTTCTAAACGCGTCGACAGCGTCCATATCCAGCATGTCGCGAAGGTCCTCGTCGTCCCAGGTTTCGATCTTCTGGATCTCATGGGAGGTACGGAAACCATCGAAGAAGTGCAGGAACGGCACGCGGCTCTTGATGGTGGAGAGATGTGCGACAGCGCCCAGATCCATGACCTCCTGCGGGTTCTGGCTTGCAAGCATTGCAAAGCCGGTCTGACGGCAGGCATAGATATCGGAGTGGTCGCCGAAGATCGACAGCGCATGGCTGGCGACTGCACGGGCGGAGACATGGATGACGCACGGCAGAAGCTCGCCGGCGATTTTGTACATATTCGGGATCATGAGCAGCAAGCCCTGTGAAGCGGTATAGGTGGTGGTCAGCGCACCAGCCTCCAGAGAGCCGTGCACGGTACCGGACGCACCGGCCTCAGACTGCATTTCAACAACCTTGACTTCGTGGCCGAAGAGGTTCTTCTTGCCGTCTGCCGACCATTTGTCGGTGACTTCCGCCATAACCGACGACGGGGTGATCGGGTAGATCGCTGCCAGATCGGTAAACGGATACGACACGTAAGCGGCCGCATTATTACCGTCCATGGATTTCATTTTTCTTGCCATTTTCATATTCCTCCTTAAAAAATAAGACACTTTATCGATACACAGTATCGTTGGGGATAACCATACAATAACATGTATACTATCAAATTTAGCCCCAGCACAGGGCAGGAACGAAAGCTATTATTGTATCATTGATAAGAAAATATCAACAAGTGTACCACCTTAGATTCTACCATCTTTCCGGCGCGATGTAAAGGGTGCGTGTTCATCTTTTTATGATGTATTTGTAAATAATTGAAGCGGCTGCTCCGGAGAAATCCGCGCAGTGCGCGGGATTGCAGGTGTTTTAAGTGCATATGCAGAGTTTAGCGGGGCGAACAATGCCGGTTTACATTAATAAAGTAAACAATGGAAAGCAAACCACGGAAGCTTTGCCAATTCCCAAAAGAGCCGCAATCCCCTTCTTGCCCGACGGCTTATGTTTGCACATAACACCAGAAATCCTGGCTTTGATATGCCTTTTTCCAATGGGACGCCGCATTGTCCTGATGAATGACCGCTGCATACCATTCAAACCACTTGGGATGGAGCGATTGCCCGCGGCGTTCTTCGTTTGAGGAATCATCTACGCAGTGGCTGCGGGAATTGAGGCACCCGTCAAGACGGACTTAAAGAGTGCAAGCCTCCGCTGCCGCTACTCTACCACCCAGACGCCGTTCACGCCACTTGCGAAGGAATAGTTGGCTCACTGTTCTGCGGCTGAGAAGTTGTTTATGCAGTATTTTTAAGTTTCAGGATGCCAGTTAATACAGTCTTAGAGATCATAAATGTGCTCTGCTGCTAATCAGCCACCCTGTCGTCTGAATGCTGTGCGCACCATTTAACGAAATGGCAATGGTTGATGATGTTTTTCTATCAGGAAGTGATTTACGCAGCAGCTATGGGAATCGGGGTACCGGTAAGACTGTTGCAGGGAATATAAGCATTCGCTACTAGCTATGCCCAACCACTCAGCCCAAAACAAAACGCCGCCCGCAGGCGGCCGAAGCGGATAGAGGCATATCATAGGGGGATTTTCAAGGGGGACCATCTGGCCATAAGCGGCACTGTGCATGGTCCCCCTTGAACGGCCTTTCTTGGTTACTTCTTTGGCCGGCAAAGAAGTAACGACCACGTT
>NZ_CCYH01000003.1 GCF_000820765.1 Candidatus Soleaferrea massiliensis AP7
GGCCATAAGCGGCACTGTGCATGGTCCCCCTTGAACGGCCTTTCTTGGTTACTTCTTTGGCCGGCAAAGAAGTAACGACCACGTTGCCAAGTGACACTTGGTAAACAGCGTGAAGCCGCTGTGCTACAGCGGTACAACGACCACAACGTGAAATCCCACTTGGCTGACCACATTAAACAGAAAGCTGCCACCGCACGGCTAAGCGCAGCTTGGTGTTTACAGCGGGGCTGCACCGCAGGAACAACATCTGCGCTGTCAAGTGCAGCAAAAAAAGAAAATGTTCGCGCCGCAGTACCGGGCTTTTGTGCATCCTCAAAAAGAGGCCCCGGTCTCTATGGCAGGTCCGACAGATGAAAGAAGGTTTGTCAGACCTCATCCATGTTTTGCATACGGTCCAAGCAAAAATGGCACAACCGCTTGCAATGATATAATATGCATTATATATGCATAAATATAATGATCTTTATCGGCTGTCAAAAAAGATGCTTCACAGTTTTCTGCAATGTGCATGGAAACTGATATATGGGGAAAAATACTAATAACCATAAATTTTGTAAGATGCGACGATCCCGCGCGGCAAGCCGTTTTTCTATATTTGAAGCGGGCTTTGTGTCCATATGTTTTTTAAGTTTTGTTATTGCTTTCACTATAAAATATTTCTTATATATATATGAATTGTTCAAAGTTTTTTATTGAGAAGTATTTTGTCAGGGGTTATAATAATAAACATATGGAAGCGACGTGGTTCTTTTTGCCATGTCTGCTTTTCCTGTTTAATCAGATGAAAAACAACTTGAAATGGACAATTTCTTGATGGTTATAAATGGAAGCATATCGAGAACCGTAAATCGGGGGATTCAGTTTCAGTAAATGCAAAAACGAAAGGGGAAACAAACATGGCGAAAGATATCGGGGTTGATCTGGGCACAGCGAACACACTCATTTTCATGAAGGGTAAGGGTATCATCATGCGTGAACCGTCGGTTGTGGCGGTTGATACCAGGAACGATACCGTAAAATATGTCGGTCAGGAAGCAAAAGAGGTCATCGGCCGTACACCGGGTTCCATCGTGGCGGTTCGTCCGCTGAAGGACGGCGTTATCGCGGACTTTGACATCACGGCAAGCATGCTGCAGATTTTTATCAAAAAGGTTTGCAGCGGCGGCATGCTCTCCCGCCCGCGGGTTGTCATCTGCATCCCGTCCGGCGTCACCGAGGTTGAGAAGCGCGCAGTCAAGGAGGCTTCCCTGAAAGCCGGCGCGAAGAGTGTCGCGATCATCGAGGAACCGATGGCGGCGGCAATCGGCGCGGGCCTTCCGGTCGCGGAGGCCACCGGCAGCATGGTCGTCGATATCGGCGGCGGAACCAGTGAAGTCGCGGTCATCTCGCTCGGCGGCATCGTCGCATCCCGTTCGGTGCGTGTCGGCGGCGACGAGTTCGATACCTCGATCATTTCGTATGTCAAAAAGAAATACAACCTGCTGATCGGTGAGAGAACCGCGGAGGAAATCAAAATACGCATTGGCTCCGCTTATCCGTATGAGGATGAGCAGGACATGGAGATCAAGGGCCGCAACCTGATTGACGGCCTGCCGAAGAACATCACGATCACCCCGTCTGAAATCCGCGAAGCGCTTGCGGATCCGCTCGCGAATGTCCTGGAAGCCATCCGGACCACGCTGGAGCGCACACCGCCGGAACTGAGCGCGGATATCATCGACCACGGCATCACACTGACCGGCGGCGGCGCACTGCTCAGAGGCCTTGACCGTCTGATTGCGGAGGAGACCGGCATGCCGGTCCATGTAGCGGAGAATCCGCTGGACTGCGTTGCGGAGGGGTCGGGCATGGTGCTTGAGGATATCGACCGGCTCAGAGAGGTCCTGTCCTACGACGATACGAAATATTGATCAAAAAAGCCGTGCGGATTCCGCGCGGCTTAGATTGCTGATGCGAGTTGATTGATAAGACCGGCTGTACAGCCTGGCCGGATAATGGACCGGTTGTGCCTCAGACATAACCGGCTTTTGGAGAAGACATACCGTGCTTCTGAACATCGACGGATTTTTGACCAGCCGTACTTTGCGTGCGTTGCCTGAAACGGTTGACGCGCCAGGGAGACGGCTTGTTCGGGCACACTCCATTGCTGTTTGACGGCCGTTTTGACATCCGAAGACAGATGAAGGGGGCGACCCCTTCCGGCAAACGAGCCGTATATTGGAGAATTTTAATCTTCTTTTCAACATTTGTGATGTTGAAAAGTTGAATGTGATCGGCGCTGAACATAAAAGGCGGACAATGGGCCGCCTTTTTCATCCATATAAAAACATATCGGGGTATCTAATATGAAAGATTTCTTTCGAAGTACACGCTTTAAGATCCTCGTCGCCGTGGTGGTGCTGCTGTTCGCCTTTATGCTGCGCGCAGCATCGGAACCCGGATTTGCGACATGGACTTCCCAGGCGCTTGGTGTGATTACCCAGCCGCTGCAGAAGCTCTCCACAAACATCTCGAATGCGGCCAGCGACTTTTTTGGAAAGTTTGCAAAAGCGGATCAGCTCACCGAAGAGAATGAGAAGCTCAAAGAAGAAATCCGCGAGCTGAATAAAAAACTGGTGGACTATGACAGGCTCTCACGGGAGATCGAACAGTACAAAGAGTATCTGGATTTGAAGGAAAAGAACAATGACTTCCAGTTTGAGCAGGCGTCGGTGATCGGCAGGGACCCGAACGACCGGTTCGGTTCCTTCACCATCGATAAAGGGCTGCTCGACGATATTCAGCCGAACGATCCGGTCATCACACCGGATGGTGTGGTGGGCAGGATTGCCGAGGTGGGGCAGACGACCGCGAAGGTGGTCACCATTTTGAATCCATCGGTCAATGTCAGCAGCGTGATTGGCTATTCGGATAAAAAGACACGGGACACGGGCATCGTGACCGGTACAATAGACCTGAGTTCTCAAAGTCTCTGCCAAATGATGTATCTGAGCCGTGAGAGCCTTGCGCAGAAGGGCGATTTGGTTGTGACGACCGGCGTCGGCGGCGTTTTCCCGAAGGATCTGCTTGTCGGCGCTATCAGAGAGGTCAAGCCGGATGCGCACGGCACCTCTTTAAACGCCATCATCGAGCCGGCGGCGGACATTGCCAACATCAAGGACGTCTTTGTCATCACCTCCTTTGAGGGACAGGGCTCCGACCCCTCAACCAGTGCGGGCAGCGAGGGAAAAGAGGACTCCGGTTCATCGAGTGAAAGCAGGTGATGCGCATTGACCTTTCAGACAAAACTGAGACTGGTCTTCAAATGGACCGTCTATGTGGTGCTGTTCCTGCTGATCTATGTATTTCAGACATCGGTGCCGCTGATTGAAGTCTTTTCGATCAAGCCGATGCTGCTGGTTCCGGCGGCGGTCTGTCTGGCCATCCATGAAAATGAATTCGCCGGCGGCATCATGGGCGTCTTTGCCGGGTTGCTGTGTGATCTCGGGGGCGGCGAGCTCTTCGGGTTCAACGCACTCATCCTGCTGGTCTGCTGTGTCGCGAGCTCGATGGTGGTCCAATACCTGATGAAGCCGAACCTGTTCACCGCGCTTGTTTTGGGCGCGGGAACACTGCTGATCCGCGGTATGCTGGATTATCTGTTCTTCTATGTCATGTGGAATTACGAAGGCTCCGCGCATATCCTGGTGCGGTATATCCTGCCGACCATCCTCTATTCGCTGATCGTCCTGCCGCTGTTCTATCTGCTGTTTAAAAAGCTGAAGAGGAGCTTTGACGGGGCGCTGGAAGAGTAAGCGGCTTAAAATTATATACGAATATACAGTTGTAGAACCGTTGACAGAAGGAACCGGGCGGGGTTTTACTCTGCCTTGTACAGAAAAGTACGGGCGGGGGAAGAACCCCGCCCATTTTAGAATGATTGGAACACCCGCTTCCAAATGATGATGAAAGCGAGCGTAAACATGCGTTATAATTTAAAAGTTAGAATTGGCATCCTGACCGGCCTTGTCGGTTTGATCTTTGGTTTCTTCATCTTCAAGCTGATGCAGATGCAGATCGTGCAGGGCAAAGATTATCTGGAGCAGGCCATGGCCGGCTCGGTCAGCAAGCAGACGGTCAAGGCAGCGCGCGGCGAGATCGTTGACCGGAACGGAAAACCGCTGGCGGTCAACAAGATCGGATTCGACATCGTTTTTTATAAGGAGTACATGCCCAGCGAGAAGGAGAACGAGGTCATCCTGAGCCTGGTGAAGGTGCTGAACGGGACCGGCGAGGAGTGGATCGACAACCTGCCGATCTCGAAGACCGAGCCGTTCGAATTTCTGTCCGGCGAGGAGAATGAATCGAAAATAACACGTCTGAAGAAGGACCTCAGGCTGAACGTTTATGCGACGGTGCAGAACGTCATCGACGCGATGGTCGGGATCTATGAGATCGACACCGAAGGCCTAACGCCCCAAGAGATCCGCATCATCGCGGGCGTGCGGTATGAGATGGCCCAGATGGACTACTCGATTCCGAACCCTTACACCTTCGCGAGCAACATATCGACCGATACGGTCGCCAGGATTAAGGAGAACAACGTGAGCCTGCCGGGCGTGGATATCAGCGAGAACCCGATCCGCGAGTATGTAAACTGGAACCTCGCGCCGCATGTGATCGGCCAGATCGGCCCGATCTACAAGGAGGAGTATGAGGAACTCAAGGAGAAGGGTTACCAGATGAACGATTCGGTCGGCAAGTCGGGCATCGAGCAGGCGTTTGAAGAATACCTGCGCGGCAAGGACGGCGAAAAGGAAATCACACTGAATTCAAATGGTGAGCTGATTGAAGTCAAAGAGACGGTGGCGCCGGTGCCGGGCAACACGGTGCAGCTGACCATCGACAGCGACCTGCAGAAGGTGGCGCAGGAGGCGCTTGAGAAGCAGATCAACTACCTGCGCAACAACGAGCCTCTGGGACAGGGCGGCGAAGCGGACAGCGGCGCCGCTGTGGCGGTCGATGTGAAGACCGGCGAGATTCTGGCGATGGCCACCTACCCTTCGTATGATCTTGAGACCTATAAAAACGACTATGAGAAGCTGCGGACCGATAAGCGCTCGCCGCTGCTCAACAGGGCCATCCAGGGCCTGTACGCGCCGGGCTCCTGCTTCAAGCCGGTTGTGGCGACGGCGGGCATGATGGAACAGCAGGTGACGGCCTCCCACACGGTCTTCTGCGGGATGATTTACCGTGCGGCGTTTGAGGAATACCAGCCGCGCTGCCTGGGCTACCACGCCAACATCAACGTCATCAACGCGCTGCGGGTGTCCTGCAACATCTACTTTTACGATACCGGTTTTCATCTGGGCATTGACACCCTCAACAAGTATGCGGACGGATATGGAATCGGACAGTCCACCGGCATCGAGCTGCCGGAGCAGACCGGATACATGGCAAGCCCCGAGACGGCGGAAATGCTTGGACAGAACTGGGAGGGCGGCGACATCCTGCAGGCATCCATCGGACAGTCCTACACGATGATCTCGCCGCTGCAGCTCACGAATTATGTCGCGACCATCGCGAACCGCGGCAAGCGCATGGAATCCCATATCGTCAAGCAGATCACCAACTATGAACAGAATCAGACCATCAAGAAGACCGAGCCGGTTGTCGCCCACGAGTTCAAGGATACCGTCGGCGCGTATAATGCGATCAATGAGGGTATGATTCTCGCTTCCTCCTCTATAGGAACCTCAGGGGCGACCTTTGGCAGCTATTATGCCAATCATGGCATCCAGATCGCCTCGAAGACCGGTACGCCGGAGACCAACTCCGAAGCCTACCAGAACTCCACCTACATCACCTATGCGCCGGCCGACAAGCCGGAAATTGCGATTGCGGTCGTCATCGAAAAGGGATGGCACGGTTATACCGGCGCGCCGGTCGCCAAGGACATCTACGATTACTACTTTGGATTTACAAAGGGAGAATCCCCAGAGGATTCCCAATAGGAACCATATACCCGAAGACGCTTGTTTCCGGGCATGAATAGAAAAGGCTGGTGAAACAGATGCGTTATAATTTAAAAGTTAGAATTGGCATCCTGACCGGCGTTGTCGCGCTGATCTTTGGATTTTTTATCTTCCGTCTGATGCAGATGCAGATCGTGCATGGAGCCGAGTATGCCAGTGAAGCCATGGCCGGTTCGGTCACAAAGCAGACGGTCAAGGCAGCGCGCGGCGAGATCGTTGACCGGAACGGAAAACCGCTGGCGGTCAACAAGATCGGATTCGACATCGTTTTTTATAAGGAGTACATGCCCAGCGAAAAGGAGAATGAAGTCATCCTGAGCCTGGTGAAGGTGCTGAATGGTACCGGCGAGGAATGGATCGACAACCTGCCGATCTCGAAAACCGAGCCGTTCGAATTTTTGTCCGGCGAAGAGAATGAGTCCAGAATCAAACACCTGAAGGAGGATCTCAGGCTGAATGTCTATGCGACGGTGCAGAACGTGATCGACGCGATGGTCAGCATCTATGAGATCGACACCGAAGGGCTGACGCCTCAAGAGATCCGCATCATCGCGGGCGTGCGGTATGAGATGGCCCAGAAGGACTACTCCATCCCGAATCCGTATACCTTCGCAAGCAACATATCGACCGATACGGTCGCCAGAATCAAGGAGAACAACGTGAGCCTGCCGGGCGTGGATATCAGCGAGAACCCGATCCGCGAATATGTAAACTGGAACCTCGCACCGCATGTGATCGGCCAGATCGGCCCGATCTACAAGGAGGAATACGACGAGCTCAAGGAGAAGGGCTACCAGATGAACGACTCGGTCGGCAAGTCGGGTATCGAGCAGGCGTTTGAAGAATACCTGCGCGGCAAGGACGGCGAAAAGGAGATCACGCTGAACTCCAGCGGCGAGGTGATCGATGTCGAAGAGACGGTGGCTCCTGTACCCGGCAACACGGTGCAGCTGACCATCGACAGCGACCTGCAGAAGGTGGCGCAGGATTCGCTCGAGAAGCAGATCAAATACCTGCGTGAAAACGAACCGTCGGGCGAGGGCGGCGACGCGGACAGCGGCGCTGCCGTGGCAATCGATGTGAAGACCGGCGAGATTCTGGCGCTGGCCACCTACCCCTCCTATGATCTTGAGACCTATAAAAACGACTATGAGAAGCTGCGGACCGACAAGCGCTCGCCGCTGCTCAACAGGGCCGTCCAGGGCCTGTATGCGCCGGGCTCCTGCTTCAAGCCGATTGTGGCGACAGCGGGGCTTATGGAAGGAAAGATCACCCCGTCCCATCAGGTTTTCTGCGGCGGTACATACCGTGTGTTTGACGCGTATCAGCCGCATTGTATGCATACGCACGGTTATATCAACGTCATCAACGCACTGCGGGTGTCCTGCAACATTTTCTTCTATGATACCGGCTACAATCTGGGCATCGACAAGGTCAATCAGTATGCCGCCGGTTATGGCGTGGGCCTGCCGACCGGCATTGAGCTGCCGGAAAGCACCGGATACATGGCAAGCCCCGAAACGGCGGAGATGCTCGGGCAGAAATGGGAAGAGGGCGACATCCTGCAGGCGTCGATCGGACAGTCCTACACGATGATCTCGCCGCTGCAGCTCGCCAACTATGTCGCGACCATCGCGAACCGCGGCAAGCGCATGGAGTCCCATATCGTCAAGCAGATCACCAATTACGAGGAGGATGAGACGGTCAAGAAGACCGAGCCGGTTGTCGCCCACGAGTTCAAGGATACCGTCGGCGCGTATGACGCCATCACCGAGGGTATGATCGAAGCTTCCTCCTATTCCGGAACCTCCGGTGCGACCTTTGGCAGCTACTATGCCGAGCATGGCATCAAGATCGCATCCAAGACCGGTACGCCGGAGACCAATTCCGAAGCCTACCAGAACTCCACCTATATCACGTTTGCGCCGGCCGACAAGCCGGAAATCGCGGTTGCGGTCGTCATCGAAAAGGGATGGCACGGCTATACCGGCGCGCCGGTCGCCAAGGACATCTACGATTACTATTTTGGTTTTACGAAGGAACCTGCGGATTCTGAAGCGCAGTAAACCAGCCGTTCTGCGGATTGCCCGCCTGGCGCGGACAGTCCGCTTTTCTTATGAGGTCATCGGCCTGATCGGTTTAACCGAATCATTGCTTTCCGGGACGAAAGTCATGCGGCGGACAGCTCTGTCATTGCGTGGGAAGGAAGGTGGCCGAAAGATGGTTGCTGATGCATACGATCATACAGCGGACAGATTTTCCGTTGTCTGCCGGTTTGTGCAGTCCAATCTACGGGGATTAACATCCTTTTAAGGTCTGCGCGGTCATCAGATGGAATGGCGGTTTTGGTTGGGATAGAACCGCCTGGGGCTGGGAAATATAACGAATGACAAATGCAAAACCGCGCAGCGGGAGGAAAGCCGGCGCGGAAAAAACGGGAAAGACAGAGGATGAACATTCATGTATGAAATGGAAGAAAACCTGCAGCGCGCGGTGCTGGCGGCTGTGGATCTGGGTGAATACGATGTGGAAGCCTCCCTGGACGAGCTGGAGGAGCTTGCGCGCACAGCGGGCGCCGAAGTGGTCGCAAAGGTATCACAGAAGCGTCCGTCTGTCGATGCGGCGACGGTGGTCGGCGGCGGCAAGCTGCGGGAAATCGCGGATTTCTGCCGTGACAACAATGCGGACATCCTGATCTTTGATCATGAGCTCAGTGCCACGCAGCTGAGGAATATTGAAAAGGCGGTTGACTGCGATGTCGTCGACCGGACCATGCTGATTTTAGACATCTTTGCGCAGCGGGCCCGCACCAGAGAGGGGCGGCTCCAGGTGGAATTGGCCCAGCTCAAGTACCGGCTGCCGCGCCTTTCGGGGCTTGGAACCGCGCTTTCCAGGCTTGGCGGAGGCATTGGCACACGCGGCCCCGGCGAAACCAAGCTGGAAAGCGACCGCAGGCATATCCGGCGCAGAATCGACCACCTGCAGGATGAGCTGGAGCAGCTGGAGCGGCGGCGCAGCCACCTGCGCGCGCGGCGTCAGAAGGATGACGTCATGGCGGCCGCGATTGTCGGCTACACCAATGTCGGCAAATCCACGCTGCTCAACACGCTGACCGACGCGGGCGTGCTCGCGGAGGATAAGCTGTTTGCAACCCTTGACCCGACAGCCCGGCGGCTGACGCTGCCGGACGGCCGGCAGATCCTGCTGATCGATACGGTCGGGCTGGTGCGCCGCCTGCCGCATCATCTCGTAGAGGCGTTCAAATCCACCCTGGAGGAGGCGCTTTATGCCGACGTGATCCTGAATGTCTGCGACATCACGGCGGAGGATGTGGACGCGCAGCTTGAAACGACCCGCGGTTTGCTTGCCGAGCTCAAGGTACAGGAAACGCCGGTTGTCACAGTCTTCAACAAATGCGACCTGGTGACAGGCCTCCCCCAGAATCAGGAGGCCCACGCCGTATACATTTCGGCAAAGGACGGATATGGGCTCGACGCGCTGCTTGAAACGGTTGCCAGAGAGCTTTCGGTCAGCCAGCGCAGGCTGCGGCTGCTGATTCCGTATGATCATGCGTCCCTGCTCTCGCAGATCCGCGTACAGGGCAAGGTGATGAAGGAAGCGTATACGCCGGACGGCATTGAAACCGATGCGCTGGTGGATAAAAAGATTCTGCCGAAGGTCTCCCCTTTTATCGTTTCGTGAGTGCGGGTGTCTTTGAGATTGTCAGTTGTTTATGTTTACAGCCGTCTTTGGCAGACGGCTGTAAAAACTCTGCAGATTTTGATGAAAAGTTTTGTAAGAGGTATTGACAACCGGCATGATACATGGTAAAATATAATCCGTCGTTAAGAGTGCGGGTGTAGTTCAATGGTAGAATTCCAGCCTTCCAAGCTGGTCGCGTGGGTTCGATTCCCATCACCCGCTCCATTTTAAAAGCGGACAAGCTTGTGGAGATTACGGCGGTTTTACCTGCGCCAGTAGCTCAGCTGGATAGAGCAACTGCCTTCTAAGCAGTAGGTCAGGAGTTCGAGTCTCTTCTGGCGCGCCAGATTATGGTGGATATAGCTCAGTTGGTTAGAGCGCCAGATTGTGGCTCTGGAGGCCGTGAGTTCGAATCTCATTATCCACCCCACTATTTTCCTTCGGTGTTTTGCGTGGTAGATATTGGGCTGTCGCCAAGCGGTAAGGCACCAGACTTTGACTCTGGCATCTCGTTGGTTCGAATCCAACCAGTCCAGCCAATCAAAAAAGGCATGATGCGCTGGATGATCGATGCGGGTGTCCTGCCTTTTTATGAGCCTGATCGTTCCAATGAAGACAATTGAATGGAAACCCTGTCCCAGTTGGAATTTTTATAATGGGATGTCGCCAAGCGGTAAGGCAGTGGACTCTGACTCCACCATTCGAGGGTTCAAATCCTTCCATCCCAGCCAATATAAAAAGGACAATGAGCAGATCGCTTTTTGTCCTTTTTTCATCCCAAAGTTTTTGGGAAACCCCGCTTTACGATCAGAAGCTGATCATGACCGATATGCGCCCGTAGCTCAGCTGGATAGAGCAATGGCCTCCGACGCCATGTGCCGCTGGTTCGAATCCAGTCGGGCGTACCAAAACAGAAAGCACCTTACGCAAGTAGGGTGCTTTTTTGTCAATATCAATATAGGCGCCGGAAATTTTCCCGTTATCCTCAAACAGGGAGTTGGCCCGAGTATATGATCTTTCATTTAAATTAGTGAATTTTCAAATGAAGTTGCATGTTTTTATGCAACTTTCATTCGATACCGCCCAATAGATGAAAGGACGTTGTCCTTATCTGATTTTGGGAGTGTCAGCCATGACGGAAGAGAATTTTATTTACCGTACCAGCCCCTTTCTGCTGAGGAATCAATTTAACGGCACAGGGAAATGGGGGATTCCTCTCGTCCCCAAGGCGGAATTATCCGACGATGCGTTCATTGACCTGCGTCTGATCGGCTTTGACCGCACGAATCTGGAAAACAACAGCCATCTGGATCGCATGGTTCATTTCTTCCTTTACGATTATAAGTTTGAGCGGGTATGGAAGAATCCAGATACGGATTTAGAGCGGTTAAAGCGTTACCGGGCAGTTCTGACGCCGGATTTCAGCATGTATCTGGAGATGGCCCAGGTGATACAGCTTTACAACACCTTCCGCAACCGATGGTGCGGTGCGTATTGGGCGAGCAAGGGCATGCAGGTAATTCCGACTGTCAATTGGGGCGCGGAAAACACCTTTGCATTCTGCTTTGAGGGGATTCCAAAGGGCAGCACGGTGGCGGTATCCACCTATATGGTGAGTGCCCACGGCAACCACGGGGACCAAAAGGAGTTTTTTCTCAAAGGGTATAGCGAATTGCTTCGAAGAATTGAACCGGAACGAATCATCTGTTACAACGAGCCGTTTCCCGAAATGGAAGGCAACCTCATCTATGTGAATTATGAACTGTCTTCCTGGAAATATCAGAATCATGATGATCAGCAGTCAAAATTTTATCCCTATTTATGTGGAGAGAAGCCACTGCCGAAGGACAGCAGACTTCTGATAAAAAGCGGTTATGTGATACAGGATAAGGATTCTTTCAAAGGCACAGGAAGTGCATTCGGCGGCAGATGGAGACCCTCCAAGCCTGATGATGAACGCCTTTTAGGGCAACCAGGAGAAATCATTGTTTCCTATAAAAAGGATGGAACAAAAATCGAAACAAAAATTGGAGATGATGGAAGAGCAACGAAAGAACGTCACCATACGGATAAACCTAACCCTAAATATCATACAAATCCTCATGATCATACAATAGATTGGACAGATGGGTTTCCAAAGTTTAGTCACCAGATCAATTATCCTGATGGAGCGCCCGAATTTAAAGCATATGGAGGTATACAAAAAATGGGTACATTGTTTGAAAGAAATAGCATGGAAGATAACCGATTTCAGTCGATCGGTGATTTTAAATGGTGTGTCGATTGCGGCGGAGAAGTCGTATTTATTTGGAAGGATAAGACCTATGGAATTACTCCCAAGTTAAAAAAGTCACCTGATTCCCCCACACAGATGTTGATCTCACAGATAGAGGTTGAAAATATGGAGCAGACCGAAAAGTGGTGCGACACCGCTGACGAGCTGCTGGAGTATACAGTAGATGGAGACAGGCTGCGGGATATCATCACAAAGGTTCATGTTTTGGATCGCACAATTTAATTGTCCTGCATGCAATGCCATTGTAACAGCAAGCTGATTTTGTGCACTGCCCAGGACTCCTCCATTTACCTCTTTTCAAAGGTGCCATAGAATCATCGATATTTACCGGTAATAAAAACATGAAGGCAGGATTTAGATAGGTGTTTACCATATTCGGCAGGGAAGAGGTATATACAGTGGCCTTGATCGGCCATTTGTAAAACTCTGTGGCATCTGTTGATCCCCTTTCTTTTGTGGCATTATAAGTACCGATTTTATCGTGAAAAGAATCAGTCGATGGCGAAGCGAGATAACCAATATCTAATCAGGAGGGGAAAAAATGAATCGTATCAAGTGGCTGGAAAAATGGTATCAGCGCAATTGTAATGGCGAATGGGAACATTTCTATGGAATTGAAATTGGGACTTTGGATAACCCGGGATGGTATGTGAAAATCGATTTAGCGGAGACGAAGCATGGCGATTTGCAAATGAATGAAATTAATATAGACAGAGGAGAAAATGACTGGATGAGATGCTCCGTTGAGAATGGAATATTTCAAGGTTATGGAGATTGTACAAAGCTGGATGATATCATACAAACTTTCATGAATTGGGCTGATCCGATCAACTCGATCAATGAGGAGACAATATAGTAAGTCTTGATTCGGTTTTGCCTGTCAATGTGCAACCATGTATGTGGAACATCGATAGGCATATGAACTGTCTTCCTGGAAATATCAGAATCATGATGATCAGCAGTCAAAATTTTATCCCTATTTATGTGGAGAGAAGCCGCTGCCGGAGGACAGCAGACTTCTGATAAAAAGCGGTTATGTGGTACCGGATAAGGATTCTTTCAAAGGCACAGGAAGTGCATTCGGCGGCGGATGGAGACCAAATCCCAGTAGACCGAATGACAGACGGTTGATTGGTACGCCAGGAGAGATAAAAACGACCTGCGATAAAAAAGGCAACAGAATTGATACGAAAATTGGTGATGATGGAAAGGCAACACGTGAGCGGCATCACACAGACCACAATGGGCCTTGGGCACACACGAATCCACATGATCATGACATTGATTGGGATCATGGATATCCGAATTTTGGATCGCCGATCAATTATTCTGAAGGAGTTCCTAAATTTAAATGGTGTAAGGAGGCAATGAGGGTGAAAAAAGAAACGACTGCATATGGGCAGGAGAATTTAAATTTTGAAACGATAAATGATTTCAAATGGTGTATGTGCGCGGGCGGTGAGGTTCTTTTTGAGTATAACAACCGGAGCTTCAGTATTACCCACACCGCTGACCTCAAGATTGGCATCTCAGAGTCTTTCAAACAGGAAACAGAAAAAATCTGCAAAGATGCGGATGAGGTGCTGGAATATTTGATTGATGGAATACACCTTAGAGAAATCATCACAAAAGTCACAGTGGTAGACCGCACAATTTGACTTATTGATTTCAATAAGAACAAGGAAGGTTTGGAATATGTGCAAGGTTATCTACACAAAAGATGACGGCAGCTTGAATTTTACATCTATCAGTGATTTTAAATGGTGTATCGATTGCGGCGGAGAAGTCGTATTTATCTGGAAGGATAAGACCTATGGAATTACTCCCAAGTTAAAAAAGTCACCTTATTCCCCCGCACAGATGTTGATCTCACAGATAGAGGTTGAAAATATGGAGCAGACCGAAAAATGGTGCGACACCGCTGACGAACTGCTGGAATATACAATAGATGGAGACAGGCTGCGGGATATCATCACAAAGGTTCATGTTCTAGATCGCACAATCTGATCATGATAAATTGCTGCCGGATACTAAACGGCCTGTCTTATTTCTTCTTTTTCCCAAGCCCTTATTTTTATACAGGGTAAAAGGATGAACTGCCGAATGGTTACTCATAATCGGGAAGATATAGACTTTCGGCCATGATTTTGGCAGCAGCGCGAAAACCACGGTAAATACTTTCATGGGTAGTTTTTTCTATAATGAGATCTTTATCGTCTATGATGCGAAGCAACAGCTTTCGCTGATAAGGGTCTAGGTTTTTCTTAACATCTCTGCGTGACATTGAATCCGATCTTCTTCCTTATAAAGTTTTTGCCTTTTGTATTTATCTTACAATAGCTTCGACAATAAATGTTCCATTCGTTTCCCCTTTATTTATCGATTCCGATTTTTCATTTTTTGTACTGCTTCATGGCTGAACAGATAATTGCGTTTTCCGGCGCTTCGGAATTCTGCCGGTGAAAAATGCATCGTCTGCGCCAGCCTTAAAAGATAACTTGGCGTAATATGGAGGATTTCTGCAACTTCTGAAGTCGTGTAAACGGTTCGCACGTCCGACATAAGACTTAAACCAGCTTTCTTCTAATTATATATTGTCGTATGTCGGACGTCAATACTTTTTGAAAATTTTGAGAATGCCCTACATGTATCCTAACGGGCTGATCCTGTCAATTTACAAAACGAGGGGGAAAAATAGAGAGTCTGATCTGGTTTTGCCAGCCAATATAGGATACAAACGGGGCCGGCCTGGCATAAGTCAGACCGGCCCCGTTTGCTGTATAAAAAGATGCATTTATCTTGCGATGACCCTCATATTCGGTTATTTCTTAAATGTGAGGGTTTGTGAGTTGTATCCGAACGATGTGTTTTCAGGTATCTTTCACGGGCAGATATTACGCCAACGATCACCAGCTGCAAAGACAGGTTTCCACTGTGGCGTTTAAAGCGGGTTTACACAGCGGGTATCATGAAAGATATTGGCTCATCAAGTGCTTGGAATTAAAATCTGCGTAGAACAATTTTGAAAACGCCGTTCCCGCATATGCAACGTACGATAGATTGTCTTTGGGCTGATGGCTTTATAAAGCGGTTCCTTTCCTTGGAATAAACAGATGTTTCATATCTGTCTTCTCCAATGTAAGCAGCGCTGTTTTTTTATCAATCCCGCCCGCGTACCCCGTCAGACTGCCGCCGCTTCCGACGACTCTGTGGCATGGCACGATGATCGAAATTGGATTGTGGCCCACAGCCCCGCCGACAGCCTGTGAGGACATCGTTTCAAGGCTCTGTTTTTCGGCAATGATGCCCGCGATTTCCCCATATGTCATGGTCTTGCCATATGGAATCCGCATGAGGATTTCCCATACGGCAAGGCGGAACGATGAGCCGCTGAGATGTATGGCAGGCATGAAGTCCGGAATCCCGCCTTGAAAATAGATGTCAAGCCAACTTTTCGTCTGATCGAATATCGGCAGGTCTTTTTCCTCATGCTCGGCCGGCAGGCTGTCAGCAAAATACTTCTGTCCGTCAAACCACAAGCCCGTCAGGGCTTTTCCATCACTTGCCATGGTCATGCTTCCAATGGGTGAATGGTATCGATTGGTATACTGCATCGCTCGTACCCTCCTTAAAAATTTTTTGAATGTACGGGAACCTCTTCCCGTACATTCCGTTTCTATATAATAGCTGTGAACATACACGGGCCGATCGCCTTCTGTCTTGACCGGCTTATTCTGAGCTATCATCATGATACCATAGAATCCATACCAATTACCAGAAGAATATCCGCCGATATGTTTGATATCTATTCGATTGGAAGAAGATGGGCGGCGGTGCCGATCCGCAGAGCAGGTTTCATCGACGTGACCCGTTTCAATGCGGCAGCCAGCCTTCCACGTCCGATCCCGGATGCCGTCTGCCGTTGTAATTCGGCAGGGACACCATGGAGCTGAACCATGGGCAAGGAATTTCTGATCAGGAAAGGCTTTGTGCGCCTGGCCAGTCATCTTGTCTTTTCTCCGATGATATCAGCTTGGCCGCTGCATGTGATGCTGGAAGCCCAATGGAATGTTTCGCTGATGGGATTGTCGGAAAGCGGCAGCCTGTGTCTATTCTGTCCTTTTGGAGCAGCGGCCTTTCAGCATGGCGCAATGCTTTTGAAGCGTATGATTTCTTATAAACAGAAAGCGGCCATATGAGCCGCTGCACCCACCGGATGTCTGGTTGGAAAATAGGACAGACAGTTGCATTTTTTCGTAATCTGTATTATGATAAAATTACCAGGCAGGATGCGCGCAGCCCTGCCTTCGAATGAAAATCATGATGGGAGGAAATCAAATGCGTTACGTTCCCACGCCCCAGCAGGCTCTGGAACTCACGAAACAATATAACAAAGAGGAATTCCATATCCGGCATGCGTGTACGGTGGGCAAGGTCCTCGGTTATCTGGCCAGGGAGATCGATCCGGGAAACGAGGACTATTGGACCGCCGTCGGCATTCTGCATGACATCGATTTTGAAAAATGGCCGGAACAGCATTGTATCAAAGCGGATGCGCTTCTCCGAGAGCTGGAAATAGAGGAGAGCGTCATCCATGCCGTGGTCAGCCATGGCTATGGCCAGTGCTCTGATGTGGAGCCGACCCGCCCAATGGAAAAGTATCTCTTTGCGGTGGACGAGCTGACCGGCCTGATCGGTGCGGCGGCGCTCATGCGGCCCACCGGCTTTGAAGGCATGGAGGTCAAGTCGGTGATGAAGAAATTCAAGGACAAAAAATTTGCGGCGGGCTGCTCGCGCGAAGTGATCACCAAGGGCGCTCAGATGCTGGGTATGAGCGTAGCGGATCTTGCCGCAAAAACGCTCGAAGCGATGAAGACACCATAATACCCCGGCAAAGCAGCTCGCTGCGGCATAGATCGGCCGTACCGCCGGGTTTGCGCCTGAAATCCTGAAAGGAGGTTATCTCTTTAAGGAAACAGGATGTCTTTTTTCTATCCCATAGGAGGTGTGCGGGGCCCATTCTGTCACGATTCTGTACAGGCTATGCGGAGAATTTCATCGTCTGCCAGCATCGTATCAGACCGTTGCAGGAGCGGCTCTGTGCTGGAAAGATAAAGAGGGAGTTGGATGAATGATACGATTGGGAAAGCTGATTGGCTTTATATTGGTCATGATGTTGACCAACTTTTGGGTAATATGTACTTATCTGCAGATGGGCTGGCTGGGAAGTACAGCCCTCTTCCTTGTACTGCTGTTGTTCTTCATCGTTTTGAATGTTGTGCCGCTCTGGAAGAAAGGGAATTTCAGCCGTCTGGGAGTTCTTCTCGGCGGAGAGACGCTGGTGGAAATCTGCGTCATCACGTTTACCGTGAATATCGCTTTGACAATATGCTATGGTTTCCTGCTGCTTCCCGACAGGCTGCAGGTGGGGACCTATATTCTGCAGATTGTGCTGATGCTGCTGTTCAGCGGGGTGCTGATCATCAATGGCTGCGTGAGGATGTTTTTTACATCCGTGCAGCTGGGCATCAAGTGGCGGGTCTTGTTTTTTCTGCTCTGGTGGGTTCCAGCCATCAACCTGATCCTGCTGTGGAAGGTCTGCAGGATTGTACGGGAAGAGTATGCGTTCGAAATGGAAAAGCGGGCGCTCAATGAAATCCGCAAGCAGAATGAATCCTGCAAAACCAGGTACCCGTTGGTGCTGGTTCACGGCGTATTTTTTCGTGACCAGAAATTTTTCAACTATTGGGGACGCATTCCCGGAGAGCTGCTGCGAAACGGCGCGGTTGTGTATTATGGAGAGCAGCAGTCTGCCGCGAGCACCGAATCCGCCGCCGCGGAGCTGAAGGAACGGATTCTGAGCATTGTACAGGAATCGGGCTGCGGGAAGGTGAACATCATTGCACATTCCAAAGGCGGGCTGGAAGCGCGCTGTGCGATCAGCAGGCTGGGTTTGGCGCCCTATGTCGCGTCGCTGACCACCATCAATACGCCGCATCGGGGCTGCGCGTATGTGGATTGGCTCCTGGAAAAGATGCCGAAATGCATTTGCGACTGGATAGCAAACCGGTACAACGCGGCGCTGCGAAGGCTGGGAGACGACCAGCCGGACTTTTATGCGGCGGTCAGTGATTTGACGTCCCGGCGCTGCGAAGCGTTTAACCGGGAAACGGAGGATGCGCCGGAGGTTTATTATCAGAGCGTGGGTTCTAAGATGAAGGGATGGACCAGCGCGCCGTTCCCGCAGAATGTTTCGTATCTGCTGGTGCGGCATTTCCACCGGGAAAATGACGGGCTGGTGGGTCCGCCTGCCATGAAATGGGGAGAAAATTTTCATGTGCTGACAGCGTCAGGCCGCCGGGGAATTTCGCACGGAGACATGATTGACCTGAACCGCCAGAACATCCGCGGGTTCGATGTCCGGGAATTCTACGTATGGCTGGTCCGGGATTTGAAAAAACAGGGCTATTAAACGGAATCGAATGGGAGACGCATCACGTCCCCTCTGGTCCGGTATGCCCTCAAATTTCCACCCTCCCAAAGCTTTGGAACTTTGATCGCAGCACAGCAGAAAAGAAATCAGGTTGCTTTGCGGCTGCCATTGGACCAGGCGTGCAATGTTTCACCACATGACGCAAAGGGTGGATTATATTTATCTATGCGTGTTGTTTTCTTGATGGGATATATCAGAAACTAAAGAAGCCGATTCACAGTGGGAACGGCTTCTTTTTCTATTCCATAAAAAATGGGTCTCATTATAATAACAAATCAGGGAAAGGACGCATATTTTAACATATAGGATATAGATAGCCGAATGGATAAAGGAGAGCATACGAAATGAATTGCTTTGAATACAATTGCACAGACAAAGGTTGTCCCTGTTGTCCCCATGAGGAGGGTACTGTCCTTGTAGGTCCAACCGGCCCGCAGGGTCCACAAGGCCCCAGGGGAGAACCCGGCATGCAGGGCCCGCAGGGCATACAGGGAGAACCGGGTCCGCAGGGACCTGTTGGTCCCCAGGGCAGAACAGGGCCAACAGGTCCCCAGGGGGATATGGGGCCAAAAGGCGATCGCGGAGACATGGGTTCCCAAGGAGCGCGGGGGAATCAAGGGCCGACCGGTCCGCAGGGCCCGCAAGGTCAGCAAGGTCCCGGAGGAGAACCCGGCATGCAGGGCCCGCAGGGCATACAGGGAGAACCGGGTCCGCAGGGACCT
>NZ_CCYH01000004.1 GCF_000820765.1 Candidatus Soleaferrea massiliensis AP7
GGCCCGCAAGGTCAGCAAGGTCCCGGAGGAGAACCCGGCATGCAGGGCCCGCAGGGCATACAGGGAGAACCGGGTCCGCAGGGACCTGCTGGTCCCCAGGGCAGAACAGGGCCAACGGGTCCCCAGGGGGATATGGGGCCAAAGGGCGATCGCGGAGACATGGGTCTCCAAGGAGCGCGGGGAAATCAAGGGCCGACCGGTCCGCAGGGCCCTGCTGGTCCCCAGGGTAGAATAGGGCCAACGGGTCCCCAGGGGGATACGGGACCAAAGGGCGATCGCGGAGACATGGGTCTCCAAGGCGCTCGGGGAAATCAAGGTCCGGTCGGCCCGCAGGGTGCAGCAGGTCCGAAAGGTGATACAGGAGAACGAGGTCCTCAGGGAGAACCGGGCGCAGTGGGTCCAACGGGAGCAACGGGAGCGCAGGGGTTGGATGGTCCTGCGGGTGCGACAGGCGCAACAGGAGCCAGTCCCACAGTGACGGTGGGAACCGTGGAAGCAGGAACGACGGCAAACGTGACTGCCGCTCCCACGGATACCGGAATCGCATTGGATTTTGTCGTTCCGATAGGCCCAACGGGAGCAACGGGAGCGCAGGGGTTGAATGGTCCTGTGGGTGCGACAGGCGCAACAGGAGCCAGTCCCACAGTGACGGTGGGAACCGTGGAGTCAGGAACGACGGCAAACGTGACTGCCACCCCCACGGATACCGGGGTCGCATTGGATTTTGTCGTTCCGATAGGCCCAACGGGAGCAGCGGGAGCGCAGGGTTCAGATGGTCCTGCGGGTGCGACAGGCGCAACAGGAGCCAGTCCCACAGTGACGGTGGGAACCGTGGAAGCAGGAACGACGGCAAACGTGACTGCCACCCCCACGGATGCCGGAGTCGCGTTGGATTTTGTCGTCCCGATAGGTCCAATAGGCGCCATGGGAGAACAGGGGCCCGTGGGGCCGACCGGGCCGATGGGAGCCAGTCCCTCCGTGACTGTGGGGACGGTGGAAGCTGGGACGACGGCAAATGTGACCGCCACCCCCACGGATACCGGAGTCGCATTGGACTTTGTCGTTCCGATAGGCCCAACGGGAGCGACGGGAGCGACGGGAGTGCAGGGTTTGGTTGGCCCTGCAGGCCCAACCGGCGCCGCACCGACAGTATCTGTTGGAAGCATCACCACCAGCACCAATGGCAGCGCAGATGTTACCGGTACTCCCACGGAAAGCGGTGTGGAGCTCAATTTCACTCTGCCGCAGGGACCGGCTGGGGAGACGGGTGCAACAGGGGGAACCGGGCCCGCACCGGAAATCACTGTGGAAGAAGATACGCCTACCAGTTACAAGGTTCATTTTAAAACGGCCGATCAGGATATCGTCAGCCCGAATCTCCGTTCCACGATGGATTGCCACAACGTCAATTTGTCCGCTGCAAGCAGCACAGTGGATATTCCCGTGGGGCGCCTGGTCCTTACCTATCAGAATACATCCACAGCGGCAATCCGGATTTCCGTTCGCGCCCAGGATGCCGCGGTTCCGATTCTGGCCGATATCCGCCGGGCATCCATTTATGATAGTGCTGTTGAAGGACAGACTCTCAACAATACCCAAATTTCAACGCGTGTGGTGTTGGATGATACCGTTTACAGCAATTCTCAAGAGATGCATTGGATGAGAATCAGGCAGCGGGATCCCGATACAAACCTGTGGTCCATGTGTGAAGTGCGCACCTTTGCGTCCCTTGGCGGAGCGAGAACATCTGTCTGCATAGAATGGTTCTATACCGGAGCAGCGTTTCAGACGCCCTGATGCCTGCCGGTCAGCGGCATCATCTGCCGGAATAGGGACGTCATCAAAGCGAAACGATATCATAATGCGATATAGGAAAAGAAAAAGCCGTTCGTATCGAGACGAACGGCTTTTTTACGCGACCAACTGTGATATGGGGGATTCCATCATCCCTTCACGACTCAGATGGTCTTCTCTGCTGAGCGGACATATGCCTTTCGATAGTCTGCGGGAGACATCCCCGATTCGCGTTTGAACATCTTGGAGGTAGACATATTCCGCCTTGGCGCAGATTTCACGGACCGATTTATCGGTGCTTTCCAGCAGCTTTGCATATTCCATCCGTTTTTTACAGATGCAATCCGAAATCGATATCTGTTCCTCCCGTTTGAACAGCCGCGAGAAATCATTCGGATTCGAGTAAACGTGATGACTGATCTGTTCACGCGCCAGCTCGCTTAGCAGATGGCGGTCAATATACTGCTGTTTGATCTTCCGTTCATTGAGCTGCTGCTCATAGATGCTGATCTTCAAATCCTTGATTCCCCGGACCGTCGCGTTGAAGATGCCATAGACCTGGTCGAATTTCGCCAGCCGGGTCTGCTGGGTGATGCGCACGTCGAGGTCTGCGTCCCAAACCCGGCGCATTGCGGTAACAAGCGCCTTGAACGGCCGGGAAACCGAACGGATCGACTGCAGGAAGGCCCCCATCAGAACCAGGAAGACGCATATAATAGTAGCGAGGAACAAAAACATATTTAAATATGTTTTTTGAGAGCTGATGCATGCGTCAGCTCTTGTTTTTTACTTTTTATTGAAAACTGTGGATAAAACACGGCAGAGGTTGTCCCGCTTCTGCCATTTTTATTTGTTAACTGATAATCGCTTGGGTCTGTTTATAATTCTGTATAGGAAGGATCAAAGTTATTCTCGTTATGGAATCTCCCGCTCATTTCGTTTTTTAGCGTTGCGAGGGAGCACGGTGGCTTTTTTTGATCGGCTGAAGGGGCTTTTATTTTGAGAAGTCAACAAAAAGTCCAGATAATTTAGCAATAAATGCCGATTCTCGGTTAACAGTGAAGAAAAATCGGAAAGCAGTGTACTTATCATAACTTGTTGATAAAATGGTTTTTTCAAGGTATCGAGCGAATGCTTATAATCTGAAAGTCCTAAAATATAATCGGCACTGCAATTGTATAGCTTTACAAGTTCTGTTAAATGGCGTACTGGTAATTCATACACTCCTTTTTCATATTCAGAGTAATACTGTTGGCGGATTCCTAAAAATTCTGCAACCTGTTTTTGAGTCATATTGTGATCTTCCCGGATTTCACGGATCCTTATGTGCGGCGGTTTTATCATTTATTTATCACACCGTTTCATTCTATTTTATGTTTGATACTTAAAGTATAGCTACTAGACTTTAAAAATCAATTGCCTGTAAACAGGTGATGATACAGAGTCCCTGGTTCCACAAAAAATGATGAAATGATACCTTCAAAACAGTTGGCCAATTCTTGATTATATAATGGGATTGGTCAAAGCATACTTTTTGACAACCTCCCAAAGTGGTGCAAGCTTCTGTTGTTCTTTTTTGTTATTTTAGGTGGACAATTGTAATATTTATGTTATAATTGTAGTAAATATTTAGGAGTATTACAAAGGAGATCAGGTTTTATGTCAAATTATGTATGGATTAATTGTGCATACAGAACAGAAGGATTTGACACTTGCACAGTTGAAAGAAATGTATGACGCGAATGATATAATTACAGATCCTGATTATCAAAGGAATTATATCTATAATAGGGAAAGAGCATCAAGCTTAGTAGAGTCTATTTTAATTGGGATTCCGATACCTATTGTTTACTTATGCGAAGAAGATGAAGGAATTTATTCTGTTATTGATGGTCAGCAACGAATAACATCATTTGTAAAATATCTTAAAAACGAATATGCTTTAACAGGGCTTACAGAGTTGCCCCAACTGAATGGACTGTATTTTAGGGATTTAGAAAAGAGTATTCAAAGAAAATTGAATGCCAAAGCACTAAAAGCGATTAGTTTAAATAGAGATTCTCAGGAATTGAAATACGAAATTTTCTCTAGGCTAAATCTTGGTGCTGTCTCATTAAAACCCCAGGAGCTTCGCAACTGTTTATATCGAGGCAGTTTTAACAACATGTTAAAAGAAATTGCTAAGAGTAATACTAATTTGCAAGTTATGTTTCATGATAGCAATGAGAGAAGTTCATATGAAGAGCGAATACTTAGATTTTTTACACTGAGAGAAAACTATGCCATTAAATCTACCTATGTAAAGGCTATGAATAGTTTTATGGAAAAGCATCAAAACGATTCAATAATAGAGTTACAAAAAGCTAAAACTCTTTTTAATAGTACAATAGATATTGTAAAACAAATCTTAGGTGAAGATGCGTTTTTCTCAATTAAACAACGAAAAAAATTCAATGGGTCAGTGTATGATTCAATTATGATTCCTTTTTCATTTTTTGATAGACATGATTTGATTCTTCATGCAGATGAAATACGAACTGAAATATTAAAAATAAGAGAATTAGATGAAGATTACAAACAAAGTGTATATTCAGGCTCTAATTCCAGTAAAAAAGTCATTGGGAGAATTTCTAAAATAGCAAATGTACTTACTAAAGTCACAGGTAAATCAGGCTGTGATAGAGTTAGCAGGTTTTTTTCAGAGGAAGTAAAAGAACAGCTATTTACACCAGGATGTGTATGTAGTTATTGTGGAAATGTCATCTTGAATATCGATGATTGTGAAGTGGATCATATTGTTCCTTTTTCACAAGGTGGACCTACTGAATTAAGCAATGCACAACTTTTACATCGCTACTGTAACCGAAAAAAAAGCGATAAAATATGTGAGCAATAAGAAAAAGGTGAGACAATGCCCCAAATCGTACAGCGCGGCTTTCTGCCGGATGATAACATCCAGTTCAGCGACGCGGCCATGCAGACGCTTCTGCGCGCCCAGCGCGAAATCTGCTTCCTGCTCGACCATGGCTACGAGATGGAAAAGACCGTGACCTTCGTCGGCAACCATTACCAGCTGTCCGCCAGACAGCGTATGGCGCTGACCCGCGCTTCCTCCTCACAGGCGCAGCTGGAGGAACGGGCGAAAAAGCGGATATCCGGCGCCCTGGATGGCCGTCAGGTACAGATCGACGGCTTCAACCTGATCATTACGCTGGAGACGGCACTGTCCGCTTCGACGCTGCTTTGCTGTATGGATGGTACGGCGCGCGACCTGTGTGGTCTGCACGGCACCTACCGGCTGATCGACAAAACCGAACCGGCCGTCTGTCTGATCCTCGAAGAGCTGCGCCGCCGGGGCGCGGCATCCGCATGGTTCTGGCTGGACGCGCCGGTCTCCAATTCCGGCAGGCTGCGCGGGGAAATCGTGAGGCTTGCCCGGGAAATGGATTTCCCGGCCGAGGTACAGCTCGTGCCGAACGCCGACGCGATGCTCTGGGAACAGGACTGCGCCGTCACCAGCGACGCGGTGATTCTGGACCGGTGCGGAAGCTGGGTCAATCTGGCGCGTGAGATCATCGACGCCCGCCTGCCCGGCAGATGCTTCGTAAAGCTGGACGGCGGTGATCCTCCATCCGATTGAACGGTAAAAACAGCATATCGACGCGGACGCGCGGAGGACAGAACCCTCTTCTGTCATCCGCGCGTTCTTGATGCCGCGGGGAACGTTCTGTTAAAAAATCTTGAAGATGGTTGAATACGCAACCATCTCGTGCTATACTGAAAACAGTTGAGCATCCAACCGATTGAGACAAGGGGAAAACGGGATGAAGAAACCGCATTTTCTGACGAAACACACCTCCATCATCTACCGGCAGGGCAACCGGTTTTATGACCGGGAACTGTCCCGCTACAATATCGGCTGCGGACAGCAGTTTTTTTTATTGCGCATTTATGAGAATGAGGGTATCAGCATGGTTGATCTGGCACAGCTGGGCTTCTATGACAAGGGCACCGTGACCAAGGCGGTGCAGAAGCTGGAGGAACAGGGATACATCGCGATCAAATCGGACCCGCTGGACAAGCGCATCCGGCGGGTGTATACGACCCGGGAAGCACAGCCGATCATCGAGGGGATTTATGACGCGCGCAGGAGATGGAACGAGGTGCTGACCGCCGGCATGACCGATGAGGAGGCCGGCATGGCCGAACAGCTGCTTGACAGAATGGCGGACAACGCCTATCAGTATATGAACAGGAAGGAGCCTGACAAGGAATGAATGAAAAGGAACAAGAGGTGCAGACACAAAACCCATTGGGATACAAGCCAATCGGGAAGCTGCTGCTGGCGTTTTCAGTGCCGGCGGTGGTTTCCTGCATTGTGAACTCGGTATACAACATCGTAGACCAGATCTTCATCGGACAGGGCGTTGGATACTTAGGAAACGCGGCGACCACCGTCGCGTTTCCGGTCATGACGATCATCATGGCGATTGCGACGCTGATCGGTTCGGGCGGCGGCGCCTATGCGGCGATCAAGCTCGGTGAGGGAAACAAACAGGAGGCGCAGAAGACGCTCAACAATGTGTTCGCGCTTTCACTTGCGGCGGGCGTCGTGATCATGATTCTGGGACTTCTCTTTATGGAGCCGGTGCTGCGGGTGTTCGGCGCGGCGGATGAAAGCATCATGGCCTATTCGAAGGAATATGTCTGGGTGATCCTGCTCGGCGTCCCGTTCAGCGTGCTGGGCGTGGCATTGTCCAGTATGGCGCGGACCGACGGCGCGCCGCGGCTCTCGATGTACGGCATCCTGATCGGCGCGGTGCTGAACACGATTCTCGACCCGATCTATATCTTTACGTTCAACTGGGGCGTCAAGGGCGCGGCGCTGGCGACCATTACGTCGCAGATGCTTTCGGCGGTGATCCTGACCGTTTACTTCTGGAAGCGCGGGCATATGCGCCTGAAGCTGCGCGAGATGAAACCGAACCTGCGGGTCTGCCGGAAAACCTGCACGCTTGGGGTATCCTCGGGCATCACGCAGCTGGTGGCCTGCATCATGCAGGTGGTCATGAACAACACGCTGGTTACATACGGCAACCAAAGCCCGATTGGCGGCGGCGTGGCGCTCAGCGCGATGGGCATCGTGCTGAAGATCGGCATGATTCTGGCGTCGGTCGGCATCGGCATCGGTATCGGCGCGCAGCCGATCCTTGGGTTCAATTACGGCGCGCAGAAGCCTCAGCGCATCCGGCGGACCTACCTGACGGCGGTGACAGCCGCGACCGGCATCATCTTCCTGGGCTTCATCGTCTGCCAGACCATGCCGGAACCGATTCTGCAGCTGTTTGGCGGCGGAAACGAGCAGTTCAGTGTATTTGCCGTCAAATGTATGCGCATCTATCTGGGCGGCATCTTCTGCGCCGGCATCCAGATCGTCTCGACGAACTATTTCCAGGCGACCGGCCAGCCGATGAAGGCCGCCGTCCTGTCGATGCTGCGGCAGCTGCTGCTGTTGATTCCGCTGATCATCCTGCTGCCGATGTTCTTCGGACTGGACGGCGTCCTGTTTGCGGGACCGGCCGCGGACATCACCTCGGCGGTGATCGTCATCTGCTTCGTGGTGCCGGAGATGCGCAAGCTTTCCCGCCAGATTCGGGAAGCGCAGAGCAGGCAGGCATTGGAACCGGAATTGTCCCAGCCGGTCGGGCAGGGAGTATCAATATAAACCGAAGGGTCCCGTGCAAAGCATATGCTTTGCACGGGACCCTTTTAAATTCTGTTAATGAACGGTATGCGTTCGAGTCCGGATTGTAAAGATACACGTTGCCGGATAATTGCTGTGTGGCTGCGGCATAGCCGTTTCATTGCATCCGCCAAGTGCCGCTTTGGCCGGAAAGATGTATCCTCTGGTTTGCTGTGGAGCGGTGCGCTTCATTTAGTTTGTCGAATAATTTGTAAAGTTTTGCTCGGGGCAGTGGGCTTCGAGCCGAAATAGATTGAACAGATGGGATCGAACCTATCATTTCATGTCTTGCAGTACGCCGGCAAAGCCCGCATCCACTGTTGTGGATGCGGGCTTTCTTTGAGATTTAATCTCCGCGATCGATATGTGTATGGTGTGCGCTGTGTATCTGTTACATCGTCCAACCACTCCAAGACTGAAAACGGCTGCTTAAGGATTTAAAGAAATGCAGCTGCACTTTACCATCCGTATAATTATACTTGGAAATTACATCATCGATGCCGTCGCCGTCAAAGTCGCCGGCAACCAGGCTGTTGACATGGTTGGCATAATACCATTTTGGCGTCATCTCTGAAAACCAGATGCCCGGGGTCTGAAAGCTCGCACCGGTGGAGGCAAAAACATGAACCTGTGATTTTCCATCCCCGTAGTCATACATCGTCACAATGTCATCCTTGCCGTCATTGTTGAAGTCTCCGGTGGTCATGCGGTTTCCAACATCCTGCGCTTTGTATCCGGGATCGGAGTACCACCACTTGATGCCCGCAAACGACGTGCCGGTTGATAGGAAGGTGTGCAGGGACATGCCGCCTGTCGAACCCTCATAGTCATACATCTCCGCGATATCGTCCTTGCCGTCGCCGTTGAAGTCGCCTGCAACCAGCCGGCCGGTTACCTTGCTGGCATTGAACTGCGTTTCGTTGCGCCACCACTTCGGACCCTGGAAGGATGTTCCTGTTGACAGGAAGGTGTGAATCGATGCGTTGCCGCTGCCATAATCGTACATGGAGGCGATATCATCCTTACCGTCGCCATTGAAATCGCCGGCAACCATACGGCCATCCACCTTCAGCGCATTGTACTCCTTGTCGGAATACCACCACTTTACATCGTTAAAGGAGGAACCGGTGGACATGAATGTGAGAAGGGCCATTTCACTGCCGCCGTAATAGTACATGACCGCGATATCATCCTTGCCGTCGCCGTTAAAGTCGCCGGCGACAATACGGTTTCCCACATTGCTGAATGTAAACCATGAGGTGCGCCGCCACAGCTGGTAGGATTTGTCGCTGCCTGCCAGCCGGACGCAGATGCTCATGGTGTTGTGCCCGCCGGTATCTTTTCCGCCGTCAAACAGCGTCGCCACGTCGTCCTTGCCGTCGCCGTTGAAATCCCCTGACAACGCAACCGCGGACGCCGGCACATAGGTGCGCTCGTCAGTCAGGACATAAGCGTAACCGTTGCTGATCTGAGGGGACTCGAACAGGTTATAGGAGATATAACCGTACCCGTTGAGTCCATAACCGGGGCCCCATGAATTGATGAATTTAAATGCTTGCTTGCTGTCATCATAACCAACCAGACAGATGGCATGGTTGCCGCCCATTTTACCGGCTGTTGAGTCGTAGACCTGATTGGTACTGCTGATATTATCAAAATCAGGATAGGTCACAATATGAATAACAACACAGTCACCCGATGCCAAGTATTGTTTTACAGCACTGGTTCCCTTAATGGTTCCATTTTTAACGGCTTTGTATTTGGATGCTATATTCCGCTGCGTGGTGTTCGGCTGTGTCCGATAATCATTTTGGTTGTATGGCATATCCGCCAGTGTACACACGCCCTGCTGGACAATCAGTTTCATCGCGTCAGCTATAGAAGAACCCTCATCCCTGCCGCCATTGATCTGATTGTAGATATATGCCGGGCTGAATTGTGTCGCAGTGCTGGAAACGCCCCATCCTCTTTCTGCATTTTCCTGATAGGACTTCAAGGCATAACCCACAGCCCAGGCAGTACAGCTTCCCTGCGTTCCCTGATTACCGGGGGCCGGAACCTTAGATGAGAGATCGACTGTCGACGGCAGCGCGTCTGCGCTTGGCAAATCACTGGAACTAAGCAGTAGTGACTGCAGTTCTTCTTCCGAATCGGGAATACATCCATAAGAATGTTCCGTATCCTCCGCATTGGCTATAGAGGATGTCAATCCAGGGGAAACGGTCAAAGTAACGACCAACGCAAGGGATAGAATCATACTTAAAAAAGATTTTGTGTTTTTGCCGCCTTTATGTACAGCATGCCACAAATGTTTTTTCATGGATAAAAACTTCCTTTCTGTTTAAACACAGTGTTCTTATATCAGAGACTATTTGCTGTACATTGGAATCGCCTCCGTAAAACGCATAATAAATTTTTTGACAGAAAATATTAAATTTTACTTAAATAATATCATAATATGAATATAAAATGTTTGATATTTTAATAAATGATAGATGGATTTTATGCTTTTTTTCGACTGTAAAAATGATTATTTTTATTATTTCGACGTATATTTTATGAATATTTATTATTCACCGTTTCATCAAGTACATTGCATGAGATTTCGTTCCATAACCGTCGGCATGAAAAGACCGGGAGGAAACCGTATGCTTCCTCCCGGCTGATGATCCATTTCGGCGGTTCATTCCACACAGACCGCGCCTTTGCTGACCGGTTCTGTCAAATAGCACTGGTCATATTTTTCCCGCATGGCTTCGAATGCATGTCCGGCCTTCTCCGCATCCCGATAAAGGCCGATGACCGCGCTGCCGGACCCGGTCATCACCGATCCGTCCGCGCCGAGCGCCGTCATCTCAGACACAATTGCTTCGACCGGCTCGATACGCTGCATCGTCTGCAGGACGTTGCCCATCGACTTTGCGGCAAGCTTGATGTCCCGTGCGGCGATCGCCTGTTTGAGCTGCTTGGTTTTCGGCCTGAACCTGGAACCAACCTCGTCGTACCGCTTGAAGCTCGCGGCGGTCTCAATGCCGATGGACGGCTTGGCAATCAGGATATGGCATCCGGTGAGCGGCGGGAGCGGCGTGACATGCTCGCCGATGCCTTCTACGAACGCGGTGCCGCCGCGGATGCAGAACGGCAGGTCGGCGCCGATTTGGACGCCGATTTCACAGAGCTCTGCGGTGGAAAGAATCCCTCCATACATCCGGTTCAGCCCAACGAGCACCGCCGCCCCGTCCGCGCTGCCGCCGGCAAGCCCCGCCTGTGCCGGAATCCGCTTCTGGATAGCGATATGGATGCCCGACAGTCCGGCATCCGCCTGATGATTGATGCGGCTGTCTGAAGATAAAGAATCCCTGTGTCCCTTTCGATCTTCATCCGCCGCCCGGACCGTTATCTGTTCCAGAAAGCGCTGAGCCGCCCGGTATGCGATGTTTCTGCGGTCACAGGGCACGGCCGGGTCGTCGCAGGTGATGGTAATCTCCCCGCGGTCCGGGCGCAGTGTGACAGTATCATACAGGGAAACCGTCTGCATGACCATCTCCAGCAGATGGTAGCCGTCCGGCCTGACGCCGACAATATCCAGACTCAGATTGACCTTGGCCGGAGCCTTCACCGTGATAATTTCCATGAATAACATCCTTTCCTGTCACAGTTGATCGTATGGCTTATCCCTTATCATAGCCCGGGTGGGATGGAAAAGTCAAGCGCGAATACTTGCGAAACGGATGATTTCGCGTTATAATAGAAGAAATATTCCCAAATCAAGCGCCGGTGAACGGATGAAACCGGATTGGATCAATAAGAGGAGTGAACGGTATGCCTATCAATATTCCCGATACCCTGCCCGCAAAAAAGGTACTGGAAAATGAGAATATCTTTGTTATGACCGAACAGCGGGCGACCCATCAGGACATCCGCCCGCTGAAAATCGCCATCCTGAACCTGATGCCCAAGAAGATCGACACCGAAACCCAGCTTCTGCGCCTGCTTGGAAACACCTCCCTGCAGGTGGATATTGAGCTGCTGCAGACCGCGTCGCATCAGTCCAAAAATACGCCGAGCGAGCATCTGTTTAAATTTTATAAGGTGTTTGAGGACATCAGGGATCAGAAGTTCGACGGTCTGATCATCACCGGCGCCCCGGTGGAGAACCTCGATTTCTGCGAGGTGGATTACTGGGAGGAGCTTACCCGCATCATGGAGTGGAGCAAGACGCATGTTTATTCCACCCTGCACATCTGCTGGGGGGCGCAGGCCGGGCTTTACTATCATTACGGCATCAACAAATATGAGCTGGATGAAAAACAGTTCGGCATCTTTGAGCATCATGTTCTGCATCCGACCCATCAGCTGGTGCGGGGCTTCGATGAAAAATTTTATGTGCCGCATTCCCGGCACACCTATACCAAGCGCGAGGATATCGACAACCATCCCGATTTGGAGCTGCTCACCTATTCCCCGCAGGCCGGGGTACATATTGTCGCCGATAAAAAGGCGCGCAACTTCTTTGTGACCGGTCATTCGGAATATGACCGGAACACGCTGGCGGATGAATATCACCGCGATCTGGACAAGGGGCTTCCGATCAAGGTGCCGTATCATTATTTTCCAAATGACAATCCGAACATGACGCCGCTGTTTCAATGGCGTGCGCATGCGAATCTTTTATTCTCGAACTGGCTGAACTACTTCCTGTATCAGCAGACGCCGTATGACTTGAGCCGGCTTGGACACGCGCAGGAGGAACGCTTATGATCATGTATGAAACCTGGGTCATCTTTCTGATGATGTATCTGCTGCCGCTGGTGATGATTCTGCTGGGCTTTCTGCTCAAGCTGTTTCCGCCGAAGTATGACAACGCCATTTTTGGATTCCGCTCGGAGCGGTCGCTTTCATCCAAAGAGATGTGGCGGTATGCGCAGCAGTCGTTTGCCAAAAAGAGTCTGCTTGCCGGGGCGATCATTCTGGTGGCTTTGATGTTTGTAAACATGCTCTGGCCGCTGCACCAGCCGATTCTCAATATCACCGCTGTCACGGTGAGCGTGATTGCGCTGGTTGTCATTTATGTTTGGGTGGAGCTGGAGCTTAAAAAGAAGATGAAGTGAATTCTTTCTGATAGAAAAGAGACTGACAATTGATTTTGTCAGTCTCTTTTTTTGCCAAGATACCTTGGCGCGGTGGAGGCTATGCCGCTGTGACGCGGCGGTCTTATCGTATTTGCCAAGTGACACTTGGCTGTGTGGTCGTTACTCTTTTGCGCGGCCAAAAGAGTAACCAGAAAAGGCCGTTCAAGGGGGCCATGCACAGTGCCGCTCCTAGCCAGATGGCCCCCTTGAAAATCCCCTCTGATATCCCGTTATCTGCTACGGCCGCCTGCGGGCGGCATTTTGCTTTTGGCTGGGTGGTTGGGTATACCTAGCAGCGGACGCTTCCCCGGTTACTGGTTTCTCGCATAGTACCCCAATACTTCGGCTGGTACGGATAAATATCATTTAAAAGATATGTTTTTACCGCTAGACGAAGAAGCCCAAAAACTTTTATAGCAAAACTATTCTTTAGCGTAACTACTATGCCAGACATTTAACGTCTAAATTCTGATGAATAAGCTCTTAGATCGTATACTAGAAAATAAACACTGTAGTAACGTTGTTTCTGCTATTACAGATCACATTTCTATCGTTTTCTTCTGGAATCTTTATAATAGAAATAGAACGATAAAAGAGGAAGTATGTATAAATATGGATCGGGATCAGCTTGATATAGAAATCTGTACATGGAGAAGCAAACTAAATCTGCTTGTCGAAAACCATGCAGATCAAAATGAAATTTTGCAGGTAAGCAGGAAACTGGACGAGCTTTTGAATGCATATGAGACTTTCTGCATGGAAGATGAAAAGAACTAATAAGTTTATATGCGGTTACATAAAGAAAAGGCAGCAGGAGTTGGACAATGAAGAATTTGCAGAAGTTCCGGGAATCGATACGTTTAAATCAGCTTGCGCTGGCCATGAGAATCGGCGTGGCACAGGAAACAATCAGCGCGTATGAAAGTGGCCGGTCAAATCCCAGCATCAATACTCTGCTGAAACTTTGTGATGAATTGGATGTATCAGCTGATTATCTGCTGGACCGAACCAATGTTCCCACTTCAATTGAACAATTCTTACAAAAAGACTTATCTGAAGAAGAATTAGAAATGCTGTCAGCCTATCGAAAGCTTCCTGTCACCAAGCAGAAACGCGCAGTTGGAATCTTAATTGGGATGCTCTATAAAGATGAATAAAAAGTATCGCAGGGTTGCCCCGGCGATGCTTTTCTTATATAAACTTACGATTCCATCCGCTCAATTTATTCAAGATACATTCCAGCCAAGGTATTGGGGTACCGCAGGTACAACCTGTAACCGGGGAAGCGTCCGCTGCTAGGTATGCCCAACCACCCTGCCAAAAACAAGAAGCCGCCCGCAGGCGGCCGAAGGGGAAAGCGGGATATCAGAGGGGATTTTCAAGGGGGCCATCTTGCCAGGAGCGGCACAGTGTATGGCCCCCTTGAACGGCCTTTCTTGGTTACTTCTTTGGCCGCGCAAAGAAGTAACGACCACACAGCCAAGTGTCACTTGGCAAACAAAGAAAAACCGCTGTGCCACAGCGGAGTAATAGCCATGTGATACTTAGTAAATAAAATGATATGATAAAAAGGGGAGCCTGTCGAATGGGCAAGCCAGATAAGGAAGTAATTATGTAGGGGATACGGTGCGGAGCCGGAATGGCGCTGCGCCGTATCTTTTTCCGTTAGGCTACGAATTTGAAGCTCTGCGGGTTTTCCCGAATTTCTTCCATCATAGCCCGGATTTCTTTTTCGGTGGGAATATCGATCATTCCCACCGCTGTGAAGTAGATATCCACCTTGACGTGACAGTGACCGTCATACTTGTCGTTGTTGTGAACTTCAATGCGCTCGATCAGCGAGTTGACGAGGGTAGGCGTAAGCTCCTTGACGTCGGTGATCTCCCGCAGAGTACGGAGTACCAGCCGCAAATCCACCGCTTTCTGTTCGGCGTTCTGCAAGGTCTTCTGACCTTCGGCAACCTCCGCAGACAACGTTTTCTGCTCCTGCTCGTATTTTCGGAGCATTACCGCAAAGCGTTCATCGGAGAGAATACCCGAAGCGTTTTGCTCGAATACCCGTTCAATCAGTCGGTCGATTTCCGTGATCCGCTTTGTTCCATTATCCACCGCCTGCTGGAGCCTTTTGTATTCTTTCTGCCGCATAGCGTTGTTCTTCTTTGCCAGCATATACAGAAACACCGGCTCGTAGCAGCGTACAAAGTCCGCAAGATTGCTGACCGCCTCCAACACGATTCGCTCCAACACAACGTCCCGGATATAGTGGATTTGGCATTTTCCTCTGCCGGATTTGTAATTAGAACAGCGCCAAAACTCCTGATTGCGTCTCAGGCTTTTTGCGGCGCAGAAATGCAGCTTGGCTCCGCAGTCGGGACAGTAGACCAAGCCGGAAAAGAGACTTGCCCTGCCGGTCTTGGTGGGTCTGCGGCGGTTTTCCCGAAGCTCCTGCACCCGAAGCCACTGTTCTTCCGAGATAATCGGTTCCTGCATATCGGGGATGATCCGGTGTTCCTCCTTCGGCTTGTAGATCGTTTTATGCACCTTGTAGCTGACGGTGGTGGTCTTGAAGTTGACCGCGCAGCCGGTGTACTGCCGGTTTTCAAGAATACCTACAATCGTTTTCTGATCCCACGCATAGGGATTTTGGTACTCTTTCCGTGCGTGGGTTCTGCCTACGGATTCATAGTAGGCGCTTGGGATCAGCACCTGCTCTTTCTCAAGCTGCCGTGCGATCTGGGACGGGCCACGCCCCGCAAGGCAGAGCGCATAAATCCGTTTTACCATCTCTGCGGCGGGTTCGTCTATGACCCATTGCTTCTGGTCGCTCTCCGACTTCTTGTATCCAAACGGTACGGTTGGGGATACCCGTTCGCCGTGTTCCGCTTTCGACTGCCATACCGCACGAATTTTCTTGGAAGTCTGCGCCGCATACCACTCGTTGAAAATATTATGGAACGGCATCAATTCCGCACCGCTGTTCCGAAAGGTGTCCACATTTTCCTGAATGGCGATAAACCGAACGCCCAATGAAGGATAGCGGATTTCAAGGTACTGCCCAACCTCCAGATAATTCCTGCCGAAGCGTGAAAGGTCTTTTACGACCACGGTAGAAACCTCGCCATTCTCAATCATTGCCTCCATCCGCTTAAATCCTTCCCGCTCAAATGTTGTACCGGAAATACCATCGTCCACGAAAATTTGCGGGTTTGCCAGTCCGTTCTGACGGGCATATGAAAGCAGGATGTCCTTTTGGTGACTGATGGAATTCGACTCGGAATCCAGTCCATCGTCTACGGATAAGCGGCAGTAAAGCGCCGTAATTTTTTCTTCGGTTTGCCCGTTTGTTTTGTTTGCTGTTGTCATTCTGAAAATTCTCCTTTCCGACAACCGGGCATTGCAAAGGCATTATCATTTTACAATACCCGGCTGTCCTTTTCCAATGTGTGAAACTAAATCAGCTTTTCCGAGAGGATCAGCCGCTTGAATTGCTCCAGTACGCTTTCTTTACCCGTTGTGCTGAAATGGGTGCGGACGTCATAAGCGGTGCCGCCGATTTTCAGAGAAAACTCATCTTCTCCCCGAAAGCACACCAATTCTCCGCTTTCAATGTTGACGTCAGGGCAGGATCGAAGTACAATATCATTGAGATTGTCTTCCTCTACAGGCTTCGGCGGCAGCATCCAAATAACATTGGGATCAAAGGTATAACCGTCTTTTGTTTTCATCTTCCTTCACCTTACCTTTCGTCACGGCTTCTCTGCCGAATGAGAAATTTGCGGTAATGCTCGCAGGCTTTGAGGACGAAATCCTCCGCCTGTTTCGGGTTGGCATTGGGGACAAACTGCCTGATGCGCTCCATCGGCAGCTTGAACATCTCCCGCTGGTTCGCCTTTTCCTCCGTCATAATGTCCCGGAGGACAGGCGGCGAAAGCAGTCCCTCCCGGTCTGCCTTGTGCAGCCGGAACGCCTGCGAATAGGACGGGGTGCAGTCGTTCATCTCGCACTGCTCCAAAATCTCCCGCTGTGTCGCCTTATCCAGATAGGAAAGCTCCACGCCAACGGACAGCGCCATCTTGCCCTCATCCATTTTGTCGAGGAATTCAGGGATCAGGTGGGTTAGGCGGATATAGCGGCGTACTTGAGATTTGCTGTCATCGGACTGTTGAGCGATAATCTCCGCTGTTTCTAACTTCCGACCAACTTGGTCGGAAGTTAAATCTGAACGGTATCCCTGTCGGCTCATCGCATCCAGCTTCAACTTGTACGCAAACGCCTTTTCGGAGGGTAGGATATGCTCACGGTGGAGGTTGCTGTCCACAAGGAGGATGGCGGCGGCTTCTCGGTCGATAGCATAAATCAAGGCAGGAACCGTTTCCAGCCCTGCCTTCTTCGCCGCATACAGCCTGCGGTGTCCCGATATGACCTCATAGTGATCCGGTTGTCCGTCCATCGGTCGGACGAGCAGCGGAGAAAGGATTCCGTTTTGTCGGATGCTTTCCGTCAAGCTCTCCATTTCCTCGTTGTCCTGCACTTTGTACGGATGCCCCTCAAAAGGGTATAATTGCTTCATAGATATATTTGTTTTTGTATTCTTCATCGTTCATGACCTCGTTCTTTCTTCATAATTAAATTGTTGTGTTTCATTTCGACTTGCTGTTCTGCGTCAAGAAGCTCCTTGATCCTCGGAATATGCTCCTCAATGCGCTTGGCAATTTTTAATTCTTTGCGTAAAGGCGTGATCTGCCTTGTGAGTTCCTTTGCCTGTTCCTTCAACGCCGCACCTTCCTCCGGCGATTTTACCCGCCGCAGCTTCAGGCGCAGGGCGTAGCGCTTTTTCTCCAATGCAGCAATCCGGGCAGACAAATCTTCCTGAAACGACAAAAGCTCCTTTGGCGACTGGATGTTGTTGTCGCAAAGGAGCCTATATTCTTCCAGATATTGATCTAATTTCCGTACTTCTGCCCGCATCACCGGGGAAAGCGGGCGGTTTGGCTGCTGCTCAATGTTGCTGCCGGTACAGAGTTTTAAGAGTTCTATGAATAACTGAAACAGCAGCGTCACCATGTCCATCCGCTGCGCCTTTCGGAATTCATATTCAAAGGACAGCAGCGGCTTTCGTTTCCATACGGGATATACGACCGCATACAGTTCGGGTTTGCGCTGATTATCGAGCAGTTTTTCCCGTATGCTCTCTCTGGAATACTGCTCTCCGAGACTGTCGATGCGGATGGCTCTCTGCCAACCGGTGGCGGTTACAGAAGGATGTTCATAGCGGAAATCCCGTTCCAAGCGGTAACCGAGGGATTTCAGATAGTATTCAAGACTCTTGTAGCTGGAACACTTCGAGAGCGCTTCATCCATATCTTTTTGCAGTTGTCCACGGTGGGTGAGTTTGCCGGACTTTTCAGCCCAGTACGCTCTTTTATCGCCGTAAAAGTGCGTGAACGGGATGACGGATTTCCCATGTTCTCTGCAAATGGCATCGGAGATTTTGCGAAGCTCGATGTGGTCACGGATATGGTTTTCAAACTTCCTGCCGGTCTTGAAGGATACCGAATTGACCACAAAATGATTATGAAGATTATCCGTGTTCAGATGGGTGGTGACAACGACCTCATATTCCTTGCCCCACATCCGCCGTGCGGTTTCCACGCCGATTTTGTGCGCTTCCTCCGGTGTGATCTCGCCCGACGCAAAGCTCTGATACCCGTGATACGCCACATTGCCGCCGAGCTTGCCGTATCGCCGCTTGGTCGCCATCATGCAGCGGTACGCTCTCTGCTTCGGGCAGTTGATCCCCGATACATACATTGTCCGGTCGGTCTTCTGACCGTTCTTCACATACCGCAGCGCCGCCCACAAATCTTCGTCTAAAAACCTTTTGTCGGTGGTCTTATCGGGATTCTCTGCGTAGTCGATGACCTCCTTCAATCGGGATTTGACCGGCCAGAAGCCTGTTGACGCCATTCCGCCACCTCCCGCACGATTGCCTTTCTGCTCTGCTTCGGCGTATCTATGAATTCTGCATAAATCTCGTCAAACAGCGCCATTGCCGCCGCTTCGGTTTCGGGAGTAAGTTCCCGGTTCAGAAGCTCGCACAGTTTGTCGTAGAAATCAAAAAAGGCGTCGGGCTGCACCGCTGTCGGTGCATAGCCCAGCGCCCTTTTTACAACATATTCACTCATCGGCAGTCCGCACGTTTTGGCTATATGACGGATGGCTTCTTTTTCTTTCGGCTTGACCCGTATCTCGATCCGGGCAAGTTTTTCTTTTTTGTTTGTGTTCATATACATTCCTTCTTTCTCTGATGGGGTCTTAGGGGCATAGCCCCTAAAGTGGGGCAGGCAGCGTTCCCGCTGCCTGCTCCTTTGGGAACTTGCCGTACAAGTTCCCTGCTTGCTACGGTGTAAGACGCACACCGCAGGTGAATTTCTCCCATCCTCTGCGGCTTGTACCGTAGGGGAGCGTTCTCATTTGTGCAAACCTTTCGAGGAGTTCCGTTTTTCTTTGATTTCGCCGTCATTCTTTAGTCGTGTGCCGTCAATATTCCGGAATAGTGGAACCGTTAGATATGGTGGGGGCAATTCTTTTGAATGTTGCAATCATAGTACCGTCAAAAACGGGAAAAAGTGTACCCTCAGAAGTTATCAAGGAAATCAAGCACCGCTTCTTCGGCCTCGGCACTGTTTTCTTTCGCTTCTGGTATTTGTGCGGGCGGTGTCTGCACAAACTGCAATAAACCGCCAAGGGGATTGTACTTTGCCATTTCCGTCCGAACGGTGGATATGACCCTTTCAAGGAAAGCATCTTCGGCTGCCGTCCTTTCGGATAACTCCACAAACCCGCATATAGCGAAAATGACCGCCTTGCTGTACGATTTCTCTGCGCTTTGCAGATAGTCATACGCCCTGCGGTCATTCTCTTTATTCAGATTAAAGCGGATTTTTACATTTTTTACATTCATTTCGCACCGCCGTTTCTGCCAAGCGAAACAAGGGCCATATACTCATATCCTTTTGCCGGTGCGCAAATATCCGATTCGATATACACACGGGTTTTGTCGTACTCCGCAAAGTTGCGGATCAGACAGCCACCGCCGCCGACCACATAAAGATTCATTAGTTTGGGGTCGTACTCGTGTTCACGCAAGCGGCGCAAGATACCGGCAGTGTATTCTTTTGCAGTTTTGATAACCGTATCAAGATACTGCCCGTCAATGTCTGCCGTCCCTTTCTTCAAAATCTCCGTGGTGATCGTATCGTCAAGGGAAGCGTGGTGCAGCTTCATCATCTGCTCCCGAATGAGCAGGGAGCATTGATACGTCCCATACTTCTCGGTAAACATATTCTGCGCGTCCGGCTTTTTGTTCACGATTCGAAGCAGGTTCATCGTGCCGTTGCCGATGTCGCAAAGCATACTGACGCCGGTGAATTGATTCAGCTTGTCCGCAACGGCGGCAAACCCCTGCGGGAAAATATCTGCCCCGACAATGCGGACGGAGTATTCCACGTTCCGAAACACAAAGGTCACATTCCTGTTCTGAAGCAGGTAATTCTTAAATTCCGCTTTCTGCCCGCTTACCCAAGTAAGCGGAAGTCCTGCGGCGATGTGAACGTCGGCGGAGGTGATATTTTCTCTGCGAAGCTCACGGGCAATGGCGGCAAGCGTGAGAACATAATAGTCCTCGTCGTTAAACTTGTCCGCCGTAAACTCCTTATGACCGACGCCGATGGAATAGTATTTGCCGTTCCATACAAGCAGGTCGCTCACAAAGACGGGTTCAGTATCGCTTTTCATAACGCCGGTGGGGAAACAGCAGTTTGCCGTTTTCATATTGCCGTATCCGTGGTCGATACCGATGATTTTTGTGTTGTTAAAGTTTTTCATGTCCTTTTCCTTCTTTCTCCCCGTCTTTCCGGGGCGTCGATTTTAAGGGTTGATTTTGTTCTGCCGTAAAATGTCCGCATACAGTTCTTTTTCGGCGGGCAATACCGCCTTTTTGAAATAGTTGCAGTAGATACCGTAAATGGAGATCAACTGCACACAGCGATGGCTTTCGCCGTCGTCCAGCAGCAGGCAGTTGCCGTCCCCGTCGCAGTTGGCGCACAGCCTTTGCACAAGGCGGTGAACAGCGGCGGACTGCCTCGGCTTCATTCTCCAAGCCATTTGTTTTCCCTCCTTTCCTTTTTCGGGCAGCAAAAAAGCCGCCGGTTTCCCGACGGCACAGCCCTGCATATTTGTGAGGTTTTTGATCCCTCTACTATATAGAATGTGGGAAAATGCGAAAATCAAATGGAATAGCGCAACAGCACGAAACAGAAAAACGCAACACGGCTCATCCCTTGATTTTCCGCTGTTTTTATGGTATAATGAGAAAAAATCAAGCAGAAGAAACCGGAACGGTGAAACATGTTTATCAAATCTTCTGCAAAGAGGGAGGCAAGCCTATGAATCCGTTTCTTACGGCGGAATACCGGGACGGCAGGGTACGAATCGGAGATAAAACCTATGCGGCGGGCGCTTACGCCGTCCATCTGATGAATCAGTATTACAAAAACGATACCGCCGCACGCATTGCCGTATTCACAACGGATAATTTCCGGTTGGAAAATATGCTTCGGCTCGGTTATCTGAATCTTTCCGAATATATCCGTTCAGGTGAACGGCTGGCAAATATTTTCACCGCCCTGCCGTGGCTGAAGCCTTTTGATCTGCTCGACACAGACAGCGAAAGAAATAGAATCGCAAAGCTGTTCGCAAAAGACAACGGCGAGATGATCCGGGAATATTTTGCCCGCCGCAGCAAGATGAGTGAAATGGACGACGCACAGGAAGTATTTCATATTTACCCGAAAGAATACGATAAGGATTTCTTTACCCATGCGGAGGCTTTGCTGGAAGAAGTAAATGCGGCGCTGTGTTTCTACGATGCTTTGAGCGAGGATATCCGGAATGCCTTTGAAAAACTCCGGGATTTCGTAAACCGCATGGGTGAAGTCTCCCGCTTTGATGAAGCGCATCTTCTCCCGATTGCGCTGGAGATATTCAACGCGGCTCCCTTTCCCGTCCGAACGGAATATGTGCCGCAGCAGAAGAACGCCAAAAGCTCCGTCTCCGTGGTCGCACGGAAGCTGTACTTTGACCGTTATTACAGCTTTGTCATAACGGATTTCTTTGAGGGACTGCATTACGGGCATTATCCGAGACGGTGCGGGATTTGCAAAAACTATTTCCTGATGACCTCCGCCCGCCGCCAGCAGTATTGCAATGGGATCGCTCCCTATGAAGTCCGTGGCAAAAGGCTCACCTGCCGGAAGTACGCCGCCAGCGTTCACCGCAAGGAGCTTGCTGCCGCCGATCCGGTCATCGACCTCTACAATCGCCGCTGCGCCGCCATCCGTGTGGAAAAAGGCAGGCAGACGATCACGCCGGAGTTTGCCAAGGCGGCGCAGACGCTGGCGAAGGAATACAAGCTGCGTGCCAAGCAGGACGCGGCATATGCCAAAAAACAGTATGCCGTAAACATGAGCCGGGAACGGCTCTATGCCGAAACGGACAAGCGGATGAAATGAACTGCATTTTCCCCGGAAGGAGGCGGACGCCGTGGAGGAGTGGGAAGATGAATTTACGATGTACCGTATCACCCCGGCTCCGCCGAGGGAAAGCGATTTGCAGAGATATATCGACCGATACCTTGCCGAAAAAGACAAGAAATACTTCGGTTGGTTTCTTCATTATTACGAGCGCATTATCAACGAAAAGGCTATGGGGATCGTGCAGGATTATGCGATGGCGGGGCATTTTTCCGACGTCAAGCAGGCGTATGCTATGGGAATGTGGGCTGCGCTGCAAACATACGACCCAAACCGCGGCGTTCCTTTTATCGTGTATAAGGAATACGCCGCCATGCGGGCGGTACACGACCACATCCGAACCATGCGCAACGGTCATACGGTGCCGACCGATGACGAATACCGAAGACTTCGCCGGGCTATGCGGCTGTATTGGGAATACGGCGAAAAGTCTGATCCTGCCACGATGGAAAAGATTGCAGCCGAGCTTGCAACCAGCGTGGAAAAAACGCTTGAAATTATAGAGGCCGGACTGCGCAGTACGCGGTTTGTGGAGTTTTACCGAACATACGCCGATGTGGACAGCGAGGAGGGTCAAGAGGAAATCGCATACGACAGTACATCCGAAACGGAAACGCTGTTCTTCCGGCTTGAACGGGCAAATGCAGTCATGGCGGCGTTTGAGAGCCTCGACTACCGGGAACGGGCAGTCGTTTCAGCGCACCTCGGATTCTGTATGGAGTGTTATTCCACGAAAGATAAAGGAGAGCCGTTCATCGACATTGCCATTGACCACGCCTTATCCTCCCCCGATACAGCGGACAAGATTTACCGCAGAGCCTTGCGGAAAATGAAAGAGAATTTGGAAAAACAGGAACTTGATGAGGCGTAAAAACGCAAAAAAGCCCCGTCCGAACGCAGAAAAACTGCAAATCGGGCGGGGCTTTGCCATGCATGAAAATCGGCACATTCGATTCTTCCTCTGTATTTGCCTAAAATGGGTGTGTCCATATTTTTCATGCTTTTCGGGTAAAATACAGATACAATTTATCCGGAGGTCAAAACAAAATGGAAAGGAAAATCACAAACGAAGTCATGAAGCGTTTCAGAGAATATCTGCGAAGGGAGGAAAAAAGCAAAAACACCGTGGAAAAGTATATGCGGGACACACTGGCCTTCACCGTATGGCTGGACGGCGCAGAGGTCACGAAGGACACGGCGGTGGCCTTCAAGCAGCAGCTTGTGGAGGCGGGCTACGCCGTGCGGAGCGTCAATTCCATACTGGCAAGCCTCAACAGCCTGTTTTCCTTCCTCGGCTGGACGGAGTGCAAGGTGAAAGCGCTGAAGCTCCAGCGGCAGGTTTACTGCCCCGAAGAAAAGGAACTGACCAAAGGCGAGTATGAGCGCCTGTGCCGGACGGCACAGAAAAAGCACAACAAAAGGCTCAACCTCATCCTGCAAACCCTCTGCGGCACGGGCATCCGGGTGAGCGAACTGCGATTTATCACGGTGGAAGCGGTCAAACGCGGCGAAGCGACCGTATCGCTCAAGGGCAAAACCCGGACGGTATTTCTCGTAAAAGACCTGCAAAAGAAGCTGCTGCGCTATATCGCAGAGCAGAAGATCGAATCCGGCGCGGTTTTCGTCACCCGCACGGGCAAGCCGATGAACCGCACCAATGTCTGGCGAGAGATGAAAGCGCTGTGCAAGGAAGCAAATGTCAACCCCGATAAGGTGTTCCCGCACAATCTGCGCCACCTGTTCGCACGGGTGTTCTACGGGATCGAGAAGGATATCGCCAAGCTGGCGGACATCCTCGGCCACAGCAGTATCGACACCACACGCATTTATATCGTCTCTACCGGCACGGAGCACCGCCGCCGCATGGAGAAAATGCGGCTGATCTTATAAAAAACGCCGCCGAAACCCGACAGCGACATAATCCGTATTATGTTGCAGATATGGGAAAAGGGTATAGCTATCCCACCCTGTAACCGTACATAGTTTAGCACATTTTTCGATACTTGTCAATATGCCAGACTCGAAAAAGCATGAAAAGTAGAAAAAATTTTCAAAATGGACATGAGAAATAAGCCTCTCTCGTCCTTCATTTTTTTGAAATGGAGGGAGGCTTGGTTTTTTGCGCCCATTTTCCATTGTAAAACGCCTGTTTTCTTGAATCAGACGCTGACCGCCGATTTCCCGCAGGTACTTTTATCCTGCGATCTGCAACATAATACGGATTATGTCGCATTGTGCGGCAGGCAAAGAAGGAGGGGCTTCTATCCATTGGAATCGGAACAGATGATAAGCAAAACCGGCGCTGATCCACGGTACAGAGAGCCTGCTCACAGGCGAAAACAGCGATTATTCAGTATCCCCAATATCATCGGGATCATTCTCTGCGTTCTGATGCTCCCCGGATTTCTCATTTCCATGACGCTGTTTATCGGCTCATTGATCCATCCGGGCGTCCCGCCAAGCTGCTTTGGCTACACGCCGCTGATGGTGCAGTCGGGCAGTATGTCTCCTCTGTTTGACGAGGACGACCTTGTGCTGATTCAGAACAGCGCCGATGATGCACTTTATGGAATAGGCGATATTATCTGCTTTCAAAGCGGAGACGCCTATGTGACCCACCGGATCAAGGAAATCACGGCGGACGAGAACGGGAACGCCGTTTATACCACGCAGGGCGACGCCAACAACACGCCGGACAAAGATGCGGTGCGCCCGGATCAGATCCTCGGCGTTTACAAAACGCATTTTAAGGGCATGGGCAGGGCGCTTCTGTTTATCCAAACGCCAGTCGGCATGATCGTCTGCGTGATGCTGCCCATCTTCCTTGTATTCCTGCTTTTCACCGTGCCGCCTCGGATTGCGGCTCGCAAAAAGCGGAAACACATGACTGCCCGCCGTATTCCGAGAGATTTCACGGATGGAAACGGTATGGGCAGCACCCCGGAAGGGCGCAATGAAATTCGGTAATAACCAGGTCGGCCACACGGCTTCGGGGATTACATATATCAAAAATTTTACAGGAGGTCTTACAAATGGCTAAGACAAAAAACAATCGTTTTCTCAAAGTCGCCGGTCTGATGCTGGGCGTCACCATGCTCGCCACCTGTGTTCTCTCTGGGACTATGGCAAAGTACACCTCCACCGGCACCGCTAACTCCGTTACTGCAAATGCCGGTAAGTGGAGCATTACTGTTGACGGAGAGGAATTGGAAGAAACCATGAATCTCAGCATTGCCGATATGACAATCACCGCTGATGAAGCTGTTGCCGGTGGCACTGCGTATGCTGGCACGGCTCCTGTTCCGGGCACTTACGGCTATAAGGCCATCGAAATCAAGAACGAGAGCGTTGTTGACGCAGAGGTTTCCGTTTCGGCTACCGGCGCCACCAATACTGACTCTTCGATTACCGTTGGTTTCGTGAAGTCCATTCCGGATGGCGACGCTATCACGAGCGAAGATCTGAGCAGCACGCCTTTGAAGATCAATGCCGGTCAGACCGAAACCATCTACATCGCTTACAACTGGGAATTTGAAGGACAGGATGATGCTGACACGACTCTCGGTAAAGACACGGGCGCTATCAACTTCGGTTCCATCACTGTTACCGCAACTCAGGCTCAACTGGCTCACTAAGATATTCTCTCAACCGTAAGCAGACGGCCTCAGACTTGCCGCCTGTGGTTGACCCAACTATGGACGGACAGCCTTAGATGTGGCGCTGGGGCTGTCTGCTATGGTTGAACCAAGCATTTAAACCTTTAACGGTACGGCTTGCTGTGCGAAGCAGCCGGCAGGCCGTATCCTTAAGGGCTTAAATCAAGCAATCAAGGAAACGAGGAATGCAGTATGGAAATATGTGAAAGTACAGAACGCAGAAACCGTCCCTTCTTTTCTTGCCTTGCCGCCTCCCTGTCGATCCTGCTGGGGCTGAGCGTCTTTCTCGCCTCTCCCCATGTGGGTACGGCAAAAGCCGACCCGGCTTCCGGGGACGAGGCGTTTTTGATTGTGCAGGATTCGGACGGAAAACGCTGGACGGAGCTTGACGGGCTGAATGTGTTTGCAAATGCGCAGTTCGACGGGAAGTCCATCGTCGTGCCCGGCAGCGAGGGTAATTACACCTTCACCGTGGAGAACACCGCCAACTTCCCATTGAAGTACGAGATCAGCTTCGGGGAGGAAAACGTGGACGGTGTTCCGCTGGAGTTCCGACTGAAAAGTGAGGATGGGTATCTCACCGAGGACTGGACGAGTGCGCCCGAACTTGCCGAAATTGAGGAAGAACTTGCCATTGACTCGAAAGCCGGATACACGCTGGAATGGCGCTGGATATTGAACGGCGATGACGAGCATGACACGGCGCTGGGCAGAAAAGCCGCCGAAACAGAGGTGCCGTATGTTCTGAAAGTAAGCTACGCCGCCGAACAGAACGGCGAGGAGGTCAACCCGCCGCAGCCGGGAAACCCGGATTCCCCGCAGACCGGCGACGACAGCAATCTGCCGCTTTGGATCGCCCTGATGGTCTGCTCCGGCACGGCGCTGCTTCTCACGATGGTTTTGCGTCGCAGAGACGAAAATGAGGCGGAATAAGGTGGCGGCAAGGTTTGGCCGGGCGGCTTCGGCCGTACTGGCGGCGCTGTTTCTCCTGATTGCGGCTCTGCTTTGTTACACGGCGGTCGCACGGGCGGCGGGAAATCCCCTCCCCACGGTTTTCGGCTGGGGCAACGCCGTGGTGCTGTCCGGCAGTATGGAGCCGGAACTTCCGGTAGGTTCGCTGCTTTTAATCCACCGGGAGGAAAGCTACGAAGTCGGAGAGATCGTCACCTATGAAGATGAAAACGGGAGTCTTGTCACCCATCGGCTTGCGTCTTTGGCAAACGGAGAAGCAGTCACGAAGGGCGACGCAAACAACACGGAGGACGCCCCGTTTCCCGTATCGCAGATTTATGGAAAAGTACGGGCTGTGCTGCCCGGCGTCGGCGGCACGATCCTTTGGCTGAAGACGCCGCCGGGCATCTGCACGGTTCTGCTGATCGGAGCAGTCCTGCTCTTTGTTCCGGGAACTATCATTAGAAAGGTGGGCAAAACGCATGACAGATCATAACGACAGACCGATGATCCTGTTGCCGAAGCCGGACACGGTACAGCCGGTTCTTGGGTGGAGCTATCGGGCAAAGCATTTGAAAAAGCGCAGAGGGAGAAAACTGTTCCGGCTGGGCGTATCCTGCCTGTCCATGCTGGTAATCACGGCTCTGCTGTCGGTGGGCGGCACATTCTCGAAATATACCACATCCGGCGGCACGGAGGAGGCTCTTTCTATTCAAACGGGAACATTTGCCAGTTCTGGAGAAGATATTACGGACACTGTAAGAACCAACAAGATGACCTATGGGTTGGCCGACACGGATGTCGTTGTTGCGGCTTTTACGATTAGAAACAGCAAAGCCGGAAAGACCTCCGTCGTTGATTTGAATGTGGATGTGAATTTGATAGGATTGAGTGGTCAATATACGGCACAGGCGCAATTTAGTGGTAGCACTCTTGAATTTCAGACCGAAGAAATGGCAAAGAATGCAAAGTTTGTTTCTGCACTGAAATCCTCACTGAAGGTAGGCACTCTTGAAGATGGTGTTTTTACTCCGCTGGAGCAACAACCAACACCGACTGCAATTACATATTCTGAGGATAATAGCCTTGAGAATCCCGAATATGGTATAATGCCTGCGGCATTTACTCCGTTTCCTTTTGTTGCGGATTGTAGCAACCATTGGAATAATGCCTTCACGATTCTCAGTACTGACAGCCGAACCTATGTTGGCATCATTATAATTGACACAAACATTACAGATGTGGAATATGGCAAACTTACATATACAGGCCCGGATCTCCTGCTCAATGCTGGTAATCAAAATCTTGTAGTGACTGTCAATCAAGCTCGGCTGGGAGACTAAGGAGGCGCTCATATGAAAAAGATATTTGAAAATCGAAAGATACTTTGTGTAGCTCCTTCCCTTCTGTTAATAGCAGTTTTATTAGTTCCTGTTAGCTTAACTGTGGCAAAATACAGCGAGCCGTATAGATACACGGCAAGTGTAACTATTACCGGCTTGAGAGCCGGTGATGAGCCGATATCCGGTGGTGATAATACCCCCGGTATCGTAGATGAAATGCCGAACACAGTCTATCAGGTGCAGCCCGGCGATACGCTTTCCGCTATTGCAGAAAAGTTCCACACAACCGTGGAGGCGTTGGCTGCGTACAACCAGTTAGACGACGCCAATGCGATCCAAGCCGGTATCATCCTGCGCATCCCTCCGGCAGGTTATGTTATTCCTGAGACAGATGCAGATGAAACAGAAGAAACAAGTTCTTCGGAACCGGCGACAGAAACCGATACGACCGAAACGACATCACCTTCCGAGACTCCGAATTCCACAGAACCGGATATTTCCGCTGATTCTGCTTCTTCCTCCGAGCCGACGCCGGAAAGCGAGCCGAGTACGGAGGCCGTTGAAACATCTGGTTCGGCTGAATCCGAATCGTCTGACGGCGATGCTTCAGCGGAAGAAGTAACGAATGACGGGACGGAGTGAACAAAGGAAATTGGGAGTAGTGCTCTTTATAACAGGTCTGGCAGTAGGCGGGGCGGTTTCGTTCTTCCTTGCTGCGGCATTATCGGCACGGCGTGTTTCGCAATATGAGGTGATTACTGCAAAGCTGCGCCAACAGAATAAACGACTTGCGGATTCCCTGCCGGAGAAAACCCTGAAAAGCATTAACGGTTCTGATCACTGCGTATGCTGCGGCGATCCGGTTCCAGAAGGCAATATGGTCTGCACCAACTGCCTGAGAGAAAAGCTGTGATCCACAGCCTGCTTAATTAAGCTTTTTCCCTTTTTTCGGCGGTACTCACTTTAGTGCGAAGGTGAGTACCGCATTTTTTGTGCAGACGCTGAAATGAAATTGATCAAATATGAAAAACGACATCCCCGCTTTATTGCTGAAACGGGAATGTCGTTCCTTTTATCTGTAAATCAGTTCCTTGTTGACGATCTCGGTCGCTCTGTTTCGGATGTTGTTCATCCGCCCGACCCACATCAGTTGATCCTGCGCTTTGAGTTCTTCCGTTACGCCCTCACGCTCTGCCATCTGTTTTACCAGCCGAGAGAACATTTCCTCCGCCTGCCGGTCGATGTCGGCAAGATAGCAGTTCAGCTTACAGGCGGTGAGCAAATTGTAGTATAGAATGCGATGATGTTCTTTCAGATACCGCCTGTGTCGCTGCCCCCAAATGCCTATGGGCTGTTTCTCCTCGGCGGGCAATGTCAGGCAAGGCAGCAGGTAATCTCCATGTCGTTCGTATTTTCCGCCCATCTGCTCAAATAAACTCTTTTCCATTACGAAACCTCCTTGTAATTCACCTTGAATTTCTTGATCGGCGCATTGGCAATCTTTATGAGAATATCGTCAACGGCGTCCGTGTATCTTCCGTCTGCAATCAGCTTGTTCCGCAGATTGTTCAGGCTGTCAATGACGATTCTCCGTTCTTGCTCGTCCAATGCTATGTAGTATTTTGGCTCCCGCATTTCTTCTGCCCTCCTTCGCCCTTATTGTAGCAAAGAGATTTCCATTTGACGAATGTGCGGATTTGAGTACCTGATAGACAGAAAGGCAGCGCAGAAAGCATTTTCGCTCTCTGCGCTGCCCTTTGCCTTTGCTAATGCCGATTCGGTTGATTAAACTGTTGGATTCAAATTACTGCCTTATCTGGCGTTTTCAAAACAGGCTCCCTTTTTTATCATTCATGAACAACAAGCTTCTTCCCATCGTAATCCACAACCAGCGCCGTACGCGGCTTGAGATCCGATGCGATGATCATCCGCGCGATCAGCGTCTCAACATGGCTCTGTACATAGCGCTTGAGCGGCCGCGCGCCGTAAACAGGATCATAGCCCTGGTCAACAATGAAATTCTTGGCCTTTTCGGTCAGCTCAACCTTGAGCTGCTTCTGATCCAGCCGCCGCTGCAGATCGGCCATCACCAGATCGACAATCCGGTAAATCTCATCCCGCGTCAGCGGCTTGTAGAACACAATGTCGTCCAGCCTGTTTAAAAATTCCGGCCGAAATTGACTCTTGAGCAGGGAACTGACCTGCTCCTTCGCCTCATCGCTGATCTGTCCCTCCGAATCGATGCCCTCCAAAATAAACTGCGAACCGAGATTCGAGGTCAGAATGATGATCGTGTTCTTGAAATCCACCGTGCGTCCCTGCGAATCGGTGATGCGCCCGTCGTCCAGCACCTGCAGAAGGATGTTGAACACATCCGGATGCGCCTTTTCAACCTCATCGAACAGCACCACGCTGTATGGGCGGCGGCGCACCGCTTCGGTCAGCTGTCCGCCCTCCTCGTAGCCGACATATCCCGGAGGCGCTCCAATCAGCCGCGATACGCTGTACTTCTCCATATATTCCGTCATGTCAATGCGCACCATGTTGTGCTCGTCGTCGAACAGCGATTCGGCCAGCGCCTTCGCAAGCTCGGTTTTGCCGACGCCGGTCGGGCCTAAGAACAGAAACGATCCGATCGGACGGTTCGGGTCCTTGATGCCCGCACGGGAACGCAGAATCGCGTCGGTTACCTTCTCGACCGCCTCATCCTGGCCGATCACGCGTTCATGCAGGATGTCTCCAAGCTTCAGCAGCTTTTCGCGTTCGCCCTCCATCAGCTTGGCGACCGGGATGCCGGTCCACCGGCCGACAATCCGCGCGATCTGCTCCTCCGTGACCCGGTCGCGCAGCAGCGTGTTCGCGCTCTGGTTGAGTTCGGCCAGCTTCTCTTCTTCCTCCAGCTCTTTGGTGAGCTGCGGCAGCCTGCCGTATTTCAGTTCAGCGGCGCGGTTGAGGTCATACTGCTGCTCGGCCTTCTCGATTTCGGCGTTGACCTGCTCAAGCTCCTCGCGCAGCTTCTGCACCTTGGAGATCGCGTCCTTCTCGTTCGCCCATTTGGCCTTCATCTCCTTGAACTGCTCGCGCTGCTCGGCCAGCTCCTTCTGGATCTCTTTGAGATGCTCCTTCGACAGCGTGTCGGTCTCCTTCTTGAGCGCCGCTTCCTCGATCTCATACTGCATGATCTTGCGGGAGATCTCATCCAGCTCGGTCGGCATCGAGTCCATTTCGGTGCGGACCATCGCGCACGCCTCGTCAACCAGGTCGATCGCATTATCCGGCAGGAACCGGTCGGAGATGTACCGGTGGGACAGCACCGCCGCCGCAATCAGCGCCTGATCCTGAATCTTGACGCCGTGAAACACCTCGTAGCGTTCCTTAAGCCCGCGCAGGATCGAGATGGAATCCTCCACCGTCGGCTCATCCACCATGACCGGCTGGAACCGGCGTTCCAAGGCCGCGTCCTTCTCGATATACTGATGATATTCGTCCAGCGTCGTCGCGCCGATGCAGTGCAGCTCGCCGCGCGCCAGCATCGGCTTGAGCAGGTTGCCGGCATCCATCGAGCCTTCGGTTTTACCCGCGCCGACAATGGTATGCAGCTCGTCGATGAACAGGATAATGCGGCCCTCGCTCTTTTTGACCTCGTTTAAAACGGCCTTGAGCCGTTCCTCAAATTCGCCGCGGAACTTTGCGCCGGCAATCAGCGCGCCCATATCCAGGGAAAACAGCTTGCGGTCCTTGAGGTTATCCGGCACGTCGCCGCGTACAATCCTGCGGGCAAGCCCCTCGGCGATGGCGGTTTTGCCGACGCCCGGCTCGCCGATCAGCACCGGGTTGTTTTTGGTCTTCCTCGACAGGATGCGGATCACATTGCGGATTTCGCCGTCCCGTCCGATGACCGGGTCGAGCTTATGGCTGCGCGCCAGTTCCACCAGGTCCTGTCCGTATTTGGAGAGCGCGTCGTAGGTTTCCTCCGGTGTGTCGCTCGTCACCCGCGTATTGCCGCGCACGCTGGACAGCGCGGATAAAAAGCGGTTGGCGTCGATCGAAAAGCGCTTGAAGATTTCCCGCAGCTCATTGTTCGGATGGCCGATCAGGGAAAGCATGATGTGTTCCACCGAGATGTATTCATCCTTCATGCGCGCCGCCTGCTTTTCAGCGTCTGCCAGCACGGTGTCCACATCGCCCGAGATGTAGATCTTCCCGGCCTCACGGCCCGGGCCGCTGACCTGCGGCAGCTTGTTCACGGCTTCCTGCACCGCGGAAAGGACAGCGGATTCATCCACGTTCATCTTTTTGAGCAGCTGCGGGATCAGCCCGTTTTCCTGTGTCAGCAGCGCGGCCGCCAGATGCTGCTGTTCGATCTGCATATGGCCGTGCTCCAACGCGATATTCTGTGAAAGCTGGATGGCCTCCAGCGATTTTTGTGTGAATTTCTGTGTGTTCATAGCTGATGTCCTCCTAACATTCCAGTCTGAAGGCGATTCTGTTATAATGAAGAAGCCTCCAATGGTTAGTATAGGACTCAAGTGTGATAATATTGTGAATACACGGAAAGTTCATAGAAATAGACAATTTGCGGGTTTTTACAATGGATTCATTCAGACAAATTTCTATAGAATATTTAAGATGGTGAAAACTATCGGTTATCTTGTACATAATCGGAGCTGTCGTTGAAAAAAATCGGAATTTGTGTGTGACAATTCCGTGATGAAAACGTTTATGAAGTGAAGGGGGGCAAAGGAGAATGGAACCCGATGCATTGGAGTCTATCTATCTGTCATACTACCGTGAACTGTACCTCTATGCGCGTTCCCTGTGCGGTGACTGTGCGACCGCGGACGACCTGGTCAGCGAGACCTTTTTGAAAGCCCTCCTTTCCGCCGAACTATCCGGCGATTCCATGAAGTTCTGGCTGTTCCGTGTCTGCAAAAACCTGTGGCTTGATGAGCTGCGAAAACAAAAACGCCACCCATCCTTTGCGCTGCACGAACAGGAATCCTCATCGGAAGAAAGTGCTCTGCAGCAAATCCTGAAAACAGAACAGAATCAGCGTCTGTATGGTGCAATCCTGACGCTTCCGCAGCCATACCGCGAGATTGTGGTGCTCCATTACTTTGGCCAAACCCCCCTGAATAAGGTGGCCGAGCTGTATGGAATTTCTCCGGGGAACGCGCGCACCCTGCTTTACCGTGCCAGAATCAAACTTAGAAACATCCTGAAAGAAGGCGGTGAATGATGATGAAACCCTTTGAAGATATTGTCCGGCGCTACCTTGCCGGAACAGCCAGCGAAGAGGAAATCGCGCTGGTGGAAGAGGAGGTCAAGAAAAGCGAACTGATCAACGAGCTGATCTCTCAAAATATTCTGCTGGAACTGGAAAACAGCCCTGCGGATGAATCCAAGAGCAGGCGGGAGGTTTCCCGGGTCCGCAAAAAAATCAATTTCAAGATTGTCCGCATCACCCTGCTGATCGGCATGCTGGCGCTCGCGGTAATCCTCACATCCGTTTGGGCGGTCGACCTGTACTGCAAAAACAGCAGCTATGATCCATCCGTCATCCTGAATCCGGATGAGGATTATCCCATCAACAAGCTGCAGCTGGACATGTCGGTCTATCTGGAGCTGACCCGCGGGCTGTATGTCACAGATACCACGGTCACGCCGCGGGGCTTTGGAAACTATGATTTCCGGTTTCAGCTAAGCAACCGGTTCGACCGATATAAAACAATGGTGGACGGCTCTATCAGCCGGAATTCGCTGAAAGAAGTACAGAATAACTTTAATTGGCCCACTTCATATTCACAATCAGGAAACCCGCCTGATGAGCTTAAACGTTTGCCGGAGACGGCGATTGTCGATGCGACTATTTCCGTGCGGGACCCCATACCATACGACGATCTCTGGGGACAGATGGTTGAAAATTTGATGATCAAATATGTTAAGGTGCAAACCATAGAATTCTCACCGGAACTGGGTGGCCAAGCATGGCTTGGTTTTTTCCCGAAATATGAAATCCCCTTTTATGAAAACGCATATGATAAGGAAAGATATCCCGGCCTTTATGGAGAAACGGAACTTGATCCGTCCACGAGGCTTATTTCGATGATTCAATATATTATCGATCAGAAAGATTTTCTGGAAGCTTTTCAAATCGATGACGATATCATCTGGGTTAACTTGTCTTCCGCAGAATACTTCAAACCAGCTGCTGAACAGCTTGAAAAAGCCAAAGCTTATATTGAAAAAAACGGCGTCAATATCTGTTCCATGCGGGTGGTTGGCAGCTGCGACCAGATTCTGGAACTGCTCGATTCGCTTGGCCATAATGTCCGCTATGTTTCGATTGATGACGTTAAGCTTTCTGAATATGCAAAGTAGTTTCACGTGTTTACCAGCACAGACCAGAATAAACAACTCCCCTCTTCTTACCCCCGGCAGAAGGAGCGGCAGAGATAACTCTGCCGCTCCTTCTCTTTCCCTGCGATATACGTAGCCAAATTTATAAGTATTGGTTCACAAGTTTTACGTGAAGCAACCACCTCCATGTTGTTTTCTTCTCATGCAAATAAAAAGACACCCCTGTTTGTAGTTCCACAAACAGGGGTGTCTGAACAGTTTTGCTTGTATGTGCTTATTTCTTGGAGAAAGTCAGGGTTGCGCCTGCGCTCTCCATGGTGATGCTGCCGTTTTCATAGGTGCACTCCTGATCCTGGCCTTCGATGCTCAGGGTCAGCTTGCTGCCATCCAGCTTGTAGGTGCCTTCCTGTGTGACTTCCGCAGCGGTCATGGACATCTTGCTGTCGGCTTTGAACTCCATTTTGATTTCGCCGAAGAGCGAAGTGACCTGTTCGCCGGTGACTTCCTGTCCGCCGGATTTTCCGCTGGTCAGTGTCCAGGTGGTGTTTGCCAGATCGTCGCCGCCTTCTGCTTTGCTTCCACAGCCTGCGAATACCAGTGTGCAGATCATGAGTACGGAAAGTACGAGTGAGATTGCTTTTTTCATTGTCTAACGACTCCTTTAATATTTTTTCAAGTGGTCCCGTATATTATACAGAATTTGGCGGCATCCGTCAAGTGCCGCGAAAAACGCGCCGGATGCCTGTCTATTGCTGTTTTGTATAAAAAAATCTTCTGGTTGCGGCCTGAATCTGCAGTCTTGCAAAAACGCCTGTGCAGGCGTACCTATTATATGGATATTGTTCCGTATAAAAGCCACAAAAAAACGGGGAAAAGACACACAGAAATCTCCCATGTGCCCTTTCCCGTTTGATGCGGAAAACGATGGTTTAACCGCGGAGAATCTCAAATTTGAGCGCAACCAGGTCAAAAATGTTGATGATGCCGTCCGCATTGACGTCGGCCGCCAGTTTCTGGTCATCGACAAAGTCTGTGCGTCCCAGAATCTGCGATTTCATGAGCAGAAGGTCCTGCACACCCAGCGTCTCATCGCCGTTCACGTCGCCCTTGAGCGTCGGGATGTCGTAGGCGGTATAAATCTGGATATCGTCGAAGCTGGTCGCTGTGCGTGTCGTGAATACGCCGGTTTTTCCTTCCGGGAACAGGTTCTTATCGGTTGCGGAGACAATCTCCTTGCCGTCCAACAGCAGCCTGATCGTATTTCCGGTCACCGTGACGCCCAGGGTATACCATTTGTTCAGATCCAGCGTGGTGTTCTTGGTCACCAGGTTGGTGAACTGTCCGTTGACCCGTTTCTCAATCTTCAGCAGATTGCTGTAGTAGCTGACCACATAGTAGTTGCTTGGGTCCTGATACCGGAACATGATGCCCGCGCCGCTCAGATTGCTTGCCTGTGCATGCATCTTGAATCTGGCCGAAATGTCCAGATCACCGCGCAGCACGCCCTGCCGGATGCAGGCAACGTTTGCATTCTCCGCAGCGCCCTGCGACTGTTTCAGGACATGATTGCCGCCGTCGTCCACGATCGACCAATTGCCTGCGCTCGGGTTGCCGATCATCAGGGTCGGCTCCCAGTCCGCCGGGAACTGCTGGTCCTCGAAGTCCAGCGCCTCCTTGACAATCTCCTGTTTGCGCGTGCTGGCGCTGAGGCTGAAATCGTCAAAGTCGGCGTCGCAGCGCATGGTGTAGACGCCCACCTTTCCAGATGGGAAGAGGTTGTCGCTGGCGGTGAACTGCTCCACGCCGTCGAGCGTGACGGTCATCTGCTTACCCTTCACGGTCAGTCCCAGCTCATACCACTGGCCGTCCTTCAAGGTCATGTTTTTAGAAACAACGGTGGAATAGTTTCCGCCGATGCGCTTTTCAATCTTGAGCACCTTGTTGTAGTAACAGGCGACATAGTAGTTGCCGTTGTCCTGATAACGGAACATCATGCCCGCGCCGTAGCTTCCGTTGTGGGCGTTCATCCGGAATCTGGTGGACATCTGCAGGTCGCCCGACACCCGGTTGCTGCGCAGGAACGCGACGTTGTTGTTGTTATTTGCGCACAGGGACTGGTTCAGCACCTTGCCTTCGCCGTCGTCCTTGATGGTCCAGTTGCCGGCGCTCGGCGCGCTCATCTGCATTTCCGCCCGCCAGCCGTTCGGAAGCTGTCCGCTTTCGTAGTCGTTGGACTCTATCTCGCGAAGCTCCCGTCTGGGCTCCACCGTGACGGTCTTCGTATCCGACAGCGTGACGCCGCCGAAGCTTACCGTGACGGTGAGGGTGGTCTCTCCCGGGAAGTTGGCCGTCACGACGCCGTCCTGGTCCACCGAGAGGATGTTGTCGTTGCCGGATTGATATACCACGCTGGAGTTCTGGTCGTTCATGTAGAGCTGCACCTCTTTGTTGACCGAAACGCCGGCGCGGGCCGTTCCACCGTTCAGCACGCTGTCTGTAACACTGAGCTTTACACTGGTCAGCGTTCCTGTATTCTGGGCGAGCGGTTCATTGGTGAAGCGGTACATGTCGTTTTCCTTCATCCAGAGTGCGGTGTAGGAGTACGCAATGTGGCAGGCCACCCATTCCTCGCGGGAATAGAAGGTGTCCTCGTTCGAAGCCTGGTAATACCGTCCGTCCTCGGAGCGCGCCTGCATGCGCAGCATCTCCTGGCTGCGGGCCTTGGCGAACTCGATTGCCTTGGTGGAGCAGTTCGCGTCCTCGCCGAAGACATATGCCACGATATCCATCAGCTGGTAGTTTGCCTGGCGCTGTCCGCCCCAGTCGTTGCCCTGCGGGTAGTACATCCTGTGGCTGGCGCTGCCGTCCTCGTTTCTTGTGTAGAAGGTGCCGCCCGGCTTCTGGTACTGATCCGGTGAAAAATACAGGTCGGTCAGCGCGTAGTACAGACGGTCGCCGTTGAAGCGCGCGGCCATCGGGATCTCCCTGCCGGCGTAGCCGTAGGCCCAGGCGTTCATGTAGTTCTGCATGATGGCGACCATATAGTCCGCATGCACGATGTCGTGGTTGATGACCGTGCCGTCCAGCTCCATATTCGAGCCGTTCAGAACGCGGTTCAGCTGCATGCCGTTGACGACCTCGCGGCTGTCCATATCGTCCGGCGCCGCAAAGGCGGAAATCTCAAGCTCAACCATCTTGCTGACCCATTTGTCATAGTTTTCATGGTTTGGCATCATGGCTGTCGCAAACTGCAGGATGTTGGCGTTCCAGGAATTCTCCTCCGCTTTGGAATCTCCCGCATAGTTGACCTTGCCCTCCCGGTCTTTGTAATACGGGACATCATAGCTGATGAAGCGGTTCGACTCATAGACGGTCATGTTTTTCACATATTCCCGATCCTGTTCGGAAAGCTTGTCCCACATCATCCAGCCGGCCTGCGCCACCTGGCTGGCCCAGAACGCGCTCTGCCAGGCATCGCCCCAGCCGCCGCTGGAGTTGGATTTGTGCCGGTAGGCAAGGGAGCCGATCAGCCGCAGCGTGATCTCCTCCGCCTTTTCTGCCGAAACGCCGGTATATTCGGGATCATAGACGTTCAGCCGCAGCGAGGTCGCGAGCGCCATCGCCTCATGCGAGACCGGGCGGATGTTGTTCTCGCCGGTTCCGCCGAAGGTCAGGTATTCGCCGGTCTGGGATGCGAATTTTTTGATGTCGTTGTACCAGCTTGTCACCGCATACTTGTTGGAATTCAGGAGGATCTGCGCGGTGTCCCTGGAAAGCTCGTCGGTCAGCGGCGCGGTGTCCATGGAATCCCAGTCGATGGGAACAACTTCGTCGCTGTAAGCTTTTTGGGGCGGTGTCTGGGCCAGCGCGAACGATCCGGCGCTGAAACCGGAAAGAACGCAGGCCGAGGCCAGCACGCCGCAAAGCAGCCTGGTCAGTCTTTTTTTCATACTTGGTCCTGCCTTTCTCTTTTGGAAGTGTTTTCCTAAAGGAATCGCTTCCTTTTTTCTCTGTGTTTTTATATCCATGATTCATTTAACACGTTAAATGAATCTGCACCAATATTATAGCATACCGCGTCTGTGAATACCATATAAAATTCTACGCAGTTTGCAGCAAATTTCTACGTTTCTGAAAGCACAGGCCGCGTCCATTGCCATTCGCGGTTATTTTGCAGAAATATTCTGAAATTTGCGTAAAAAGCCCTTGCGCCGGCATGCAAATCGCGGTACAATAAGGATGAAAAACGCCGAAAATTCCCGATCATAACGCGGCGTTTCATCCTCGAAACAAACGGCTGAGGGCCGACAGGCGGTTCCAGTGCGGTCATGACGGCAGCTTCGGGAATGCCGGCCCGGAAAATTCATATTTATTCATTTTAGAAGATGGATATGAATACAGTCCGCATCCGTTTAGAGGATTTGAGACGGCCTGCCGCGCAGGGCCGCCCTTACAGTATGTGCGCGGAGAAATGGCGGTAATGACAATGGATAAAGTATTGATTGAAACATCAGCGCGTCACGTTCATGTGACCGAAGAGGATTTGAAGACGCTGTTTGGCCCGGATGCCAAGCTGACCGTCAAAAAGATGCTGTCCCAGCCGGGCCAGTTTGCCAGCAACGAGCGCGTCACCGTGGTCGGACCGAAGAAGGAGTTCCCGAACGTCTCGATTCTCGGACCGTGCAGAAGCGCAACGCAGGTGGAGATCTCCCTGACCGACGCGAGAAGTCTTGGCATCGCGGTTCCGGTGCGCCAGTCCGGCGACGTCAAGGGCAGCGCGCCCTGCAAGCTGGTCGGCCCGTGCGGTGAGGTGGAGATCGGCGAGGGCGCCATCGCAGCGATGCGCCACATCCACATCACGCCCGAGGATGCGGAGAAGTTCGGCCTTTCGGACAATCAGGTCGTTTCGGTCAAGGTGGATTCCGACGGCCGCAGCCTGATCTTCGGCGATGTCGTGGTCCGTGTCAGCGAGAAGTTCGCTACGGCGATGCACATCGACACCGACGAATCCAACGCGGCGGGACTCGGCCCGAATGTCTACGGTGAGATCATCAAATAATTGTTCCCGCAATGCCGGCTACGGCATCGGGTTTTCGGAAAAGGGCAGCCGGGGTTTCCGCGCTGCCGCTTTTCGTGCCTTCCCACAGCGGAGGTGTATCCGCGCGGGCGCCGGACATGTATGGGAAATCCTGTCGGCAGCCGGAATTTATGCGCTGCCGTTTGCCGAGCCTTCCAGCATTTGCAGCATTTCCAAGCGGGTGCCGGATGCTTATGAGCTGAGCCTGCCATCTGTGGGATTTATCTGCCGCTTTTCGTGTCTTCCCGTAGCCGCTGCGCTTTCGAGCAGGAACCGGCCGCATATGGGATGAAGCCTGTCATCATGCAGCAGTGCAGCTCCTGTGCGTCTGTGCCTTCCGCTGATGCTGTGCGTGCGCAAAGTCCACCCTTCTCATCCTGAATGGCTCAGGGAACGAACATGTCCTGTCTGGATGCCGCGGAAACCATCTTCCAGCCGCAGAGGCTGACAAACCGGATGTTCTGCTGCCGGAGTGGATATCCTGTCGCAATTCTGTGAAATTCCGCTGAAATTGCGGGAAAAGCTGAAAAAATAAAAGTAAATTTTTCTTAAAAGCATAGAAAACAGGCACTCGTTTTGATATAATGGTATCTGTATGAAGCTTGTCCATATCGTACATCCAAAAAGGAGGCGGGACAACGCTTTGCTTATATAGGAATCTCAATATAAAAGAAAGAAAAAATTTAGGAGGTAAGGTTTATAATGAGCACAAAATACGTATATCTTTTCTCCGAGGGCAACGGCAAAATGCGCGAGCTTCTCGGCGGAAAAGGTGCGAACCTGGCAGAAATGACCAACCTCGGTATTCCGGTACCGCAGGGCTTTACGATTACCACGGAGGCTTGTACCCGTTACTATGAGGACGGCGAAAAAATCGCTCCGGAAATCGAAGAGGAGATCAATCAGAGCATCGCGAAGATGGAAGAGATCGCCGGCAAGAAATTCGGCGATATCAACGATCCGCTGCTCGTATCGGTCCGTTCGGGCGCAAGAGCTTCGATGCCCGGCATGATGGACACCATCCTGAACCTGGGCATGAACGACGAAGTGGTGGTCGGCTTTGCAAAGAAAACCGGCAACGAGCGCTTTGCATATGACTCCTACCGCCGTTTCATCCAGATGTATTCCGACGTCGTCATGGAGCTGCCGAAGAGCAACTTCGAGCTGATCATCGACGAAGTGAAGGAAAAGAAAGGCGTCAAGCTGGACACCGAGCTGGATGCCGAGGATCTGAAGGAACTGGTTGTCCGGTTCAAGAACTACTACAAAGAGCAGCTCAACAGTGAATTCCCGTCCACTCCGCACGATCAGCTGATGGGCGCTGTCAAGGCTGTCTTCCGCTCCTGGAACAACCCGAGAGCGATCTACTACCGCCGCATGAACGACATCCCGTCCTCCTGGGGTACGGCTGTCAACGTTCAGGCGATGGTATTCGGCAACATGGGCGACGATTCCGGTACCGGCGTTGCGTTTACGAGAGACCCGGCAACCGGTGAGAATAAACTGTTCGGCGAGTTCCTGATCAACGCGCAGGGCGAAGACGTTGTCGCAGGCGTCCGCACCCCGCAGACCATCGACGAGCTCAAGGGAATCATGCCGGAAATCTACGATCAGTTCGCGAAGATCGCGGACAATCTGGAAAAACACTACAGAGACATGCAGGACATGGAGTTCACGATCGAACAGCGTAAGCTCTACATGCTCCAGACCAGAAACGGCAAACGTACCGCGGCCGCTGCGCTGAAGGTTGCCTGCGATCTGGTTGACGAAGGCATGATCTCCGAAAAAGAAGCGGTCCTGATGGTCGACCCGAAACAGCTCGACGCGCTGCTGCATCCGCAGTTCGACGCAAAGGCGCTGAAAGCGGCTTCCCCGATCGGTTCGGCTCTGCCGGCTTCCCCGGGCGCTGCCTGCGGCAAGGTTGTCTTCACCGCTGAGGATGCTGTCGAATGGCACAATAAGGGCGAGAAGATCGTTCTGGTGCGCCGCGAGACCTCTCCGGAAGACATTGAAGGCATGCATGTCGCACAGGGCATCCTGACCGTCCGCGGCGGTATGACCTCCCACGCGGCGGTTGTTGCGCGCGGCATGGGAACCTGCTGTGTTTCCGGTTGCGGCGAAGTCGTCATGAACGAAGAAGAGAAATACTTCGAGCTCGGCGGCGTCACAATCAAGGAAGGCGACTACCTGTCCCTGGACGGCTCTACCGGTAAGATCTATGCCGGCGCGATCCCGACCGTTTCCGCTGAAATCTCCGGATACTTCGGCAGACTGATGGGCTGGGCGGACGAAATCCGTGACCTGAAGGTCAGAACGAACGCGGACACCCCGGCAGATGCAAAGCAGGCTGCTGAATTCGGCGCCGAGGGCATCGGACTGTGCCGTACCGAGCACATGTTCTTCGATACCGACAGGATTACCGCAATGCGTGAGATGATCGTCTCCAAGACCGAAGAGCAGCGCAGAGCCGCTCTGGCGAAGCTGCTGCCGATGCAGCGCGGCGATTTCGAAGCGCTGTACGAAGCGCTGGGCGGAAACCCGGTAACCATCCGTTTCCTCGACCCACCGCTGCATGAGTTCCTGCCGACCGCTGAGGAAGACATCATCGCGCTGGCAAAAGAGATGAACATCACCGTTGAGGATCTCAAGAATGTCATCGCTTCGCTGCATGAGTTCAACCCGATGATGGGCCACCGCGGCTGCCGTCTGGCTGTCACCTATCCGGAAATCGCCGAGATGCAGACCACCGCTGTCATCGAAGCTGCCATCAACGTGAAGAAAGCGCATCCGGATTGGGATATCGTTCCGGAAATCATGATTCCGCTGGTTGGCGAACTCAAAGAGCTCCAGTATGTCAAATCCGTTGTTGTCAAGACCGCTGACAAGGTCATCGCCGACAACAATTCCGATCTGAAATATAAAGTTGGTACCATGATCGAGATTCCGCGCGCGGCGCTGACTGCGGACGAGATCGCAAAGGATGCTGAATTCTTCAGCTTCGGCACAAACGACCTGACCCAGATGACCTTCGGCTTCAGCCGTGACGACGCCGGCAAGTTCCTGGATGCTTACTATGACAGGAAGATCTACGAATCCGATCCGTTTGCGAAGCTCGACCAGGACGGCGTAGGCAAGCTGGTTGAAATGGCTGCAAAGCTCGGCCGTCAGACCCGTCCGGACATCAAGCTGGGCATCTGCGGTGAGCATGGCGGCGACCCGAGCACCATCGAGTTCTGCCACAGAGTCGGACTCAACTATGTATCCTGCTCCCCGTTCCGTGTGCCGATCGCAAGACTGGCCGCTGCACAGGCTGCGCTGAAATTCCCGAGATAAATTTTTCTTTCTTTTAAACTTATATAAAAAACCGGACAGTTGGGGGACGCCCCGGCTGTCCGATTTTTTATGCCGTGACGCGGCGGCGTTACACTGTCCATCTGCCTGTCTCACTGCCGTCGCTTTCTTCCGCTTTGTGTGCGTGCCGGTATCCAATTCAGCGGATACGGTTTCTTATCCTGTCCTTGACCCCATAAACCGCCATTCCTATCGATCAAAAAAAGATACAGAAATTATTCCCATATCTGAATAAGCTCAAAAATCCCGTCCCATACTGTAAGTACCACAGAAGATAAAGGACGGGATTGACAATGAAAAAACTAGAAATCGCATTGCTGATCGGTATTATCCTGACCGTTTGGCTCGGCAGTATCAAAGGATTTGCGGATGACTGCTCCGATATCCGCGCGAACACCGTTCGTTTACATATTCTGGCCAACTCCGACTCCGTATCCGATCAGGAACTCAAAGTCAAGGTGCGGGACCGCATTCTGGCAGACTGCGACGGCCTGTTTGAAAATGTAGACTCCAAGACCGATGCCAAAACGGCCATCGGTGAGAGCGAAGAACAGATCAAAGCCTTGGCCGAGGATGAGATCCAGAAAAACGGATATGACTATGCGGTTGAGATAGAATATGTCAACATGTATTTCGACACCAAGCAGTATACCGACTACACGCTGCCAGCGGGCAAATACGACGCGCTGCGCATCAAAATCGGCGAAGCCGAGGGACACAACTGGTGGTGCGTGATGTTTCCGCCGCTCTGCCTGCCTGCCGCCGAAAATGTTGTAAAGCCGGGCGATGTGCTCTCCACCGGAGCGATGGGGGTCATCACCTCGAATCCGCAGGTGGAATACCGCTTTAAGATCGTTGAGATCTTTGAATCGATCTGCCACTTCTTATTTGGAGATTAAGATAAATTGCTTCTTTTTCCACATTCATTTTTTTCTTCTCTTTTCTTTCTCTTTCCGGCGGTCCAGTACCGCCAAACGGGCCGGGCAAAATTGTCCGGCCCGCTTTTTCTTACAGCGCTGCACGGGCATTTCATCTTTCACGATAATGGTCTGTAAACAGCCTGCCTGCCGCCGCTGCATACAAGGGTTCATTCGTAATAACTGGAAACCGCTCTCCGCAAAATATCTTGCAATGATCTTATCTATGTTAAATGCGGACAGGATGGCACCTCTGCGGAAACCTGTCCTTCCTTTTTCCACACGGATGTGGTAAAATGGTGGAAAACAGTAAGGAAGGGTTTCACTATGTCTATTGAGCAGGTAAAAACCTATCTGCGGCAGTTTGGCCGTGAACAGGATATCATGGAATTTGAGACATCCAGCGCGACGGTGGAGCTTGCCGCTCAGGCGGTCGGCGTCGAGCCTGCGCGCATTGCAAAAACACTCTCATTCAGGCTTCCGGAAGGCTGTGTGCTGGTCGTCGCCGCTGGGGACGCGCGCATCGACAACCGCAAGTTCAAGGATCAATTTCAGTGCAAAGCAAAAATGCTCTCGCCTGACGAGGTTGTAGCGTTCACGGGTCACCAAATCGGCGGCGTCTGCCCGTTTGCCATAGAGAACGACGCGGTCAGGGTTTATCTGGACCGCTCGCTGGAACGGTTCGACACGGTTTTCCCGGCCTGCGGCAGCAGCAACTCGGCGATTGAGTTCACCTGCGCGGACCTGTACACCTGCGCGAAAGCGCTTGGCTGGGTGGATGTCTGCAAGCTGCCCGAATAATCCATATAAAGAGAAACGCGTTTCCATCAAAACGAAGATGGAAACGCGTTTCGGCTTTTCAGGAGAGCGTGTTTATTTTGTCCTTGCCTGTGAAAGGGACATTCGTATATTGAAACGGACGGTCCGCCGCAAATTCATCATACCGCTACGTGAAGCCGGGAACCACCAAATTTTTGTGATCTTTCTGTATATGCCGGTAAAACAAATTTTACAGACATCCGTTTTGCCGGTTTTCCGGACGCCGGGTGGAGAATGGAGGCAGGAGTCCGGCCGCCCGATGCGGCTTTACATGCTCTTTACGTGAAAATTCGGCCTGACAGGCGGGATTGCATTGCATCCGTGTCATCTGATATAATGAAAACAATCATTTGACAGGAGGCTTCCATATGCATACTGAACGTGCAGATACCAATGGTAAACATAAATTGACCGCGGGTCTGGTGATTCTGCTGGCGGGCGTCCTTTTCATCGTCGGCGGCATCGTGATAGGCATGAACTGGAACAGCTGGTTCTCCAAACAGGCATCCGTTCCAAACGCCGACCTGGATCCGGGTGCTGTAAGCTGGAGCGGTTCTCTGCCGCAGTCCGGTTCCGGGGATGAAAAGGGCATCGCGATCCCGGGATACCCCTCCATCGCCATTCCGGCCGGCGAGACGGACGTGAGGGTCGCGCTGACCAATCCCGAAGAGAATCCGTGTTATTTTACCTTCGAGCTGGTATTGAAGGACACCGGAGAAAGCCTGTACACCTCCAGGATGGTCGAACCCGGCAAGGCGCTGACAAGCATCACCCTTTCCCGTCCGCTCGAAGCCGGCGCCTATGACGCGTTTCTTCGCATCACCACCCATTCGCTGACGGATTTGTCCGGTATGAACGGCGCCAATGTCGCCACACGGCTCGTCGTTTCCTGATATGCTTTCTCCCTGTGCCCGCCCCATGTGGAAATTCAGTCCGTTCATCTGAAGATGGGATATAAACGATAGACGATGCGGCTTACAGCCGTTTCCTATCCGCAGCACATATGAAAGGCCCTTTGTGAAACAGCATGGAACCGGCTGAATCCACGAAAGTCCTATTCTTCTATACATTGATATAAATTTCGGATTTATTATACAATTCGTATTGCTGTTGGGAGAGTTTCATAGCCGGAAACGGCGGCGGCCAGCCTCAGTGGCAGCCGCATACGGACGCTTTGCAATCGGTTTCCGCGTATGGCAGCCGATTGCAGACCGCCGCATCCGATTATAAGCAGGTAGAACAGTTCTCCGTTGTGCCCTGCCTGTTTTTTGATGGGCAAGCGGCAGCTTCTTTCCAGTCATTCCTTTCCTGGAAAGAAGAAGGATGGATTTTCCAATTGAACGCTGACTTCGTGATATAACGCTGGTTTTTTAGTTTAACGCTGATTTCGAGATTTGATGCAGTATCCAAAATGCAACATCAAAAATAAGCGGATTCCCGGTAGATTTATCACATGAAACTTTTCATCAATCGCTGGTAAACTCTGTATGATGCCGCGCAGAATGGATAACCTAAAAACAGGCTGTCCGGACTGCGCTGTTTTTTGCGGTTTATCATTCGGACGCGATATCCCAGCGGGAAAAAGCATCCGTAAAAGCCCGTTTTCCGGCGCGTCGACTTTTTTAGGCAATTCTCACAAACTTCCGGAATCGTCCGCTTTTTGGTTGATTTTTTACCGCTTTGTGGTATCATATAAGTATAGTTTTTTTACCAAAATTCATCAAGTTTTTGTGTAAGATCGCCCGGTTTCACGCTAAAATTGGATATTGTTGGATTGCCTCTGTCGAGCAGGCCGATATCTTGTGCAAACCAGCCAAAATGTTACGATCAAAGTTATGGATGTTCTACAGAAATTGGATTGACATTGCGGCTGGAACATGATATATTGATATTGACAAAATAATAACAATCATTTCAGACAGATGTCAATCCTCCGGTCTGTGAAAACAAAGCGGAGACTTAAACGCGATCAGTCACAGTGATTTGCAGTCCCTTTTGCGGGACACAAAACCAAATGATTTCATATAGGAAAGGATTTGAGCGAATGGCACAGGAAAAAGCACAGGCAGCTCCCAAAATTGAAACCGCTGATATGATCGGCAAACTTGTCGAAAATGCCAACAAAGCCCTCGAAGGTTTCATGAAGATGGATCAGGAACAGGTGGACAAGGTTGTCCATGCAATGTCCCTCGCCGGACTGGATGCGCATCTGGACCTGGCAATTCTGGCATATGATGAGACCGGCCGCGGCGTTGTTGAAGACAAGGTCATCAAAAACATGTTCGCAACCGAATACATCTACCACAGCATTAAAAACGAAAAAACGGTCGGCATTGTCGACGAAAACGACATGGAAGGCTATGTCGAGGTTGCTGAGCCGGTCGGCATTGTCGCCGGCGTTACACCGGTCACCAACCCAACCTCCACCACCATGTTCAAATCCCTGATCTGCATCAAGACCAGAAACCCAATCATCTTTGCGTTCCATCCGTCCGCACAGAAATGTTCGGTTGCCGCCGCGAAGGTTCTGTACGAAGCAGCCATCGCCAACGGCGCTCCGGAACACTGCATCCAGTGGATCGAGTATCCGTCCATCGAGGCCACCAGCGCGCTGATGAATCATCCGGGCGTTTCGATGATCCTCGCAACCGGCGGTTCCGGCATGGTAAAAAGCGCATACTCGGCTGGTAAGCCGGCTCTCGGCGTCGGCCCGGGTAACGTACCGTGCTACATCAACAAGGATGTCGATGTCAAACGCGCATGCAACGACCTGGTGCTTTCCAAAACCTTCGACAACGGTATGATCTGCGCATCTGAGCAGGCTGCCATCGTCGATGAGGCGATTGCACCGCAGTTTGAAAAATATATGACCGAATTCGGCTGCTACTTCTTAAAGCCGGATGAGATCAAAAAGGTGTCCGATTACGTCATCAACTCTGAAAAGGGCGCTGTCAATCCGGTTGTCGTCGGCAAGCCGGCCGCATGGATTGCAGAGCAGGCAGGCGTCAAGGTTCCGGAAGGCACCAAGATTCTCCTTGCCAAGCTCGACGATGTCGGACCGGATTATCCGCTGTCCCGTGAAAAGCTCTCTCCGGTTCTCGCGTACTTTGTCGTCAAGAACGACAAGGAAGGCTTTGAAAAAGCCAGAAAGATGCTGGAATTCGGCGGCCTGGGACATTCCGCGGTCATCCACTCCAACAACCGCGACCTCTGCCACGCATACGGCGAAGCCATGAAGGTTGGACGCGTAATCGTCAACTCCCCGTCCTCGCAGGGCGCAATCGGCGATATCTACAACACCAACACCCCGTCCCTGACACTGGGATGCGGATCCTTTGGACGCAACTCCACCACCTCGAACGTATCCTCTGTCAACCTGATCAATAAGAAACGCATCGCAAAGAGGAGAGTTAATATGCAGTGGTTTAAAGTTCCGCCAAAAATCTACTTTGAAAACGACTCGGTCCAGTACCTTGAGAAGATGCCGGATATCTCCCGCGCATTCATCGTTACCGACCCGATGATGGTCAAACTCGGTTACGTCGAAAAGGTCCTGTATTATCTGAGAAAACGTAAAGTATACTGCCACAGTGAAATCTTCTCCGATGTCGAGCCGGATCCGTCCGTTGAGACCATCATGCGCGGCGTTGAAGCGATGAACAACTTCAAGCCGGACGTCATCATCGCGCTGGGCGGCGGTTCCTCCATGGACGCCGCGAAGGGTATGTGGCTGTTCTACGAGCATCCGGATACCTCCTTCGACGGCCTGAGAATGCGCTTCCTCGACATCAGAAAGAGAACCTTCCACTTCCCGAGACTGGGAACCAAGGCGCAGATGGTTTGTATCCCGACCACATCGGGCACCGGTTCGGAGGTCACCTCCTTCTCGGTCATCACCGACAAGGTCAACGGAAACATCAAATACCCGCTTGCCGACTACGAGCTGACCCCGGATGTCGCCATCATCGACCCGCAGTTCGTCATGAGCATGCCGAAATCCATCACCGCCGATACCGGTATGGACGTTCTGACCCACGCGATCGAGGCCTATGTTTCGATCATGGCATCCGATTACACCGACGGTCTGGCAATCAAGGCGATTGAACTCGTCATGGAATACCTGCCGCGCGCTTATAGAAATCCGGACGACGCCGAAGCGAGAGAGAAGATGCACAACGCTTCCTGTATTGCCGGTATGGCCTTCTCGAATGCGTTCCTGGGCATCAACCACTCGCTGGCGCACAAGATCGGCGGCGAATACCATGTCTCCCATGGACGCGCAAACGCCATCCTGCTGCCGTATGTCATCGACTTCAACTCGAAGATGCCGACCAAGTTCGTCTCCTGGCCGAAGTACGAGACCTTCATCGCAGACAAGAAGTATGCGAAGATCGCAAGATACCTGGGTCTCCCGGCTAAGACCGACGCCGAGGGCGTCCAGAGCCTGATCAAGAAGATCAACGACATGATGACCGAGCTGAACATGCCGCATTCCTTCCAGGAATACGGACTGGATGAGACCCTCTTCATGAAGAACCTGAGACATCTGTCGGAGAAGGCCTTCGAAGACCAGTGCACCACGGCGAACCCGAGATACCCGCTGATCAGCGAGATCGAAGGTATCTACAAGAACGCTTACTACGGTAAATAATTCCGCCTGCAAGAAGACGGCCAAAGGCCGGCGGATTCTAAAGGAATTGTAAGTGAATAGAAAAAGCATCGCGGGAGTGATCTCCTGCGATGCTTTTTTGATTTGAGATGATTCTTTCATCATGCAAATTGCCATGGGTTCCTCTTGTGAAATATGACCATTGGTTTTGTCAGCCGTCGTATCGTACTTCTAAAGGAATTCCCGGGTCTTCCATGCAGCTTTTAAATCCCCATAAGTAGTAGGATTCCGTACCCATCTTATACACAGATAGCGTCCCGGTCATTTTGCGCCACATGATGATCTGATAGCCCAGTCCGATATAGTAACTGCTCCCGCCGTCGTTGATGCTCATGTAATGCAGGGAAAAGACAGGCTTCTTGTACTGCTTGGCAAGGCTCAAATCAACAGAATAGGAGGTCAGCGACAGGCTGAAGAAGACCAATGCGACCGTCAGTATCAACGGCATATGCCGGAATCGAAGCTTTATCATGACACCACCTCCGCGATCGGGTTCCACAGCGAAAAGCAATTTGTTGCAGCTTCGTACAGAGAAAGATAAATAAGCCTGTTATTGTGTTCTGCCAATTTCCATAATATCACTTCTTTGTTTGGGTGTCAACCGACGATCAGACATTGTATGCACGGTATTACTCGTTAGAATGCAGAACACCAATATCCTGTTGTGCAGTTTCTCAGTCTTCTCTATAAAGCATGCCCATTAAAAAGCCGACAGCATGCTTCTGCTTTGTAACGGGAAGCTTTCGATAAACCGACAGCATGCCCAGTTCTTCTTCGGACAGGTCTTTTTGAAGAAACCGTTCAATGGAAATGGGGACATTGGTTCGGTCCAGCAGAAAATCGGCGGACACATCCAGCTCGTCGCAGAGCTTCAGCAAGGTACTGATGCTGGGATTTGACCGGCCGCTTTCATAGGCACTGATCGTTTCCTGTGCAACACCAATCCTCATAGCCAGCGCAAGCTGATTGAGATGTATGGATTCCCGGTATTTCTGCAAATTCTTCATTGTCGACTCCCGTTGCTTTCTCTATTTTGTAGCCGAAGATATTCACTGTCTTCTTCGTTCTCTGCGTCATACAATTCAAATTGGTTTATAAGCTCGTCCAGCTGTCTGCTTACCTGCAAAATCTTTTTATAATCTGCTTGGCTTTCGATGAGCTGATGCAGTTGATTTCTCAGTACAAAAATGTCTTTATCCAGTTGGCTCCAGTCCATATTACTGTATACTTCCTATATAATTGATATAGTTCTATTATATCGAAAAAAGAAGAAACAAATAGAAATATGGCCTATAATAATAGTACCAACGTTACTATTCATATATATTATAACATAGCCTCATCCATTTTACATGATACCAAATTTATGCCGTCACTTAAGTGTATGTATCTTTTTGTCATGTGTAATCCTTTCTTTGACCGAATAGAAATAGAATTAAAAAAGGTGCCGCAGACTTTCATCTGCGGCACCTTTCAGTTATATAATTTTGTTACAAATCTTCTCTATAAAGCATACCCATTAAAAAGTCAACAGCGTGGTTCTGCTTGGTAACAGGAAGCGGTCAAGAAACGATAAATAACGATTGCCGCGCCACCTGGCGGTGGGGCAATCGCCTACAGCGCTCTATGGTCAAGGAATCATTTACGCAGCAGCTGCGGGAATCGGGGTACCGGTAAAGACTGTCGAAGGGAGTGTTAGCGTCCGCTGCTAGCCATTCCCGACACAAAGACCCTCCCAATGCCGTCCGCAGACGGCCGAAGCAGATAAAGAGATATCGTAGGGGGATTTTCAAGGGGGGCCATCTGGCTCGCGGCGGCACAGTGCATGGCCCCCCTTGAACGGCCTTTCTTGGTTACTTCTTTGGCCGGCAAAGAAGTAACGACCACATTGCCAAGTGTCACTTGGCAAACAAAGCATGGCCGCCGCGCCACGGCGGAACAATGACCACCCAGCCAAGGTGTCTTGGCGAACGTCGTGAAGCCGCTGAGATACGGCATTCAGTTTTTACAGCCTGAGGTGCCGCAGACTTTCATCTGCGGCACCTTTCAGTTTGCCCGTATGTAGTCTTTGTTGTAAAGGGATGTTTTATCAGCTGAACAATGCAGCGACCCGATCCCAGAAGGACAGCTCGCGTTCCTCCGGAGGCGGGGATGCAGGCGGTTCCTCTGCCGCGATGCCGGGCGTTTTGCAGATGAACTGCACGGTTCCGACCGCCTGATTGCCGGCGGAGACAAAGGAAACCGGCTCGAAATCGGACTGCAGGAAGGCGTCCATCGCCTGTTCGAGCTGTTCCCGCATATCGTCGTCCATCGTTGCGGTGCCTTCGCGCAGCTGGCCGGTTCCGCCGGTCAGCTGCCGCATGCCGTCCCGCGCTTCGCCAAGGCCGCCAGAAAGGGAATGAACGCCGCCCTGAACGCCGTCGTAGGCATCGGCCAGATCGGATACGCCGGAGGTATAGCCGCACAGCCCGTCATGGAAGCCGCGGTACTGTGCTGAGAGCGTACGCAGGCCGCCGGACAGCGCTTTCATTCCATCAAGCGTCTGGGATATCTGACCGGAAAGCTGACCGCCCATCCCGGCCACGGTGCCGGCCAGCGTACCGGCGCTGTCCGCAATCCCATCAAGGGATGCGCACAGAAGCTCGAGCGCCTTTTGATCCTCGAGCAGAGCCGCCTTGACGTTGCGGATGCCATCCGACTGCTTTCGATACGCCTGCAGCAGGATCTGGACGTTCGGGTCTTCGCTCCCGCTGAGCGCATCCGCCGCGGATGCAACCGCTTCGTCCTCTTCATCCGGCAGCATATTTGCGATGCTTCCAAGCTGGGAGACACAGCGCTTCATGTTTTCACTGACGGCCTGCAGGGAACCTGAGAGCGTGCGGATGCCGCCGGAAAGCGCATCCAGGCCGCCGGTCAGCTGGTCATCAGAGTCCCCGTATTCGGCAGGCAGCGCATCCGACAGAGCTTCGAGCGCACCCAGCACCTGCGCCGACGCGGACTGCAGTGTGCCGGCGTTCGACTGCAGGCTTTTGAGGCCAGAACCAAATTGGCCGGCACCGCCATCCAGGTCCAAGGCCCCGTCCGACAGCGCGCACAGGCCGCTGTACAGCGCCTGTGCGCCGTCGTCCAGCTCAGCGACGCCGTTCTGCAGCGTTTGAATGTCCCCGGTGAAGTCTGCGGCGTCCCCAAGGTCCACCGCCAGATTCAGCGGAAGCGCGGTCAGCTGCAGGCCGTCCATCGTGAAGTCCCGGACATCCGCTTCGATCGTGAACGACGCTTCTTTCCCGGGCAATACCATAAAGGAGAGCGTTTTCTGGGAGCCGACCGCGGCGACCGTCGCCGATTCGGTCGTGATATTCCGGCATTTCGCCGCATCAAGCGTCATCGATGCCTGCACGCAGTAGTGCTCAAAGAACAGCGCCTGCCCCGCTTTGTTCTGCTGGATGCGAAGTTCGATGGACAGCTGCCCGCTTTTTCCGGCCAGCTCTTCAGCCGGCATTTCCCGGCCATCCAGCTTATAGGTGAGCGCGATATCCCACGGAAGCGCGGCGTTTTCCAGGTCGCCCTGATAATAGAACCGTCCCGCCGGCGCGCTGCCGGTCACCGTGCCGCCGCTGCAGGAGATCGGATCGGTGGTGCTCAGATTGGTCACACGGGTATAGTTCCCGTAATCGGTCCAGCTGCCCGCCGCGGGCAGTTCAAAGGAGTTGACGACATATACGCCGTCAACCGAGCCGTCGTTCATCAGATTGACATAGATCGATTCATCCTTGTCCCGCGAGCCGACGGCGTTTGCCGGCGTGCTCTTCTGGATTGATTCATTACCGGCCTGTTCGGCGGCCGCGAGCGATCCTGCAGGGAACAAAAAGGCCAGGACCGCGGCCAGGCACAGGACCGGGATTCGCCATCGTTTCATGAAGATTCCTCCTTCCGGAATAGGGTGTACTGGGAATGGGTATACCTTGATCCGCTGCGTGTATGGAAGTCCATAAAAATCTTATGGGCATCCGGGACAGCCGTCATATCCGTACAGGATCGCCGGCTGTTCCGGGTCGATTTGACAGGGATGTGCTGGAAACGCCGGCGAGCCAACGCCGCATCCGGACCGTACGCCGGGTTCACGGCCGTCCGCCGTTCGGGACAGAAACCAACGGCGGCATGGCGCTCTTGGAAATCACGATCCTGTTTTTATGGCCTATCCTTCTTCCAGAATGTCAGCTGCAGGGTGGTTTTCTCCACGACCCTGTCAAGCAGGCACAACAGGGCGGGCAGAACCAGCAGCACCATCACCGCAGAGAGGGCCGCGCCGCGCCCGAGCAGTACGCCGAGCTCGCTGACCACCTGCTGGTCGGAGCAGATGCCGATCGCCGCGCCGGCCGCCGTCAGAATCATCGCGGAGGTCAGGATGGACGCGGCGGTCTGCCGAACCGTCTCCACGACCGTTTCCCGCTTGGGAAGGGTGCGGCGCAGGCGCAGATAGTGCTGGGTAAAGAGGATGGCATAGTCGACCGTAGCGCCCAGCTGAACCGTATTGATGACCAGGAAGCCGATGTAGCAGATCGGGTCTCCGGTGAAATATGGAACGGACAGGTTGATCCAGATGGAGGTCTCGATGGTCAGCAGCAGAAGCAGCGGGATGGACAGGGAACGGAAGGTCAGCAGCAGCACCAGCCCGATTGCGATGATGGCCAGCGTGCTGACCACAAAGTTGTCCGCCGTGACCGTGTCGCGCATGTCGTAGTTGTTGACGCTGACGCCGCACAGAAGCGCATCCCCGCCGTAAGTGTCCGCGGCAAGCTTCCGGACATCCTCGACGAGCGCGAAGGCCTGCGGTCCTTCGGTTGGGGTATCGGCGTCGAGAATCATCCGGCTGTAGTGTTCGGAAACCATCTGCGAAAGGGTGTCGGACGGCAGGAACTCCTCCGGAATCGTGGTGCCGATCGTGCCGGCATATGAGATAACCGAACGGACGGCGGGAAGAGTCTCAAACGCGGCGGCCAGCGCGCGCTCCTTGCCAAAGCTGCCGCGCGGCACCATCACGACAATCTGAACCGACTGGCCGAAGGTGCCGTCGATGCGCTGGGTATCCTGCCCGGCCCGGGTCGCCATACTGAGCTCGGCGTTGCCATAGGTAAAATCGTTCTTCTGCTGTGCCAGAAAGCACGGGACAATCAGCAGGCAGATAAGTATCAAAGCGGGTATCCGGATGCGGAAGATCCCTTTGCCGAGCTTCCCCATCTTCGGCACAAATGACCGGTGCCGGGTTTTATCCAGCAGCTTCTGGCAGCAGATGGTCAGAGCGGGCAGGAAGATCATGACCGAAACAAGGCTCAGCAGGATGCCCTTTGCAAGCACGATGCCGAGGTCGGGGCCGATTTTAAAGCGCATAAGGACGAGCACCAGGAATCCCAGGATGGTGGTCAGCGCGCTGGCGAGCACAGCGGAGAAGGATTCCTTCATGGCAAGCGTCATGGCCTTCAGGCTGTCGTCCGTCTGTGTGCGGTGCCTGGCAAAGCTGTTCAGCAGGAAAATCGCGTAGTCCATTGACACGGCAAGCTGCAGGATGGGGCCGACGCTGAACGTGATGAACGAGGTCTCGCCGAGAAACAGGTTGGTGCCCATGTTGATGAGGATGGAACATCCGATGGTACACAGGAACAGCACCGGTTCGAACCAGGAGCGCGAGGTCAGCAGCAGAATCAGCAGCACAATCGGGATCAGCAGAGCCAGGATCACCGCCATGCTCGAGAAGGTCGTCTCCTGTGCGTTCGCGGTGTTGACAAGCTCTCCGGACACCGCGCCCTCTTCGCCGATGATTTCCCGGATCTGATGGACAACCCGCACCGCATCCCCTTCATCCGCGCTCAGGGACAGCAGCGCGCCGGAATCTTTGTAGTAAGCTTCCACGATGCTCTGATCGGCCGTTTCAAGCGGCTGCTTTAAATCGAGGACATCGTCCAGCCAGCTCACGCCGCCGACTCCCTCCAGCGAGGACAGCCGTTCCTTATACGAAAGCGCCTGCGGGATGCTGACATCCGGCAGATAAACCCGCGCGTTCGGCGCCGGCTGCGTGAATTCCTCTTCCATAACCTGCAGCGCTTTGGTAGAGGGCGCGTCGGCGGGCAGATAATCGATCAGGCTGAAGTTGATCCTTGTACCAAGGCACAGCAGGGTGCTCAGCCCCGTGACGGCGGCAAAGAGGATCAGCACCAGCTTGCGGTGCCTTAAAATCCATTCGGATGCCTTCTGCATAGCCATCCCTCCATTCTGTCAATTATGGGCTTTCTTCAATTTTATTCTAACAAATTGAGGGCAAAAAACAATCGACAGCTTTCAGACACGCTGCATGTTTTTAAACAGAATCAACCACTTCTGTTCGATTTGCAGGGTTATTCATATAAAATTAAAAAAGATTATGAGGTTTGCCCGCAAATATGGAAGATGAAGGATGCTTGACAGAATGAAGGGAATGCGGTATAATGAGCGCAGAATCTAAGAAAGGAGGCGGGCGGAATGTTCCTGCTGCACAGTCAAAAACGCTGCATAACCGAAGGCTTTGAACAACCGATTTGGATGGAACATTGTGCAAAGCCTCAAAAAGATTCGTTTCATCGGCTATAACGGGAATATCCAAGGGTGCGGCTGCCGCTGCGCTTTGTTTGCGTTACCGTTTTGCCGGTTAAATGATGTGTCTTAGGGCCGCGGTGTTTTCATCCGCGGCCCTTTTTGCGTTTATTTGGGATTGCAGCCCTTTCGCTGCTGACTGTGGGGAAGGCCGCCAAATGCCAGCGTATGCCAACGCTTTATACAGCCGACCGGCGTTCATAGACCGCCGGCCGGCAAGGGGCTAATGGGCGGAGCTGAGCCGATGGCACACAGCGGAGATGTGAAAAAACAAATAGCGGTCAGTGAAAAAACGCGGCCGGAATCAGGCAGCTTCAAAAGCAGCGTGCCAAGCGGTCAGCGAAAAAACGCGGCCGGAATCATGCGGCTTCAAAAGCAGCGTGCCAAGCGGTCAGTGAAAAGATGCAGCCGGAATCAGACAGCTTCAAAAGCAGCGTGCCAAGCGGACGGCGAAAGTATGAGCCGGAAACCATGCCGCCTTAAAGCGGCATAACAACAAAAGAAAGGAGGTATCCCATATGAAAATCGCACGTGGACTGCTCTGTGCAAGGTTTTGACGACAGCACCTGCACAGAGCTTTGAGAGCTGTCTCAGGACTTTGCACCTTTCTGTGAGAAATTGATCAACGAATAAAGGAGCAGAGTCATATGAAACAACCAATGGATTTAACAAAGGGAAACGTTTGGAAACAATTGATGAAATTTGCGCTGCCGCTGTTTCTGGCAAACCTGCTGCAGTCGCTTTACGGCATGGTGGATATGGCCGTCGTGGGACGGTATGTCGGAAGCGCGGCGCTGGCCGCGCTGAGCAACGCGACGATGATCGTCTTCATCCTGACGGCGGTCTGCATCGGCGTCACCATGGGCGGCAGCGTGCTGGTCGCGCAGTACCGCGGCGCGCGCGATGAGGACGGCCAGCTTGGAAGCATCGGCACGCTGTTTGCGCTGACCGGCGCCGCGGCGCTGGTGATCACCGTCCTCAGCCTGCTGACATTTGAGCGGGTGCTTACGATGATGGGACTCCCCGCGGAATCGATGCCGCACGCGGTCGAATACCTGCGGGTGATCTGCATGGGCACGGTGTTTGTATTCGGATACAACGCGGTCTGCAGCATCCTGCGCGGCATGGGGGATTCGAAAAGCCCGCTTTACTTTGTCGCGGTCGCCGCGGCGGTGAATGTCGTACTGGATTTTGTGCTGGTGGGGGCCGCCGGGATGGGGACATCCGGCGCGGCCTGGGCGACGGTGCTGTCGCAGGCGGTCTCGTTTGGGGTCTCCCTGCTGCGCCTGCGCCGTACGTTGAAAGGGTTCCAAAGGAAGAAGGGCGCTTTGAAGCCGCAGGGAAAGCTTGCCTGGACCATTTTGAAGATCGGCCTGCCCAGCGCGGTCCAGAGCGCCGTGGTCAACGTCGCGTTCCTGCTGGTCACCTGCATCCTGAACAAATACGGCGTCGTGGTTGCCGCCGCGGCAGGCGTGGGGCTGAAGGTCGCGACCTTTCTGGCGATGCCCTGCTGGGCCGCCGGCCAGTCCGTCATGACGATGGTCGGGCAGAATATGGGCGCCGGAGAGATCACGCGCGCGTCGTCGGTGTCCAGGGCCGGGCTGGTGCTGAGCCTTGCTTCAACCGGCATCATGGTGCTGTTTGTCCAGCTGTTTGCCCCGGGCATCATCGGCCTGTTCGATCAGAACCCCGCTGTCATCCGGGAGGGGGTGCTGTACCTGCGCATCTTCTGTTCGGTCAGCAGCTTTGCCTATGCGGCGATGTACCATTTCGACTCGTTTGCGACCGGCGTGGGCGCGGCGGTGCTCGCGATGGTCAACGCGCTGCTCGAGGGCATTGTGCTGCGGCTGGGGCTGATCTTCCTGTTTGAAACGGTGCTGGGGCTTGGACGCATCGGCGTCTATCTCGGCCAGATGCTCTCCACCTTCCCGCCGGCAGTGATCGGCCTGCTGTATTTTCTCAGGGGAAGCTGGAAGTGCCGCCGTCTGATTGATCAGAACACCGCGCAGCAGCTTGACGAGGAAGCGCAATTGGAATAGAATAAGAGTGCGGAGATAGAAACACAGCCCGGTTGGTAGTCCGGGCGTGGCGAAGGCCATCAGTAACCTGCCCTCCCAGGGTTGTCCGTTCTCCGCCGGAATCTACAGAATGGGAGGGATTCTTCATGGATCAAGTCACCGCGAAGTTTTCGGTGTACTTTGAACCGCCGTTTTGGATCGGCCTGTACGAGCGGGAGGAGGACGCGCGGCTGTGCGTCGCCCGCGTCGTCTTTGGCAGCGAGCCCAGCGACGCCGAGGTCTGGGCCTATCTGCTCGAAAACTTTGGACGCCTGCGCTTCACAAGGCCGGTGGAAGCCGGAGAAAGAAAGCCGAAGGCCGGCAATCCAAAACGCATGCAGCGCGCGGCAGCCAGGGAGCTGCAGACAGCCAGAACCGGTACCAAGGCACAGCAGGCCATCAAACAGCAGTTCGAGGAAAACAAGCTGGAACGCCGCTCACGCCACAAACGGGAGTCCGAGGAAGAAAAACAGCGGCAGTTTGCGCTGCGGCAGCAGAAGAAAAAAGAAAAGCACCGGGGAAGGTAATCCTTCCCCGGTGCTTTCGCGCGGCGGGTTTGACAGCCAACAGAAATAAACCGTTGTCCCATGATCATTTCGCTCTGAGAACAGAGAAACCGCCATTGATATCATCCGGCCGCTTGTTAAACGGTCAGTTGTTCCTTGCCAGTACATCAATGGCTTCGTCATAGGAGCGCACCTTTTCTACTTGAAAATACTTTTGAAACTCGGCCGACCATAAATCGATTTCATCCTCAATCGTTGGCACCTCGTTTAAGATGAAAACGCATGTTTTACAACTGGACTGCGCCATATCCGGCAGTAAAACCTGGAACCCCCATGCGACGTCCTCCTTTTCATCTTCAAAGCCGTTTCTTGCATCAATGACAAAATGACTGCCGGGATTTTCGTAAAGCAGCTTCGATGCGAATAACGCCGGTGCCCGGTAGTCATCAAAACAGCAGAATTTTTTCCATGTCAGAAAAACGACGTTATCATGCTTTATATATTCAACGTGGCAGAATTCTGAATCATAAATGGAATCCACGATCCAATCCTCCTTGCACTGTAATTTATCAGTGTTATTGATATCCACTCAAATGGATACGTACTTTAATACCAGAGCCTGTATCTGTCAATGACAAAAGCGCGGCAGCTGAAGCAATTCCAAGCAATTTCGGCGCCGCATGATGTTTCACCATGCAGAAGGCATATGATTCAGGGAAAGCAAAACAGCCAGAATGACAGAAAATCATCACGATTTTTGAACTACCCCTTGACCTTACCACAGTGTCATGGTGTATGATACAGACAGAACCGGTTCAGAATCCATCAAAAAAGGAGATACAAGATGTTCACCATCGGCGAATTTGCGCGGCTCGGACAGGTATCGGCCCGGATGCTGCGCCACTACGATCAAATCGGCCTGTTCAGCCCTGCGCTGGTCGGCGAAAACGGCTACCGGCTTTACGATGTCTCGCAACTCGCGACGCTCGAAAAGATTGAGACGCTGAAAGGCTACGGCTTCACGCTCAGTGAGATTTCCGGCCTGCTGCCGCTGTCCGGCGGCCAGTTAGCGCTGCGCATCCATCAAAAGCGCATCGCCGCCTATGATCAGCTCAACGAACTGCGCAGGACGCTGCGCCGCATGGAGGACGACATCTTTCGAATGGAGGGAAAGAACTTGGCAATGGAACATTATCATGTGATTTTGATGAACAGCCCGGCACAGCGGGTCTTCAGCATCCGCAAACGGATCAATATCGGACAGGTGGGAGAATTGTTCGACGAGCTGCTTGAGGAGATGAAGAAGCGCGGCCTTGTCCGCACCGGCGCCTGCCAGATGCTGTACCACGGAGAGGAATTCTCCTACGACGACATGGACGCCGAAGCGCAGGTGCAGGTTTCGGGAGAGCATCCCGACGTCAAGGAGGTGCCGGAGATGCTCTGCGCCGCCACCACCCACATCGGTCCGTACGACACGGTCAAATACGCGTATGAGGCGATTGGGAACTGGATGCGGGAGCATCCCCAGTATCAGGTCTGCGCGCCGGCCATCGAGCGGTATTTGAAGGATGTGGATGAGGTGAACGCCCCCGAAGAGCTGGAGACGGGCATCCTGTTCCCGGTCAAAAAAATAGACGGATAGGCCCCTTCGGCGGAAAGCAGTCTAATCATTTGTTTTTAGAGCGCTGTAGAACCGCTGTTTCCTCCTGAGCATGCAGAAAAGCTTGCGGTAACGGTCAGGAAGCTTATGCGGATGCGATTTCAATAAACGGCAAAGGCTTGGACTGCCTGTTTCCCGTGTTCTTCGGCCTGAGAAGGCTTGGACTGCCCGTTTTCCGTGTTCTTCGGCCTGTAAAGACTGGACAGCCCGTTTCCCGTGTTCTTCGGTCTGCAAAGGCTTGGACTGCCGCGCCTCGTGTCCTTCGGTTTGAGAAGGATTGGACTCCTGTTCCCGGCATCCTTCGGCCTGCATAGGCCTGACCGGAATCATCACCCGTGAAAAGATAATCGAATCCCCCCAAAAAAATCCCCGATGCACCCGGATGCATCGGGGATTTTTGCTGTCTTGGCCTGTCAGATGGCATAAAAACTTTGAAAAAGCCAAATCTTAACTTGACAATGGACGGATTCATAGTATGATACTTAATAGGAAAGGATTCCTCACGGGATTTTTTCATCACAAAAGAGATGGAGATTGAATGCAATGAATATTCTGATAGTGGGATGCGGCAAGGTTGGCGCCAGCCTGGCGGGCATACTCGACCAGCAGCGCCATGCCGTTTCAATTGTGGACCGCCATGAAAGCAGCTTTGAGCGGCTGGACGACGATTTTTCGGGTCTTACCGTCGCGGGCGTGGAGATCGACCAGGATGTGCTGAAATCCGCCGGCATCGAGGCGTGCGACGCGCTTGCGGCAGTCACCAGCGACGACAACGTCAACATCATGGTGTCGCAGGTCGCCAAGCTGATCTTCAAGGTGCCGAAGGTTCTGGCGCGCATCTATGACCCGGCGCGCGAGGATATCTTTTCGAGCTTCGGCATCGACACGCTCTGCCCGACCAACCTGACGGTCGCGACCATCTGCTCGGTCTTTGCGGGCGTACAGCGCACCAGCAAGATCGTCCCGATCGGCTCCTCCAACATCCAGATGACCACGACGCCTGTCCCGGAGGAGCTTGTGGGGCTGCACATATCGGAAATCGAGCTGCCCGAAGACGTCAGCCTGTTCGGTGTCATGCATGAGAATGACAAGGTGACCTTGTCGGGGACCTACAACATCAAGCTGAAGGAGACCGATTACCTGATGATCAACCGCGTGGTGGATTGACACAATGCGTATCATCGTATAGAAAGTGGGATGTAACATGATTGTCATCGTGGTGGGCGGCGGCAAGGTTGGATTTTATCTTGCGCGCACGCTGATTGAACACGGGCATGAGCCCCGTATTATAGAAAAGGATAAGGCCTGCTGCCGGATGATCGCCAACAGCCTGGATATTCCGATCATCTGCGGAGACGGCACCTATATCGATGTGCTGGCCGGCGCCGGCATCGACGACGCGGATGCGCTGATCAGCGTGACCGGTAAGGATGAGGATAACCTGATCACCTGCCAGCTGGCAAAGCGGCGGTTCCATGTCCAGAAAACCGTTGCGAAGATCAACAACCCGAAAAACGCCGGCGTCATGAAGCAGCTCGGCGTGGATATCCCGATCAGCAGCACCGACAACATCGCGCGGCTGCTGGAACGGGAGGTGGACACCGCGCTGATCAAGCAGCTGATTGCGTTTGACCGCGGGGATACGTCGCTCAATGAGTTTGAGATTCCGATCCCGTATAAGCGCAGCGGCATCAAGCTCAGCGAGATGAAGCTGCCGGAGGATATCGCGGTTGTCAGCATCATCCGGGACAACGAGCTGATCATCCCGCGCGGCAACACGCAGATCTTTGCCGGGGATAAGATTATGGTCGTATGTAAAAACAAAGCGCTGCACCGGATCGCGCCGGCTTTCGGCGTGGATGATCAGATCAGCAGATAGAGCAGCGCCAAGATCATCTTCTTGTCGGCGCCGTCGTTGAGCAGGATTAAGATCATCACCAGCAGCATGGCCTTTTCGCTGTCGAGCCCGAACCGGTCGAGAACGCCCTTTAAAAAGGTGCTCGGTTCAAATTCCGGCTCGTCGTTTTCCGTGTTGTTTTCATCGCAGGCTTCCTCCTCGTGAGGGGGCCTTTTTTGCGTTTCATCCTCCTGCGGCGCATGCGGATGCCTGTTCTGCCCGTCCTGATGCTGTGGATTCTGCTGCCAGCCTCCGGGGCCTTGGCGCTCATCGGGGTGGTTCCCGTTCCCGCTGCGGTGCTGCGTGTCGCCCGCGTTCTGTTGCCGGGAATTGCCCGTGTTCTGGTGCTGCCGGTTCTGCTGGTTTGTGCCGTTCGCGTGCGGGCTGTGCTGATGGTCGTTGTCTGTGTTCTGACGCTGCCGGTTCTGCTGAGAGGAACCGCGTGTGTTCTGCGCGCCCGCGTCGCCCCGCATGTTCTGGCTGCTGGCGCGCTGCATCTCCTTGACCCTGCGGATCGCGTCCTGCTGCATGCGCATCATATCGTCATAGGAATAGTTGTTGGAATTCGCCATAGATATCCTGCCTTTTCTCCGGCGGTTCTTTTGTTTTAAAGTGGAAAAAGGCTGCCGTCCAAAGCCGCCGGGGAATGGAGCGGCAGCCGTCAGCGTCAACCGAGCAGGTTGTTCAGCAGACCGGATCTCGTAATCATCGGCAGTATGTTTACCAGCTGCAGCATACGGATGGCCTTGTCGATCTTGGCCTGCGTCTCCACACGCAGCAGCGGCCGGATCGCGCGCAGCATTCTGGTGCTCTGGTTCTCCTGGCGCATAGCCGAAATCGCCTTTTGAATGCCCATGATCATGTTGAGATCGATGTTTGGAAGAAGACCGTCTCCCTGGGCCGGGCCATGCTGCTTTGGCGATGGGGAGCCAAGGGAGGAGAGCATGCCGGCAAGGCCGGAAAGGTCAAGGCCCCCGCCGCTCTGCCCCCCCGCGCTCTGGCCGGAGAGCAGACCCGAAAGAGCCGCCATGTTCGGCCCGCCGCTCTTGCCGGCGCCGTTCTGGCTGGAAAGCATGCCGGCGAGCGCCGACAGGTCGAGGCCGCCGCCTTGCGCGCCGCCGTTCGACTGCGGCTGCGCGTTCTGGCCGTTCTGGCTGGAGAACTTGCCCGCGAGCGCCGACAAGTCGAGCCCGCCGCTTTGCGCGCCGCTGTTTGCCTGGGGCTGTGCATTCTGGCCGTTCAGGCCGGAAAACATGCCGGCGAGCGCCGACAGATCGAGCCCGCCGCCGCTTTGCGCGCCGGAATCCGACTGGGGCGGTGCATCCGAAGCGTTCATGCCGGAAAGCATGCCTGCGAGCGCGGAGAGGTCGGGCATCGAGCCGGAACTGCCGGGTGTATCTGAATTGCCGCCGGAAGGCGCGTTCTGTCCGGATAACATATTTGAAAGCGCCGCCGGAAGCGAACCTGCATCAGATGCGGAAGAATCCGAACCGCTGTTTCCCGCCAGCATGCTGGCAAGGTTCTGCAGACTCTGCTGGCCCTGCTCGCTGTTCAGGATTTCTGAAAGCTTGGAAGAGAGGTCATCCATACCGCATTACTCCTAAAGGGTTTCATCCTGGGCTCAGCAGCGTTCCGCTTTCCGCCCAGGGCCATTATTTCTTCTTTCCACCGAACAGACCGCCGACCTGGTCGTCGCTGTTCATCATCTTTTTGACCTGATCGACATTCTTCTGGTCTTTGAGCAGGTCGTTGTATTTGCCGCTCTGAATTTCATTCTGCAGCTGTTCCGGAGAGACGCCAAGCTGTTTGCTGGCCATCTGGAACAATTTGTTGATCTGATCTGGAGAGAATGAATTTGCCATATGCGAGCCATCCCATCTCCGGCGCGCTTGTATTTGAAAGGCCGGCCCCGTTCCCGCCGGCAGAACGGGGACCAAAGCTCCCTGTCTTGTGTGGGCGTTTCGCCGTTTTGCGACGTCGGACAGCCAGGTATGTCACAATTCGGCCTGTTTGTCCCCAGGTTTGCGCAAATAACGGCGTTTCCGTAATAATTTTTATGAAAAACAGGGAGAAGATATACCATTCCCCGTGGGTTTTATGGTATAATACCATCATATGAAAAAAGGGGAAGTAGTGTCAAAGGATTATGGAAACGATCAGAATTCTGGTGTTCTCAGATACGCATCTGCAGATTTTCGGCATGCAGCGGGCAATCGAACTGCATCGGGATGTTCAGCGCGTCATCCATCTGGGCGACTGCACGCAGGATATCGACGACATGAAGGCGCTGTATCCGGACAGGGCGTTCTACGCCGTGCATGGAAACTGCGACCTGTTCAGCAATTATCCGTCCGAAGACAGCCTGGTGGTCGCGGGCAGGAAGATTGTCTTTGCGCACGGGCATCTTTTACAGGTCAAATACGGCCTGCAGAAGCTCAAGAAGCACGCCCGGCAGGAAGGCGCCGACATCATGCTGTACGGGCACACCCATGTCGCCCATACGGAATATGACGATGGACTTTATATCATGAACCCCGGGTCCTTGAGCCAGCCGCGCCGCGGCAGGCCGAGCTACGGGATTATCGACATTCTGGAACACGGCATTGTCACCAATGTCGCGGTTTTACAAAACGATTGAGAAATGGCCCAGATGCCTGTGTGGTAACGGGATCCCGCGGCCGGGTTGGAAAAAACAAGGGGGAAAACAGAATGCCGGGACTCATTGGTCTGCAGACACAGCTGCTTGGAAAGAATTTTATCTACCTGGAGCAGGTTGACTCCACCAACAACTACATCAAGGAACACGCCCAGTCCCTTCCCGACGGCACGCTGGTCATTGCCGGCCGCCAGTATGCGGGACGCGGGGCCGGGAAGCATACCTGGGCAGACGGGCAGGACAGCATGCTGGCGATGTCCTTCCTCATCAAGAACATCGAGCTGTCGTACATGCCGCAGCTTCCGCTCATCACCGGTCTTGCGGTCGCGCGGGCGCTCACCGAGGCGACCGGCGGGAATTTTCGCATCAAATGGGCGAACGATGTGCTGTATGAGTCCAAAAAGCTCTGTGGTATTTTATGCGAAAGCCAGATTTTTGGTGACGAGGTGTTTGCGGTCTGCGGCATCGGCATCAACATCGGGCAGGATCAGGCGTTTTTTGATCGGGCCGGGTTGCCGTATGCGACCAGCCTGAAACTTGGCTTTGGCAGGGAATACAGCGCCTATTCCGTGGCGGCGCTGGTGATGAACCATTTTGAGCCGCTGTATGAGCGGCTTTCCAGCGTCGGGTTCGATGCGCTGCGCAACGAATACATCAAGAGCTGCTTCACGGTCGGCAAGCAGATTCGCATCCTGTCGCCGGAGGGACAGCTCGAAGGGCTTGCTTTAACCATCGACAGCGACGGAAGTCTTGTCTGCAACATCGACGGGAAGATTGTCAATATCCGTGCGGGCGAGGCGTCGGTTCGCGGGCTGTATGGGTATCAATGATATATTTCTAAAGCCGGCAGCTGTTTTTACGCGAAGCTTTGCCGGGACTTTGCCGGAAGGCATCGTCCGGCTGCCGTTTTGTTTTCATGAATCGGAAAGGCTGCGCCGCGGGACCGGCGGGTTCCTTTTTCTTGCCGGATAAGCCTTGGCAAGGTGGCAGTACCTCTTTTGCGTGGCCAAAAGAGGTACCAGAAAAGGCCATTCAAGGGGGCTGCGCCCCCTTAAAAATCCCCCAATTACGCAGTTTTCTGCATATTGGGTTGTTTCTGCTTCTGGATGACGGCAGGGCGCACGCCATGGATCTGTGCAGAGACAGCGCGAAGCATGGTGCCTTTTTGGCATTTAGTGCCGTCGCGGTCTGCGTACTGTCTTGTCATAGGAACAGTTCTCGTTTAGCCTCATTGTTTCCGCCACGCTATGGTGGGCTGGATGCTCTCCTTTTGAAATGAGAGAACGGGAAGCTTTGCGTTTTTCATAAGGCATTCTTTCATATATCAGGCGGTCAAAAAACGATGCGTAACGATTGCCACAGCATCTAGCGGTGAGGCAATCAGCTACGGCGTTCTTTGACTGATGAATGATTTACATTGCAGCTGCGGGAATTGGGGTACCGATAAAGACTGTCGCAAATAGTGTTAGCGTCCGCTGCTAGCTGTTCCCAACCACTCAGCCCAAAGCCAAACGCCGTCCGCAGACGGCCAAAGCAGATGAAAATACACCATAGGGGGATTTTCAAGGGGGGCCACCACCTGCGGTGGGGCGCCCGGCTACGCCGCTCTTTTGGCTGCGTTGTTGTGGTTCGTTGGTCATAGGCTCTTTTCTTATTTCAGTGACGCGTAGCGCGTGCGCCAGCGCAGCTGGCCCCCTTGAACGGCCTTTCTTGGTTACTTCTTTGGCCGGCAAAGAAGTAACTGCCACCCTGCCAAGACGTCTTGGCAAACCAAGTAAAACCGCCGCGCCACGGTGGTACAAAAGCCACCCTGCCAAGGCGTCTTGGCAACCAAAGCCAGACCGCTGAGATACAGCTTTCACATTTTTGACAGCTTGAATATATTCACAGATGTTTTAAAACAGGTTTTGTAAATCGGCATGCAGTCTACAGGGCAATCAGTTTGAAATGAAGGCCGAAAGGCCAGAAGATAGATGGGAGTGTAGGACTATGCAGGAATTCAACAAGATGAAAATACACATCGCCGGCAGCGATTACACCATCAGTACGCCGGAGGATGAAGAATATGTGCAGCGTTTGGCAAAACAGCTGGACAACCATCTGACCACGCTGCTTAAAAAGAGCGACCATGTCAACATCACCGCCGGATTGGCGGTGCTTGCGCTGAGTTATCTCGACGACTATACCAAGACGGTGGAAAACGCCATGCATATGCGCCAGAAGATGAAGACCTACATAGAGGACACCGCGCGCACACGGATGGAAATCGATGAACTGAAACGGGAAATCGAATCGCTGAAGCGCGAAAACGAACGGCTGAAATCCAAGGGGAATCTGTAATAGATGGATACTGCTTGGCTGGCGGGATGACAGATGCGGCCTATTCGTACACGGTGTCGGCTGATTCATGGAGCGGACCTGTGCGGGACTGCGGATGATCAGCCTGTTAAAATCAAAAGAATGGAGAACCCCATGAATCAATTAGAAATACTCGCGCCCTGCGGCGGGATGGAAAGCGTACAGGCGGCCGTTCACTGCGGCGCCGATGCGGTCTATCTCGGCGCGAAGGAGCTTAACGCGCGCCGCAACGCCGCGAATTTTGATGAAGCGGAGCTGAACGAAGCGGCGGCGTACTGCCATCTGAACGGCGTGAAGGTTTATCTGACGCTCAACACCGTACTGCTGGATTCGGAATTCGAACTGGCCGGGGAGGTGCTGCGAAGCGCCTGTGCGGCCGGCATCGACGCCGTGATTGTCGATGACCTGGGCCTGGTACGCTTCGTCAAGGAACACGCGCCGAATCTGCGGCTGCACGCGTCGACGCAGATGAGCATCCACAACCTCGAAGGCGTGCGGATGCTCGAAGAACTCGGCTTTCATCGGGTGGTGCTTGCGCGTGAGCTGAGCCTGGATGAAATCCGCCGGATTGCAGAGCATACGTCGGTGGAGCTGGAGGTATTTGTGCACGGCGCGCTGTGCATGTGCGTCTCCGGCCAGTGCTATCTGAGTTCGATGATCGGCCAGAGAAGCGGGAACCGCGGGCTTTGCGCGCAGCCCTGCCGGCTGAAATTCTCAAACGGCGGGAATGAAAACGCCCTTTCCTTAAAGGATCTTTCCCTGATCGATCATATCCCGGCGTTGCGGGACGCGGGGGTGACATCCATTAAAATAGAGGGACGCATGAAGCGGCCCGAATATGTCGCGGCGGCCGTCAAGGCCTGCCACAATGCGCGGGAAGGCATGGTGGACTTCACCTTGACCGACCAGCTTTCCGATGTCTTTTCCCGCAGCGGCTTCACCGACGGATATCTGACCGGCAAGCGGGGACCGCAGATGTTCGGCATCCGCCGCAAGGAGGATGTTCTCAACATGACCGGCGTTTTAAAGGAGCTTGGCCGTCTGGCCGCGAAGGAGACGCCGCGCGTCGGCGTGTCCTTTGCGTTTACATTGAAGGCGGGACAGCCCGCCGTGCTGTGCGCGGCCGATGCGGATGGAAATCGCGCGTCGGCGGCCGGCGATATTCCGGAAAAAGCCCTCAACAAGCCGACCGACGCCGCGCTCGTCGAAAAGAGCCTGCAGAAGACCGGCGGCACGCCGTTCTATCCGGAAAACATCGACTGCGACATCGATGAGGGGCTTGTGCTGAGCATCTCGAAGATCAATCTGCTGCGCCGCGCGGTGCTCGAGGATCTGATGAACCAGCGGTCGGCCGTGCATCAGGCCGAATACCGTCCATCCGGACAGGCTTCGTGGCCGTCCATACAGGATGCTCCTGAAGAACGCCCAAAGGAAGCCTTTCATTGGCGTGCGCGGTATGACCGGTTTGAACAGGTTTCGGCATCCGCTTTGGAGCAGCTGGGATATTTCAGCCTCCCGTTGAGCGAATGTGTGCGCCTGTTTCTGTCTGAGGATATGACGAATGAAGCCGAACGGTTCGGCCTGCCGGATATGCGGGCATTTCTGGATGCGTACCGGGACCAACTGATCATCGAGCTGCCGCGCGGGATGTTCGGCGGCAATCAGATCATCATGGGACAACTGGAAAAGCTGCGGGAACGCGGAATAACGCATCTGCTGGCGCACAACCTCGGCGCTGTCTGGATTGGCAGGGAGCTGAATTACAGGCTTCACGGCGGCTTTGGGCTGAATGTCACAAACGCCCGCTCGCTGGAAGTATACCGGCGGCTGGGACTTGAAGATATGACGCTGTCATTCGAGCTGTCGATGCTGCAGATTTCCGCGATGGAAAAACATCTGCCGGCTGGCATTCTCTGCTATGGGCATCTGCCGATGATGCTCACGCGCAACTGCCCGATCCAAACCGCCATGGGATGTAAGGACTGCGGACGGAAATTCCGGCCGCTGGTGGACCGCATGGGAAATGAATTCCCGGTCGCCTGTGAAAACACCTGCGCCGAGCTTTACAACCATCTGCCGCTGTATATTGCCGAGCAGCCCGAACGGTTTGAGCCGCTCGCATTTGCGACGCTCTATTTCACCAAAGAGGACCGTGCGCGGTGTGATGAGCTGATCTCGATGCATCTGGAGCATCGGAAGACCGACCAGCCTGCAACCAAGGGCCTTTATTACCGCGGCGTGCTTTGATCGCGGCTTTACCGGCCTGTATGCCGTTCGCACATAAACATCATGTGCCTGAAACAGCTATTTTGATGAAAAATAAAACGGTGCCAAAGCGGGCCGTTTCTATAGAGAGGGAATCCATATGCCAAAACGAACTGTTCTGATCCGCAAACTGACCGGCAAAGCGGTACTGCCGGTGAAAGCGACATCCGGCAGCGCGGGATATGATTTGTCCGCCGCCATCGATGAACCGGTGACGATTCAGCCGGGAGAGATCCGCAAAATCTCAACGGGACTTGCCATCCAGCTTCCCGGCGACGATCTGGTCGCGATGATCTATGCGCGCAGCGGGCTTTCGGTAAAGCACGGCATCACGCTGCCAAACTGCGTCGGGGTCATCGACAGCGATTACCGCGGCGAGCTGCTTGTCGCGCTGATCAATCTGTCGAAGGAGCCGTATACCATCCAGCCGTCCGAGCGGATTGCGCAGCTGCTGGTCATGCCGCTTGCCCCGGTTGAACTGATGGAAGCGGAGACGCTCGATGAAACCCGGCGAAGTGAAGGCGGGTTTGGCTCCACCGGCAGATAAATTTCGAGTTTTCAACATGATCCTCCGGAGAATGTTGAAAAAGATCGATTGCCTGCGGGATGATTGGAAATGCATGGCATCAGGAAGCTTTCAGGATAACATTTTCTGAAACAAAGAAGCGACATCCATGAAGCCGAACGGCAGATGGAACGCAAGACAGAACATCGGCGGTTATTTTCAACAGCAGGAGCACCCAATGAATCCGGGTGCTCTTTTTTACGGGTTATTTCAGTTTAAAGCCCATGCCGATACCTTCAGACTGGAACCGCCGTGTGATCTTTTCGATGCGCTCAGTGTCCGATAAATTGGTTTTGCGGATGGTGTCTTTGACAAACAATAAAAGCGTATAGCATTTGCTCTCGGTCATATTGCAGAGCCTGTCCGTATCAAGATTGGTAAAGGTCATCTGAACTTCGCACTCTCTCAAAATATCCATAAACAATTCTTTGTATAAATCCATGTTGATCCCTCCATGATTATGTAATGCCAGAAATCCTGCCAAACAGCTCACAGCCTGCTTTTTCATGCTATAATAATCCTGAGGTGATTACTAGTGGCCTATGAGAGAATCCGACAGCTCAGGGAAGACAGCGACCGAACCCAACGGCAGATAGCAAACCTGTTGTATGTCAGCCAGCAGACCTATAGCAGCTATGAAAATGGCGTCAGCACGCCGTCGCCCGATATTCTGATTGCATTGGCGAAGATCCACCGCACCAGCGTCGACTACATTCTTGGTCTGACCGATGACCCCAGGCCCCCTGAGCGTTCGAAGCGTAAATAAGGCGGATAAATCTGGTCAGGCTTGTTGGGATAAATCAGTATATATTGAAACTTCGCGGCTGCGTTCAGGCAGCGGGGGAAAGTATAAGAGGAGCTGCATCCCTTCAGCGGGGATGCAGCTCCTCTTATTTATGATACTGTTATTTTACACCAAACAAGCGATGGTCCAACCCGGTCTTTTCCAGCACATAAAGCAGGATGAGACCCAGTACATAGCACGGTACAAGCTGTCCCAGCCCGACCTGCAGCATGTTGACAGCGAAAATGCCGAGGTTGAAGTCGGGGGAAAGCGCGATGGTCAGTTCCGTGCCGATGATGACGGCGTTCACAAGGATCGGCGGAAGGGGCGCTAAAATCGGGATGCCCTTCACACGCACCTTTCGAAGCTGCCGGGTCATCAGCGCCGCCGCCAGCGTCGCGAGACTGCCGGCAAGGATGTCGACCGGCCCTAAGATGTTCGTGCCGAGCAGCACGCCGAAGCTGTTGGAGATCATACAGCCGACCGTAACGCCCCACACCGCCGACATCGACAGCACTGGAAGCAGCGTGAACGCCTCCGAAACGCGCATCTGGAGCGGGCCGAAGGCCATCGGGGCCAGCACCAGCGTCAGCGTGGCGTACAGCGCGGCGATCACAGCGGCCACCACAATGTTTGCCAGTTTCTGATTTCTCTTCATATTCAGTTTTCCTTTCGTAGTGTGTTTTATAGTCAGGAACTTGCGACTGACTGTTCCAAAAAATCGGAACGGGTCATATTATAGCACAATTTGTCCCGGATGTACAGCACACAAAGAAAGAAAATAAGCGGCGTTATAAGATAAACTCCGTCGAAATTCCGGGCAGGCCGTATGATTGTTTCGGATGACGCCATTCAAACAGTCAACCCATTTACAATAAAAGCAGCATCCCTCATCTTCCAGCCCGTCGGACCAGATCAGGGGTCGTACCGTTCGGGCAGCGATGCGGCTGCCGTCATGCAGACAACCAATTCTGCCCCGGCTTCGAGCAGTGCTTTCCGGCAGGCGCGCAGGGTGGAGCCGGTCGTTACAATGTCGTCGATGAGCAGGATGCGTTTGCCGCGCACCTGTTCCGGCTTTCGGACCGCAAAAGCGCCGGCGACGTTGCGCATACGTTCAAACCGGCCCAATGTGTGCTGCGGCGCGGTCTGCCGAAGCTTGTGCAGGACGCATCCGTGCCGGATGTGGAGCGCGCGTGCTACGGATTTCGCAAGCAGCTGCGACTGGTTGAAGCCGCGCCTGCGCTGGTCGCGCAGGGTCATCGGGACTTCTGTAGCCAGATCAAAGGGCCCGGTGGCGGATGTGCGGGATAAGCGCGCGGCCATCATACCGCCGAAAGCCCGGGCCATTGCCGGCTGTTCCCGGGTTTTGAAGGACTTGAGCGCATCACTGACCGGTTTTTGATAGGCGTACAGCGCGAAGCAGTCCTTCATGGGGAAATGGGGCGGCGGTTCCACGGTTTTCTTTTGACACCAGCCGCAGACCGATTCGCCGGATGGGATGATGGCGCGGCAGAACACACAGCGCGGAGGGAAAAAGACGGCAAGCAGCTTAGACGCCGGATTCTGTCTCATGGCCGGATTCCTCCATCCTGATCAGCGTTTTCAGGTTGGTGTACCGCAGGGTTTTGCGGTCGTTCTCAACAAAGGCCTGCACGGTGGACGCGTCCCCCAGGATGATCAGCATCTTCTTGGCGCGGGTGACCGCCGTGTAGAGCAGGTTGCGGAAATGCAGCCGGCTTTTGTGCCACATCAGCGGGATGATCACCGCGTCGAATTCGCTTCCCTGGCTTTTGTGCACCGTGATGGCATAGGCAAGCTCGATTTCGCCGAGCATATCGAAGCTGTATTCGGCCGTCCGGTCGTCGTAGCGGATCAGCATGCTGGCGCTCGGGCGGTCGATCAGCTCGATGACGCCGATGTCCCCGTTGAACACGCCGGTGCCGTATTCCCCATCCTCCTTGTGCCAGACGATGTCATAGTTGTTGCGGATCTGCATGACCTTGTCCCCCTCGCGGAAGGTACTGCCCATCCGCTTGACCTGCCGCTTCTCCGGCGTTTTGGGGTTTAAGGCCTCCTGGAGCTGGCCGTTGAGCTCGCCGGTTCCCAGCGCGCCGATGCGGCTCGGGCAGAGCACCTGAATGTCCCAGAGCGGCGAGAAGCCGTAGCGTTCGGGAAGACGGCGCCGGCACAGGTCCACAACGGTCTGCGCGCTGTATCCGTAGCTTGTGCTTTTCATAAAGAAGAAGTCGTTGTCCCGCACTGAGAGGTCGGGAAGCTGCCCCTGTACGATGCGGTGGGCGTTGGTGACGATCAGGCTTTTGGCCGCCTGCCGGAAGACTTCCTTGAGCTGGACGACCGGCAGCGCGCCGGAATCGATCAGGTCCTTGAGGATGTTTCCCGCGCCGACCGACGGAAGCTGGTCGCTGTCGCCGACCAGGATGAGCTGGCAGGACATCTTCATCGCGCGCAGCAGCGATTCGAACAGCAGCGTGTCCACCATCGAAAGCTCGTCCACAATGATGACGTCGAACGGAAGCGGGTTTTTCTCGTTGCGCAGGAACTTGCCAAGGCCCTCCTGCTTGAAATCCACCTCCAGAAGGCGGTGCAGCGTTTTGGCGTCGCGCCCGGTCAGCTCGGACATCCGCTTTGCGGCGCGGCCGGTCGGAGCCGCCAAAGCCACCTTGCGCTTGTCGTTTTCCAGCAGCTCGATCATCGCGTTGAGCGTGGTGGTCTTGCCGGTGCCGGGACCGCCGGTCAGGATGAAGACCGGATTGACGAGAGCCTTCTTGATGGCCTCCTTCTGCAGCTGGGCATACTGCATGTCGCTGTGCGTCTCAAGTTCCGCTATTTTGCGGTCGACGCCCTGCATCGGATGGTCGAAATGCTCCATCAGTTTGATGCGCGACGCGATGTACTGTTCGGCGCGCAGCAGGTGCGGCAGATAGATGAATTTCTTTTTGCCGGCCGGAAGCTCAAACAGGCTCTCGTCGGCAAGCTGGTCGTCCAGCACCCGCTCGATGTCGTCCCGGCCGATTTCCAGCAGGTTCACACACATGTCCAGCAGCACGCCGCGCGGCAGGCAGGTGTGCCCGTTGCCGAGGTTGTGCCGCAGCACGTGGATCAGCCCATTGCGGACGCGGTGCTGATCGTTGGCTTCAAAGTCGAGCTTCAGGGCGATCTCATCCGCTTCCAAAAACGGGAGCCCGACCTCTTCGCAGCACAGCTCGTAGGGATTCAGCTCGATGACCTCTTTGGACAGCGCCCCCCATTTCTTGAACACCTGGACGCTCATGGCGGGGGAAAGCCCAAACTGGGACAGATACATCATGACCGTGCGCACGCCGAAGATTTTGGTGAATTCCGCGGCGATCGCGTCCGCCTTCTTCTGCGTGATGCCCTTGACCTTCGTGAGCTCTTCGGGACGCTTCTCGATGACCTCGAGCGTCGCGTCGCCGAAGAAGTCCACCAGCTTCCTCGCGGTTGCCGGGCCGACGCCCTTGAGCGCGCCGCCGGACAGATATTTGAAGATGGCGGAAGCGCTCGCCGGTAGCCGCCGTTCATAGGCGGACACCTTGAACTGCTGCCCATAGGTCGGATGCGACGTAAAGGTGCCGAACAGCTCGAGCTCCTCCCCCTCGTCCACATCGATCAGCTCGCCAACCACCGTGATCAGCTCGCCGCTGAAGCTCAGCTCGAGCACCGTAAAGCCGGTGTCGTCGTTGCGGAAGATGATCGCTTCGACCACGCCGGTGATTGTCTCTATCTCCTGTTTCATCGCCAAAAAACACACCTATCCTTCACTTCCCCGCCAATGCCTTGTCCATTTCCGGCACAGCGGGAAGGGGGCCTTATGGTCCGGGCCCCCTTTCGCGTATTGTATTCTTTAGTATAATACATTTTCATACGGTTTGCAAATTGATATTCTGTTCCAGCACCAGATCGAGTTCATCCTTTTTGCAGATGCAGACGCCGCTTAAATCCTGGCAGAGATTTTTGCAGATCGTGCTGCATTCCGGGTCCAGACCCAGGTCCAGTATGACGAGCATGGTGTGTTCCTCTTTCGAGCTGATGATCTCGTTGCGGGTGAAACGCACAATGTTTTCGATTTCGCCGATGTGGCCTTTAAGCGGCAGGATATACACACTGTTGTAGATTTTGCGCGGACGCAGCACCGTGGTTTTGATCATCTGAATGAACTGTACAATTCCGTAAAGTGCGAAGAAAAGAATGATGACATATAATAACCATTCAAACACCGTTATCACCTCATACCACAGTATATGTGAAAGGATGGAAAAGGTGCGGAATCTTTCAAAAGCACAGGATTTCCATATAAAATCATCCGGTTTTCAGGAATATCAGGGTTTCCCGGGAAAAGCGCCGTGAAAACGGGACAAAACCCCGGATTTGCATCGAACAAACCGGTCGGCACCAAGACGGGATAGGCAGACGGGAGAAAGAAAGACCCAGGCACATCTGTGGAGGAATTTATATCGGGTACGGCGCACATATGGATTCCAGGCGGGGCTGTACCTGCATAAGTTCCGATTGTAAACAGCGCTTCCGGCGTAAAAGAATCTGCGGCGCATGCTGTTCAGATGGATCATTTTCTGTTCTAAAGCATAAGTAGACGGCAAAAGAGACTGCTGCGAAATGAGTTTATGACAGCAAACTACACAAAGAAACCGTTTGCGGAGACAAGAAAACGCCTTTGAAATGACCTTTTACAGTCAATTTCAAGGGCGTTTTTGTGCAGCTTTTTTCTGAGGAGCTCATTGCGGCCGCTCCTTTTGCTTTGTCATAGACGCATGCCGTCTGGCCGCACTGTCCATTCCGGATTCGTTCCATATCACTGTTCTTTTTTCTTTTTGCGGGGCTTCGGCATCGGAAGCTCAGCACAGGTCTGTATCACGAACTGTGCGAGCCGCTCGCGGCCTTCAAGCTGTTCGATCAAAAAGTGCGGCTTCGCCCCCTCATAGGGGGATGCTTCACGCAGGCCGGGAAGGATGCTTCTTCCCGCCTCGGTGATCTTGACAAACAGCTGATTGTCACAGATCAGGCCGAAGAACTTTCCATTGCAGTAAAGCCCGTATTCACCAAACATTTTGCGGCAGGTGATTTCTCCCGCGCCGCTGAGCTGTTCGGCGGCGTATTCCACAAATTCCATACTGCTGGCCAAATCAGTTTCCTCCTTTGAGATCTTCGCGCAGCCATGCCGCGCACTGCCGGATGCGTGCTCCGTTGTCGCCCTGTTCCTTGTCGAAGGCAAACTGCAGCAGCAGCTTGCACGGAAAATCCGCGCACAGCCCGCAGTGTTCATGTTCTTTCTGTTCACAGCAGGCCTTGATGGGACAGGCGCCCCAAAACGGCTGTTCGATCCTTACGCAGCCCTTGCAGTTCATCTGCTCCCGGTAGGCGCATGCGGCACACAGGATGCCGCATTTCGATTCTATCATCAGTATTCCCTCCTGTTTCGATTTTCTTCTATAGAATACCTTAAAATTTATAGGTTTCATTGTAAAAATCGGACAGGCGGGAGAGATATATGGTCGGGGTGACGCCGCAGACCGCTTTGAAGTCGTGTATAAAATGCGGCTGGTCGAAGTAACCGAGCTCCTGCGCCAGCGCGGCCAAATTTCCCCGGTACTGCGGCAGCTTCTGCGCGGCCAGATTGATTTTCAGCAGGCGCAGATAGTTTTTGACGCCGATGCCGAGCCGGGAAGAGAAGATCCGCGAAAGCTGCCGCTGGCTGTAGCAGGTGTAAGCGGACAGGTCCTGAACGCAGATCCGGTTCGCGTTCCGGTGAAGATGGGAAAGCAGCGCCTGCATGGAAACGGTGGCTTCCTCTTGAAAGCGGGACAGAAGCAGCTGGTCCAGACCGGCAATCCATCGTGACAGAGCCGTATTCCACGGCGTCAGACCGTCAAACCGCCGCGTCAAATCAGCGGTCTGCTGCGTAAGATCGGCAGTTCGCCGCATCAGATCAGCGAGCCACTGCGTCATGCCGGCGGTCCGGAAGGGCGGCTCGCAGCTGCCGGACCGCCTTGCCGCACAGACAGAGGGGATGTCCGGATCCCAATCGGCCGATGCGGCCGAAGGATCATGCGCATAAGCGGCATCGGCAGGATGCTTTGCGTGCAAGGCTGCTTCCGCGTCGGTGAACAGGGCAGGCGTCAGGCGATCAAACGGCAAAACGGATGCGTCCGGAAACGAATGCATCCCGCTGTCAGAAAAGATCTGCTCGCTGCGGGCGGCCAGCGCGGCATCCAGCTCCCATAAATCCACCTGCCGGTCGCAGAGCTCCGCAAGCGGAAATCCCAGAAGCCTGTGTGCGCCGCCGGGAAGGAATTCCACAAAAATCCGGACAGGCGGCTCGTCCGGTCCGTTGTCCACCACGACGATTTTGGTCGTGGGGCCCCAGAAGACGCTTTCCAGCCGGCCGGGATACGGCGTGAAGATCAGGCAGCCGCTTGCGTCCGGGATTAAGGAGAGGGTGTCGGGCGCGTCGTTCCCGTATGCCGCCAGGCTGAGCGTATAGTGTGCGATGCAGGAACGCAGCGCGGGATGCGGCAGAAAGAAAAGCCGGCTTTCATCATGGTGAAAACAGGACATGCTTATCTCGGACATCTTTCTCTCCCCCTTTGCTTGAACCATGTTACGCAGCCGTGCTTCTATGATACAGAAACTCCGCGGCATATGCACGGCCAATACCCGACCGGTATGCGGCGCGGTCCCCTTTTCAGTCTGTTTCCCGGACAACTGCTTGAAATGATGCGTAGAATCATCGGATTCATTGGAAAAACCATCCGCGCCATGCCTGCGGTTTGATGCGCAAATTTGGAACCGTTCCGCCATTCACAGGGAAGCTTCCAAGAGACAATATCGCATGCGCCGAGGACATTGACGGCGGACAGCTAAGCTGCCCGCCGTCAACAACTGTATATTGTAAGTGTAGAAATGATCTTGCTAGGCGGTGAAGTCCGTGATGCGCGCGCCTTCGCCGAAGGTGGTTTCCCAATCCTTGTGGAAATTGTCCACGGCCTGCGCAATCGCGGGCATCTGCAGCGCGGCGTGCAGGATGTCGGGGGAAACTGTGGCGCTCTGCGCGCCGCAGCTGAACGCATCGGTCACCTGGCCGATGTTTTTGAAGCTTGCGGCCAGAATTTTGCTGTCGTAGCCGTACATCCGGATCAAATCCGCGATTTCGGCAATCACAGCGCGCGGGTCGATGCTCATATTCTCCATGCGGTTGAAATACGGCGCGAGATAATCCGCGCCCGCCTGTATGGCCAGGATCGCCTGAATCTTTGTATAGATGGCGGTTGCCGTGATGTTGACGCCGCGCTCCTTTAAAACCCGCATGACCTTAAGCCCGTCCTCGGTGACCGGGACCTTGATGTACACATCGTTGTCCACGCCCGCGAGAATCGCATCCGCTTCCTTCAGCATGCTTTCGGCGTCGGACGAGACGACCTGGATATGTAAGGACCTTTCCGAACCGATGAGTGCGCGGATTTTGCGGAAATGCGCGAAGAAATCGATCCTGCCTTCCGCTTTGATGATGCTCGGGTTGCTGGTCACGCCGGTGATCGGATAGATCTCGCCGTAACGGCGGATGTCCTCCAGATTGGCGGTGTCAAACAAAAATTCCATGGCAGTAGCTCCTTTTCACATGTTAGAATGGTTTATGAAAGCGGGGGCGCGGGGCATTCCTTCGGAGGAATACCCCGCCATACCGGCCCGCCGGTGAACGAAATGTCCGGCTACGCAAGCTCATGCTCGGTGCGCTCGATGATGTCATCCTGCGTCTGTTTGGACAGGACGTTGAAGAAGGCGCTGTATCCGGCGACCCGGACGATCAGGTCGCGGTGCTTCTCAGGATGCTTCTGCGCGTCAAGCAGTGTGTCGCGGGAAACGACGTTGTACTGGACGTGGAAGCCGTGCAGGCGATTGAAGAAGGTCCGCACCAGGAAGATCAGCTTCATGCGGTCCTCTTCCTTCATCAGCACCTGCGGCGTGACCTTCTGGTTCAGCAGTACGCCGCCGGTGATCTTGGAGGTTTCGAGCTTCGAAACCGATTTGAAGACGGCGGTCGGGCCGTTTTTGTCCATCGCATGGGACGGGCTGCAGCCCTCGGCCAGCGGCGTGCCGGCCTTGCGGCCGTCCGGCGTCGCCGTGGTGCCGGCGCCCTGCGGGACATTCGCCGAAATCGAAGAGGTTCCGGCATAGTATACGCCGCCGACCGGTCCGCGTCCGAAGCGGGTGTTTTTGTATTTCGAGATTTCATCGATATAAGAATGATACGCTTTTTTGAGCAATAAGTCAATCTCATCGTCGTCATTTCCGTATTTTGGCGCCTTGTCGATCAAAAGCTTCTGGATGCGCTGGTTCTCAGGGCTTTCGAAGTTGTCGAGCAGCGCGTCCCACAGCTCGGATGCGGTCATCAGCTGCTTGTCGAAGACGCACTCCTTGATGGCGGCCAGCGAATCGCCGAGATTCGCGATGCCCACCTGCAGGCCGCTGATGAAATCGTACACCGCGCCGCCCTCCTTGAGCGTCAGGCCGCGGTCGATGCAGTCGTCGATCAGCGCAGAGCACAGGATATCCGCCGCGTCCTCCTCAAGCACCATGTCGGCGCAGGAGTCGATGACGACGCTGTGGCGGGTAAATTCGCGGATGATCTTATCCCAGGCCGCCATGACCTCATCGAAGGAGGTCATCTCCCTGAAATGACCGACCCCCTCGCAGATGCGCTTACCGGAATCGATGTCCACACCGTCGTTGAGCGCGATCATCAGGGATTTCGGGAAGTTCAGGAAGCTCATGCCGGTACAGCGGTAGCCCCATTTGCCCGGGACCGCGCATTCGACACAGCCGATGGCGCTGTAGTTGTAGGCATCCTCTTCCTTGACGCCCTTTTCGATGAAGGACGGGATGATGATCTCATCGTTGTTGAAGGCCGGCATACCGAAGCCAAGCCGGATGACCTCGACGCACTCCTTCATGAAGTCGTCGCTCAGCCCCTTGTGGTAGCGGACGGTCAGATTGGGCTGCGGAAGCCGGGTCTGCGCGACGCTTCGCAGGATCAGATAGGACAGGCGGTTGACAGCGTCCTTTTTATCCGGCGTTTGTCCGCCGACCGTGACGTTCTGGTAAAGCGGGCTGCCCGCGCTGAACTTGGTGTGCGACCAGGAGCGGATTTTGTTGATCGTGTAGGTTTTGAGCCAGAAATTGGTCAGCAGCTCCACCGCGAAGTCCTCGTCGATCCTGCCGGCGTCCAGATCCTTCTGGAAATAGGGATGGACATACTGGTCCAGCCTGCCGTAGGACAGCGAATGTCCGTTCGATTCGATCTGCAGGCACAGATGGATGATCCAGATCGACTGCAGCGCTTCCTGGAAGCTTTCCGCCGGATGATACGGCACCTTGCACAGGATGCGCGCCATCTCGGCAAGCTCCAGGCGGCGGCTTTCATCCTGCTCTGCGGATGCCATCTCGTCGGCCAAAGCCGCATAGCGTCCGGCAAAGTCGACGACGGCGTCCAGCACGATCAGAATCGCGCGGTAGAAGTAGGATTTCTTGAGGTTCTTGTAATCGGTCAGGTCCAGCGCGTTCAGATGTTCCACCGTCCGGTCGCGGTATCCCTTCAGGCCGTATTGCAGAACCTTCTCATAGTTGACCGCGACATGTGCGTCGCCTGAGGTGATGTTTCCCTCGGCCTTGATGATGCCAAGATCGTAGAACAGCTTGCTTTCGGCCGGCATGGCGGCGAGGCCGCGCTCCTTCAGGGTGTTGTTCTCCCAGTACGGCGCGATATCCCGAAGCTGCTGCTTGGTCTCCTCTGTGATGTAGAACCGGTCGCCGTCGCGCTTCTCGAACTGATCGAGCTCGTCGATGACCCAGTCCATCGCGTATTCCGGGAAGATCGGCGCGCTGCGGTTGGAGGAAGCCTGGTTGCCGGCAATCAGGGTCTGCGGTTCGATGTAGATATCCATATGCTCCAGGATATTTTTTACCGTATAGGCACGGCGCAGAACCATCGGGTCGGCCTGATGCTTTTGATAGGATTCGGTCGCGAGGATCGCGCGCTGTGCGCAGACCATCGGCTTCGCGTTCAGCAGTTCCTCCCTGAAATCGTGCATCCTGGATGTCAGTTCACCAAAATAACTCATACAAAATCCCCTCTCTCATACTTTTTCTTTGGAAAAAGAAAAAGTATGCAAAAAGAAACCAATTTTTCTTATTGATAGCATATTGTTTTAAAGGGAGAGATCCCCCTGTGTTGAAGCAGTATCAAAATATGGAACCTTTAAAATCTGATGCGGTTTGCCGGATCGGTTCCGATCTGCTCTTGACAGCCCGCACCCGTCAGTTATAACCAGAGCTCGAATGGGGCGTTCAGTAAACTTGCATACTTGGAAATGTGATCGGATTCATCTGGAAAGCTTACCGATAACCCCAACAGATCGTTGCGGTGACAGGAACCGATATTTCCTATAACAGCAGCCTGTTTTGGTTAAGACAGGAACCGCTGCTTTCTGTTTCCCATCTTACAGGGAACAGCTGTGCGGAAGGGTTCTATATTCTTCAAACGCAGCATTTGCATTTCAGCCGGAGTGTTCACGCTATGGGATATGCAACTGCTCTGTTTAGTCCTCAAATAACAGCTGTGCCGCGCCGATGATGCCGAAGTCGTCGCCAAGCTCGGCGAATTTAAAGTAGACCGGCATGTCATTGTGATTGTAGGAATCGAAATAGCTGCGAATCGGATCGAACAGCATGCCGCCGAACTTGGTAAGCCCGCCTCCGAAGACAAAGCAGTTGATGTTCAGCAGGCTGTACATGTTGTAAACCCAGACCGCCAGGTATTTTGCCATGTGATCGATGGCCCAGCATGCAAGCGCGTCGCCCATCTTGGCTGCGTCCTCGATGTGCTTGGCGGTGATCTTTTCCGGCGCGCCCGCAAGCTCGACCATAATGGTCTGATCGCCGGCGATGATCCGCTGACGGATGTGCCGCACAATCATCGAGCCAGAGGTGTGGGACATGAAGCAGCCCTTGTTTTCGCAGCCGCAGAGCACGCCCTCATCCGGCGTGATCAGCATATGTCCGGCCTCGCCCGAAAAGCCGTAGCTGCCGCGGAAGATATGGTCGTTGATGATGATACCGGCCGAGGTGCCGGTGCTGACCGGGCAGTAGATCATGTGCTTGAACCCGCGGCCCGCGCCGAAACGGTGCTCGGCAATCGCGCCGGTGTGGGAATCGTTGTCGATGACCACCCTCACGCCGAGCTTCCCGGCCAGATAATCCCGCGCGGCGAAATCCTTGATCCTGGTCAGGTTGGTGGTCATCAGGATTTTTCCTTCGTCAAACAGTATGTATGAGGGCATCCCGATGCCGATGCCGGAAAGGTCCGCGGCCGTCAGGGAATTGCGCTGCAGCATCATGCCGATGTCCGATGCGATGCTGTCGAAGAACAGCGGTCCCGGGAGCGATTTATCCGAAGGGACCCGGTGCCGGTCGATGATCTCATTCTTTTCATTAAACAGGCCGTAGGCGATCTTGGTACCGCCCACATCGATTCCAAAATAATAACGTTTCATCTTACGCCCTATCCTTTCTGATTCGGTTCGCCGGCGCTGACCGGCACCGTCTGCACATGAATGCCGTTTTGGATGAGTCCCGCCTTGATGGACGCGGGGATCTGGTCGTCGGTGAACAGGAAATCCACCTCCGAAGCATCGAACTGCTTGGCGACGCCGCGGCGCTCGAACTTGGTCGATTCGGTCAGCACCACGACATTGTCGGCGTATTTTGCCATGGTACGCACCGTGGCGGCACGCTGGTAGTCGTTGCCCGTAAAGCCGGCCGAGCTTGAAAAGCCGTCCGTGCCGATAAAGAGTTTATCCACATAGAATTCCGATGCGCAGAGACTGGTGATCGGTCCGACCAGCACCTGCGACTGCGGCTGGTATTCGCCGCCCAGCAGCACCACGCGGACGAACGGCGCCTGCCGGATGTAGGATGCGATAAACGCGGAGTTCGTGACGATCGTCACATCCCGGCGGTTAAACGCCAGCTCGGCGGCCAGCAGCGCGCAGCAGGAGCCGGATTCGATCATGACCGTCTCACCGCTCCCGACCAGCTCGGCGGCCATGCGGGCGATGCGCTGCTTTAGTTCATACTGGAACGCCAGCCGGTTGCCGATGTCGTCGCTGGAGACCTTGACCGCATGGCCGTGCTCGCGGCGCAGCAGCCCTTTCTTCTCCAACGTATCCAGATCCTTGCGGACGGTGACTTGTGACACGCCCAGCAGTTCTGCAAGCTTTACCACCTCGACGCGGTTCTTTTGATTGACAATGTCGAGCAGTTTTGTATGTCTCCCTATCATAGCGTTCATCTCCCTTGTATCATTATTTAAAGGATAACACAAAGCTGCCGAAGTTGCAATCCGAAAGTTTCATATGAATCAGGATATATTTTCTTTTGCAATTTCATTATACACCATCCGCAAGAAATGTCAAGCGATTTTTTTGCGGATAAAGAAGAAATTGAATTCGTTAATAATAATATATGCTTACGAATGAAATTTTGTTCTTTACATCAAGTCGGCCATGTGGTACAATGAAGCCAAAGAATTTTACATAAAATCTGTTTTGACACAGGGTAAAAAACGAAAAACCGATGAAATGAGGATGATTTCATGAAAGCACCGCGCGCATGCATCTTTAATATTCAGAAATTCAGCATCCATGACGGACCGGGCATCCGGACCGTGGTGTTCTTTAAGGGCTGTCCGCTGCGCTGTAAGTGGTGTTCCAACCCGGAGAGCCAGCGCGGTAATGTGCAGCTTCTGTGGGACAGGAATGCCTGCGTCGGCTGCAGGCGCTGTGAGCAGGCCTGTTCACAGCGGGCGGTTTCATTTGAAAACGGCCGCGTGCTGATCGACCGGGCGCGCTGCATCGGCTGCGGAGCATGCGCTGACATCTGTGAAGCCGGCGCCCTCACCAGGGAAGGAAGACTCTATACGCTGGAAGAGGTGCTGCACACCGCCATGCAGGATGAACCCTTTTATGAGGAATCCGGCGGCGGCGTCACACTGTCGGGCGGCGAAGTGCTCTCGCAGGTTTCATTTGCCGCGCAGCTTTTGCGGAGCCTGCAGGAGCGGGGCATCCATACAGCGTGTGAGACGACCGGTTATGGAGAAAAGGAGGACTTCCTGCGGCTGATTGAGTATACGGATCTGCTGCTCTTCGATATGAAGCATCATGACGATAAAAAGCACCGGGAAGGCACCGGCATCGGCAACGCGCAGATCATCGCGAACATGACGCTGGCATCGGCAATGGGAAAAGAGATCATCGTGCGCATCCCGGTGATCCCCGGCTTCAATGACGGCCTTACAGACGCACACGGATTCTGCGATCTGCTGACGGATATCGGCATCAAGAGGGTAAACCTGCTGCCGTTCCATCAGTTCGGCCAAAAGAAATATGAATTGCTGGGTCTCGAATACGCCTATGCGGGTGTGCCGCAGCTGCATCCGGAGGATCTGAAGGAGTACCAGCGGTTTTTTTTAAACAGGGGTTTCGATTGTACCATCTGAGACGGAGAACCGGCCTTGCCGGAACAGGACAGTATCAACCATTTCGCCCTGAGAGGGTTGCTGTGCTGTTATTTCAAAGACATTTGTAATCCGTGTCTGTAATCAGAAACGCAGCATCTTGAAGTGGCACAGCCGGGACCGCGTTATAAATATGCCTGGTGTGTTGGTAACCAAAAGATAGCAGCATATTGCCGTAATTAAACGCAGCAGCTGCCCGAGAAAACTGATTATTTATGGGATCACCGACATCGCACGTACCAGCCGAAGTATTGGGGTACTGTGAGAGAAACCCGTAGCCAGGAAAGCGTCCGCTGCTAGCCATGCCCAACCACCCTGCCCAAACCCAAACGCCGCCCGCAGGCGGCCGAAGCAGATAATAGGATATCAGAGGGGATTTTCAAGGGAGCCACCACCTGCGGTGGGGCAATCGGCTACGCCGCTTTTTTTGCTGCGTTGTTGTGGTGTGTTTGTCATAGGCTCTTTTTTTATTTCAGTGTCGCGTAGCGCGTACACCAGCGCAGCTGGCCCCTTGAACGGCCTTTCTTGGTTACTTCTTTGGCCGGCAAAGAAGTAACTGCCACAATGCCAAGACATCCTGGCAAACACAGCAAGACTGCCGCGCCGCAGCAAAACGGCTGCCGCCTTGCCGGAGGAAAGGATGCACTGTGCCTAAGCGGCACACCCGCCGCCCATCCCGCTGAATCCCGGCAAACAACGATTGAACACACGCCTATATCGGACAAACCAAGGAACTTTGTTTTATATAAACAAAGTTCCTTTCTGTTGTTTGGAGGTTCTGTCAATTGATTTGTGTGGATATAGGCCCTATACTTATATCTATAAAGAGAGCGGGCGACCGCAGGGATGGACGGCAGCTTCTTCAAGCTCCGGCGTTCCGCCGCTGACCATCCAACCGCGGCAATCTACCGGAAAGGAGGATGAAAGACCCGACCGCACAGAGAGCAACAAACAGACAAAAAGAGAAAGAGGGTTATGATATTGAAGAAAATATCCGTTACAGCCGGCCTTCTGGCAAGCGTCATCGCACTGACAAGCTTCAGCTTCGGTCCGTATATGGCGTCGGCACAGGAAACATCCGGAGAAGGAACCGTTTCCCCAAACGGCCGCAACAGCATTGTGTTTTATCTGGACGATGCCGGTGCGCCGACCTATCGGGTGCAGCGGGACGGCAGCACGCTGATGGAGGATTCCACCCTCGGCTTCGAGCTGGATGCCGGGAACGGCGGCCTGCTGACCGAGGGGTTTGAACTGCTTGAGACCAGAACCGATGCGGTCAACGAGCAGGAGACGCCGGTTTGGGGCTTTGAAGAGACACTTTACAACCACTACAACGAAACCACCTACTGCCTGGCGGAGAAGGACGGCCTTAAACGCAGGGTCAACGTGATCCTGCGCGCCTATGACACCGGCGTCGCGTTCCGCTATTATTTCCCGGAACAAGACGCGCTGTCCGCCTTTAAGATCATGAATGAAAAATCCACCTTCCAGCTTCCGGCCGGCACAAAGGCGCTGATCCATGACGGATGGAGCCAGGGCATCCCGGTCGAAAAGGATGTCTCGCAGTTCTCCAGCACCAACATGCGCACGCCGATGACCTTCCTCTATGAAAATGGCACGGCCGCGACGCTGCATGAGGCGAGCCTCTACGACTATGCGCGCATCCAGCTTTCGGCGGTTTCCGGACAGCCCGGCAAGCTGGTAACCAACATCAAGTGGGCGAAAAACACCTCCTGGCCGGCGCCGTCCTATGATCCGCCGACCGGCGACTATGTAAACGCGCGCACCGACTACTACACGCCCTGGCGGCTGCTGATCATCAGCGACAGCCAGATCGGGCTTTTGGAGAACAACAGCCTGATCTACAACCTGAACGATCCGTGCAAAATGGAGGACACCTCCTGGATTACAGCCGGCAAGACCCAGATGTGCTACGATATGACGGCTGCGGGCATCAAGAAGGCGATCGACTTCGCGGTGTTCCAGAACGACCAGTATGTGCTGATCGATTCGGGATGGTACGGCACCGAGGACGACCGCACCAGCGACCCGAACAAGGTCAAGCCAGGTGAAAACTACCTGTATTCAAGCCATGAGCCGCCGTCGAAGGTTTACGTCGACTTCGAGATGGAGGACATCATGGCCTACGCCAGGGAGAAGGGCGTCAAGATGATCTTTTATGTCAACCACATCGCGCTGGAGGACTACGATCTTGAGACGCTGTTCACCACCTATGAAAACTGGGGCATCGCGGGCGTCAAATTCGGCTTCATCAACTATGGAAGCCAGTACTGGACCAACTGGTTCAAGGATGCCGTCGAGATTGCGGCGAAGCATCACATTGCGGTGGTCGCGCATGACGAGGACGTCTCAACCGGCTTTGAAAGGACCTATCCGAACCTGCTTTCTCTGGAGGGCATTCTGGGCGACGAGGGAAACGTCACCGCGTCGGACGACCTCAAGAGCCTGTTTACCCGGTCGGTTGCGAACAACGCCGACCACACCTATTTTACAAATCCCGGCAGAAAATCCACCGCCTTCAACGTCGCGCTGCCGCTGTTCTTCTACTCCGGCGGACAGGCGCTGTTCTGGGAGGGGGCGAATCCGGATACGACCAACGAGAAGCGCAACGCGCAGCTCAAGTTCTGGCGCGATATGCCCGGCAGCTACGATGAAGTTCTGCCGATCGAAGGCGAATTCGGCAGATATGCGACCCTTGCGCGCCGCGCGGGCGACGAATGGTTCTTGGGCAGCATCAATTCCGATGAACGGGATTTGAGCCTTGCATTCGATTTCCTCGGGGAGGGCAAGTATGTCGCGGAGTTCTATGCAAGCCCGGAAGATGCCATCGAAACCTCCCGCGAGGTGCTGCTTTCCAAATACATTGTGGACAGCGAGACGGTCTACAGCCAGCATATGCCGCTTTCCGGCGGACTGGCCATTCATTTTTATCCGGCAAGCGACGAGGAGATTGCAAGCATCCCGGACTTCATGAAGCTGACGCTGCAGCAGACCATCGATCTTGCGAAGTCCAGACTGGGAGGCGCTTATACAACCCGCAGCAAACGGGAGCTTACCGCCGCCATTGAAGAAGCGCAGGCGGTCTATGAGGATCTGGGCGCGACCAAAGAACAGGTCAACGAAGCGTCGGCAGCGCTTTCAGAGAAGATCGATGCCCTGAGGAGCGCGAACATCCTGTCGGATTGGATTTCTCAGTCCGAGATGCGCGTTGTGTCCACATCCTCCCCGGGCGCGGAGGGACCTGCGTCGAATATGCTGGACGGCAGCGAAAACAGCATCTGGCATTCCTACTATAAATGGGAAGGCTCGGCGGAGACGGTCAAGGAGAAGCCGCCGCATTGGGTGATTGTGGATTTGGGAAGCGAGCAGGTGGTGACCGAGGTTTCACTGATCAACCGTCCGGAGGGCGGTCATCACAACGGTATCTTCCTGGATGCCGAAATCTACACCAGTATGGACGGCGAAGCCTTCACACTGGCAGGGACCGTGACTTGGCCGGAGGCGACCGGCGCGCGTTCGGTATCCATCCAGCCTACCGCCGCACGCTATGTCAAGGTGGTTGCGACCCGTACCGTCAATGACTACGGCGTCATCGCCGAATTCAACGTCAAAGCGTCCCCGCTCAGCGAGTCGGTCGGCATGATTGCCCGCGCGGAATACCTGCGCCCGCTCCTGCCGCAGGAGATGCAGGACGCACTGAATGAAGAGATTCTGAAGGTATACGATTTCATCGAAAACGGCGGCGTCAAAGAGGATGAGGCGGCAGCCATTGCGCCGCTGGCCGCGATGATTGCCCAATTCGAAGAGGATATGGCGACCATCTCCGGTATCCGCATCGACGGCGTGCCGCTGATGGGATTCGCGCTGGACAAGGAGGTATATACCATCCCGGTCACCGATGCTTCGGCGGCGGTTCCGGTCGTCAGCGCCGATAAGGAAAACGAGTATGTGAACCTTTCGATCGAACAGGCCTGGGCGGTTCCGGGCGACGCGGTCGTCACGGTCCAGAACAAAGCGGGCAGCACCTATACCTATACGCTGCGCTTCCGCGCGTCACGCACCGATTATCTCAGCGATCTCGACTGGGTCAGCGCGCGCAGCGACGTGCAGGAACTGTATGGCGACAAGAACGGCGTGCGCCGGGATTATTCCTATGAAGGCCCGCTGGCGCTGAATATCAACAATGAAATCCGGCAGTTCAGCAAGGGCATCGGCATGCACGCGAACGCCGAGGCAGTCTATGACCTGGAGGGGCTTGACTACACGACCTTCGAGAGCTATATCGGCGTCAACGCGGTCAAGGCAAGCACCGATATCCGTCCATCCGTGACCTTTGAAGTCTGGGGCGACGGCGTACTGCTGTATGACAGCGGCATGATGGGATATCAGACCCCGGCGAAGTTCATCAGCCTGGACATCACCGGCGTCAGGGAGCTGAAGCTGGTGGTCACCGATGGAAACGGCGACATCAGCGCCGACCATGCGAACTGGTGCGACACGCGCCTTGTTTCGGTCGATTCCGCTCCCGCCATCCGACGCGGCGATGTGGACGACAGCGGCAGCGTCGGCGTGGCGGACCTTCTGCAGATCAAGCAGATGATCCTGCGCGCAAGCGGCACCGACCGCCAGCACAAAGCGGCGGATGTCAACCGCGACGGTGTGCTCAACATCTTTGACCTGGTTCTCCTGAAGCTCGACATATTAAAAGGAACGGTCTGAAACGTCTGAGCATGCACAGCAATGAACAACGGAAAAGGGAGAGTGGCGCAGCCATTCTCCCTTTTTTCGCCGCTGCCATGGCGAAACGATTCACAGAAAGCGGGCACAGGCTTTGGAGGAACACGCTATTCTTCTCCAAAGCGTTTCAGCATGCTTTCCCTATGTACCTTTAAAAGCTCTTCCGGAATATCGACCGTGATGCAGGACAGGCACTGTCCCCGTGTGTCCAGCGCAATCCGCTCCAATATACAGTGGTTTTCCGCCCAATCGACACAAAACTGATTTTCACAGCATGAACAGCGCTTGTCCGGCAGATGTTTCATAATCTTCACGCCTATATCAATGTGGGGAATGTGTACCTCTTACATAGGATGATTATATGCCCCATAATATCAATATACAGGTGTTTTTGATAAATGAGGTGAACGTATGATCGTTTTTACAAAGCTTTGGGAGACCATGGAGGAAAAGGGCGTTACCACTTATATGCTTCGCGAACAGTACAATGTGGACAGCCGGACCATCCGCCGGCTCAGGGCGAATCAAAATGTCACAACCAACACGCTGAACAGGCTCTGCCGGATACTGGACTGCGGCCTTGATCAGATCGCGGGCTATGAACCTGATGTGACGACTGCTGAACAGATATGACAGGTAGGCCGGCATGGATTCTGCATGCTTTTCAGGATGGTATCTCCATTCCATCCGTTACGCTGGCGTTATGATATGTATGGAATATCGGTTCCTGATGGAATAATCCCGCCGGGGAGAAGTTTTCCCCGTGAAAGAGAATGCCCCCGGCCGGCATGCTTACACCGGCCAGGGGATTATCAAGCAACTTTACTTATTTGATGGATTCTTCGTAAGCCTGGATCATCTTTTTGACCATCTGGCCGCCGACGCTTCCTGCCTCACGAGAGGTCAGGTCGCCATTGTAACCCTGCTTCAGGTTCACGCCAACTTCGTTAGCAGCTTCCATTTTGAAACGGTCCATTGCTTCTCTAGCCTGAGGAACTACGAGATTGTTACTAGAAGAATTAGAATTAGCCATTGTAACTTGCACTCCTTGAATTTCTTTTAAATTTTTTTTCTCGGTTGCGTTTGCTTTATTATTTTGTCACGAGGTTCCTTTAATATTACAGGGAAGTTTTTCTTAAAAATCCATTTTTTCGACCGAACCCTGCTTCTCACTCAACAGCAGGATGGCGTTCAGTACAAGGATAGAATACAGGTCGGCGTTGGAGATGCGGCGAATCGGAATCTCAACAGGCTCGATCATTGTACCCATCAGCGAACGGATGCTGCGCTGCAATGCGACGACGGTGCTTTCACCGGTGTAGCTTGAGACGCTGACAATGTCTTTCAAAGACAATCCGCAGGTGATGGTGTTCAGTTCATTCTCTTTGATAAAGTCGATCGCCCAATTGTTTTCCGAATTGATAATGGAGACATGCTGCCGGTTTTTGCAGGGTCTGACATCAAAAGCGCCGGAGTCCTTGAACACGACGATGGTGTGTTCATTTAAGATATCCAGCGGATGGTCGGTTTCATAGATCAGAAAATCAGCCTGGCTATCGCGCATATCGATGTACTGGTCATTGAGAAAGCTGCAGGAAAATTGCTTCGCAAAATTTTTTTTGAGACAATTGAAGATTTTTTTATCCTGCAGGTTTCCATATAAGATGATGTTGATCAAAAGAACGCCTCCAAAACGCAAGGTATTTTGATGGATAGATACGGATAGTATTTGTTTTTATTTGGTAAATATGAATGCTTGAAAAAATTTACGGAAGTATTGATACAAAAATCTACGAATTGGACCGGCTGATACAACAGATTGATTTTCAAAAATCTGTTGATGTACAACGATTTGGCGGTATGAGAAATAGGAGGATGTCACGGCATCGGCGGTTTTATATTGATACAGCGAAGCTGACTGAAACGAAATGCGGTCAATTACCGGGATATTGTTGTCAGAGAGGACAATGGCACTCCAGTCTGGGGATGTTATCAAGCGGAAAAATGGAAAAGGCGTACAGGTATTTACCTGTACGCCCTTTCAGCCTGTCAAAGAACCCGTGATTGGCATGAGCCAAACACGGGTTCTTTTGTGTTTTATCGTCCAAACGCCGGAAAATATAATGGAAAAGATCGAGACCGCCTGATAACAGAAAATATGTTATTGAAAAGGCTGTAAAACCCACATGCATCAGGGTTTTACAGCCTTGTTCCTGGCGCGCCTAAGATGATTCGAACATCCGACCTACCGCTTAGGAGGCGGTCGCTCTATCCTGCTGAGCTATAGGCGCACAATGCACATACCGAACCTGTTTTCCGCAAATTTCCGACCGGACAGGACAAAGACAGACACGATATGCGAACTCTATATATTCTACTATGAATTGAGGAATCTGTCAACTCCAAACAAGAATTTCTTATCACTTTGCCATACCATTGATGTGCGGTAAAGAAGAAAAAGGGGCAGCAATAAACACTATCGGAATGATAGCTGAGCGGCTCCATTAAAACGGAACGACGGGAACCGCTCAGGCGTTTTTACATAGGACGAAGAAGCGATGCTTTTTTGGTAAGCTGCAGCAAAGGATTTTCTGAAAATATAGCTCCCACTGATATATCAGCCGATATGATATCGCTTCCCAGAGTAAGCTCGGCGGAGAACGCACCATTCTATGGCTGGCTGTTTCCATGAACGCAACAGCTATTCTAATCAGTATGCGCAGACTGGATGAAAACTTGGTTTCGATAGAAATCGCCGCAATGCAAACGCCAAATCTGCAATTTGATGGATATGTTTTTTTCAACGCGTTACATTTATTTTATTTTCAAAAGCGCATTTTACACTAAAATGGTTGTTAAACGCCGGTTTTCATTGACTTTTTAACCAAATTATAATAGAATACAAACTGTAGTTGTGCGCTTTATGAATAGGGGAATCAATAAATCCAATCCCCCCTATTTTTAAAAATGATACAATCATAAGGAGGAAGAAAAATGGAAAATTCAAGCACCAATACCAAACGGTCATTGATTGCGACCGGGCTGTCACTGCTGCTCTGCATCGCAATGCTGATCGGCACCACCCTTGCCTGGTTCAGCGATACCGTATCCAACAAGGGCAACCGTATTCAGGCAGGCAACCTTCAGATTGAGATGTACAAATACACCGGTCCTCAAGGCGAGCAGGCAAAATTGGGAGAAAATTGGACGCCAATTGACAATGAGACAAAGGATGACTTCATTTTTGGCGAGGATTTCAAAACCTGGGAACCCGGCATGGAGAAGACGATTTACCTTGCCGTGAAAAATGCAGGCACACTGAATCTGAAGTACAATCTGGATTTGACGGTAAACGAAAACAACCTGGCGGATGCGCTTTTGTTCGGCGCCGCAAGCTCGAAGGATACCGCGGCGGGACTTTCGGCTCCGGCGGCAGCGGCTGTTTCTTCGGTCATCGAGGATGGCAGAATCGCGGCTGTGCCCAATGGACAGCTGGATGAGTCTGAGGTGGAATACATCGCTTTGACCATTAAATTCGGCGAATCTGCCGGCAATACCTATCAGAACGCCCTGCTGGATCTGGATGTCATTTTGACCGCTACGCAGATGAACGGTGAAATCACAAAAGCTTACGAGCAGAGCGACATCGAACGGGCTGCTGTGAATTCGACGATCATTCTCATGAAGGATATCACGCTTGACAGTGACGTAACCCTTGGCGCGGTGAACCTCGACACCGGCGCATATGAGCTGAATCTGGGCAGCCATTCCCTGATCTTTGCGGATACCCAGAACTACACGACCGTCGATGTTGTCGGTAAATTCACCAGCGGTACCATCGTGCTGGACAACGCAAAAGGGCACTTCAATCTCACCGGTCTTCCGGGTACGGATGCGGACCTCAATATTCAGGATACCGACGCCCATTCAGCTTATATTTCCGGCACCTGGGGCAACATCACGGCGAACACCGGCGGCGCATATGAAGGTACCAACAGCAGCAAAGCGGACAGCGCCAAAGCAAATGTCATCATCCGCGCGGATGCCGTTGTTCAGGACGTCACCGCCAACGGCGGCGGCAGCATGTCCTATGAACAGGGCGCGGATATCCAGGGCACGGTAACAGGAAATCTCAACAGCACGGACGGATATCCGTTTGACGCCATCTTCCTGAATCCGGGCGACAATTTGGCGACAAAGCTGAACGCGAGCAATGCGCCGGACGGCTCCGTTATTTATTTGAGAGAGGGAACCTACAATGTAGGGGCGACGATTTCCATTTCTACCAGCATTACCGTCATAGGCGAAGGCAATGTGGTGATTCAGAAGCAGAGCGGCTACAGCGATGGAAATCGGCATGTGATCAACTGCACAAGCTCCGTTCCCGGCCGAGAGAACAGAATCAAGGTTGTTTTCAAGAACATCACAGTTGACGGCGGTCGTTTTATGTCTTCGGGTAACAAGACCACTGCGGGCATTCAGTCGATCAGAAATGCAGCGGTCTATCTCTATGATGTGAAGGTTCTCAACTGTACAGCCGGCGCTCTGCTCATAAACGCAAAGAACACCTTATCGGACAACTCATTGACCGATGCGTACATCTTCGCGGATGGTTTGTACACTGACAGTGGATATTTCGCCGCTGTCGACGGGGCAAAAGGCACTGGTACCAATGCCTATTTCTACTACAATAATTGGACGAGGAAGGAAACTCTTGCGAGCATGTCTGTTACCAAGGTAGAAGCACCTGCAGAAGCGTGGCCGAATCCGTGGGCTTGACCATTTTCCTCTTCCACAACGGAAGATGATCAAAATTCTACAAGCCTAAATGATTCCATTAAACGGTAAGTTTGATTCATATTGTCATGAAAACGAAAAGCAAGCTCCGGCAATACAGTTGGAGCTTGCTTTTCTTATGCCCGTTTTATACGAAATATCATGCTCATACAATTTATTATGTAGCATTCGTTTTCAATAATCTTTGAGAAAATCCATATTCAATCGCAGATATGCTGGAATGAAGGGTCGCAGTGCCTTTGAGCTTTCTGTATATTGAGAAAAATCATCGTAAAAGAACAATGGTTGCCCGGCATCCTGTTTTCAGCGAACCGAAGCTATCTGCGATACCTGCGGGCTTTCCGGATTGGACGATCCGGCCTGTCCTCCATCAAGCGGCGGCAGCTGCAGAAGGCCGCAGAACAGCAGGATCGTCAGAACGATCAGTGCCGCCGCCCCGATCAGCGCCAGCACCCGCACCAGCGGATGACGGGGCGTCAGTTCTACCTCTCTTTCCAGAGACGCTTTCGTCTCCGCTTCCGGATGGGTCTGTTCGTTGTAATCCTCATGAGACATCTGTGCCATCATATTTCTCCTTCCAGTTCTGAACCGGTATTCTCCAAAGCCTATACGCTTCTGTTTTCCAAATCCGATACTTTCCCAATGGTTGTTCTGCCGCACAGTAAGGGGGCTACCGCTTGGATGCTTTCAGTGCATTCATCTTCTCCTCCAGTGACTGCTGCTGCACGGTCAGACCATGGATGCTTTCGGTGATATCCTCTGTGCCGATCAGCGGGATGCTGCCGCGGAAGCCGGAAGCATACTGATCCAGCGCGCTTTTTAAGGCGCTCATAAACCGTTCCTGCTCTTTTTTCAGGTTGTGCATCAGCGTATCGGTGATGCTGCTGGAAAGCAGCGCATACATGCGCCGACGGAAGCCGTTGCCGCGTTTTTGGAAGGAAAATTTCTGGGTGCGGTACTCGACCTGACGCACGCCCTCAAAGATGTTGGCCACATTCCATTTGACGACCGAAACCGCGGCACGTACTTTTCCATAGTCGTTCTGGGCGCAGAGAATACGGTTGATCTCCTGCAGATAGGCCGCGATGTCCGGGTACAGCGCGGTATAGACATCCACGCGGATGGACTGCATGTCGTGCAGCCGCATACCGTTCTGCAGCTTGAGCCGGCAGCTCGCCGCAAGATTTGCCAGCCCCTTCTCCTTGACGGCAAAAAACTCGACCCTTTCGGTGAAGGTGCGGTAAAGCTCCCTGGACACCCGTTCGGCCGACGAGATGCGGTCCTGCCGGGAGTGGTTTGTCCGTTCCAGCATCTCGGCCATCTGCCGCTTGCGTTCGATCAGCTGACGGTTGCGGCCGGCCATGCCGTCCAGCAATGCGCAGCGGCGGGAGACGCGCAGCCGTGAAAAAAACTGCTGCGTCCTCGCCGACATTTCCTGCATGAGACGCTCCATCGCGCGTTCATCCGGCCTGCGCAGACCGCCGGCAAACACAAAGATGCTTTCATCAAACGGCGGATAGGGGGAGGTGAGCGGCTGCAGGTTGTCCCGGATGCTTTGCTTCTGTTTGGATTCCGCATCCGGCACGGCGAACAGATAATTGCTGTAGAAGCTGCGTCTCAAAAGGCTGTGCAGCTTGCGCAGCTGCCAGATACGGCCGCGCTTTCCGTCGCTGCCCGCGTCGGACGGATTGGTCAGCGCCAGCAGCGGCGGGATGCAGATCATCGACAGGTCGGCCGACAGCATATCGTTGGTGAAGGCCGTATCGTTAGAAGTGGCCGAGAGCGGCGCTGGAAGCACAATGTTTACACGCGCGGGGAGGTTCTCAATCGGCAGGCCGATCAAAACGGTCTCGAGCGGATGCTCCTCAGATATTTCAATGAGACTGTCCTTGGCAAGCAGATAATCGCCCAGCTCCTCAAAGGTGCAGTTGCGGTTTTTGCCGTCCCGAAAGAAAAGCTGTACCACCGGGCGTTCGCTGCGGTACAGGACCACGCGCGCATACAATTCGGACACAAACTGCGCGGGATACCATTCGGAAGCAAACAATCGGCGCAGCAGTGAAAAACGATCCTCGTTGTGGATACAGCAGAGTGTCAGCTGATAATAATCCCGCTCTGCGCAGGCGGATGCATATTCATACTGTTTGATAAGGTGATAAAGATGATTCCCGGTCAGCGCTGCAGACATGTCCGAAACCTCCTTGATGCCCATTGTTGGAAAAAGATTTCAATTTCTCTCCATTATACAGCTATTATAACGCAAATGGAATCGAAAAGCTTCTGATTTTTATAAATTTTTATCAGAAGTATGCGGTCTGCCGCGTCAAAAAAGTTGTTGACAAAATTCAGCGTTTATTATATAATAATATTCACGTTACCAAGAGACTGTCATCGAGGCGTAGCTCAGTTTGGTAGAGTGCTTGGTTTGGGACCAAGATGCCGCAGGTTCGAGTCCTGTCGCCTCGACCAAAACCAGCTGAGACAAGAAGAATTTGTCCGGCCTGCATGGTTTTTTATTCAAATTCTTCTGTAAAAGTTAAAAAATATGTTGACAATTGTCGCGTGGTATGGTAAAATGAATACCGCTGTGGTAAGTGGACAACTATGCTGGTGTAGCTCAGTTGGTAGAGCAGCTGATTTGTAATCAGCAGGTCGGGGGTTCGAGTCCGTCCACCAGCTCCATCATTTAATTGAATATGGGAGAGTTCCCGAGTGGCCAAAGGGAACAGACTGTAAATCTGTCGTCAATGACTTCGGTGGTTCGAATCCACCCTCTCCCACCAAGTGAAAAGTTATATTTCAAATTTTTGAAATATAACTTTTTTGTATTTTCATCTACCTGTACAGAGCACAAAGATGATTATTATATAATGTTTTTATAAAGATGGTAAAATGGTGTTGAAGAACATTTTCTCAATGTTATAACAAAAAGGAGGATCGCAGAATGACCGAGAATAAACCATATACCCAAAATGATCACGAAGAGTTTACGGTTTACATTTTCAATGCAAAAGATGATCTTCGCTTTTCTGTTATGAAAAACTGTTTTGATCTATCCGACACAGATGTATACCAAACAATTTCTGAAGAATTTAAAATACTGAAACAACGGCTTAGTTTCAAAGGTGTGTCCTATGAATCTATGAAAGGGGCACTTCTTCCAAATCAGGATAAGGGGAAATTTGAGACTTGTTTCATATTTGATTCGGCACAAATTGAAGATAATTGTTATGGGGATATGATATTTTCAAAATTACTTCCGTTACTTGATAAAGACAGCGTTTACAGCGTCCTGTGCGGCGATTATATCGATATTCTCAGCAACATCTCCGATTCCCAACTTTGTCTTAGATCAGCGATGAATGATGTTATTGCAAGATGTCAAAAAACAAGATTCCAGCACAGCAGCCAATATTTTTTGGTATACTTTAATCGTTTGACTGGCTCCCAGCGCTGGCGCATTGTTGAAGAATTGATGAAATATCCTTGGTTTACTGGATTTGCAGATTTGACACGTCATTCTCTTTTCAAAACCTACATTTCATGTGTTTTGACTCAAGCTTTTGTAAAGTGCCGTAATCAAATAATTGCTTCTCATCAAACCGACTATTCTGATGATGAAAATGTCAATATGCTGGGATATCCTTTTGAAGAAAATGGTTATCGCTTTATCAGCATAAACGAAGATAGTTTCTCACCTTTTTTGTGTTACAAAATTGAAGCTGATGTTTCTGATGAAACGGATATAGGTTTTTCATTCAATACACTGTTTCCCAAATTTAATTCCGTTGATAAATTAAAATTAAAAATTGATGATAAGAAATGGAACGATTACCTTATGGACGAGAGCAAGAAAGGGCCGATACTTAGTACATTAGGCTATGATATAGAGGACAAAGAAACATTCATTCGTGAAATTTACAAAAAAATATGTTCTAGTTATATTTATAAGCTTGAACGCAAATTATACGATGAAAAATGGGTGTGGAAATTTTGTGTATGTGTTGATATGCCGACAGTCAACGGAAGCTACAGAAAAACTACGGTAGTCTTGAGGTATTTTCCAGATATAGGTGAAGTGCATGTCATTACTATCACATAACACAAAAACCTTTACAAATCTCTGCGTTAGAGCGGCATCTAAAATGTTCACCCTCTCCCACCATAAAATGTGATTGATTTTATAGTTGTTCACGTTTTAGGGACTCATGCAGGCTTGTAAGCTTTTTGGACTCAAATTCAAGCGATTTTAATCAGATACCCTTTCATATGATAGAAAAATAAAAATGCTTTGAAAAAATGTGGGGTTTCCGCCTGATGCTCAGGCTGGGACCTCGCTTTTTTATGTAATTTTGCTACAGTGAAAACCGCTGAATGTATCTTTTTCTTACCCGGCGGCAAACTAGAAACAGAAAAATAAAAAGGAGCATCATACTATGGTTGAACAGGATACCATTAAATTGCTGCGCGAGTGCGACGAAGGCATCAAAATGGGCGTAGCGTCCATTGATGAAGTTTTGGAGTATACACATCATGAGGCGCTGCGGGAAGCTCTCACCGGCTGCAAAGAGGAACATGATAAGCTGAAAAAGGAAATCCAGCTTCTTTTGGATGGATACCACGATGAAGGAAAAGATCCCAATCCCATGGCCAAGGGGATGTCGTGGATCAAAACCAACGTGAAGCTCAGCATGAACGACTCAGACAAAACCATCGCGGACTTGATCACGGACGGCTGCAATATGGGAGTCAAGTCTCTGAACCGTTATCTGAACCAATATGAAGCGGCGGACGAAACATCGAAGGATATCACCAAACGACTGATTCGTTTGGAAGAGCGGCTTGCTGTTGACCTGCGGCCATTTCTATAAAGAACAGAAAGGATAAAAAATTATGAAAGCGATTGTTTATGAAGGGATAAAGGATGTTCGGTTGGAGGAGGTAGCCGACCCCACGATTCAAAACGACGACGATGTGATAGTAAAGGTTACTTCAACTGCCATATGCGGTTCCGACCTGCACTTGATCCACGGCAGAGTCCCGGCCATGAAGCCGGGCTTTATCATGGGGCACGAGACCATGGGTATTGTGGAAGAAGCCGGAAAAGGTGTTGCCAACGTGAAAAAGGGCGACCGGGTCATTGTCCCCTTCCCGGTTGCCTGCGGCCACTGCTTTTTCTGTGAACACGGTCATTACAGCCAATGCGGCAATTCCAATCCAAACGGCGAAGCCGGCGGCCTGTTCGGCTACTCCGACGCTTACGGCGGCTACGCCGGAGGACAGGCGGAGTATTTGAGAGTGCCCTATGCCAATGTGGGACCGGTGGTGGTCCCGCAGGAGCTGAGCGATGAGCAGGTGCTGTTCCTGACCGACATCCTGCCCACCTCCCGCTGGGGCGTGGACATCGGCGGCGTCAAGCCGGGAGATACGGTTGTGGTGCTGGGCTGCGGCCCGGTGGGACTGCTCACCATCAAGTGGTGTATTTTGCTGGGGGCAAAACGGATCATCGCTGTGGACAGTGTGGACTACCGGCTCCGGCACGCTGAAAGCTATGGCGTAGAAACCATGAACTTCGAGGAGTATGACAATACGGGACTGGAAATCAAGGAACGAACGCACGGCGGCGCGGACGTGGTGATCGACTGTGTGGGTATGGACGGCAAAATGTCAGTGATGGAGAAGATGGAAGCGGCGCTGAAGCTGCAGGCCGGCTCCAAATCCGCCATTGAGATTTCCTCAGAGGCGGTGCGCAAATGCGGCACGGTGGCAATGGTGGGGGTATATGGCGGCCGCTATAACACCTTTCCGCTGGGAAATTTCTTTTCCCGCAACATCACCCTGAAAATAGGACAGTGTCCGGCCCAGGGCTATGTGAAGCCGATTCTGGAATCGATTCAAAAGGGCGAATTCGACGCCACGGACATCATCACCCACACGCTGAAGCTGGAGGAAGGCAGCCAGGGTTACTCCATTTTTGACAACAAAGAAGACGGCTGCATAAAGGTCATACTGAAACCGTAGACAGGACATGCGCTTCCTGAAAATGAGGGATTTCCCTCAAAAGAATCCCGATTCGGAAGCTGATGATGGTTGGGCAAACCCTTCCCTGCAGGCGGCATCAAAACGGCGGACTGTCCAAAAACGATGGGGCAATCGTCTATCCGCCTCTCCCATGAAAAGATGCAGGCTTTAACGTTGGCCCCTTTTTATATCATATTCCGCGCAGCGATGCGGCAGGCGAAACCGGCTGTTTTGGACAAGGGTATCCAAAACAGCCGGTTTTTCTTACCAAGACGATTAACAGTATATGGCGCTTACCCTCTCTGAAGAAACGCGTCCGATTTTTCACTTATAGAAATTCCCCCGTAAAACAGCTGCCGGATGTTATTTTATGGCGCGTACAGCTGAAAACAGGGCTTCCGCGGGGATAAAACGGGAATTAACCGATAATCGTGCTTGCAGAATGCCTTCTGGTTCTGTATAATAAGAATCATATAACTTACATCTGAACTTTGCAAAATGATTACGATGGGATGATAAGATGAAAAAAATGATTCTGCTGGTTGCGGCAGTTCTTATAATGACCAGTATCTTTCCAGCCGGCATCTCTGCGCAGTCACGGCGGACGGTGCGGGTGGCCTATCCGATTCAAGAGGGGCTTACCGATCTGGATGAGAACGGAAACTATACCGGCTATACCTATGAATATCTGGAAGAGATTGCGCAGTACACGGGGTGGGATTACGAGTTTGTACAGGTTCCCGGGCCGATCGATGAGAGCCTGACCGCCCTGATGAATATGGTGGAAACCGGCGAAGTGGATTTGATCGGTGGCCTGCTGTATCTGGAGGACTACGAGAAACGGTTCAATTATGCCAGCCACAGCTACGGCGTGGTGGAAACGGTCCTGCAGGTTTTGGCGGACAATACACAGAGCATTGTGGTCAACTCCCAGGTCCAGCAGAATTTCCGGATCGCTGTGACGAACAGGAACGGCAGGACCGCGCAGGAATTGAAGGATTACTGTAAGATGAACCTGATCACGCCGGAGTTTGTCGATTGTACGAGTCAGGAAGAGCAGATAGCCGCCATGCGCGAGGGGCGCGCGGACATGATGCTGAACACCAGCCTGAACTTTGCGGGGGGAATCCGCACCATTGCCCGCTTTTCTCCCAAACCGTTCTACTTTGCCGTGACCAAAAAGGACGACAGCGGACTGCTGGAAAAGCTCAACGAGGCGATTACCAGCATCGAGCAGACCGATTCGACCTTCTCATCGACGCTGTTCGATAAATACTTTGTCTCCGTAAACAATACCTTTATGCTGTCCGAAAAAGAAACGGATTATCTGCAGTCGGCCGGAACGCTGCGCGTAGGGTATCTGAACCGGCAGCCTCCGTTCCAGTATCTGTCGGAGGAGGGCGGTTTCCGGGGGATTGCTACCGATCTGTTGGAGACGGTGTCGCAGAAAACCGGCTTGAAATTTGAGTGCGTGGGTGTGGATACCACAGAGGAATTGTATCGCAAGGCGGGCGCCGGGGAAATTGATATGGTCGCCAGTATGCCCTACGACTATGATCTGGCGCGTGATCAGGAGCTTTCCATGACCCGGCCGTACCTCACAACGCAGTATGTTCTGCTTTCCAACAGGAGCAACGAGTCCATCACCGAAGAGGATCGTGAAGCGCAGGTGGAGATGAATGTGTATCCGCGGGGGCGGTCCGGAAAGGTGGTTTACTATGACACGATTGAGTCCTGCATCCAGGCCGTAGAAACCGGCGGAGCGGATTATACCGTTGTGGATGCGTATACCGCCCAGTATTACATCAATCAGCCCCGATTCGACAACCTGCGGCTGGTTCAGCAGGAATCCCAGCCGAGAAGGATCTGTCTCGGGGTGGTGAAGTCCACCCAGCGCGAGCTGCTGTCCATCCTCAACAAGGCGATTGTTACGATGCCGGAAGAGGATATTCAGGGAATTATCAATCAAAATGTCATCCAGCGGCAGCCCCTGTCCATGATGGATATCATTCGGGAGAATCCGATGGAATCCCTGCTGGTGGTCGGCGGCTTCCTGCTTCTGGTCATTGCGGGACTGCTCGTGATCCTGCGCCAGCGCGCAAAGATGAATAAAAAAACCTCCCTGGAACTGAAAAAGCATTTTCGCGTGTACGCGCTGATGAATGAATATTTTTATGAATATGATTTCCAGGCCGATGAGCTGCTTCTCTCCATTCCGCCGAAAAACGAAAAGAGCAAGCCGGAACTTGTGGTATGCAAAGCGCAGAATGAACAGGAAAGACAGTTCCAGGAGCCGTTTATGCAGCTGATCCGATCACAGGAGGACGGCGTCAGGGAGGTCTGTCTGCGTTATCTTGACGGGCAGTACCATTGGCTGCGCATTGCGCTCGAAACGGTCTATGACGACGACAAGCCAGCCTATGCGCTCGGCAAGATCCATGTCATCGACGATGAGCAGAAGGAGAAGGACGCGCTGCTCAGAAAAGCGCAGCTGGACAGCCTGACCCAGCTTTACAATGCCGAGACCTGCAGAAATATGGTGAAGGAGAGTCTGGCCGAACTGCGTGAACAGGAAAACGGGGCGCTGATCCTGGTGGATGTCGACCATTTCAAGCAGATCAATGATACCTATGGCCATATGCGCGGGGATGAGACGCTCGTCCGCATTTCGAAGCTGCTGCGGGACAATTTCCGGGATGAGGACATTGTCGGACGTCCGGGCGGAGATGAATTCCTGATCTATATGAGGCGGATCAAAAACAGGCAGGCCCTGTCGGAGAAGTGCGCCGCGCTGTGCGCCTGTGTGCGTGCGCTCGACCTGGAGGACGGCGTTCATCTTTCCATCAGCGTTGGAGCGGCAATGTCCGAATGCGGGGACGCGTATAATGCGCTTTACCAATGTGCGGACCAGGCGCTGTACCGTGCGAAAGAGCAGGGACGGGACGGCTTCAGCATTGTCCGCGGAGAAGCCGGCCGTCCGCAGTAAAACGTGCGAAATGGCTGCCTAAACATCCGAAACGGCCTTATCTGTTTATGCGTATGACGGTGCGGTTCCGTTCCAGAAAGAAATGGCCGAAGCCAGGCTCTTCTATAAATCTGCAGATCCCATACATAAAATAGGATGTCCCCTTGCCTGTCCCCGATTTTGAGATAGAACCATTTTTGTGCGCGCGCGGACAAATCGTATAAGAGACATGACAGGCCGGATAAGGCAGCAGACTGCAGGGTCTGCCGTTTTATCCGGCTTTTTTCTATTGGAGGGATTAGAGGGATGGATTGCATGGGAAGGTCAGAAGGATTTACATCCGGCATCCGAGCGTGGTATTCGGAGGTGTCCTGACCGGCTTTCTGGTGATGTTCGTACGTTTTTCACCAGGAAAAACACACGCAGGCGGGTATAGCCGTCCTGGCATCGGCACAAAGCTGCGAAAAATCGCCGTGATGCGAATTCCAATCTCCCGGGCTGACGCTGACGTGGGCGTTTTGGCCCCGCCGCTTAACCGTTTTTTTCTTTTGGCCGCGGCGAACCATGACGTTTGCCATTCGCTTCATGCCCCAAGCTGCAGCCGGCGAAATACCCACGCCCGCCTGTGCCGGCGGCTCCCATTACGACAATACCCCCCTTTCGAAACGCTTCGGAAGGGGGTGGTTTATCTACAGTACAACCTTGCGCACATTGTACCGTGCGCTGATCAATGCCCAATTCTGCTGGAACGGCCGCATCAGGTTCCAGTAAGCGCAGCCGCGCAGCTGGAATTCCTCCATCAGCTCAAATTTGGCTGCAATGCTGCGCACATCCTCAAACCAGACCACATGCTTTGTCCCGCGCCGGTCGTAATACTCAAAGAACGGGGACTGTGCCGCCGGGTCAAACAGAATCTGCGCGCCGTAACGCGCCGCGATCTGCACCGCGTATTCGTTTCCGATGGAGGTCGCGCGGGTGATGCCGCGTTCAAACGGGAGCGGCCAGTCGTATCCGTAGTTGGGAATGCCCATCAGAATCTTTTCGGATGGAATCTGCGTCACCGCGTAGTCGACCACCTCGCGCACCCGGTTCAGCGGCGCGACGGCCATCGGCGGGCCGTAGGTGTAGCCCCACTCATAGGTCATCAGCAGCACGGTGTCGGAAACCGCGCCCACCGCGGCATAATCGTGGGCCTCGTACAGCAGGCCGCGCTGCGCGGAGGAGATCTTCGGCGCCAGATCGGTGTTGACAAAGAAGCCTTCGGCATGCATACGGGCCGTCACGTTCTCAAGGAACTGGATGAACGCCTCGCTGTCCTGCGGCTCGATGTATTCGAAATCGATGTCCAGCCCGACGTAGCCCTTGCGGTTCATGACCGAGACAACCTGGTCCAGCACGCGGTTCTGCAGCTCGGTATTCTGAAACAGCATGCTGGCGCGCTCGCCGCTGAAGGTGCCGTCCTCGGTGATGGAGGAAAGCAGCATGACCGGCGCGGTTTTATATCGGTAGGCGATCCGGATGATCCATTCGTCGTCGATGTCGATCAGCTCGCCCGTTTCGGTAAACCCATAGCCGAAGATGGTGATGTAGGTCAGATACGGCAGACAGCGGGTCAGTACATCGCGGCGTATGTAGGGATAGGCGTATCCGTTGATCGTGAAGTCCCGGCGCTTCTCCTCGGTGAACCGGATGACAATGGTCTGTCCGGCCCGCAGCGACATGTTCGGCGTCAGGCTGGGGTTGTTCTGCAGCAGCACGGAAACCGTGGTGCCGTACCTTGCCGCAATGGAGGTCAGCGTGTCGCCCGGACGCACGGTGTACACCGTTTCGGGGATCAGGATGATGAGCGCCTGCCCAATCACCAGATTGTACGGGTTGATCAGGTTGTTGTCGCTGATGATCCGCTGCGCCGTGACGCCGTACCGCCGCGCTAGGTTCCCTATCGTATCGCCTCTTCGCACCACATGAATGACCATGCTCGCACCGCCTTTGACAGTTTTCTTTAACCCATTCTACGCCGGGGAGGTCCAATTGGTGCAGAGAAACCGGGCGAAGGATATTTGCGGAAAAGCCGCGCGGACAGGGCGGCAGACTTTCCCGATCGACTGGGTATGCCGCGTTCTGCCAAAATAAACTGGGATTCATCTGTTAAATGCGCTGTTCAGCTGACAATTCCGCCGATCTGCGGTATAATGGAAACACAATGGAGGGGAAGCGAATGAGGATGATCAGGGACGATATGCGAAAAAAGATATGGATGGCCGCGGTGATTGCCATTGTGCTGGTCCTGCTGGTACAGAGCATGATCGCAAGCGGAGGAACCCTGCCTGTCGATTCGCTGGAATGTACGCCGCTGCAGGACGGGTGGGTCAGGGTCTATGAGGACGCGCACAGCGAACCGGTCGACACAAGCAGACTCCAGGACAACCGGAAGGGGGAGCGGATGGTCGTCAAAAACCGCCTTCCGGAGGATCTTGGAACCAGCAGCCCGGCGCTGATGATCGGCATCTCGCAGCAGACCCTGCGCGTGCTGCTGGACGGAGAGGAGCTGTACTGTTTTGAAGCGCAGCCCGCGGGCTTCAGCCCGCAGATCACGCGGATGGTGATGCGGACGGTCCCCCTGCCCGCCGGCAGCGGCGGCAAGGAGCTGACGCTGGAGACCTATTCCCCCTACTGGGTCTTTTCCAAAATCCTGCCGACCGTTTATTACGGGTCGCGGTCGGATATGGTGCTGCACTTTCTGATACAGGAGTCCCCGAAGATGTTCAGCGGCATCGTACTGGTGGTGGTCGGCGCGTTCTTCTGGGCGGTCTCCAACGCCGTCGGAAAAAGAAGGAGACTGCTGCAGGACAACGCGAACCTGGCGGCCTGCAGTTTGTCAATCGGCCTTTGGCTGCTGACCGAATGCCGGATGCTGGCGGGCTTTGTGAACAACTACATCCTGATGTACTACATCAATTATCTGTCCTATGTCTTCATTCCCATCTTTCTGCTGCGGTTTCTGCGCGGCTCCTGCCACGGAACCCCCCGGAGGGTTGTCACGGGCGTGCTGGCCTCCTTTCGGGTGCTGCTGAGCGCGGGGCTTATCGGCGAGCTGACCAGATGGTACAGCTTTGCGCAGCTGCAGATACCGATCAATGTCATGATACTGGCGGGCAGCCTGATCGTCTTCATCGCGATGCTGCCGCGCACGCGGGCGAAGCTGAGAACCTGGATGCGGGCGCTGATGCCGGCGCTGCTGTTCAGCAGCGTGTTCTTCGAGCTGTTCTTCATGTACAGGAACGTCTATACGTTGGAGGAGAGCAACACCTATACGGCCATCTTAAATTCCTTCCTGCTGGTGATCTATCTGATTGCGGCCGGCTGCTATTACCTTGTCAAGGCCGTTTATAAGGACACGCAGGTGCGGTCGCTGGAGCGGCAGCTGAACGCACAGGCGGATCACTACACCAGGCTGCAGCGGTCCCAGGAGGAGCTTCGGGTGTTTCGGCACAACGTCAAAAACGATCTGCTCTGCCTGGACACGCTGCTTGCCCGCGGGGAGGTCGACGAGGCGGCCGAGTTTCTGCGGCAGATCGACGCGCAGGCGCAGGCTTGGGCAGGAAAGGTTCTCAATACCGGAAACCCGGTCATGGATGCGATTGTCATGGAAAAAGAAGCGGCCGCCCTCAAACAGGGCGTCCGCTTCGAAAAGGAGATTTCGGTATTGCCGAACCTTCCGATTCGGCCCATTTCATGGGTTGCGCTGCTTGGCAACGCGCTGGACAACGCGCTGGAGGCCTGCGCGAAGCTAAAGGAGCCTCAGCGGTTCATCCGTCTGACGCTGCGCGGGCATGGGAATTATCTTTCCATCGACATCCAAAACCCCTGTGCGGGGAATGCCCGCTATCCGTTCAGGACCTCCAAGAAGGACGCGCAGCATCACGGACTGGGGATCGCGAGCATGCGCTCGGCGGCCGCGCGGTACGGCGGGGATATCTCCATCGGCTGCAAGGATCATCTGTTTTCGGTCCATGTGGACTTCTGGAACCTCAGCCCTGAGCGGACGAAGCGGGAAGCTGTTCATAGTAGTTCCGAAGAAACTCCTTGACGCTCTTTTTATACCTTCGGCTGATCTGAAGCGCGGTTCCGTCGATGAGCAGCAGCGAGGTGTCCATGAGCTGGGAAAATTTTTGCGGATTGATCAGGTAACACCGGCTGATGCGCAGAAACCGATGACCGGCAAGCATCCCGCACGCGGCTTCCAGCGAGCCGATGTACGAATACTCCCGATTGCCGCAGTGGACGATAATCCGGTTTCTGAGAGATTCCAGATAGAAAATATCCCGCAGCGGAACGCGGACAAGGCTGTCCCGGGTCTTGACCAGGAAGGACGCGTGCTGATCGGCTTCGGCGGCCTGCACGGCTTCCAGAAAGACGGTTTCCAGCTGTTCCGGGCCGGTTTTGGCCTTCAGCAGATACTGCAGCGGACGCACGTCGAAGGCGTCGAAGACATAGCCGGGATACGAGGTCAGAAAGATGATCTGTGCCGTGCAGTTCTGCCGGCGCAGCTCCCGGGCCGCGTCGATGCCGTTCATCCGCAGCATCTCAACGTCGAGAAACAGGATGTCCGCGCTCCCGGGATTTTCGGAAAGATGGAACAGCAGCGTCTCCGCACTGGTGTATTCCCGTATCTGGACGCAGACGGCATGCCGCGCCGCGGCCTCTTCCAGGATGGCACGGTATTTGGCGCGCAGCGTCTCGCTGTCGTCGCATAGGATCACCGATAACATGGCAGCACTTCCTCCTTCCTGTATGCCGGCCGTCTGGCCGGTATTCTTCGTTTATATAGATCGGCTTCCTGTGATATATTTTAAAGCGGACGGATTTTGGGAGGGGACAACACCGCATCTTCAAATTCAAACCCGTATAAAGCCGTACGCCCGGCCCGGCGCCAACGGGAGACCATCCGGATTTGTCGGGCCTTCCGTCTGGACCGGCGGATCAATGTGAAAACCGTTTATCCATCAAAATAAACCGTTTGGCAAAAACGTCTGTTTTTTCTGCATGAAATGTGGTAAGGTAAAGATACATTCATCAAGCGGGCTGCATCATGGTAATCCGGCAGCCCCCGGTTTGGATGACCGGAATAGTTGATGGTTTCGTTCCAAAAGCGGTTGAATGCTCTTTTTAGCATAGCATTGGCAGGGAAAAGTGTCAACCGCGAATAATCGTGAGTACCAGTAATATTTGCATATATTCTGCGGCGCAGGCAGCCATAACTGCTCCGCAGGTCCTACATTGTGAGAGTGGGATGCTTCAGCCGCTGCGTTGTTTGGGATTGGTCGGCGCAGCGGCTGTTTCCCCGACCCCCATCGTGCTCCCTTTATGTGGGACAGTGGTTTGAATGACTATGCCGCCCTGGAAAAGAGGGCGGCCTTTTTCATTTTTAACAAAGCGGAAAAAGCGGCGCTTGGTATTTCTGCTGCTTGACAGCCGGACTGGTTGGGGCTTGTTTGGACTGAGCAGGCTGCATCCAATTTCCCCAGGAAATATGCCGGAAAGCGGTTGAAAACATGGCTGCGAATGCGGCGAAAGGAATATGGCGGTTGATATTGGCCTGCCGCGGTGCCGTGGAAGAGCACAGCTGGAAAAATAAAAAATTTTTCCAGAATAACATATCTGCGGATGCAGAAAAAACAGAAATGTACCGATGAGATCAGACTCTTATGACACGGTGTAAAAAGGCAGCTGAGATGAAAATATAAAATTTTCCGTAACAGCTGTATGATGCTGGAAAAAAGCAGGCGGATTGATCCGTCTGCTTCTTTTTCTGTCATTTATGGACAGGAATCTTTTCGAAATTTCCGCTTATCTATTGTCTTTGGACGGGGAACTGTGATATAATATGGGTAAATCGCGGAATATCGACATAAATTCGCGAAAAAAAGCATTTCCATTGCATTCTTAAACTTATGAAAAAATGTGTGGCTGCCGGTTCCGCCGACCAATCCCATTCATCTCGTAAGAGAAGGTCTAACCCGGCGGCCATACCGGTGTCTATTTTTTTAGACGCCGTCAACCAAACCCATTTGAGCAAGGCTGATTCCGCAGGCATGCGGGGTCGGCGAATTGGAGGCGGGAAGAGTATGGCAGAACAGGAAAATCTCAAGAAGTACAAAGCGGCCATTATTATTTTGTCCGTCCTGTTGATTTTGTCGGCAGCGGGCATCGCGGTTGTACAGATTGTGCGCAATTTGGATCATGCGCCAGCCTCGGTCGTTGTCCCCGACAACGTGATCAGCGAAGCGTCCAAAGAGAATTCGGGCGACGCGTCACAGGAGAGCGGCGACCAGAGCGGACAGGCACAATCACAGACGGATGTCTCGTCCGGGCAGGGACGTCCAGGCCAGTCGGCATCCGGCACGCCGGAAGACAGCGAATCCGGCGGCGCCCCGGACGGTACCCGGAGCGGCGCTTCAAACGCGCCGGGATCCTCGGTATCGGCAGGGGGACAGACCGGCACGGACAATTCACAGAATTCGGTGAATTCAAACACGTCCTCGGCGGGATCGCAGGATTCCTCGAAGGACCCATCCAGGCCAAAGGCGCCCTATCTGGAGCTTTACCAGGGACAGCCTTCGGTCAACCAGCCGTTCCAGGTTTCGGACATGCTGCCGGGTGACGAGCTCAGCAAGTATTTCTGTGTGAAGGCCTATCACGACGGCGATATCACGGTGCGGTTCCGCGCGCCCATCACAGAGGAAACCGGCGGACTTTCCAAGGTGCTGATGCTCCGGGTCACCGATCTCGGCAGCGACACCGTTCTTTATGACGGCAGCTTCGAGGATTGTCAGAATGCCGATATCCGGCAGGTGCTCACGGGCAATGCCGACAAGGAAACGATCAGCTACTACAAGATTGACGCCTATCTCGACACCAGCGTCGGGAATGAATACCAGCTCACCACGCTGAAGGCAAACTTTACCTGGGAGGTTTTGGAGGACACCTCGAGCAGCAGCTCGGACAGCTCCATCAGCGGCTCAGACAGCTCTGCCAGCAGCTCGGGCGCCGAGCCTTCCGGCGGCGCATCGGCTTCCTCGGGCAGCCATGCGGGAACCGATTCATCCGGCACCGGTTCGGGCGGCCTGATTCCGCCGTTTACCGGCGACAAGACCATGAACGCGCTGTATGTGGCGTTTGTGCTGTCTGCGCTGGGATTGATTGCAGTCCTGTTATTCAGGAAGCGGAAGGGGGCACGCTGATATGGCACAGGAAAACAAGAACCTGTCTAAATTACAGAAGCAGGTGCGTATGCACATCGCCGCCATCATTGTGCTGCTCGTTATGCTGATCATCACAACCCTGGCGCTGTTCTCCTCGATTGCCGAGGCGGACGGGAATGTCTTCCAGACCGCGCAGGTGAAAATTTCCCTGAACGGCGGCGAGAAGATCTTCCATGACGATGATTTTCAGCTTTCTCCCGGAAGCTCGATTGAAAAGAGCTTTACTGTCAAAAATGAAAGCAATGTCGAAGCCTATTACCGGCTTTATTTTGAAAATGTCAACGGACCGCTGGAAAACGCGGTGGAATTCCAGATCTATGATGGGGATAACCTGATCTATCAGGGCAAGCCGGCCCAGCTGGTCAAAACGGACCCGTGCCTTGCGCCCAGAAGCCTGCAGGCGGGGGAAACGCATACGCTGTCGATCAAGGCCGTGATGCTGGACGCGAGCGGAAATACCTATCAGAATGCCTATCTGGAATTTGACGTGGCCGCCGATGCGGTACAGGTTCGCAACAACCCGGACAAAAAGTTTGATTAAGGAGAAAGGCAATGAATAAAAAGAAGACACTCACCATTGTGGGAAGGGTTGTCACCGCTCTGATACTGATCTTTACGGTCTTTATCATGATCTTTACAATCTTTTCCGTCAACAGTTTCAATAAAGACGAAGGTGGATTGTTCGGCTACAAATTCTACATCGTCCTGTCCGACTCCATGAAAGGTGAATTCCAGTCGGGCGACGTCGTCGCCAGCAAGGATGTGGATGCCGACCAGCTGCAGCCGGGAGACATCATCACCTTTAAATCGGTTGACCCGGAGAATTACGGCGAGGTGGTCACCCATAAGATCAGAAGCATCACCGATTATGAAGGCCAGAAGGCGTTCGTCACCTACGGTATCGCCTTGGGCAACGACGACACCTATCCGGTTCCGGCTGATCGGGTAATTGGACAATATCAGTACGCCATGCCGAAGCTGGGCTATTTCTTCCAGTTCTTAAAATCGCCGATGGGCTACATCGTGCTGATCTTCATCCCGTTTGCGCTGCTGCTGATCATGCAGAGCGTCAAATTCTTCCGTCTGCTGAAACGCTATAAGAAGGAGCAGCAGGCGGAGATCGACCGCCAGAAGGAGGAGGTCGAAGAGGAGCGCAGGAAGGCCCGGGAGATGCTCGAGGAGATCGAGCGGCTCAAGGCGCAGGTACAGGGTCGGGAAACCGGCTCGCAGACGGCGGCGGCAGTATCCGAAGCCGCGGTGAAAACCGAGCAGAAACCCGAAGGGAAAGAGGATTCTCCGAAGGCGTAGTATAAATGAATAATACGGTATAGATCAGGAAAGGTGGTGCGAGCCTTGGCATCGCAAAGCAATCATAAAGAGACAGATCAGCCGAAAAAGAGGGGATACTGGATCAAATTCCTGACGATGGCGCTTTCAACACTCGGCATCGTGGCCATTTATGGCGTAACGGTCCTCGCATTGTTTGGAAGCAGCCTGACCAACAGTGATAATAAAATTCAGGCGGGCAATTATCTGGCAAAGGTCGACGCTGTGACGGAGCTTTCCGGAAACGACATCATGGTACGGGGAGAGACGTCGCTGTTCGCGACCAGCAGCAACGGAGTCCGCTCCTGCAACGATACCTTTGTCATCAGCGGAGATATTGCACAGGGAAAGGCTCCCTTCTATATTAAAATATCGAATCTGAAAGCGGGCAGCTCGAGCGGGGCAAACAGTTCCCTGGCGTTCAAATACATCCTTGACATCGCAGAGCTCAGCGGCAATGGAAGCATTGCCGTCGAAAAGGTCAGCGGAACGACTGCCGGCACACAGCTGAAGAACGATACGCTCAATCCGGGCGAATCGGACATCTATAAACTGACCTATCAGCCGGGCGCATCGCCGGCCAACGCTTCATCCGCAAATTCCGCGGACGCCGCGCCGAATTCCGCGGAAAGCAAGCCTGCCGATGCTTCGCAGGCCGCCGTATCACAGCCGGAAGCAACGCCGGCCGCAAACGGTGATCCGGCTGCAGGCGTTACGCTGCGCATCCAGCTGCGTACGGCATACACCGGCAAAGAGATTGTCACGGCATCAACTGCCGATGAAATCAAGACCGCACAGAAAGGCGCAACGGTATATCTGCTGAAGGATATCGAGGGAACCGACCTCACACTCAGCAATACGGTCAATTTCAACCTGAACGGGTATACGCTGAAGCTGAACAGTCTCACGATCAAGTCGGCAGAGCCGGCGACCGTCGATATCGAAAACGGTACGCTTTCGATTGGTGGAAAGATGATCAGCGACAATAACCAGATATCCGGTTCCGGCATCAAGATCGACGATACGGTCAAGCTGAACCTGTGGCAGATGAAGAAAGAAGCAGGTAAATAAGCAAACAGAAATAAGGTGCCGCGGAGGAAAAATCCGCGGCACCTTTTAGGTTGTATGAAAAAGACGGAACAACACTGGCTGGGCTTTGCTTGTTTGGATTTTTTTGTTCAATGGTTGTGCCTGCGTCTCTGGCGTCTTTTGCAGAAAAGCTTATGCTGGATCTGCCGGTGTGTGCCAGGCTATGTTTTCACAGTAAGCAAATTTTGCATGCTGTTTTGTAAACTGATTTTATATTGTTATCAAAATCCTCACTGCTGTACCGCATTTGGTACAATTTTGGGATAAATATAAGCTATAGTAAGGTCAGTACATGATCATGGAGGTCTGCGGCATGAAGAATTCGCTGTCCAGGTATACGCTTCGCATTTCATTTATTCTGCTTGATAAGTTGGGGTACATTGCAAATTCCGAAGGCCGCTCAAAGAATAAAGAGTTGGAACAGCTGGTCAGAAAGCGTATTGAAGAGTTTGAAGCAGTTCATGGGACCATACCGATTGATGACTATATGGAATAAGATCGTACAGAATGCGTTTATTCCTTCTTGTATAAGTATGGTGATTGTGATGATATCCCAAATAAGAAAGAGCCTGTATCCACAGCTGCGGATGCAGGCTCTTTTGCTTTTGTGATGTTACTGGCACGAAGATTGTCCGGTTTCAGCATCCGGACGGGCGTCAATACAGCTCGTCGTCCGGTTCGTTGCAGGTGATGTAGTTCGTCTTCTCTTCCACAAGCTTTGGCCGCAGCCACTTTTCGTATGCAATCCATGCGCCGACCAGTACGCCGGCCAGCGCAACCATGCCGCCGATGATTTTGAGGGTCAGTTTCATAAAAAATTCCTCCTTCTTATCTATCAATAATCAATCAATATGAGATCGTCGAATTCGTTGGAATCAAAGAGATTTGCTGTGGGCTGTCTGAGCTGCACCCAGCTTCCCTGATGGGGACGGCTGCCCAGGCAGAGCTTATAAAAGTTGCCGCGAAGCCGGTCGCCCGGCGCAAAGCTGCGGCGCGGGACATGCTTTTCAATCTGGTCTTCGGGTATGATCAGCTGTACACCCCAGTAGACACCCTGTAAATCCTCGCCCTCAAAGGGCTTTACCTCATCCGGCGTAAAGTTTGCGTATACCACGCCGTCCCGGTTGAAGGCCGCGTAAAGGACCTCTTCGGAGTGTGCGGGATCGAATTGGATGCGGAAAGCAAGCACGCTGTCCGTCAAAAGCTCTTTGGCGGGATGCCGCACTTCACAGACCGGGTGTGTCTCAAAGGCCCACATTCTCAGGGCAAACCCGCGTCCCGGCAGATAACACAGTATCACCTGTGCATATGGCTTATAATCCCTTGTTTCAAATGGATAGCAGGTGATTTTGCCGACATAATAGGAGTCCCAGACGATTTCCTGATCCTTGACAATGCTGATTTTGAACGCCATTCACGCAACACAACCTTACCTATCATTCATTCAGTAGTATTATAACATATATTATGGGAAATGTAAGGTAAAATACACAAGAATCCTGCCTTTCCACGCAAAATTCTTTTGCCGGAAACCACAGGGCCGCGAAGACTACGGTTTCCATCTTCGTATCACCATTCTGTCACCAAACGCTCGGCTGGCATCCGGCTATTGTTTACCATTTATTCATATTGCATTTCATACAATATGTTACAATGATATTAATTTGTAAAACTCACAATTTGAAAGGCGGTAACCATATGTATTCAGCTTTTGACCAGTTTATCGTATACGGACAGGCCGTAGCGAGTCTGCTGTTGTTTGTCGCTCTGGTTGTCGGCACCATCGTCGGCATCGTCCTGCTCATCAAAGGCATCAAGGCGCTGAACGTCTATATTGCCAAAAACACACCGAAGAACAATTTCCAGCCGGTACAGGATCCGAACCCGGTTTTCTTCGACAAGTTTGCGGATGAGAAACCGGCAGATAACACGTTTGCTGATGAAAAGAAGGATGAAAGCAATCCGGAATAATCAAAGCTTGTACATCGGGGCGGAGGACGAAGGTCCTCCGCCTTTCTGCGTTTTGTGTGGAGAACCGCAGGGGCAGTGAACCTCCTTTCTGTATTTCTATTTGGGGTATCCGAGGGGCATTGAACGGCTCTTCTGCGTTTCCATAGAGATAACTGTAGGGTCGCCAATACGCCATAGCGTGGCAGGATGCTATGAGGCTAGACGAGACCGTTCACAAGAAAAGCCTGTCCACAAACAGCGACAGAACGATTTTCTGATAAAGCATTGCGCATCGCCCGTGCCTCTGAACTGCGCTGGTGCGGGCACCATGCTGTCATCTGGGAGGTGGAAACTATCCTGCACAAAAAAGCTGCGTGATTGGGGGATTTTCAAGGGGGCGTCAGCCCCCTTGAACGGCCTTTTCTGGTACCTCTTTTGGCCGGCAAAAGAGGTACTGCCACCCTGCCAATGCTCATTGGCAAAACAAAAGGCAATCCGCCGCATACCGATGCAGAAAAGCTCCCACTCCAAAAGCCGCGCCGATTCTCATCAGCCAAAATCAATTTCCGTATTCCCGGAGATATCCGCCGCGCCGCGGTACAGGCGGGATTTCCCCCAAAAGCCTTTGACAAAATATTCTATGCGGGTGTATAATAGAAAGGATTTATGAGGCGGCGCTTTGGCGGCCGCCGTAACCTGATCAGGAAAGGAATCTGAATAAAACCATGGCATATGATATCATCGATGCGCATGCGCATATCTTCCCCGAAAAAATCGCGTTTAAGGCGACACAGTCGATCGGATCGTTCTATGACATCCCGATGGACAAGGTCGGCAGCAGTGAACAGCTCATCGAAAGCGGCTGCCGGATCGGTGTCAGCCGTTATCTCGTCTGCTCAACCGCAACCAAGCCGGAGCAGGTCGAGAGCATCAACGACTTTATCCATGCAGAATGTATGAAGCATCCGTCCTTTGTCGGGCTGGGCACCATTCATCCGGATATCCAGGACCCGATGCGGGAGCTTGAGCGGATTCGGGAGCTGGGCTTGCACGGCGTCAAGCTGCATCCGGATTTTCAGCTGCTCGATATCGACGAGGAGCGGATGATTCCGCTTTATAAGCGCTGTGCAGAGCTGGGACTGCCGATTTTGTTCCACACCGGTGACGACCGCTACGACTATTCCCGGCCGCAGAAGCTTTACAGCGTCAAGCAGCGGGTTCCGGAGCTTACCGCGATTGCCGCACATTTCGGCGGATACCGCCGGTGGGATGAGGCCGCGAAGTATCTGAAGCTCGACGGCATCTACTTCGACACCTGCAGCAGCCTGTTCCTGCTCAAAAAACAGGATGCGCTCGATCTGCTGCACTATTTTGGAACGGACAAGTTCTTCTTCGGCACCGATTTCCCGATGTGGGACCATGAGGAGGAGCTGCAGCGTTTTCTGAACCTCGGTCTGGACTACGAGACGAACAAGCGGATTCTGCACGACAACTTTGCGGAGTTTATGCATCTCGACGCAGACGAGAGGTAAAATGTCCCGCATACATCCCATATGTGTGGGTTGCGTATACGGGATTGCGGACAACCTGTGGTTTTTCGCCCCTTCGATATGCGGAACCTTTCTGCGAAGTCTGCAGGCTGGACGCACACAGCTCTTCTGGAAATCAGAGATGAAAGAAGCTTACGATCTCACTGATGGTTTCACGGCGTTGCCGGGAAACTGCGGATCAGGACATCGATACAGTATGGGGCCGCACGATACGGCCGATTCAATACCCACAAGATGGTTGGAGGAACGCACAACATGGATATCGCTTTAACGCTTACCCGGGAATTCCACCTGCGGGAGACGCAGGTTAAAAACACCATCCAGCTGATAGACGAAGGCAACACCATACCGTTTATCGCGCGTTACCGCAAGGAGCTGACCGGCTCTCTGGACGATCAGGTCCTGCGCGAGCTGTATGACCGCTTAAACTATCTGCGCGCGCTTGAGAAGCGCAAGGAGGAGGTCGCCGCCTCCATCACAGCGCTTGAGAAGATGACGCCGCAGATTGAACAGGCGTTGAAGGACGCGGACAGCCTCGCAAAGGTCGAGGACATCTACCGTCCGTATAAGCCGAAGCGCAAAACCCGCGCGTCCATCGCGCGCGCGAAGGGATTGGAACCGCTTGCCGCTTTCCTGAGCGCCCAGCAAAAGGATGCCGGCGACCCGCTCATAGAGGCGCAGCGGTATGTCGATGCGGAGAACGGCGCGGCGGACGCGGAGGAAGCGCTGCAGGGGGCGATGGATATCATCGCCGAGGATTTGTCGGACAGCGCGCAGGTCCGGGGCAGGCTGCGGGAATTCGCGTTCGGGTACGGCGTACTCAAGAGCCGCGCGGCGAAGGAGGAGGACAGCGTCTATGCGATGTATTATGAGTTCAGCGAACCGGTAAAACGCATCTCCGGACACCGCGTGCTGGCCATCAACCGCGGCGAGCAGGAGGAGTTTTTGAAGGTCAGCGTCGAGCTTGATGAGAACACCGCGCTCGGCATCCTGTACAACGAGGCGCTGATTCCCGGTTCCGCCTGCACGCCGTATGTGCAGAGGGCCGCGGACGACGCGTATGAACGGCTGATCTTTCCTTCCCTCGAACGGGAGGTGCGCGCGCAGCTGACCGAGACGGCATCCGAGCAGGCGATCAAGGTGTTTGCGATGAATTTGAGCCAGCTTCTGATGCAGCCGCCGGTTAAGGGCCGCGTGGTGCTGGGGCTTGACCCGGCCTACCGCACCGGCTGCAAGATCGCGGTCGTCGATTCGACCGGGCGGGTGCTCGACACGACGGTGGTCTATCCGACCCCGCCGCAGAGCAAAACCGAGCAGGCCAAACGGACGCTCAACATGCTGATTCAGAAGCACGGCGTACAGGTCATCTCGATCGGCAACGGCACCGCGTCGCGCGAATCGGAGATGTTTGTGGCCGACCTGATCAAGGAGACGCCGGGCGTCTCGTATGTGGTGGTCAGCGAAGCGGGAGCGTCGGTCTATTCGGCGTCCAAGCTGGCGGCGGAGGAATTCCCGGAATACGACGTGTCGCTTCGAAGCGCCGTTTCCATCGCGCGGCGGCTGCAGGACCCGTTGGCGGAGCTGGTCAAGATCGACCCGAAGGCCATCGGCGTCGGGCAGTATCAGCATGACATGCCGCCGAAACGGCTGGACGAGGCGCTTGGCGGCGTGGTGGAGGCGAGCGTCAACGCGGTCGGCGTGGATCTGAACACGGCGTCCCATTCGCTGCTCTCCCACATCGCGGGCATCAACGCGGCGGTTGCGAAGAACATCGTCGCCTACCGGGAGGAGAACGGCGCGTTCACCGACCGCAAGCAGCTGCTGAAGGTGCCGAAGCTCGGTAAGAAGGCGTTCGAGCAGTGCGCGGGCTTCCTGCGTGTGCCGGAAAGCGCGAATCTGCTGGACAACACCGGCGTGCATCCGGAGAGCTACAAGGCCGCTGAAACGCTCCTCACGCTCTGCGGCTATACCAAGGCGGATGTGAAGGCATCCGGCCTGTCCGAGCTGCGCGACAGGGCGGGTAAGATCGGTTTTCAAAAGCTCTCCGAAGAGACCGGCACCGGCGTGCCGACCCTGCAGGATATCGTCGGGGAGCTGCTCAAGCCGGGACGCGACCCGCGCGATGAGCTGCCCGCGCCGCTTCTGCGCACCGACATCCTGAAGCTGGAGGATCTGAAGCCGGACATGGAGCTCAAGGGCACGGTGCGCAACGTCATCGATTTCGGCGCGTTTGTGGACATCGGCGTGCATGACGACGGACTGGTGCACATCTCGCAGATGAGCAATCGGTATATCAAGCATCCCAGCGAGGTGGTCAAGGTCGGCGACGTCGTAAAGGTCAAGGTGCTGGATGTCGATGTCAAGAAGAAACGCATCTCACTGACGATGAAATTCTAGCTTTCGGTGCAGTTTTCCGGAAGCTCAGGTCCTGCCGGAAGATACATGTTTCCGTTTGGGGTTGGGTTCATCGGAAAAATCATGGCGGCAAGCGGGATGTGCGGCAGGTCGTGTGTCCCGCGGCCGGATATGGTTGTCATCGGTATACAATTTGAAACGATGTATCGTGAGGGGCAGGCCGTACCCTCACGATACAAAAACTGAAACTTTTTCGAAAAAAGGTCTTGCAAATTTGAGCGGGACAAGGTATAATAATTAAGGTAATTTGCCGGCTTGGCGGCAAACTGGAGATGCTGATGTGGCTCAGTTGGTAGAGCAGTTCACTCGTAATGAACAGGTCGCCCGTTCGAATCGGGTCATCAGCTCCACTTATCAGCGGTGGGTTTTTTAGGATTCCCGCCGCTTTTTTGTCCCCATTTATGGGGGGAACTGCAGCTTGTATAGATGAAAAGACGGCAGAGAATAGAGCCGGAGGGGAAAAGCCTTCCGCCGCTATTCTCTCTCTTTTGATGGGTGGATTTTTGGGCTTTGTTGTGTTAACATGAAAAAATGGTCCTGCAGTGGTTTTCCTCTCGCCTAGTTGGGGAGGAAAACCACATAAACTGGATTCTCATAAGACAAGTGTCTCTTCAGGAATTAACGTAACAGTGTCGATTTTTGATGCGGGAGGAACGGATATGTTTTCAAAACTCAAGGATTTTTTTGGCGGATATGCGCCGACCGGGCCGATTGAATACATGGTGGTCGGGTTGGGCAATCCGGGAAAGCAGTATGAGAACACCAAGCACAATGTCGGGTTCATGGCGCTGGACATCCTTGCCGGGAAGATGCAGGCGAATGTGACGCGGCTCAAATTCCAGTCCCTGTGCGGGGACGGCATGATCGGCGACAAGCGTGTGCTGCTGATGAAGCCGTCCACCTTCATGAACAAATCCGGCGAGGCCGTGCGCAGCGCCATGCAGTTCTACAAGGTCCCGATGGAGAATGTCCTGGTGCTGTTTGACGACATCTCCCTGGAGCCGGGCAAGCTGCGCATCCGGCGCAAGGGCTCGGACGGCGGACATAACGGCATCAAAAATATCATATATTTAACCGGTAAGGACACCTTCCCGCGCGTCAAGATCGGCGTCGGGGGCAAGCCCTATCCGGATTACGACCTGGCCGACTGGGTGCTGGCCCCGTTTACATCCGACGCGCGAAAGCAGGTCGATGCGGCGCTTGCAAACATCCCGGAGATCGTTTCGCTGATTGTAAGCGGGAAGACCGATCAGGCCATGAACCGTTTCAACAAATAAACGGACGGCTGCCATCCTGCGGCGCTGTTTTTCCCACAGCGCGCGCCGCGGAGATTTTCATAGACTGCCGTCATGCGTGACAAAATACAGACAGGATGCTTTGTATGGATGTCCATTTTCTGAAGATGCGAATACAGAAATATCCATCGGCTTTTAAACCTGCGGGGATTCACAAAAAATAAAATAATATGATCAATCAGATAAAACCGCCGCCGGGCCTTCCCGGCGGCGCTGTACCCTGTCCGGAAAACAACATCACGCCGCTTTTTGAGCGGAAAAGGAGGTTCGATCATCCGTGCTGGAACAGATCGTCCGCAAGCTTTCGGAATACCAACAACTGAAAAAATATGTGCAGCAGGGCCGTCTGCCGGCAGGGGTTGTGGGGCTGTCTGCCATCCATAAGGCGCAGTTTGCCGAAGTCCTCAGCAAGGATCTGGACCGGCCGGTCCTGATGATCCTGCCGGATGAGGCGGCCGCCACCAAGATGGCCGAGGATATCAACACCTTTTCGGATGGCCGCATTGCGGACGTCTATCCCAGCAAGGACTTCATCTTCCGGGATGTGGACAGCGCGTCCCATGAATACGAACACCGGCGGCTTTCGGTGCTGGGCCGGGTGCTCAGCGGCAGCTGCCGCGTGGTGCTCTGCGCGGCCGAAGCGGCGGTGCAGTTCACGATCCCGCCCAAAAAGCTGCTGGACGCTTCCTTCACCTTAAAGGCCGGGGAGGGCTGTCCGCTCGAACAGATTCTGCAGAAGCTCGTACAGCTCGGCTACCAGCGCTGTGACCTGGTGGACGGTGTCTGTCAGTTCTCGGTGCGCGGCGGCATTCTGGACGTCTTTCCGCCGTTCTCCGAAGCGCCGGTGCGCATCGAGTTCTGGGGGGACGAGATCGACACGATCTCCTACTTTGATCCGGATACGCAGCGGCGCACCAACTCTTTTAAGCAGATTCAGATCACCCCTGCGCGGGAGATTCTGTTCGAGAATCCGGACGCGCTCGCACAGCAGATCACCGCGAAGGCGAAATCGCTGCGCGGCAAGGCGGCCGCGGCCGCCAAGGAACAGCTTTTGAAGGATGCCGAGCTGCTGCAGGGCGGCGCGCAGCTCGGTTCCTATGACAAATACATCGGTCTCGCCTATGAGCGGGCCACCATCTTCGACTACTTTCAAGAGGGCATCGTTCTGGTCAGCGAATACGTCTCGGCGAAGGAGACTCTGCGCGCGTCGCTCTGGCAGATGGAAGAGGATATCAAGATTCTGTTCGAAGAGGGCGTGCTCTGTAAGGGGCTGGACAGCTTCACGCTGACGGCGGGCGAATTTTCCGGCACGCTGGCGGACGCATCCACCATCCTGATGGATACCTTCGCGCGCAGCTCGACCGACATCCCAATGCGCGAGCTCATCAACCTCAGCGCGGTCAGCCAGTCAGTGTGGAGCGGGGAGTTAAAGCTCCTGCATGAGGAGCTTGAGGATTTCCTTGCGCGCAGATATCACGTCGTTGTGCTGGCCGGCACGGACAAGTCGGCGTCGGCGCTGTGCAGCGACCTCATAGCCGACGGCGTCAGCGCGGTCATGAAACAGGATGTGACCGAATTTGTGCCGGGGCTGGTCAGCATCCTGCCGGGCTCGCTTTCCGGCGGCCTCGAGTATCCGGGGCTGGATGTCGTGGTCATCACCCATTCGCGGATCGCTTCGGGCAGCCAGCGCAAAAAACGGAAATCCAAGACCAAGGACAGCATCAAATCACTGTCCGATCTGACGGTCGGCGACTATGTGGTGCATGTCTCCCACGGTATCGGCATCTTCGAGGGGATTCAGAAGCTCGATATGCACGGCGTGGTGAAGGACTATATCAAGATCCGCTATTCCGGACAGGATATCCTGTATGTGCCGGTCACCCAGCTGGATCTTGTCAACAAATACATCGGCGTCAAGGACGACCGGACGGTCAAGCTCAATAAGCTCAACAGCGCCGAATGGCAGAAGACCCGCAGCCGGGTCAAAAAGGCCGTGCAGGATATGGCCAAGGAGCTGACCGCGCTGTACGCGAAGCGCCAGCAGGCCAGGGGTTACGCGTTTGCCCCTGACACCGACTGGCAGATGAGCTTTGAGGAGCGGTTCGAATTCGAGGAAACCGACGACCAGCTGCGGTGCATCGAGGAGATCAAGCACGACATGGAGAGTGAGCGCCCGATGGAACGGCTGCTCTGCGGCGACGTCGGCTTCGGAAAAACCGAGGTCGCGCTGCGCGCCGCGTTCAAGTGCGTCATGGATTCCAAGCAGTGCGCGATCCTGGTACCGACGACCATTTTGGCCTGGCAGCACTACAAGACCGTGCTGAAACGCATGGAGGGCTTCCCGATCCGCATTGAACTGCTGTCGCGCTTCCGGTCGCAGAAGCAGCAGGAGCAGGTCATCCGGGATCTGAGGTCCGGCAAGGTGGATATCGTCATCGGCACCCACCGGCTCGTGCAGAAGGACATCCGGTTCAAGGACCTGGGGCTTGTGGTCATCGATGAGGAACAGCGGTTCGGCGTCGCGCATAAGGAAAAGCTCAAGGAGCTGCAGCAGAATGTCGATATCCTGACGCTGTCGGCTACGCCGATCCCGCGCACGCTCAACATGGCGATGACCGGGATCCGCGACATGTCGGTCATCGAGGAGGCGCCGCAGAACCGGCATCCCGTGCAGACCTATGTGCTGGAGCACGACATGGGCATCCTGGCCGAGGCGATCCGCAAGGAGCTGCGCCGCGGCGGGCAGGTGTTCTACCTCTACAACCGCATCGAGACGATCACCCAGTGCGCCGCAAGGCTCCAGAACCTGCTGCCCGACGCGCGCATTGTCATCGCGCACGGCCGGATGGGGGAGGAGGAGCTTTCGGAGGTCTGGCGCAAGCTTCTGGAGCACGAGGTGGACATCCTGGTCTGTACAACCATCATTGAAACCGGCGTGGACGTCCCGAACTGCAACACGCTGATCATCGAGGACGCCGACCGGATGGGGCTTTCCCAGCTCTACCAGATCCGCGGGCGGGTCGGCCGTTCCAACCGGCACGCCTTCGCCTACTTCACGTTCAAGCGCGGCAAGGTCATCTCGGATGTCGCGGCCAAGCGGCTGCAGGCGATCCGGGAGTTCACGAAGTTCGGTTCCGGCTTCCGCATTGCGATGCGCGATCTGGAGATCCGCGGCGCGGGCAACATCCTGGGCGCGCAGCAGCACGGCCATATGGAGGCGGTCGGCTACGACATGTACCTGAAGCTCTTATCCGACGCGGTTGCGCTCGAGCGCGGCGAGAAGCCGAGCGCGGCGGCCGACGAATGCATGATCGATATCCGCATCAGCGCGCACATCCCGGAAAACTACATCTCCAACACGCTGCAGCGCATCGATATCTATAAAAAGATCGCCGACATCAAGTCCGAGGACGACGCGTTCGACGTGACCGACGAGCTGATCGACCGCTTCGGCGACGTGCCGGACAGTGTGCACGGGCTCATCGAGGTGGCAATGGTCCGCAACAAGGCGGCGCTGCTCGGCATCGAGGAGATCAAGCAGAAGGACGACAGCTTCTTCTTCTATCCAAAGAACCTCGATATGCAGATGGTATCGGAACTTGCCGCCCGGCTCAAGGGCCGCGTGATGCTCAACGCATCCAGCCAGCCTTACTTTACGATCAAAGCACAGAAGAACGAACGGCCGATCGATGTGATCAAGCTGGTCGTGGGATAGATGTGAAATGTGTATGGATGGAGAATACGAAGTGCCATTCTCTGATAAATAATATAAAAAGGAACGCTCCTGATGCAAGACATCGGGAGTGTTCCTTTTTTTGCAATCAACAGATTATGTCCGACAGGCGTTTCCGCGTTAGATGCCGCTGATATCGAGCTCCGCAGCATACAACATGAACGAAAAACCTTGATTGTATTCAGAACGGTCAGTCCACAGCTTTTTTATATACCATCGGCGTATAACGTATACCGCCGGTGAGCTGTTCGGTATCGGTTTCTATGAAACCCAGGCGGCGATAGACCTCGACGGCATAGGGGGAGGAATTGACAGTAAACCGGCATGTTCCTGCGTGTTCGAGCAGCCATGCAAAGAGGGCTTTTCCGATGCCGCGGCGATGATGCTCCTTTGCGACGAAGAACAGCGAGATGTGATCACCCCGTAAAGCGAGGACGCCGGCTAACGTTTCCCCATCGTATGCGCCGCAGGCGGTCAGCGCGGCAACCGCATCCGCGTCGTGGATGTAGTTATAAAAGGTCTGCACGCCGGCTTCGGAGTATTCCGGCGCTTCGAATTCCAGAAAGACCCGCCAAACCAGCTCCACCAGCGGCTGCAGGTCCTGCGGTGTCAGTTTCCGGAGGGTATACATCCGTCTCAGCTCCTTCCCCAATAAACGCAAGGCGATATGGAACTCCATACCGCCTTTTATATATGTATCGATTCAGTGCCTATTTCTTTAACAGCCATACCGTGGTCAGAATGGTCAGCGCGGAAATCACCGCATCGACGACCATGACAGGCCACAGGCCGATCAGATTGAGAAGCGCCAGCACAATCAGCGCAAGCTTGGAAAGCACCGACAGCGCAATGTTCAGCCGCGCCGTCCAGATGGTGCGGCGGGAGAGCCGGATGGCGTCCGCGACAGAGGAGACCCGGTTGGACATCAGGATCACATCGACCGTGTCGATGTCCAGGTTCGCGCCCAGTCCCATGGCAAGTCCCACATCGGCGCTGGCCATGACCGGCGCGTCGGCGATGCCGTCCCCGACAAAGATGACGGCGTCCTCATCCATGCCGGCCTGCTGCAGGAAGAACAGCTTGTCGTTGTTGTGCAGCAGATAATAGAATTCATCAATGCCGGTCTGATATTTGATCTTCGACGCGGCTTCCTTGTGGTCGCCGGTCAAAAGAATGGTCTTTTTGATGCCCATCTTCTTGAGTGCCTGGATGGTGTTGACGGCATCCTCACGCAGCGTGTCGCTCAGATAAATCGCGCCCTGCAGGGTGTCGTCGGTTGCGATGTAAACATCGGCGAGCGCGTCGCCGATCTCGATGCCCTCCTGCTTCATCAGCCTTTCGGAGCCCACAATGACCCGCCTGCCGATCATCGTGGCGATGACGCCCAGCCCGCTGAGCTCCTGATGATCCATGATCACAAGATTTTCCGGCTTCGGACAGGCCCTCGAAATCGCACGCGCGACGGCGTGGTTGCTGTAGCTCTCGGCGGCAGCCGCCAGCTGCAGGATTTCCTGCTCACCCATACGGCCCAGGCTCTTGACCTGCCGGACCGTCAGGACCCCTTTGGTCAGCGTACCGGTCTTTTCGAACACGGCCAGTCCGGTTTTTGCGAGCACATCCATGTATTTTGCGCCCTTAAACAGGATCCCTTTGCGCGCGGCGGCACCGAGCCCCGAAAAGAACGCCAGCGGAACCCCCTTGGCCAGAGAAAACGGGGAGGCCGCCGCCAGCAGGATCGCGCCGATGGCAATCCAGTACTGGTGGCTGCCGAAGCCGAAGAACGGCGGCAGAACCGAGATCAGGATGGCCAGAACGATCATAACCGGCGCAAAGATGCGCGGAAAGGTGTGCGCGAACCGCTGTGCCTTCGCCTGCTTCTGCATCGACTGATGAACCGTTTTAAAGACCTTGGATGCCGCCGAATGCTCGAAGTCGCGGATGGCCTCGCAGACCAGCTCCCGGTCGCGGTTCACCGTGCCGGAGAGGATGATGTCCCCCTCCCGGACGCTGACCGGGATGCTCTCGCCCTTGAGCGCGTACGGATCGATCGTGGATTCGCCCTGCAGAATCTGCGCATCCACCGGAACCTTTCCGCCGACCTCAACGACCAGCCGGTCACCGACCTTGACAAGCTCGACCTCGATCTGCTTCCGATGCCCGCGCTTGTCCTGCAGGACCGCGGTTTCCGGGCAGATGTCGTAGAGCTTCTCCAGGCTGTGCTTGGAATACCGAAGCGCATACACGACGAGCCTGCTGCCGGCCATGTAAAGCACCATCGCCAGAAAGCCGTCCACATAACGGCCGACCGCAAACGACGCAATGACCGCGAGCAGCGGAAGGAGCGCATTGTCCAGCCGGGTCCGCAGAAGGCTGCGGAATACCGACAGGATAACCTGATGGCCCCATAGAATGGCGGCCAGCGCGAAGCAGATGGTTTTGCCAAGCTCCCCGACCGGGCAGAGCCCGACGATCAGCGCAATGGCGCCGGCTCCCCAGAATCCCGCCCGTACCGGATGGGAATGAACCCATGATTTGCATGTATCGAAAAGCCCGCGGGCTTTTTTTGGTAAGGTGTGTTTGCTTTGCTGCTGTTTCTTCCCCATATTTCACATCCCTTTTACCTGTTACGTCCCTGTATGTATGACTTTTGTCCAAAGCGGAAAATCTTCCGGATGGTTTCAGCGTTTCTTGAATCAATTTTACCATAAATATTTCCGGAAAAAAACCACTCTGATAAAAGTTTACATCCTAAAGGCCCGGAATGTCAAGCGCAGCGATCTGAACATTCTGGTAATAGTGCAGTAAAATGTCACGGTAGCTGCTTCCCTGACGCGCCATGTAGTCGGCGCCGTATTGGCTGAGACCAACCGCGTGCCCATATCCGACGACTTGGAAGGTGAAGCTGCCGTCCGCGTAGGAGATCTCGAAGTCGGCGGAGCGAAGCCCGAACACCTCCCGCAGCTCCTTGCCGGTGGTTTCCTGGCCGCCGGCCTTCAGGGAAAGCACCGTTCCGGAATCCGAACGGGTCAGGTCGGTGAACCATTTCTGGCAGTCGTCGCCGAGCTTGATGTCGGGGAATTTCGCGGTCAGCTTGGTTTTGACCTCATCCGCCGTCAGCTTGACGGTGGACGCGTAGTCCGGCGAGAGCTTATCCCCCTCGCTGTCGACCGCGACCAGATAGGGAACCGATGAGCTCCAGACGTTTTCCGCCTGCTCGGTTTTGCCGAACGAGATGGCATGGTAGGCCGCAATGATCGGCTGCTCCTCGTAGACCAGGCATTCCTTGAGTACGGCGTCGGCGGCTTCGGTGATTTTGGACCAGCGCAGCTCGAAATTGCTGCCGAAAAACTGTTTGGCCTGCGTTTCGGTCATGTATCCTTTCAGGTTGGACGGGTCGGCGGAGAAATCCGCTCCCTTGAGCGTTTCATCCTTCTTCTGCTTCTGCTGCTCTCGCAGCCTGAGCGCATAGGTATGCGCCGCGACGGCCTGTGCCTTCAGCGCCTCGGTGTGATAGCTGGCGGGCATTTCGCACGCGACTGCGCCGCGGACATAATCGCGCTCCGAGACCTTGTTCACCTTGCCGGTCGAGGCGTCCAGAATGTTGAAATAACCGTCAGTTTTGATGACGGTGTCCGCGTTTCCCTGATTCTGCATGTCCCCGCTTGACGTATGCGGGGTTGCCGGCGGCGTCTGCTCGGCGCCGAAATTGATCGACAGAATGGGGATGGCGGCTATTAAAAAGATGAGCACTGCTGCCAGAATCACTTTACTCTTCATAATCAGACGGCGGATGTGTTCGGTATCCTTGCCGAAAGGCCCGAAGCATCCGGCCCCTTCCTCCTTTGATGTTCATGGATTTTTCGGTGCGGCCAAGCGCGCCGATGTCATGCCGGGCGGTTATTACCATCCTATTCAGAATCCCCTGCAGATATGTCCGGGGAGATCATCCCTCTGCCCAAACGGGAAGTGTGTCTGTATTCAGAACCATTCAAAACGGCTCTGAAGTAGATGGTATCGGGCGGTTCCTTTTGTGCGTTTGTTGATATGTTTGTCTTCCATCAGGCGTTGTGAGTGGCGTTTAGAAGGGGGGTGTGGCAGGGAATGTATAAAGACAAGCGAATTGCTGGCTATAGGCCATTCTTTTGGCACTTTGATACTTCGGCTGGCTGTATGCTGGGGGGATTTTAATAGCATCCAATCGCCATGACAGCTATGTCCGGCAATGATTCAGCCGGGTATTGTTTGGGACGTATTCAGACCTCTGACAACAAAGTGAGCATACTTATGTTAACATGACTTTCATCAGCAAAGGAAGGATGCCGTTGTGCGGTGTTTTTGTTGGAAGGCTGCGTCCGCTAGCAGCACCCCGTCGCAGAAACCTGAAGATACGGATGTGGACGCGGCTGAGTGCGTGAAGGAACTTGCGGGATAAGCTGCAAGTTTATACACAGACACATCTTAAATTCACAGATAACAGCTTGACATTAATGGGAATGTGGCATACAATAAAACCATGTGTAAAAAAGTATTCCTTTGCAGCCCCAGGGCGGGGCGAATCTATAAGAGTGGTGATTTTTATTGATTAATCCGCAAAGCCATTACTCAGAGCGTGACCGGCAGAACTTAAAAATGCTGTGCGATGAGTTCCTCAAATACAACCACATCGACAAGGCCGCGTACGAGAAATACGAGGTCAAGAAGGGCCTCCGCAACGCCGACAGCACCGGCGTTCTGGCGGGACTTACCAAGATCTGCAACGTGCACGGCTACATCATCAATGAGCGCGAACGGATTCCCGCCGAGGGAAAACTGACCTACCGCGGTATCGATATCAACGACATCGTTGAAAACTGTATCCGGGAGAACCGGTTCGGTTTTGAAGAGACGGTCTGGCTGCTGCTGTTCGGCAGTCTGCCGACAGCGGAACAGCTTGCCAAATTTCAGGACATCCTGGAGTACTATCGGGAGTTCCCGAAGGGCTTTCTGGAGGATATTATCCTGAAGGCGCCTTCCAACAATGTCATGAACAAGCTGGGCCGTTCCGTTTTGGCGCTGTATTCCTACGATCACAATCCGGAGGATACCAGCCTGACCAATGTGATGTTCCAGGCCATCCAGATCATCGCGCGGATGCCGATCATCATGGTGGAGGCATATCAGGTCAAAAAACGCTATTACTACAATGAAAGCATGTACTTCCATCCGGTCGTCAAGGGCTACAGCGTTGCGCAGAATATTCTGGCGGGGCTGCGCGCCGACCAGAAATTCACCGAAGAGGAAGCCAAGCTGCTCGACATGTGCCTGATCCTGCATGCGGAGCACGGCGGCGGCAACAACTCCACCTTTACGGCAAGGGTGCTCACCTCTACAGGCACCGATACCTATGCGGCGATCTCGGCCGCCATCGGTTCGCTGAAAGGCCCGCGTCACGGCGGCGCCAATCTCAAGGTGATGGAGATGCTCGAAGCGTTCAAATCCGGCGTGTCCGACTGGAGCGACGACGCGCAGATCAAGGAATTTCTGCGCAAGATTATCCGCAAAGAGGCGGGGGACCGTTCGGGACTCATCTACGGTATGGGCCATGCGGTCTATACGATCAGCGATCCGCGCGCAGTCATCCTCAAACGGAACGCGAAGGCGCTTGCCGCCGAAAAGGGCATGGAGGAGGAATTCGGCCTGCTTGAGTCGATTGAGCGGCTGGCTCCCGAGGTCTTCTATGAGGAAAAGGGCCTTGAGAAGGTCATCTGCGCCAATGTGGACATGTACTCCGGCTTCGTTTACCGGATGCTCGGCATCCCGCAGGACCTGTTTACCCCGATGTTCGCCATCTCGCGTGTGGCGGGCTGGTGCGCGCACCGCATTGAAGAAATTAACAACAGCAAAAAGATCATCCGTCCGGCCTATAAATCCCTGTCCACGCCTGCGCCGTATATCCCGATCGGCGAGCGCGGCTAACATCCTCTGATAGAAGAAAGGACAACGTTATGAAACTGAAAGCTTCCTATCTGGTACTGATCTTCGGCGTCCTTCTTGCACTGCCGATCCGCATCATCGAATTGATCGCCTTTATCGACGGCAAAACCGGATTTTCCCTGGAAGGGGATTTCATTGCGCCGGTTCTGTACGCGATTCTGGTTCTGACCATCGTTGCATCGATTCTCTTTTCCTATCTGAACCGGTCACACCCGTCCATCATTCTGGACCGGGATAAGCCGCTGTACATCCTGACGCTGGTGCTGGGCGGTTCGTTCGTTGTGCGCTGTGTCATGGACATCATCCGTGCGTTTGGCGTTACAGGGGATTCCACCTTCCGCATCATCATTTCGTTTTTCGGTATCCTGATCGGTGTGATTCTGCTTTATATGGGCGTCTGTCAGATGAAATACAACACGATTTTCAGTGCCTTCCTTTCGGTGCTGCCGGCTATCTGGGTGGTGCTGCGGCTGCTGCAGCTCTTCACCGAATACACCACGATCATCAGTGTGTCGGAGCATCTGTTCAAGCTGCTCTTCTATGTGTTCATTGCATTGTTCATGGTCGGTATGGCGCGCATCTGGTCGCATACCCAGCCGGACAAGGGTTCGCGCGGGGTGTTTGCCTATGGCATTCCGGCCGTTGTGATCGGCGTGCTGGTCACCATTCCGCCGATCATTGCGCAGCTCAAGGGCAGTACCTCCCTGATGGAGTTTGTCTGGAGTGAAACGCTTCTTGAACTGGCGCTGACCGCATTTGCCGCATACATGGTACTTTACCTGAAGAGGCGGGACCGGGACGCGCAGCTGGCTTTGGAAGAAGAGCCGGAAGATATTTCCGAAGAAGTTTTAGAAGAAACAACAGAGACAGAATAGCATTCACCGCGGTCAGATGGATTCTGTCAAGCGATACTAACATGATTCATAATTGATGCCGACGGTTTTTCGGTATCGTCCCATAAAAAAATTCGGTTCCGCCGGAAG
>NZ_CCYH01000005.1 GCF_000820765.1 Candidatus Soleaferrea massiliensis AP7
ATTTTTTTATCTGAATATGATATGGGACTTTTTTATCGCTGGTTAAATGTTTTGATCCTTGTCGAATTTTTTGCGGAGCTGGGAAACAGCCTTTTTTTCAATCCGGCTGACATAGGAGCGGGAGATATCCAGCTTTTTGGCGATTTCCCGCTGGGTCAGCGGACGGGTCCCATAGAGTCCATAGCGCATCTTCAGAATAGTCTGTTCCCTCGGCTGCAGCGACTGCGTGATGTATTTGTAAAGCTGTTCCGATTTCAGCTTGAGTTCAATGTCGTCTATGATGTCCCCGTCGTCGGCTACGATATCCAGGAAGGTCAGCGCGTTTCCATCTTTATCGGTGTCAATCGGGTCATTGATGAAGACATCCTGTGCCTGCTTCTTTTGGTTTCTGAAATGCATTAAAATTTCATTCTCAACCCCCTCGCAGCGGCTCTCCACCCTCCACCCACATAGAGTCACTGGAATCGGCTGTATCACTGGGTTCTTCGTCCTTATCGCCTTTCACTCCGGACAGGTCAACCTCCACCTCACGGGAGCCGAACAGGTAGACATGCATGTCCTGGCCGTCCCATTCCACCCGTTCGATAAAGACACGGAGCGCCGCCCTCTTTTGTTCCACGCTCATATTGTCAACTGTATCACCGAATGACTGGAGCATTTGCCGGAGCATGTCAAACTCTTCATCGGAATAGGCGTCTTTCTTGCTGAGGGATACCAGTTCCTCGATACGCTGTTCGGCTTTCTTGCTCTTGGCGTCCAGCTCGTTGATTTGGTTTAGAATGTGGTCGTATGCCGCCGTGCCCTCCGACCTCGCCATTACATTCACCAATGAGGTAATCTCTTTTTGATTATCCCCCAGCGTTTTTCTCAGCCCCTCGAGCTGCCGGTCAATTTCCTGCCCATGCGTTTGGATTTCCAGCTTGGTACGCTCCAATCCTTGAATAAAATCGGAGCTGTTCGCAGACAGCTTTTTGATTTCCTCGATAATCGCCTTGTCCAGCGTATTCCCGTTGATGGTTTTCATATCGCAGTTCTTACGGCGGCTCTTTTCCTTGGTTTCGCACATGTAGGTGTAAATCCGTTCTCCGGCCGCGTTCTTCCGCGAGGTCAGCTTGGGCCGCATGAAGCCGCCGCACTTCCCGCAGAACAGCAGGCCGGACAGGAGCGCCACATTGCTCCGTGGCTTGCGGTAGGATTTTGAGGCGTTGTTCGCCAATAGCTGCTGGGTTTTTATCCAATCCGCGCCGCTTATCAGACCGTGATGCTTGCCCACGGCGATAATCCATTCTTCCACGTCCCGTATCTCATGCGCCTTACTCGCCTTTTGATTGGTCTTGTTGTAGGCGATAACCCCGTTCTTTCCGTTGAAGTCGGCTTGTTCCGCGTACAATTCGATACCCAATTCTTCAAAGTAGTCCCATGCGTCCGCGTCCGCCCGCATGTATACCGGATTTTGCAGAATGTTCTTAATCGAGAAACGGGTGTAATCCTTGTCGTTCTTAGTGGTGATATGGTGCTGTAAGAGATAGGTTTCCACTTTGGTGAGGGAATCCATTTCGAGGAACAGTCGGAATATCATCCTCACCAGTTCAGCCTCTTCCGGTACGGTCGCTAACTTGTGCAACTTGCGTGTTTTGCCGTCTCCCTTGTCATACGTTACCTCTTGGCTCTTGTAGCCGGTCGGCGTTGTACCGCCCAGCCAGCGGCCTGTCTTTGCCAGCTCGTGCATGTTGTCGCGGATACGCTCCGCCGTGGTCTCCCGTTCCAACTGCGCGAACACCGTGGCGATATTCAGCATAGCCCTGCCCATTGAGGTCGAGGTGTCGTACCTCTCGCTGGTGGAAATAAAGGCTACGTTCATCAAGGCAAATTCCTGATACATCTTGGCAAAGTCCGCCACGTTACGGCTGATACGGTCTAAGCGGTAGACCACGACCGCCTTGATTTCGTTCTTCTTAATGCTATTCATGAGTTCCCTAAAATGGGGACGGTTGGTGTTGCCCCCGGAATAGCCCTCGTCCAGAAATTCCAGTATATCCTCGTCTTTGGTGTCGGGATAATGGTATTTAATATACTCCTTGCATGTTTCAAACTGGTTGTCGATACTTTCGCCCTTGCCCGTGAATTTGGATTTGCGGGTATACACCGCAAACTTGCGCGGGTCGTTTATCAGCCTGACTTGTAAATCCTCCATTCTTTTACCTCCTTAAATTTATATCATATTGTTTTATCACATTACGGACTATACCTAAATTATGCCTTATATTTGGGCAAATGTCAAATCATATTTTTGCATGAAAAGACCCACCCTTGATGCTTTATCAAAGGTGGGCGTTTTGCTTATCAAAGCCGCCGCTTGTTTATGAAGTCGATTTCAAGGATTCGGCGCTCTTTTTGCTATTCAGTCTTATCATTGTTTTGCCTTGCTCAAGATATAGCTCCTGTTGATCCATCGGCAGGGAACGAAATATCCGTAACAGTTCATTTTCCTGGCGGGTTTCCGCCTGCCCGGTCTGAATATTTAACAGATAGTCGGCTGATACGTTGAAATATCCTGCTAACATTTTGAGGGTTTCAAAATCCGGTTCGCTTGTACCCTGCACATATCCGCCCAATGTGGATACGGGTATATGCAAATCCTGTGCTAATCGTTTTTGCGTTAATCCATGTTCATCTATTAAAACACGTAAAATCTCGTTAAAAATCATGTTTTTCATCACCCGTTTAATTGTAAATGAAAAACGAGATTCTCGCTCGATATAACTAAATAATAGTTGACAAAACGAGAAAGTCGTTGTAGAATAAAAAGGTAATATTTTAGCAAAAAGAAGGTATTAATTATGAGTTATAAAATGAAGTCGCCCCTTATGCCGAGTGAAGAATTCATCATGTCACACATGGCAACTTTTCTCAAGGGATATCCACATCCGTCCGGATATTTAGTTTTGACAAATCAACGGATATTATTTGAAAAGAAAGGCGTCATGAATGCTGCTGCATTTGGCCTATTATCTCTGACTATGAAAGATTTCAACGGCATTCCATTATCTGAAATCACCAATGCGAGTGTGGAAAAATCGATAGCTGGAGCGGGATTAAACGTCGTTACGCGCACTGGTGAGGAATTCAAATTTGCATTGAATGGATTCGGCTTTTCCAGTAAAAAGAAGCCTCGTGATGATATGCTTTCATACATAAATTCTCATATCAACAAATAGTGCAGGGGGTATTTTACATGAAAAAATCAAAATGGTTTTTAGGTACCGCTATCAGCGGCATTCTGGCGGTTGTTTGTTTTGTAGTTGGGACAATTGCTTCTTTCAACCTGCCAAGTGGAGCTTCATACGGGGTAGCAAAGGCCTATGGCGATACGTCCAGCGAAGATTTCCTTCGTATGCTGCCCAATATCATGATAATCGCCTGCGGTGTTTTTCTGGTTGTAGCCATTGTATTACTGGTAATCGGTCTGATACAGAAAAAGAAGGGGAATAACCAATGAAGAAGTTTTTGAGTTTCCTTATGATTGCTGTACTTGCCATATCATTAGCCGCGTGCGGTACAAAAGAGGATACAGCTATAGCAGCTGTCAAAAATGCCACGCAGATTAAGGTAACTTATTCTCCCAATAACAGCAATATTACGCAGCTTGATTTTAAGGGGAATAAGTTGAGCGATGTTATGGAGAATGTACTTAAAGAAAACATGGAATCTTATGAAGCTGAGTGGAAATTAGATAGTAGTGAAAATGAGAAAGATAACGATTCGGTAAGCGTTATTTATTCCGTTACAGCTCAAAACGGCGGCGAATATTATGAAGTAAAATTTTATTTTCTATACATAGAAGAATTAGACCATATTGCTCTTTATTTTATTGGGCAAAACGGAGAAAAGCAAAACATGGATGAGGTGGTTCCTTTATTTTTTGCAGAATATATTTAATGAGTAAGATAAGGGTTGGAGCGATTGAATGGTCGTTCTACCCTTTTGCGTTCATTGCGTCCAGAACGCTCTGTAAGGCTCTGTAATTTAGGCTGCCCCCGGTTGCGGGAAAAGTGGTGAAACGGCTGGAGGGGTCGCAGAACGACTTATATGCGCTTTGTAGAAGGGATACGGCAATTGCTTTTCTGAAATTTCGTTTACACGTCAAGAAATATATGGTAAAATAATAAAAATGAATTTGGGGAGGTGCAATCATGCGAATTTGGGGAATTGGCGCTACTTGGGGTGACAAACCAATGCTGGATGAATTTGGTAAAAAACATGCAGTTGCCATTGGTTGGGAAGAGGAAGAAGCTCCTGGGCTCTATGCCATGATGAATCAGGTGCAAATCGGAGACATTATTTATGTCAAATCGTTCGTTATAAAAGGTAAAGTTTTACATATAAAAGCGGTTGGAACAGTAACGAGTACAGCGTACAGTCAACCTCCGCTTTTAGGTGAAAACAAAAAAGCTATCAATGTTAAATGGTTAGAAAAGCCCGAATCTTTTAAAGAAATTCTTCACCCACTGTCCGAAGAGGAAATGCGATATAATGTTTACAACAATACTTTTTATGAAGAATTAAACCCGGACATAATAGAAATCATCATGAATTTATATAGTAAATAATTTGTCATAGCGCGGGGGTATTCCTCCGCGCTTTCTTTTGCCCCCCTCACGTCCTACAGCGTGAACTGCCCCCTTTTCCGGCCAACGGGTGAAAACGGCTGCATTGCTTTGTGAGAGGGTTTATTTTTGTCAGGAGACTCCTAATGGGGTCTCCTTTTTCTTTTACTTGATTCTTGCCGGTACATCAGCCGAAAAAGTTTTTATCTAAACTAAAATAAATATTCAAAAAACGGGAGTCAGAAGGGGCCGTGAGACGTGTCTAATATAACCTACTTATAAGCTGAAGATAATGATGTATCTGCTTACAAACATTTACGGTTTGATGGCATCTGTTATCTTCTCCTGCAGTGGGAAATTCATGCTCAGGAGGCTCACTCTATGAAAGAGAGGATTACCCTAGCGAAATCCCCCGGCAAACACCTTGATGAAAACGCCATGTCCAAGGTTTTCATCACCGGACACATCATCGAAGTGGAAACGATGGACAAGCAGCCCCGCAATCTGACCCGTTACCGCAAATTTGATAAGGGTCACTACATCGACTTGGACACCGGAGAACTATGCGATTACCATACGTCGAAACAATCCAGTCGTCAAAATTCTATGCTTCCGTCCTTTGAAAGACTTCGGCGGATTATCAACGCCAATTTCTTTGGATTGCCATCGGAATGCCATGTCGTCCTGACCTATCGGGAGCAGGTTACAGATCCTCAGCCCTTGTATGCCGACTTCAAGAGGTTTTGGCAGAAATTATCCTATCGTTACCCCCATTGTGAGTACATCGCAGTCACGGAGCCACAGCACCGAGGCAGTTGGCACTTTCATGTGCTGATAAAAGACATGCAGGCAAGGAGGCTTTTCATCCCCCATGCGGAGCTGACCCGTTTATGGGGACATGGCTTCACCTGGATTAAAAGTTTCGCCGGGTATGACAATATCGGCGTGTATTTCATGGCCCGCCTCAAAGATGTTGACGTACTTGAGGATTTGCAGGCTGACCGACCATCCAAGCTCATTATAAAAGGAGCCAGGCTGCGGTTCTATCCTCTCCATATGAAATTGTATCGCTGTTCCTCCGGGATTGTTCGTCCAACGGCTGTCGCCATGCCGTACCGAGAGGTACAACGGCTGGTGAAGTCACAGTCCCCCTGTTTCAGTCGGACAATTCGAATTATCCAAAATGACGACGGGGGCGAGACCGAGCTCAACGCGATTACTTATGAACACTATAATTTGAAAAGATAGGACGGATGTCAGATGAAAACAGAAAAAAGCGAATTGCTCCAACTCCAATATGAACAATGGCAACTTAGCAAAAGAATACAACAATTGTATGATGACGTGGAGGAGTTGAACAACTGTTTCATTGCATTGCTGGAAAGTGATTTGGACGTCTGCCCTTGGTGCCGTCCTCTTGACGTAGGATACGCTCACATAAAAGCGCTCTCATCTCTGGAGCATGTACAGCACCATATGGAATGTGCTCGAAATTTCATGTTCATCCCAGGGGGCGGAGAGGCTGTCCCGCTTTCAGTTTATAACGATTAAGGAGACAAACGGATATGAAGATATATGTCCACTATTTAAGCAGCTCGCAGAAAAGCAGAAGTTTACGCCTGAATCGGTGTCTGAAAACAAAAGCACGGTTGGGAGGGATTGAAATGGTGAAAATCGTAAAGGTTCTGTCGGAGGGCAAGAAGCGGACGCCGGTACAGGATGCGGAGAGAATCAAAAGGTCGATTGCCGATTTGGACTACCGGCTGGAATCCACCGGAAATATGACGACGGAAATTTGGAATTGCCTCTACGACGCGACCAAACAAATTGAGAGAGCCACGGAACTGTTGGGCGCTTGCTCCCCTGAAATAGATTAGCATACCGGACAATCTTTGCCGCATATGCTGATAACATCTAATTTGCAGGGGAGGGTGCCGACTGATTGAATATCATTGTTCATTATCCAACGACTGAACAGGCTCTCGCGGAATTGCAGAAGCGGGTAGCGATGGTACATGCTGAGGCGGTCGGCAGCTATATAGAGAAGCTGACCTGTCCAAAAGAGCAGAAAATCAAGCTGATTGAGGCCGTTCAAGAGGGTGCCAAAACGCGCTAAATAATGAGTCCGGTGGGCGTTTTGCTCACCGGATTTTTCTTGTATATTCGCCCAATTCATGATAAACTATAGATACGAGGTGATAAACATGAATCGTGCTGTATCTACGAAACAGGCCATAGCCAACGCCGCCGCCTCCGTGGAAATGGAGGGCTTTACCGTGACGGCTCAGCACAAGGAATGGTGCCGAAGATTGCTCAACAAGGAAATCACCAAAGCGGAGTATATCCGGCTTGTCAGGAAGTCGGCACGGGAGCAGCGCCATGTCGTATGAGATAGAGGCGTCCTCCGATAGCTGTTACGAAGGTACCACCTGCTTTATCAATAAAATGGATATTCGGGACGAGGTGGAACTGGCGGAAACGGAGTCCGCCTTGACCCTTGCCAACATCAGCCTGTTGGAGCAGGAGCCGATAGAGGGAAACTTTGACTTTACCCACTACAAGGCTATCCACAAGTTCCTGTTCGACGACCTGTATGATTGGGCGGGACAAATCCGCACCGTCAACCTGTCGAAAAAGGGAACGCAGTTTGTACCGGCAGATGAAATTGAGCAGATCGGGAACGCCATCTTTGCCCGGCTGGCGGAGGCCGACTATTTCCGGCAGGATGACTTTGACACGTTTGTGAAGAATATCACGGAGTTTTACTGCGACACCAATCTGCTTCATCCATTCCGGGAGGGTAACGGCCGGACACAGCGAGTCTTCCTCATGCAGCTGATTCGTCATGCCGGGTATACCATCGACTTCAGCAATGTGGATATGGATGAACTGATGATTGCCACCATCCATGCGGCCAATGGAGTCACGGATTACGTGGAGCGGATTTTTAGACTGGCAATGAGAGAAAATGAAGCTTAAAGAAAATGGACGGTCGGCACTTGCATGCCAATCGTCCATTTTTTCTACCAATTTTGGGTACCTGAAAGTTGCTCTCTGGCTTGTTCAACTTTTTTGACTAATTCATGTAGCGATAGAAGCAAGTCTCTATGCGTTCTATCATCATTATCATAGGATAGTACTTGTACATTACAATTTTGGAGCAAACTTTTACTAATACATTCATTAATACTTTGTTTTGAGGTGATGAAATAGTGGGGGCGACACCCTGGAAAACAAAAGTTATAATTTTCAAGAGTTAATTTAATATCAGGGTCATTAAGGCCACATCCAATAAAAATATATGTATGAGTCAACGCTAACGAGTCCAATAATTTGTAGAAGCTGCTATATTTATACCTTGCTTCATTATACTGATGCTTAGAGAATATCATCTCATGTGGAGTATCAATCGAACCGTGAGCTTTTAAGATAATTCTATCCTGTGATCTAATAAAATTAGGAGTATCGTACTCAGAATATTTTTTTATTACCACCGTTGAAGATGATGTGGTCTGGGCATATTGTTCATATATTTTATCTACATTTGGGGATATAACCAGTCTTGAGTCCAAATTATAAATTACTTCATGAATCTCAGCAGGTTTATACCCGGGTCGTCTAAAACAATCATGCGCAATATTATGAAATTCATGTGTTCCTAACTTTTCCATAATAATTTCACACGCCGTAAGCATGTCGTTCTCATCAAGCAACTGTTGTATAAAATCTTTATCTTTTTTAACGTTTTTTAATGCTTTGGATAAAAACTCTTTCCATGTGGGTGGCTTGCTGCCATCTGGAGCTTCAGAATTTGCTGAAATACCGGCACCAATGTATAAAACACATGTTCTCCGAGCAATATCCATTATTAAATCATCCGGCCATTGAATCATCCTTATAACACCTCAATGTTATGGAGTGTCCTCTCCGCGACGCTTTGCATTATTCTTTTAAATTCAGCTACTTTTGAAAAATGTGAGCCAACCACACCATCTCTAGAGGATAAAGAAAAAATTGGTTTATGTGCACTCTGTGACATAGGAATAACACTATTAAAAGTCGGTATAAATCCTAAAGAATAGTTCTGAATAGAACAGCCTTTATTTATTGGTTCTACTATATGTTTTTTTACAGCAGTAGGGATATCATCAATAATATTTTCATACGCTTTAACTGGAATTTTTTGACCTTCGACGGTTTTACTTGTATATTGTTGAGTAACGTATCCCAAAAAGCGAATATTAAATTCTTCTTTTAAATTTTCGATAGATGTAGGGTCTGATTTTTTTAATTTTATGACTCCATTGTTGAATTCTTCTTCCCACTTGATAATACTTGTCCCTATATTTTCAAGAGCTAGAAGACTAAAAATGTCTGGAGACATGGGCGTAATAAAGTAATCACAAGCCAAAAGTATTGCTCGATTAATTGCTCCTAGTGATGGACCCATGTCAAAAAATATGTAGTCATAGTTATTAAATCTCGATATAGCTTCGCTAAATACGAGAGTAGTTCTTGTGCCTCTGGCCCGACCACCAGAAACATCACTCCAGTCTGATGCGAGCAAGTCTTCCATCATTGCTAAACGGGGACTGCCAATTAATAAATCTACACCGAAATCAGAATTGCTATTAATATTTATCGCTTGTGTAAATCCTTCTCCCCTAGAAAGGGGTAACAATAAATCAGCTATCGTGAATGCGTCACATTCATAATAGGCATCATAAAAATCCTTTTCACTAAGCAGATAAGTCGATGAATTACATTGCGGGTCGGCATCAATCAATAAAACTTTTTTATTTAGCTCCTTTGCTAAATAAGCTGATAGATTACAAACCAATGTAGTTTTACCTACGCCACCTTTATTATTAAACATAGCTATTGCTTTCAAAATTAATCACCGCTCATATCATTTTTTTATATTATACTCCTAATGTGTAGGAGTTTTCAACCCATATGAGAAATAATTGTTTAACTATTTCCCATGAAGCTCTTGACAAAATAGTTTGGTCTCCCTCCCACTTCTTCACCGTGCCGCCATGCACCCCCATACATCTGCCAAATTCATTTTGCGTCAGTCCCATCCCCTTACGAATAGCCCGTATCTGCTGACCCTGCCCCTCATACAGAAATCGGTTGTACTCGTCCAACAGGTCGGTTATATCGACTTCCAGCAGTTCCGCAATCCGGCTGAGCTTGTCAATCGGATAGCAGTCATGCTCCGGATTCTCATAATGAATATAGGTGCTCTTGTTTATCCCTGCGTAATCAGCCACATCACGCTGACGCAGGGATTTTTTATACCGATAATACCGCAGCTTGTCCGCCACATTGGTAATCATGGACGGGTCGGGGTACTGGATATTGAACTTCTCCGCCTCGGTCAGCTTATGGGGCCGGAGGAAGCGAAAGCTGTGGACATACAGCGGAGCGAACACAAATCCGCCCTTGCTCCGCCTCGCCATGAGCCACATGTTTTTACCGATTTCACGCCAGACTTGCCAGCCGGTCGAAAAAGGAGCGCATTCCACGTCTTTTTCGTCCGAAAAGGCCGCTAGGTGGGGGTTGCGTTTTCGATACATCTGGAAGCATATGTTGCGAAACGGGTGCCCTTGTCGGCGTTGAAGGTGGAGACCGCCTTGATCAGCCCGATGGTGCCGATCGAAATCAGGTCATCCTGTTCTTTGACGGCCGCATAATATTTTTTGACAATATGTGCAACCAAACGCAGATTGTGCTCAATCAATTTATTTTTGGCCTGTTCATCGCCCTGTTTGATCAGCTGCAGGCATTCCTGCTCCTCCTTGGCCGTCAGCGGCTTGGGGAACGAGTTGGATCCGGAAATATGTAATGCAAAGTACAGCAGATTTCCCCATACCAGCCGGATAAGTTCTAACACAACCAAATCACACCCTTCATTATATCGTAGTTTCGAAAACCGTCACTTTCAAGTTTATGCGTACGGCATATCCCATTAGACCTCATATTTCTGCAGATTCTTCGAAAAATCCTGTCCTTTTTCCAGGCGCGAAAGCAGGACAAGGCAGAATTGATGCTCCTTGAGTCATTTTATGATAGCAGAACTCGTCCTGTGACGATGTGCGGCAAATGCTTTGCTGCAGAATGGCCAAAGTTTTTAAACATCAGATCTGTTGTATGGATGTGATTGATAAAATTCTGACAATTATCCTGAAAAAGCTTGACATTTCTTCCCGGATGGTGCTATCATGTAGCCAAAGCAATGGAGCTGAATCCCAGGCGGATTCGGCTCCATTCTTTTTTTATCCGAAAATCCAAACAAGCTTAGAAAGGATGAGGAATGGTGAAGGGAAAAAAGATCATATCTGCTGTGCTGACGGTCAGTATGGTGTGTTCCGCATGGCTGACGACGCAGGTCAGCGCCGAGCAGCCGGAGTTTGACATTGCGGCGGTCAACTTTGCGGCGATGTTGACCGGCGAGGATCAGCAGGCGCAGAATCTGGCATTGATGAAGGAGGACATCGCACAGGCCATTGATGCCGGGAATGACATCGTCCTGTTCCCGGAATATACGCTGACCAGCAGCCCGCAGGATGCCGTGGATGTGAGGTCTGATGCGGGTGTGCAGGAAATTGCCGCTGTGGCAGATATCAACGACCTGTATGTTCTGTTCGGCGCCGTTATCTCGGAGGATGAGCGGTACTACTCGGCCATGGTCATCTGTGATCCGGACGGCGATGTCGATACCTATAAAAAGATCCATCTGACCGATGAAGAGGCGGCGGAGGGCTTCAGCGCCGGAGAAGAGCCGTATGTGCTGTCCACCGAATACGGCAGCTTTGGGTTGGCGCTGGGAAATGAGTTCGCGGACGTCGCGGAACTTGGCAAGTATTATTATGGCGCGGCCTGCAGGATGATTCTGGTCGGCCAGTCATACGGATACGACCCATTTGAAGCGAATGGTCTGACACAAGCTCAGTATGACCTGTACACCTCGACCTATGCCTTCCTGCGGATGTATTCCCGGCCGGTCGCCGTGGCGAACCTGTTCACCAACGATGGAAATAGGATCTATTTCGGTGAGAGCCACGTCTGCACCGGCTATCAGAACGGCTGGATAGCGGGCGGAAACGACAGCCAGTCCGCGCCGGCGAAGACTGTCGAAGCGGGCATCGTATCCGCGAGTATCCCGAAAAGCGCCCGCGACACGGCAAACGGTATGAGCGGCCGCCGGCTGAATCTGCTGGCCAACTGGTACGGCAGGCTGACCGATTATGACCTGCCGGATTACGGCGCGGACAGTCCCTACAAGGATACGGCAAGGGTTGCGTCAGTCAACTTCAAGCCGGTCTGGGGAGACCTGGATGCGAATGTGGCGAAGATCAAGGCGCTCATGCAGTCCGCGTATGAGGACGGCGTCGAGCTGCTGGTCTTTCCGGAGATGGCGCTGACCGGCTATGCGGTCGTCTTCCCGGAGGATTACTCCGCGGAGGAAAAGGCGCTTTACTGCGGCGACTACATGCAGCACGTTCTGGCGCAGGTGGTGCGCGGCGATCATCCCAGCAAGGTGATCAGGGAACTCCAGCAGCTCGCGGAGTCCTACGGCATGTATGTGCTGATCGGTCTGCCGGAGCAGGATGAGATCGATCCGGACACCTATTGGAACTCGGTCGCGATTCTGGGTCCGGACCACATCCAGTCCTACCGCAAGGTCAATCTGGCCTTCCCGGAGCCGAACTGGTCCGCGTATGGCACCGAAAACGACGGCATCTTCGAAACGCCGTTCGGCTATGTCGGCGTGGCGATCTGCGCGGACATCTACAACTATCAGGAGCTGCAGAGAACCTATTCCGAAATGGGCTGCCGCATTGTGATCAACTGCACGGCAGGCGCGGCCAACAACACGGCCGTCGAGAACGGCGGCTGGCAGCTGTCCTATCAAAACCGGCTGGAAAGCTTCATGCTGCGGGACGACAGCTTCATGATGACCTCCAACCTGGTCGGCTACGACGGACCGAAGCTGACCGGCACGCTGAAGGACAAGCTGGCCGAGGCCGGATATACCGCGGACGACATCACCAGCAGCTGGCTTTACAGCGGAAATGCCGATCTGTACAACCTGATCAACAGCTATGACGAGGACGCCGGCTGGTACACGAGCCTGCTGAACGGCAGGGCCTGTGTCTTTCCAGGTTCGAGCGTCAGCATGGCGCTGGACAAGTCCTCGCCGACCGGAACAAGGGTCTGGGGCAACAGCGCGGACAGCGCGGCGATCATCGATTATGACGCGGAGCTCGGCCCATATCTGGATGTGGACGGCGACGGCAGGAGTCCATATCTCAACTACACGGCGGACACCTTTGACACCTACTATCCGGCGGATTTCGATCTGTCCCAGGCGACGCTCGAAAAATTTTACAACGAGAATGCGTATGATTACCGGCCGGACCTTTACTATCGGTGGTATTCCGCGCTGTTCTATGAGACCTACGGCTACAGCGTCGCCGACAGCACCCTGCTCGATCAGGCAAGCGGCGTATCCGTCAGCGGAAGACTCTCCGAGACCGCAAAGCTGTCCGTGACAAAGGACAGCGCGTCCGAGACGCCGGCGATCGAGGGCTACACGCCGAAGGATGCGTGCATCTACACCATGGATCTTTCATCGGTCATCACGACGCAAGTGCTCAAGACCGATGAAAACAACACGGCGGACGGCGCAGTGGATGTCGATTACACCGGAGCGTATGCGCCCTCGTTCAGCATGCTGGATATCTCAGTTCCGGCCGGGGAAGCCGATCTGGTCATGGCATATATGGACGGCGAAGCGTTCACGGCGGCGGACGGCCTGCTGACCATCCCGACAGACAAGCTGTCCGAGCTTCTGGTCGTGTCCTACCAGAAGGAGGACGAGCAGGTCCTGTCTGAACCGGAGCCTTCGCAGCCGACAGGCTCCGAAGATCCGTCCGGCGGCTCCAGCAGCATGGCGAGCGCCTCCGCGGGATCGGACGCAGGCGGTTCTTCCTCCCGGAACACCGGCTCCGGTCTGGTGAACACCGGCGACATGGCGCCGGTAGCGATTGCGGTGCTGCTCTTCACAGGCGCGGCCGTCACGGTCACAGTACTGAGAAGACGCCGCCGGCACGACGGATAGGCGCGCTTTTGCACATGGGAACACTGCTTTGACGCGGTATATAAATATATCTATAACAACGGCGCGGAATGCATCCTGGAATGCGTCCCGCGCCGTTTTCTGAGTCGTTTGGGGTTGGGGAGAACTTACTGGATGGAAGTGCGGTCTGTATCGCCGGGCGGCATGGAGGCTGACAACGAAGCGGCAAGGCTGAACTATAGCGACCAGACACAGGTGAAGGTAAGAGCATTTGTATGCGGGGGAGTTGAGCGGATTAAAAACGAAAAAAGGTCATGCTGCGAGATGAAGATTCTTTGAACCGGAACAGATGTCCTCATCACAGAAAGAAATATCTGCGATTGCTATGAAAATTCATGGATATCATTGACATCACATCTGGTATATGATACTATATAAATGTCCAGCATATGACGTGTTTGAAAACAATTCCGCAAAAATGTCTCTAAAAACGTCGTACTGTGGCAATCAATATTCCCATTCAACACGGCAGACCGTTAGCGGCCGGCCGAAAAACAGGTAGGAGGAGTTACAATGGCAAAAAAGGAAAGCAGCAGTACAAAACGGTCATTGTGGGCATGCGGGCTGAGCGTGATACTTTGTCTCGCCATGCTGATTGGCACCACGCTCGCGTGGTTCAGCGACACCGTCTCAAACAAAGGAAACCGCATTCAGGCGGGAAATCTCCAGATCGGCGTTTATGGCTTTGACAAGGAAGGTAAAGCCATTGGTACCGACGGGGACTTTTCCAATCCCGCGACGCCTTCACTTATCGACGATAAGAATTGGGAACCGGGACAAACCAATACAAAGTATATCGCCATCTACAACCGGGGAAGTCTCGCACTGAAGTATCAGGTGAGTTTTTCAACAATGGATGAAGGCCTGCAGGATGCGCTCTGGTACACGTTGACGCCGGTCGATGCCGTGGGAGATGCCGATACGCTGGCGGGGGACAGACAGGCGATGGCACTGCTTTCAAACGACAAAAGTGCCGCAAACGCGAACATGGCGGCGGGGAACGCCGTAAACGTTTACCGTTTGGATTATGGTATGAACGAGAGCGCAGGGAATTCGTATATGAACGGGGCCTTCAGCGCGGACATCATTGTATCGGCGACCCAGACCACGGCGCCGGATATCAAAGAAGTAAGGAGCGATGCGGATTTCGTCATCGGTGAAGATGAGGTCGCGCCGACCTTTGTTCTGATGAAGGACATCGCGCTGACCAGGGATGTAAGCCTTGGTTACTGCAACGTCGACCTGAACGGTTACGCCATCGATCTGAATGGATATACGTTTGCTTTTGAGAATGCGGCCGCTTTCGGCACAACGGACCTCACAGGCGGCCGGATGACAGACGGCAGGCTTGTGTACAGCGTCCCGAACGGTTCTGCAAATGTTGGCGGTACGTTTTCCGGCGTTCAGATCACAGCCACCGTTGCAGGCAATACGCTTAACTTTGCCGGCACAACGGACAGCGCCATTGTGATCAAGGGCGGCAACGTCAAAATCGCGGCAGGTGCTGTGGTAAAGGAAATGGTGATTGACCAGAACAACGCCACCACAAGGACGATTCAAAATCTGGGTACCATTGAAACCTTGGTGAATGATTCTGAGAATACTGTTGAAGTTCTGGATGTACAGCCGGAGAACACCGGAGGAACCGGCCCGATTGTCGACGCGTCGGCATGGGACGGCGTTTCTGTTACGCCGGTTACGCCTTCGGAGAACGTCTATTCAATCAATACAGCGGCTGAACTGGCTTGGATTGCACAGGAAGTGAATGCGGGCCGTTTGACAGCCGCGATAACCGTAGAATTGAACAGAGATATCAACCTGAACAGTAAACAGTGGACGCCGATCGGCGGGGACGAAGCTTTTACGGGCACGTTCGACGGCAAAGGACATACGGTTAAGAACCTGCGTTCCTACGCTACGGACAGCTATACCCGCGGCATCGCGCTGTTCGGTTATGCAGAGAACGCAGTTATTAAGAATATCAAAATTGTCAACTGCGATCTGCAGGGACGTTATGCGATCTCAGCGGTTGCGGGCGACGGCTGTGCGCCGCTGACCTTTGAAAATATCGAGGTGGTCAGCGGTACCATTCAGGCGAACAAGGATGTCGGAAACAGTATTGGCATGGTGGCGGGCGGTATTCTTGGACAGGGCTGGGGACCGAACGGTTCCGAAATCAAATTCATCAACTGCGTCAACCGGGCGGATGTCACCGCAAACAAATGGCATGCGGGCGGAATCTGGGGCTCCATTACGACCAGCGGCGGAGAGCAGGTTCAGGAAGTGATTGTAACGAATTGCCACAATTACGGCGCGATTGAAAGCAAGGTCGCTTACGCGGGCGGCTTGGGCGCATGGCTTTATGGAAAAGCCTGCACGATCACAGACAGCACGAACAGCGGGACTCTCAAGGCTCCCGACGATGACAAGGGAAATGCAACTACGGCGCAATTTGTTGCAAGATTTAACGATCAGCCGCTCAACTGAGAAGATTCAGAAGCACGCGGTTTGAGTGGGATTGTTTGTTGAAAGTTATCAAGTATATACATGGTGTATAAAAATATATGAAATCATCAAACATAAAAATCATGAAAAAGGAACCGGATTGATCCGGTTCCTTTTTTGCTGTGAAGAAAATAGCAGGAAGGGCCGTGAGAAACAGCCTGGCCCCCCTGGAGTAAGAACAGGGTTATGATGCGGCATCCCAAAAACGCGATTAAAAACCGGTACAGGGCAACGAGATACATGATTACAAGACACAACCACCCATGACAACGGATGACGTGAACAAACCCTATAAGAGTTTTATACTGAGCCTGAAGGCTCATTGAAAGGTTTACCAACCGCAGCGTTTTCACAGGCTGCTGCTAAAGCAGCCTGTTTTCCTTATTCAAAAAAGAAGCGGATGGCTCTGGATGCCATCCGCTTAAAAGGGTAGGGGAGGTAGGGGATTTTATTCGATGCCGAAGAGGCCTTTGAAGAAGTTCACAATCTTATCCCAGAAGTTCTCATTCTGCGGCTGTGTTTGCTCAGGGACATCGGCGGAAACCTGCTGTGCGGGTTTGATGCCATCCGCCTTGATGATGAACTTGACGGTGCTTTCGCAGCCGTCCGCCGCTCCTGCGAAGCTCGTGTAGCTTTCTCCAGCGTTGATGAGCTCATCTTTGACGGCCAGAATATCGTTGAGATCGTCGAGTTTCGGAGCAACCTTTTCGTCCAGCTGGTCGACCGCCTGTTTCTTAAAGGTCTGCATGCCGTCATCCAGTTCTCCGCTCTTTTCGGAAAGCGTGCCGGAAGCCGCATCCAGCTGGGATACGCCGCTTGTCAGCGCGGCGGTGCCGGCTTTCAGCGAATGCGCGCCGCTCAGCAGCTGATCGATGCCGGCGGACAGCGGAGCGCTTTTTTCGGAGAAGGTCCGCACGCCTGCAAGCAGGGAATCCGCGCCGCCGGAAATCTGGCCGACACCGTCTGACAGGGTACTCAGGCCGCCGAACAGCTCGTTTGCACCGACGTTCAGGTCACTGGCCCCGCCGGCGACCTTCCGGCTGCCGGCCTGCAGCTGCGCGGCTCCCGACAGTGCCTGAGCACTGCCGGCGGCAAGGCCCTGCGCGCCGCTGTACACCTGCGCAGTGCCGTTTTGGAGCGTGCCCGCGCCCTTCTGTGCGTCCTCGGTGCCCTGATAGAGGCTGGAGGTACCGGCAGACAGCTTCTTCGCGCCGTCCAGCAGGCCGCTCACGCCGCCTGACACCTGTTTGGCGCCGTTCAGCAGCTTCTGGGACTGTGCCGGGAGCTGTTCAGAGAGCGGTGCCAGCTTCTGTTTGAGTTCCTCATAAGTCTTGCCGAAATCTTTCTGGAAGTTCTGAGCGGTTCCCGCGAGCTTCTGCACATCGCCGCCGGTCGCCTGCAGGGTGGATGCGTGGCCGGCAAGCTGCTGCTTCAGCGTGTTCACAGTGTCCTGCAGCGGCTTCACCGCATCTTCGCCGAGTGTCTGGCGCATGGTGTCGATCTGTGTTTCCAGCGCCGCAATCTGGGCCATGATGCCCTGCATCTCTGAGGAGCTTTGCTCCAGGTCGGTCTGGATGTCGGTCAGGGAACCGGTCATATCCTGACCGAAGGCGTTCATACTGTTCTCGATTTCCGGAAGCTTCTGCTGGATGCCGCCCAGCGCGTCCCCGATGGCCTTGGTGTAAGCCTCGATGCCGTCCTTGAGGTCTTTGGCGCCGGTGTTCAGCTGTGCCAGCCCGGTATAGAGATCCCTGGAACCGGTGTTCAGATCCTTCGCGCCGGTGTTCAGCTTGCCAATGCCGCCCGCAAGGCTCTTCGCGCCGTCGTCCACCTGTCTGGCGCCGCTTTGGAGGTCCTTCGCGCCGCTGTCCAGCTCGCTCAGCCCGCTGTAAAGGCCGGTGATGCCGCCCGTCAGCCCTTCGGCTCCGGTTTTGAGGTCCGCGCTGCCGAGCCGCAGCTTCTGAGCGCCCAGCGTGAGCTGTCCCGCGCCGCCGCTCAGCGAACCGATACCGGTGTGCAGCGCCTGAACGCCGCTCTGAAGCGTGCCGATGCCGCCGAGCAGCTGTCCTGCGCCGCCGGCGAGGGTGCTGATGCCGTCGTCCAGCGCCAGCGCGCCGGAATCAAGAATCCCGACACTGGAGAGCAGTTCATCCATCTTGCCGCTGTAGGTGCGCAGTGCGTCGGAAAGCGCCTTGGTGCCGTCGGTCAGCTGGCCGGTCGCGTCCTTCATCGAGGTCAGCGCGTCGGTCAGCTGGCCGGCGCTGCTGATCTCCTTGAGCGAGTCGAGCGGAAGATCGGTCAGGATGCCGCCCATGATCGGTTCCATCTCAAACGCGGACGCTTCGGCGGTGATCGTGAAGCTGTCCCGCAGCTCGAAGCCGGTCAGCTCCTCGACCGCGTCGATGCCGGAGCCAAGCGATTCCCGAAGGCCTGGCGCGCTGATCATCGTGATGACCTGGTTGTTGCCCTCGGAGAGCACCTTGCCGCTGGAAACCTTGACATTTTGAAAGTGGTCGGTCGGCAGGTCACAGACCGCCGCGACGATGAACGGTGTGTAGATATCGCGCTTTTTTCCGTCGATGGTCTTGGTCTGTTTGACGTGGTTTTGGAAGGACACCGTGATTTCCACCCTGCCGTCCTTGCCCGCAAGCGCCTGCGGCTCGATTTTTTTCCCGTCGAGCTTGTAGCTGATCTTCATCGAGACCGGCGGGGTCTTGTCGGTCGTGCCCTCATAATAGACATCGTTTCCGTCGAGCTTCCAGGTCAGCTTGTTGCCGCTGAGGGTTGGCGCTTCGTCGGACTTGACGTTCTTGACATCCTTCATACTGGTCTGTTCGGTGTAGCTGCCGATGCCGTGGTCGTTGTGCAGCCAGCTGCTGACGATCTGAACGCGGACAGAGCCGTCCGCGTTCAGCATCAGGTAGACCGTTTCATCCTTCTCATAGCCGCCGGTCTCTTTGGCAAAGGCCATCGGTACAAGCGTGACCGACATGCAGATGGCGGTCGCGGTGAATATTGAAAGGGCTTTTAAGCCGGAACGTTTCATAAAGCTTCTCTCCTTTGCAGAATGCGGCATCCCGCCGGGTGCTGGGGTGCTGTTTGGTTTCATGGGTTTGGGCCAGCCGATCGAGGTTTTTTCAATCACACGGCTGAACAGGATCAAAATCGCGGGCAGCACGACCAGAATGGTGATCATACTGACCAGCGCGCCGCGGGCGAGCAGCGAGCACAGGCTCTTGATCAGATCCAGCTTCGAGATGATGGCGACGCCGATGTTGGCCGCGAAGAAGGTGAAGCCGCTGGTGATGATCGAGACCGAGCACTTCTGCACGGCGATCTGCGCGGCTTCCTTGACGGTGTGGCCGCCCCGCAGCTCTTCCTTGAACCGGTTGGTCATCAGGATCGCGTAGTCGACCGTCGCGCCAAGCTGGATGGTGCCGATGACGATGCCGGCAATGAACGGCAGCGTCGTGCCGGTGAAGAACGGGATGCCCATGTTGATGCTGATCGCAAATTCAATCGCCAGCACCAGCAGAACCGGGATCGAGATGGACTTGAAGCAGATCGCGATGATCACGAAGATGGCGATGATCGAGGCGGTGTTGACGTTGGCGAAGTCGACGTCCGCGACGTCGATCAAATCCTTGGTCAGCGCGCCTTCGCCCGCAATGACCGCATCCGGGTCATAGGACTTGATGATCGTGTTGAGCTCGTCGATCTGGCTGTTCTCCTCATCGCTGGCCGCCTTGTACAGCGAGTTTGCGACAATCATCTTCTTGCCGCCGTTCTGTAAGATCTCCTTGATGGCTTCGGGCTCGGCATCTCCCGGGATGCGTCCGCCGATATATTTTTCATAGGAGATGACCGTGTCGATGCCGTCGACCTGCTCGATCTTGTCGGAGATCTCCTTAATCTGATAGTTCTCCAGCTGGTCACTGACCAGGATGAAGTGGGTGGAGGTCATGTTGAAATCCTCTTTGAGCTTGTTGGTGCCGACGATCGAGGGGAGATCCTTCGGAAGGGTCTCATCCAGCGCATAGTAGACGCTGGTGTTGGCCTGGCCGTACGCGAACGGGATGAAGAGGATCACAAAGCAGACCAATATGCTCTTGTAATGCTTTGCGATGAAGCCGGGCAGCCGCTTCGCCTCGCGGAACAGCGTCTTGTGGCGGAACCGCTGAATCGGCTTGTCGAAGAACATGATCAGCGCCGGCAGGATGGTCAGCGTACAGATGACGCCGAGCAGCACGCCCTTCGCCATGACGATGCCGATGTCCTTTCCAAGCGTCAGGCTCATCGTGCACAGTGCGAGGAAGCCCGCGATGGTGGTCATCGAGCTGCCGGTGATCGAAGCAAAGGTCGCGTGGATGGCGGCGGCCATGGCATCCTCGCGGCTTTCATGCTTCTCCTTTTCCTCTATGTACCGGTGCAGCAGGAAGATCGAGAAGTCCATCGTGACGCCCAGCTGCAGGATGGCCGCAAGCGCCTGCGTGATATACGAAACCTGCCCGAGAAAGACGTTGCTGCCGAAGTTGTAGATGATCGGGAACGCGATGCCCAAGATAAAGATAAACGGCGCGACGGTCGATTCCAGACCGAGCGCCAGCACGACGATGGCCAGAATCACCGCAGCGGCGATGTAGATTGGAATTTCCTGGTCCGCCAGATTCTTGGTATCCTGCACGATGGCGGCAAGCCCGCCCATGAAGCAGTTCTTCGTTGTGATCTGCTTGATCTGGTCAATTGCGTCGAAGGTGCTCTTGGACGCCGTGGTGTCTGAAAAGTTGATCAGCAGCATCGTGCCGGTGTCGCTGTAGAAGAAGTTTTTGAAGTCGTCCGGCAGAAGCTCGGGCGGAACGGTGATGTCCATGACGTCGTCCACCCAGAGAACCTTTTCGACCCCCTGAACCCCTTCAATCTCCTGTTTGAGCTTCTGCACCTGCTTGGCTTCCATGTCGTCGACCACCAGCATGGCGGAGGAACCCAGATGGAAGTCGTTTTCGAGATACGACTGCCCCTTCATGGAATCCACCTCTTCGGGCAGGTAGGAGAGGATGTCGTAGTTGACAAAGGTGCTGAAATAGCCGATCGCGGACGGAATCAGCAGCAGGATGGCAAGAATCAGAATCAGCACGCGTTTCTTGACGATAAGCTTAGCCATTTTGTTCATTTGGTTTCATCTCCAGATTGATTGGTAGGTTATTTGGTCAGCATTCTGCGGATAGTGCTGAACAGCATCGGCTTCAAAGTGTCGATGTCATCCGGCTCGTTCATGATGATCGAGGAATAGCAGACGGTGCTGACCAGCTCAATGACAATAAAGATCAGCTGGCGCGCTTCCTGTTCGGCAAATCCGTGCCGGGTAAGCTCTGCGACATATTCGTTCATCAGAGCGGTGATTTCCGGGTCCTCATCTTCCTTCAGCGCATGCCCAAGCAGGCTCCAGGACAGGTTTTTGCTGATGACCTTGAGCAGCATCCGGTTTTCCCGCAGGTGCTCGATGATATCGCTGACCAGAAAAATCACGCGGTCGATGTGGTCATCCACCTGTTGTGCCTTGGCCCGCTGCAGCGATTCCCGAATCAGCGTGACGCTCCGCTTGAAGATGACATGGTTGATCAGATCGGATTTGTCTTTGAAATAAAGATAGAAGGTTCCCTTTGCGACATCCGCCTTTTTGGCGATCTGATCGATCGAGGTCTCGTTGAATCCATTGCTTGTAAAGAGTTCGTAGGCCGCGGTTTCAAGCTTGTTTTTCTTCTCTCTTTTTTTGGCGTCCACCTTGCCCATCAACATCCGATTCACCTCCTATAATTATGACCGTTGGTCACTTTTTTTCTTTCCGAGGGATAGCATACTACAAAAATGACCATTCGTCAATATATAAAATTGACGAATGGTCATTTTTGTGATTCTGCTGAATATCCATCCCATGATTTCCGCCGTTTTTGTACAGAACGCAGGATTGTCCGGAAGCGCAAGGACGTTTCATCTTTGCAGAGGTTGATGAAAGTGCGGGTTTGCTTTTTTCTATCCCGGATCATGGTGGGAATACCGCATTTGTGCAAGAGATAATGTGTACATTAGATCATGTATACGTCTATAGATAAAAGTAGCTGATGTGATAGAATCTTATTGATAGAACGGAACAGCTATGTGAGAAACCGTAGAGAAAAATACTGGAGGGACAGACTGATGGGTATACATTTCCAGAGTATCAGCAGAATGTTTATGGACAAAGGTAAACCCGTTTAAGAAGCTGAACACGCTTTTTAAAGCAACAAAGGATTTTTTTAGAAAGAGAAAAAACACAAAAGTTTCTCAGCAATTACATGAAGGGGAAGGCGGCAGGAGTTGGAGTATGGAAAATTTGCAGAAGTTTCGGGAATCGATACATTTAAATCAGCTTGCGCTGGCTATGAGAATCGGTGTGGCGCAGGAAACAATCAGCGCCTATGAAAGCGGCCGGTCAAATCCCAGCATCGGCACTCTGCTGAAGCTCTGTGATGAATTGGATGTATCAGCCGATTATCTGCTGGATCGAACCCATATTTCCCTTTCAATGGAACGCTTCTTGCAAAAAGATTTATCCGAAGAGGAGCTGGAACTGCTCTCAGTCTTCCGAAAGCTCTCTGCCGCCAGACAGAAACGCGCCATCGGATTTTTAATGGGAATGCTCTATAAAGGCAAATAGAAGACGCTGTGGGACATGAATGGAACATTGTAAAGAAAGGATGCCGCACAGTCATCGACGGCTGTGCGGCATCCTTTGTAATATCCGGTCTGACCGCCCGGTTTCATCTGCTGTGAATGCAGATCGATAACAGGCGGCCAGACATAAGTGCGGATTTATGACAGGCGGTCAGGCATACGGGCTTATGTTTTACAGATGCTCTGCATTCAGGATGGCGAGCTTGAGCGCGAGCAGGTCAAAGATGTTGATCTTACCGTCGCGATTGACGTCGGCCGCTTCGGCCGGGAAATCAGCGCCCGCATGGCCCAGAATCGCCCGCTTGATCGAAATGAGGTCGGTCACGCTGAGAAGACCGTCCCCGCTGACGTCGCCCAGAATCAGAATCCGCGCTTCGTCAAGGGTCAGACCGTCCTTCACAAGCCGGATGACGCAGCCGGTGCCGACGACATCCGAGCCGCTCAGCGGCTGTCCGCCGCGGGAAACAATGATCTCTGTGCCGTCCGCCGGTTCAAACATCTCTCTGAGCGCGTCGGCGCTGGTCGAGGGAAGAACGCCGCGCAGGACGCCCGCATCGATGGAAAGGGATTCGTCTGTCGGCACCAGCTTGGCGGCCGGTTTGCCCCACACATCGATTTCCCACAGGGAATAGCCGTAGGGAGAGCCCTTTTCCAGGCACTGCACGCGGATGTACCGGCCGGTGCCTGCAATCTCAAACCGCTGCAGCCCGGCGCCGGACGCTTTGCCCTCGTAAATGGTTTTGAAATGCTCGTTGTCATCCGAAACCTGGATGTCGTAGCGTTTGGCGTAGGCCGCCTCCCAGTTCAGGCTCATGGCGGAGAAGTCCATCCGCTCGCCCATATCCAGCGTGATCCAGGACTGCGGTTCGCTGGTGTCGGAGCCCCAGCGGGTATTTTCATTCCGGTCGTTTGCGCCGCTGACCGGGTTGCCGTCCTGCACGCTGCTCGCGGTGATGGGCTTGCCGTAAGCGACGCCCTCGCCGGCCGGCAGGGTGGAGTATCCGAAGACCTGGAATTCCCACAGGGAGCAGCCGTAGATGGTGCCCTTCTCCAGACAGTGCATCCGCACATACCGGCCCTTGGCCGAAACCGGGATGATCTGTTCACCGGCGCCGGAAGTGCCGCCTGTATAGATGGGAGTAAAATTCTCATTGTCGTCGGAGATCAGAAGCTGGTACTGCTTGGCATAGGCCGCCTCCCAGTTCAGCCGGATCTGGCTGATTCTGGCCGATTCTCCGAGATCGATCGTGACCCAGGGCTGCAGGTCCACGCCATCGGTTTCCGAGGACCAGCGGGTGGCTTCGCTGCCGTCGTTGACGTGTGCGGGCGGATGATTGTTGACCGTCTGGTCCTGCCAGGAGCTGACATAGACCGGCTGGTTCTGCGAGAGCAGCTGGACGGCGGATTCGCCCCAGACATCGAACTCCCAGAGAGAGCAGCACTGACCGCCCGGCTCCAGACAGCGCATCCGGATGTACCGGCCGAGGCCACTCACCTCAAACCGCTGTTCGCCCGCATCCTGAGCGGTGCCCTGATAAATCGAGGTGAAGGATTTTGCATCGTCGGAGACCTGAATCTCATACCGCCCTGCAGGCGCCGCCCAGTTCAGCTTTACAGCGGAGAAGCGGAAGGTGTCGCCCATGTCGAGCATGATCCAGGGACGCGTGCCGCCGGCGGGATCGGAGGCCCAGCGAGTTGTGTCGTCCCGGTCGTTGGCCGAAGCGGCGGGACAGCCATCCTGCTCGCTGCTGGCGGAGACCGCCTTGCCGAACGCGATGCCGTAATCTGCCGGAACGCCCCAGACATCGAACTCATTGAGTCCGGGCGCGGAACCGCCCGGTTCCAGAACGCGCACCCGGACATACCGGCCGGAGGATTCGATGTCGATGAGCTGATCGCCCGCGGCGGACGCCGTTCCGTTTTGCAGCAGACGGAAGTTGATGCCGTCGTCAGATGCCTCCAGCGCGTAGCGTTTGGCATAGTGGTCGGTCCAGTTGAGCTTCACCTTGGACAGGTCCATCGGTTCGCCCAGATCGATGGTGATCCAGGGCGCGGCGTCGCTGCTGTTCGCTTCCCAATAGGTGGAATTCGATCCGTCCACGACATTCTGTGGATAATGCTTCTGGTACCAGCTCTCCTGTTTCATCGAGCTGGCGGTGACCTTTTTGCCGAGCGCGATGCCGTGCTCGCTGTGGTTGACGGCGAGCTTGCGCTGGCTGAAAATTTCCTCGCCGTTCTGGTCGGTATACCGTGCCACCAGCCGCAGCTGTTCGCTGTCGGTCTGTTCCGGGATCATGACGGTGCATTCCTGAGAGACGGTTTCCATCCTGTCCACATCGAACAGCAGGTTCTGTCTGGACAGCTCTTTTTCCCCGACATAGAGGACGACATCGACGCTGACGTTTTCGAAAGCGGTGTTGACGCCGTTCATCAGCGTGACCGGGAAGGTCTTCTGCTGTCCGTGCCAGCATTCCTCGTCGAAGTTGTCGATCGCGATGCCCAGCGGCGCAAAGCCGCTGCGCAGCATATCGGTCAGATAAGGGCTGATCTGCGGATGGGTGATGTCCGGCTGCAGGACGTCGCTGGTGGCGCCGCCCTCCACCGAATAGCTCAGGCCGGTGAACTGCAGATTGCCCTGGACAAAGCCGCCCAGCCGCCAGAATTCCGCAAGCTGCGCCTGGGATTCAGCATAGTAGCCCAGCCGCTCCTCTGCGGTCGCACCCGGCATGTGCTTGCTGTACCACGGATCGCCGAGAAGGGTCGGCGTGCCGTCGCGGTTCAGCCAGTTCCAGCCGGTTTCATTGATGATCATGGCGATGTTCTGGTTGCCGGCCGGAAGCGTCCACGGCTTGCGGTCGATGACGTTCAGATACCCAAGGTTGAATTCGTTGTTGGAATAGAGATACGGATGGCATTCCGCCGAATCGGTCTCCTGGTCATAGGCGACCCAGCCGTTGTTCCAGGACCGGTCCTGGATGTCGTAGGACCGCAGTTCACGGATAATCGGCGTCGTGACGCCGCCGTTATAGGATTCGTTCTGGATATCCCACTGGATCACAGAGGCGTGCATGCCGCGTTCCACCATCCAGTTCTTTACCTCGGGAAGCAGGTCGTCCGTGGTGCATTCGCAGCCGTCGCAGTGCTGCCAGTACGGATATTCATCGAAGATCAAGAAGCCGTATTCGTCTGCAATCTCATACCATCTCTCCGGCAGGAAGCAGACGTGGGTCCTGAAGGATTCCCAGTTCACATTCCGGAATTGGTCGTAAAGCTCCCGCACCCAGGATTCCGTCCAGGGGAGGTCGCTGCGCAGCGGGTCGTCAAAGAATCGGTAAAGGCAGACGTTGGTGCCGCGGATGAAGTGCGGCTCGCCGTTGAGCATCGGCTGATGCGTTTGGGCATCAAAATGGAAGGTGCGCATGCCGAACCGGTCCTGACAGGTGTCTCCCGACGTCTTCACAACGATGCGGTAAAGGAACGGGCTGTCGGGAGACCAGTATTTCGACCTGTCAAAGCCGTCGAGCCTGATGGCCGAGAAGTCTGCCGTCTGTTCTCCGTTTGCGCCGACGGTGACGCCGTCGATGGTCTGTTCGCCCACCAGCTTGGGGGCGTCCGGTTCCCGTCCGCCCTTCACCACGCCAAGCTCATAGATCTGCACGGTGACCGGTGTGGTGACTGCGCCGGCGGAGCTGTTCTTCAAAAACGCGCGGATATGGACCGTGCCGTTTTCCAGGTCCGGGGAATTCTGCAGCGACGAGATGACCGGGTCGCTGTTGAAGATCAGGCTGACGTCGTCGTAGACGCCCGGATAGTATTTATGGCGCTCGCCGTCGTAGCCGGTGTGCCCGATTGAAGCCGGATCGCTGTGCTGCTGGCTCTTGTTCTGCACGCGGATGACGATCTCATTTTCGGCGTGCGGGATCAGATAGGGCGTGATATCGGTTTCCGATGCGGTGTAGTTGAAGGTGTAATAGTCCACCTGCCGGCCATTGACATAGATGTACCGGCCATAAGCGGCCTTGCCGATCTTCAGCGTGACGTTTTCAGGGATCTCTTCAAAACGGACGCTGCGGCGGTACCAGAGGGAGGCCCCCTCATAGCTGCCGAGATCGTTCTGGGCAAGGTCCCACAGTCCCGGCACCGGGATGCGGTTGTCATAGAATTCCGGCATCCGGGTGAGCTTGTCATCCGTTTTCACGCATTCCCAGGTGCCGTTCATCGAGACGCTGCGCCTGTCCCCGGCTGCCGGAACCGATCCGGCGTCCACAGGCTCAACCGCGTCGAACTGCAGATGGGAAAGCGCTGCGGTGTCGATCCAGACCGGTTCATCCCCGGTCAGAGTCAGGGTGACCGTGTCGCCCTCCCGCAGGGTACCGACGTCCTTGCGGTAGTCCTCATACATGCCGCCGGCTGTCTCATAGAGATGAACCGGCGAGGGCTCGCCGCCGTTTACCGAAATCGTGCCGGCGGCGTCCGCCTGCGCGCGGTAACGGAGATGCACGATGTTTCTGGGCTCCTCCAGCGCGGGAATGGTAAAGGTGATGCTCGCGCCGTCCTTTGGAAGCGTCACGGCCCGTCCGGTATAGGCCATCAGGTCTTCACAGGCCTGTGCGCCGTCCAGCTGAGCATCCACAGCGGGCAGATGGCCTGCGGGACAGGTGTCGTACAATGGGTCGTTGGTGAATTCGATGTAGTCGATGTTGGTGGCGGTGCCGGGATTGACGAGCTTGACCGTGGCGCCCTCCGGGATATACACATCCGCCGACGCAAAGGTGTTGAACGGCGGCCCCCAGGAACCGGTCGGGGTAAACGGGATAGACGAGAGCTTTACATCGTCGACATAGACGTCCACCACGCCGGTCTTATTGGTATTGGCATAACAGATGGTGATGCGGTTGGACTGCGCGATATTGCGGTATTCCGCGCCCTTGCCGTCCTGGAATACCTCCAGGCTCTTTCCGCCGGAGGCGCCGCTTTTGCTGGCGATCTCGGCATATTGTCCGGCGGCGTTGGGCAGCAGGATGCCATCCTCCGCTTCTACAAATCGTTTGGGCGTTTCAGCGGGGTCCGCGGCGGAAACACCGCCGGCAAAGCCGGACTGCAGCAGAAGCCCCAGTGTCAGAAAGATGGCGCATGTTTTTTTGAATCTTTTTTTCATCAATGTTCCTCCATTCTCTTTTTATAACGATTGTTTGCTGTACAAGGAACCGGTGAAGCCTCCTTTCTATGAATATCATCGGATTGTTTCTTGGAATATTAATCTATTATGTATATTATAAATAATTTATTAAAAAATACAATAGAAAATCATTTTTGTTCGAAGTTTTTTATGCAATCAGACAAATAACGGGCTCCGGATTTGGTGATATTGAGAATAGGAAACTTCAGAACAGGAGCTGGCGGGCACGGGAAAAAGTTTTGGGGTCATGACAGTGGGACGCAGGCAGTTTTTCCGGCTCTGTTACCAGCCTGCGAAAGCTTGTTTTTTCCATGGAGCTATCGGACGTTGGTGCGTACGGTGCGGATCACACTTGAACCGCGGCGATCCGTTGAACGAGGTGGAACACAAAAGCCTGAAAAGATCAGATGCCGGTTTGGTTCTGAAAGCACTGGACAAGAGAGACGTTACACGTTGGTGATGCTGAAGCCGCATCGGATGGCTTCTTTTCAGCCGCAGTGTGATTTTTATTGTCATTCTTTTTGCACAATGCTTGAAGTGATAGCTGACAGGGTGTCTCCGCCGGAATGGCTGATGGGGTTTCCATCACAAAAAAAGAGCCATACAGGCCGGTATTCCCGGTCTGTATGGCTCCTGATATATGGTTTTGTCAAGTGTTAAAATTCGATCTTCTCCTCGATGAATTTGACCAGCTCTGCAATCGGCAGACGGGTCTGCTCCATCGTATCGCGGTCGCGGACTGTCACACAGCCGTCCTCCTTGGACTCGAAGTCGTAGGTGATGCAGAACGGCGTGCCGATCTCATCCTGACGGCGGTAGCGCTTGCCGATCGAACCGGCGTCGTCGTAGTCGACCATGAAGTGCTTCGCGAGCGTCTGGTAGACCTCGCCGGCCTCCTCCGAAAGCTTTTTGGAGAGCGGCAGGACGCAGGCCTTGAACGGCGCGAGGGCCGGATGCAGGCGCATGACGACGCGGGTGTCCTTCTCATCGAGCACCTCCTCGTCGTAGGCGTCGCACAGGAAGGCCAGCGCAACGCGGTCGGCGCCGAGCGACGGCTCGATGACATACGGGATATATTTTTCGTTTGTGACGGTGTCGAAGTATTCCAGGCTCTTGCCGGACTGGTTGATGTGCTGCGTCAGGTCGAAGTCGGTGCGGTCCGCAACGCCCCACAGCTCGCCCCAGCCGAACGGGAACAGAAACTCGATGTCGGTCGTTGCGTTGGAGTAGTGCGAAAGCTCCTCCTGCTCATGGTCGCGCAGGCGGATGTTTTCTTCCCGGATGCCCAAGTTCAGCAGCCAGTTTTTGCAGGCGTCCTTCCAATAGGTGAACCAGGTGAGATCCTCGCCCGGCTTGCAGAAGAATTCCAGCTCCATCTGCTCGAATTCACGGGTGCGGAAGGTAAAGTTGCCCGGCGTGATTTCGTTGCGGAAGCTCTTGCCGATCTGGCAGACGCCGAACGGCAGCTTTTTGCGGGTCGTACGCGCGACGTTCGCGAAGTTGACAAAGATGCCCTGCGCGGTTTCCGGACGCAGGAAGATTTCATTCTTCGCGTCCTCGGTGACGCCCTGGAAAGTTTTAAACATCAGGTTGAACTTGCGGATGTCGGTGAAGTTCGTGCTGCCGCATTCCGGGCATTTGATGCCGTTTTCCTTGATGAAGTCCATCATCTGCTCGTTGGACCATCCGTTCGGCGCGGCGTCGGACTGATCCTCAATCAGTTTGTCGGCGCGGTGGCGGGTCTTGCAGTCCTTGCAGTCCATCAGCGGGTCGGAAAAGCCGCCGACATGGCCGGACGCCACCCAGACCTGCGGGTTCATCAGAATCGCGCAGTCGAGGCCGACGTTGTACGGGGATTCCTGCACAAACTTCTTCCACCATGCCTTCTTGACATTGTTTTTAAATTCCACGCCCAGCGGGCCGTAATCCCAGGTATTCGCAAGACCTCCGTAGATTTCGGAACCGGAATAGACGAAGCCCCTTCCTTTGCATAAAGAGACGATCTTCTCCATGGTCTTCTCTGAATTCGAAATCATCGCTGTATTACCTCCGTTATCATCTTCAAAGTTTCCCATCAAACGGGAAAAAGCGGCGGCATCTTTATAAGAGCCTACATAACTACTAGTTTAAAACGAAACGGGGAAGAAGTCAAGGAAAAAATACCTGCCGTCGGCGCCGGACGGCGAAACAGCTGGCTGCCGCCGTGTTTCCCGGGGAATGATTCCCGTTTCATGGAGCACACCGCGGTTCGGCGCTTGGTGGTGTTCTGCGTGACAGATGGCGTCCCATGTGAAAAACGGACAAAAATCTTTTGAAAAGGTATTGTTTGTGACGTAAGGTCATAAGGTATAATAGAGACAGAGGTGATTGAAATGTCGAACAACAGAGCGATCCCCCAGGGATATATGACCGTGGGGGAGGTCGCGAAGAAGATGGGCATAACCGTCCGCACCCTGCAGTACTACGACCGGGAGGGCCTGCTTTCGCCGTCGGCGGAGAGCGAGGGCGGCCGCAGGCTCTATACAGATAAGGATATGATCAAGCTGCATCAGATCCTGTCCATGAAGAGCCTCGGTTTTTCACTGGACACGATTAAAAACCGTTTGATACCCATGGATTCCCCCGTCGATGTCGCCAATGCGCTGACAGAACAGGCGGCCGCCATCCGCGCAAAGATGGATGCCCTTTCGGAATCCCTGCAGGCGATCGAAGCGCTGAAAGCGGAGGTGCTGCAGATGCAAACGGTGGATTTCAAGAAGTACGCCGACATCATCGTCAACCTGCAGATGAAAAATGAGTTCTACTGGCTGATCAAGCATTTCGACGATCAAACGCTGGACCATATGCGCAGCCGGTTCGATCAGGAAAGCGGCAATGCGATGATCGGTTTGTTCAATCATCTGCAGAACGAGGCGGTAAAGCTCCAGCGGGAGGGCGTGCCGCCCGAGAGTGAAAAGGGGCAGGCGCTTGCGAAGGCCTACTGGGATATGATTATGGAGTTTACCTCCGGGGATATGAGCCTGCTGCCAAAGCTGATGGAGATTGGAAGCTTCGCTGGGGTGGACAATGAGTGGAAGCAGAAACAATTGCTTGCCATCACATATATCGAACCGGCCCTGGATGTCTATCTTTCCAGGCTGGGAATCAATCCGTTTGAGGAGGGAACAACATGAACGAAGCCATCAAAGTTGACGGGCTGAAAAAATGTTACGGCGGCCATACGGTGCTGAAGGGCCTGCGTTTCCATGTGGGAAAAGGGGAGATCTTTGCGCTGCTCGGCGTAAACGGCGCGGGCAAAACCACCGCTCTCGAATGCATCGAGGGCCTGCGCAGGTACGATGGCGGCAGCGTCGCGGTGCAGGGCAGAATGGGCATCCAGCTGCAGTCGGCGACGCTCCCGGAACACATCCGTCCGATGGAAGCCGTGCGGTTATTCGCGAAATGGAACCATGCAGAGATTGACCATACCATGCTTGCCGCCCTTGGAATCGACGAGCTGGGGAAAAAGCAGTATGCCCAGCTGTCCACAGGGCAGAAGCGGCGCCTGCATTTGGCGCTGGCTTTGATCAGTGATCCGGACATCGTGTTCCTTGACGAGCCGACCGCCGGGCTGGATGTTGAAGGCAGGGTGTCGCTCCACGACCAGATACGCAGACTGAAAGCGCAGGGGAAGACCATTGTGCTGGCCAGCCACGACATGGCGGAGGTCGAAGCCCTGTGCGACCGCATAGCGATTCTGAACGGCGGCAAGATTGTGTTTTTGGGCACGGTTGAAGAACTCACCGCGAAGGTTGGCAGCCATTACACGATTCATATCAAGACCGAGACGGGCGATGCGTGTTATGAATCCGACGACATCGCGGAAACCATGCTGACCCTGCTGGGGGATTTCAAACAAAAAGGCATCGCCGTATTGGACATCAAGGTAGACAGAGGGACACTGGAACAGCATTTTATCGATATAGCGAGGGGGAATGAAGCATGAGCGCGTTTTTATATGGCGTGGCGCTGCAATGGAAGCTGGATATTCGAAGCAGGGCGCTGCTCATCACCTGTTATGTTGTCCCGCTGCTGTTCTTTGCCGTGATGGGCGGGATTTTCACATCCATCAATCCGCAGGCTAAGGACACGCTGATACAGTCCATGACCGTAATGGGGGTGTCGATGGGGGCGCTAATCGGCCTGCCGCCCACCCTTTCGGAGATATACGGAAGCGATATGAAAAAGGTATACAGGGCCAACGGAGTGCCGCTGTATCTTGGACTGGTTTCTGTATTTTTGTCCGCGTTCATCCATCTGCTACTGATGTCCGCCATCATTTACGTCATTGCCCCGGTTGCTTTCGACGCGGCGCTCCCGGTAAGCCTGCCTGCCTATTTTGGCTCGCTCGCCCTGTTTACCGCGGTGTCCCTGAGCATCGGATGCGTGCTGGGGCTGATGGTGAAAAGACCGGCGAAGCTTACCATGATCTCACAGATCATATTCCTGCCGTCCATCATGTTGTCGGGGATCATGTTTTCCGCCGATCTGCTTCCCCGGTTCCTTCAGGTTATAGGAAAGTTATTCCCCGCGGCATGGGGATACGATTTGATGGCAAAGGGCGGCTTTTCCCTTGGCAGCTTGTGGCCTTTGGCAGCGATTCTGGCGGTTGCGGTATTCCTGTGCGGGCTCATGTTACATAAATTGAAATCGGAAGCATAAGCCGGTTGAAGCAAAGTCTCCGATCCGAATGTTGTCCGCACCGCGGAGCATATCCTACGTTGAAAAGGACCGGCATGGTTTTCACCATGCCGGTCCTTCGTTCGCAATGATCTGATTTTTAATTGGATGGTATTCTGGTCATGGTTCTGCTGTGGCACAGCGGTTTTACTTGGTTTGCCAAGATGCCTTGGCAAGGTGGCCGTTACTTCGCTGTGGCACAGCGGTTTGCTTATGTTTACCAAGTGACACTTGGCTGTGTGGTCGTTGCTCCGCTGAAGCGCAGTAGCTCTACTGTATTTACCAAGTAACACCTTGGCAAAGTGGCAGTTACTTCTTTGCCGGCCAAAGAAGTAACCAAGAAAGGCCGTTCAAGGGGGCCATGCACAGTGCCGCTCAAGGCCAGATGGCCCCCTTGAAAATCCCCTCTGATATCCCGTTTTCCCTTCGGCCGCCTGCGGGCGGCGTTTTGCTTTTGGCTGAGTGGTTGGGCATAGCTAGCAGCGGACGCTTCCCCGGTTACAGGTTGTTTTTATGGTACCCCGATACTTCGGCTGGTACCGTATCTTTATATCCGTTTTATGGCTTATTTGTCGGTAAATACTATCGTAAAGCTGTGCGGTTCATAAAAAATTTACATCTATCCTTTTACTCAAATAAGCAACAATTTACTCGAACAAGAGTAATATTACTTCTGCTCGAGTAAACTTCCAAAATAAGTATTTTTCAAACAAAATCACTAGTCATTTTGTGTTTGATTTCCAGCTTTATTTAAGGTACAATTCTCCATTGTAGGGGGTGAACATACAGAAAACATCCAAAAACGCATAGCCGACCGACCGCATAGGAATCGCGGGCGGACGTTGTGAGAACGGAAATTTAGATAAAGAAAAAATCAATTTGTTGACTCGATGAAAGGAGCGGCACAATGGACGAATTTGAAAAACACAAGGAAGAAGAACGTATCCGGCGCGGCTATACCGAAAGCTATCTGTCGGCCATGACGCGGCGGCTGAATCTGCAGATGATAGGCAGCTTTATCCGCGATGGCAGTGACAAGGTCTCCATCAGCTATGACAGCTTCAACCAGAGAGAAGCCGATGCGTATTCAAAACTGGAAAATCGATTGACTGAAAAATACGGCAAAAAAGAAGCGGACGAAATCATTACCCATGTGAACGAATATTCCTTCGTTGTTGAAGAAATTTATTTCAGCCTGGGCATGAAAACCGGGGCAACCCTGCACTGCAAGCTGACCGACAACTTTGAAACGGATATCTGAGGGGTGAACAGCCGGCGCTCAGCTTACGTCCGCATGGAAGTCCCTATGTGCATCCCAATATATGCTGCGGATGAGAAGGCGCGCATATATCTGCCGAAGCTCCGCTCGCCTTTCGTTTTCAGAAACGGCTATATCCAGCGCACGATGTCCTCCAGCTTTCTGCGGGGCCGCTTGCCGGGGGATTCGTCCGGATATCCCAGCGAAAGGGCGGCCGCAAGCTGCCCCTGTCCGCCGATCCACGACTGAAGCTCCTCATACGCGAAGTAGATGTCGCAGATCCACAGGCTTCCAATCCCCAGGGCGTGGGCTGCCAGCGACATATTCTGTATGGCCGCGCCGACCGACTGCAGGTTGGCCATTTCATAGAACCGCTGTTCCATATCAAGCGGCTCGGATAAGTCCAGTCCCAGCGGGTTGCTGATGAAGATGGTCACCGGCGCCTGCTTCATGATCGCGGCGGTGTATTCTGCGCCGGCAAGATGCCGCGCGCTGCCGGGCAGCCGGCTGACGCCGGTCTGTTCCCGCAGGATCCCCTGCTCCATGCGCGAGAGCATTCCTGCTTTGGAGGCGCCGCGCACGATGGTGAAGTGCCACGGCTGGCGGTTTTTCGATGAGGGCGCCTGCATACCGGCCTCTATGACCGCGCGGACCATTTCTTCAGGGACCTCCCGGTCGGTGAAGGCGCGGATGCTGCGGCGGCCGCAGATGGTATCAAATAATTCCATATATAAACTCCTTTGATCAAACTGAGCTGCTGCGAAGATATTTCATGCAGAAAAAGAATATCCGCTGGAAAAAACGGATGGATGCCTTTCCCTATAGCTGCAGCAAAGACTGTGCGATGGTGAAATAGATGATCAGCGAAAATGCGTCTACAATCGTGGTGATCAGCGGCGCGGCCATGATGGCCGGGTCCGCCTTCAGCAGCTTGGCAGCCATTGGCAGGATGCCGCCGATGGTTTTCGCCATGACGACGGTCGCCAGCAGGGCGAACGCCACGGTGAGCGCCACCATCTCGTTTCCCGGATAGGTGACGGCCAGCCGCACAAAGTTGACGGCGCTCAGCACCACGCCGACAATCAGGCTGACCCGCATTTCCTTCCACAGCACGCGGAAGAAATCCGAAGGCCTGATCTCCCCAACCGCCATACCGCGGATGATCAGCGTGCTGCTCTGGCTTCCGGCATTGCCGCCGGTGTCGGTCAGCATCGGGATGAAGGTGACCAGCAGCGGCATCGTCGCGAAGGCGGCCTCATATTTGCCGAGGATCGATCCGGTGATCATGCCGGAGATCATCAGCACCAGCAGCCAGACAATCCGCTTGCGGGCCAGTACGAACGGGTTGGTCTTCAGGTAGGGTTTTTCCGACGGCGCCATGGCGGCCATCTTTTCGAAGTCCTCGGTGGCCTCCTCCTCAATGACGTCCATCACGTCGTCGGCGGTGACGATGCCCACCAGCCGGTTTTCATGGTCGACCACCGGCATGGAGAGAAAGTCATATTTCATCATGCGCTGGACGACCTCTTCGCGGTCTTCGGTGGTCTGCGCCGTGATGACGTCGCGTTCCATCAGCGTATCGATGACCCTGTCGTCCGGCGAGAGCAGCAGCTCTTTGACCGTCACGACCCCCTCCAGCAGACGGAAGTCGTCGATGACATAGCAGGTATAGATCGATTCGCGGTCCGCGCCGATGCGCCGGATGCGCTTGATCGCGTCGCTGACGGTCATGTTTTTGCGCAGGTCGATGAATTCGGCGGTCATGATGCTGCCGGCTGAATTCTCCGGGTAGTTCAAAAATTGGTTGATCAGCTTGCGCGTCTCCGGGTGCGCGTTCTGCAGCACCCGCTTGACGACGTTGGCGGGCAGCTCCTCGAGCATATCGACGGCGTCGTCGACAAACAGCTCCTCGACGATGACCGAAAGCTCCTGGTCGGTGATGGCCTCCACAATGACCTGCTGGGTTTCGCCGGGCAGCCTGGAAAAGACCTCGGCGGCAAGCTCCTTGGGCAGTGTGCGGAAGATCACGACCGCTTCCTCCTGCCCGAGCCGTTCAATGAAGTCGGCGATGTCCGCTTCATTCTCCTCGGCCAACAGCATGCGCAGTGCCCGGTAATCCTTCTGCTCCAGAAGCGCTGTCAAATGCTCAAAATTACAGTTCTGTTCCATTGGTTCCATCCTCCTGTTCTCTGAATTTACAGCAAGGAAGTCTCCAAACAGACAAAGCCAGCCCAAGGCGGCGGGCGTACAGACCCCCGTCCTTCGGCTGGCGAGATTTCAGGCATCTTCACCTGATATCGTACACGGAGAAAACCGGTGCGGCGCAGGCGCTGGTATGCGTGAAATCATCGCTGTCCATTCTCGTACTTCGATCGCATGTGTCCACCTGGTATTCCCCCTTTTTCATTGATGTTGCAGATGGGTGTCATCCCTTATCCTGAGGATAACACCTTCCGGCCCCGATTGCAAGTGAAATCCCGGAATTCATGGGGTGAGAAGAAAAAAAAATATCGTCTCCTCCGCGTCCGAACCGGCGGCGCCTACTTGCCGGTGACGGCCGAAACGACCACCTTGCCGTCCCGGTCAAGCAGCGGTGTCATGCCGCCGGCATAACCGGATGAATGAAACATGTAGTTGACACCGGTTTCACGGTCCACCCAGATTTCGGTGATGTTTGTGATTCCCTGTGCATAGACGCGCTCAAATCGATTGTTGTCCATAAAATAATCCCCTTTACAGTTATTTGGACAGGGAAGCGGGGCAGTCATGCTCCCTGTTTTCTCATGTCGAAGCTGTGATGGCCAGTATGTTCTTCCAGGCTCTTTCCCGCGGGCTTTCTATGGAATGCCGCGGCTCGATTTTTCCCCATATGGTTCGCGCGGGTCAAGCCGTTTTCTTTCTTTTAAGGACGCAGCGGCGCAGGAGCACGAAGAACAGGATGATTCCCACACCCAGCAGGATGTGCCCAAATCCGGCGATTCCGGAGATGCCGGCGTCCATTCCGGATGTCAGCCCGGCGCCGAGGACCTGGCAGACGCCGCGTACCGCCAGCATCGCGGCCGTCACGATAAGTCCGAGGTTATAGATGACAAAGAACGTGCCAAAGTGTTTCTGGTCGGAAAGGCGAAACGCCCGTTCCAGCAGGACGCACAGAAGGAAGAAGAACATGCCGAGCAAAAACAGGTGCGTGTGGACAAACGAAAGCGTCGTCTGCCCTTCAAATCCATGGAGCCTGGTGAACTCCCGGTAAAAGACCCCGCCGCACATGGCCAGTACCGCATAGGCAAACGAGACGTTGAGCAGTTTTTTCATCATAATACCGCCTTTCTGGTTTTGATGTGTATGGCTGCTGGATTTTTCAGCCTGCCCCTTCAAAGCTGCAGGATATCATTCGGCGCTGTGTTCTGAGCGCCGCCATGCTTCCGATAGGGCAGTGTCCGCCTTCTTGAGAGGATGGCGGAACCGTTTTTTCTGTTTTCCTCATGGATATCACACATCCTGACAAAATACACATCAAACATTTGTGTTGATACCGTTCTATTATAACATTTCGTTGCAGAAAATGGAACAGATCACGGATATGCCTTCGACTCTATTTTCCAAATAAAATCGGGATTTCCACAGGCGAAAATCCCGAGTCGCCGCAAAAGTATAAAAACAGAGAAAAAGAAGGGACCTATTATAGGAAACACCAAATTGCGGGAGGGGAACTGGCGGCCGGTGCCGCGGACGGTCATCAGGAACGGGGCAAAGACGCTGAATTCCCGACCTTTTTAAAGCATGAAGAGGGTATTTGCATCAAAAATCGTTCCTTAGAAACCTTCGGCAAGACCGACAAGGTGCAGTCATTCTCATCAGCAGAAAGAGAAACAGGTAAACTGCTGAAGCCGCCTTGGATTTACTGTTGCCATATACCGAAAAGAACAGGCTCCCAGACGGGGCCTGTTCTTTGTTTGCGGCAAGACCGCAGGTATACGGTTTCCTTTTTGAATCAGACATTGCTGCATACAGCGATGCCGGCATAGAGGCCGAGCTGCGATATCAGCCGGCGCTTGCCGAAAGCTGCGCCTGCACCGTAGAGGCCGTCAATGTGCCCGCGGTGTAGCCGCCGGTCAGCGAGACGGTTCCGCTGCTGCTGGCAAGCAGACTGTTCGCCTGATACGCTTCGGTGGTTGGCTGGGTTGTCAGATAGGCGACCTTCAGATCCTTGTCTTCTATCCATTTTTTAAACCCATCCAAAGTGTCCGCATAGCCGTCGTCAATTAAGGTCTGTCTGGAGATCCGGACGCGGACCGCGTTGGCTCTGCCGACGGTCAAGCCAACTGTAGTGGTTTCGGGATAGGGGTAAATGTCGTGCACCCTGCAGATCGTGAAATAATCGGACACAACGTCTTCTGGAAACTGGTCATCCGCATGTGGGAAGGCGTTTTCCAGAGGATTATTTGCGGCGACAAACAGAGAAGTTTTGGAACTTTTGCTGGTATTCTCAAACCAACTCATGGAACTGAGCGCCGCGACTTCGGTGTTATGCGTGATGGTGCCATTGCCGGTCAGCGCATTCACCTCCACCGTGTCCTGCATGCGCAGCTCCGGCAGTTCGACGCTGCTGTTTCCAACGGTTAACGAGCCGTTCGCGTGGACAAGCTCGCCGTTTCCGCCCGTGGTGCTGCCAACGGCGGTGTAGGCGATGATGACCTCCGCGTCGATGCGGCCTGTTTCCGGTAGCGCGACGGTGCCCGCCGTCTTGCCCGAGGAGGAGAAGACCGCCTGGGGGCCGTACGCAACCGAAACAATGCCGTTCAGATCGAGCGCTTCGGTGTACAGCGTTGCTCCGTTGACCGCCAAAACCGGGATGGTCCGTTCGGATGAGGCATTGGAGATGACGATGGTATCGCCGCTCTGGATGCCGTGCTGTGCGCTTGACAGCGTGATGACCGTGCTGTTCACATTGAGGTCTATGCTGCCGGTCAGATTCTCAGGAAGGCTCTTGCCCCACACGCCCGACGCGGTGCACACCAGATGGCTGACGCCGGTCTGCGCGCTGGGCTGGATCAGCAGCTGTCCGGCATAATAGCTGCCTGCCGGAATCGAGGCCCCGACCGCTTTTATCGCCGGGATGCGTTCGTACGGCTGGTCGTTGATGGAATCCATGGCCGGCGTGTAGAAGCCAGCGCCGCTCACACTCTGTTCGATGTTGTCCTGGACAAAGACCTTGCCATCGTCCACCAACGCCTTTGGGACGTCGATCGAGTGGATGCACTGGCCCTCTTCACTGGTGTCAATGATGCAGTTGTTTGTGATGAAGACGTTGGACAGCTCGTTGCGGCCCGCTCTCTCCGGCCAAAGCTTGATGCCCGCGCGAAGCTGGCAGATCCGCGCGTCCTCAACGACATCCTGCTCGTTCACAAGATAGGCCTTCCTGCACCAGCCGCAGTCGATCAGCTGATTGCCGTCCACAAAGAAGTTGCGCAGGCTGCAGCTCCGGATGGTCTGCCGGTTGACCAGAATGCCGATGCCCGGCGCGTTGACAATGACGTTGCCTTTGATATAGATGTCCTGAAGCGTCCAGGACTGCAGCATAATACCGCCGCAGAGCTTTAAGGCGGGGCTGCGCGTCTCATCGTAGGTGGACCGGTCAAAGGTAATCGTGTTGCCGATGAAGCTGCAGTTCTTTAAGGAACAGCGGGAGTTCATCGTCAGAATGCCGGTCGGGAAATCATACTGATACGAAAAGATCAGACGGATATCGTTGTTTTCGCATTTGACGCCCTTGACGCCGACGTCCACCGGCTCGATCTGGTCGTTTCCATAGAACGCGATGCCAATGCAGGCGTTGGTGATCATATTGCCGCTGACATTTCCGTAAGCGTCCGGGTCCGGCGCGCGGCCGGTATAGTTGATGCCGGAATGATACTTGTCGATGCTGTTGCGGCAGATGAAGGCGCCCTTTCCGTGGTTCTCAATGCCGCCCCTGCCGCAGAGGATGACGGAATCGTCTCCGGGAAGTGTCTCACCGACCTCGAACAGGGTCGTGATGCGGTTGTCGCACAGCGAGAAATTCGTTCCGACACAGTACAGTGCGCTGTTGTCGTAATTCTTTGTCGTGGCGGCACGATTCATATCAAACTCAAAATAACAGTTCTGAATGCGGTATCCGTCGCTCAGATTGCTCGCGTTGGAGACGTAGATCGCGTTGGAGCCCTGATGCCGGAAGGTCACACGCTCGATGGTGCAAAGGTGCATCGTCAGCAGGATGCAGTACAGCTTGAGGCCGTTTCCGCTGGGTCCCTCCACCGGCATGACCGGGTTGTTCTGGATGTTCTGGTCGATGGTAAAATCGCGCATCGTGATGCCCTCGACATAGGAGCTGATGCTTCCGATGACGGTTTTATACTGTCCCGCGTTGGCAGACACCTTAAAGATGGTGTTTTCCTGTCCTTCGCCGTAAAGGTTCCGGCCGTAAGGGGCAAGCCAGATGGCAGCTTTGTTGAGCTCCTTATTCGGGTCGCTTTCATTCCGGTAATACGGGGTCACGATATAGGTTCCCGCCGGCGCGTAGACGCTCTTGTATGCGCTCTGCGTAGCCTTGTTGATGACGGCGGTATCGTCGGTTACGCCGTCTCCCTTAGCGCCAATCTGGCGGATGTTGACCGTGTCGTTCTCCACCTGAAGCCGCGCGATGCGTCCCCCTGCGGTGGAAAATGAAAAATATCCGTCGCCTGTGCCCGAGGCGCCGATCAGATACGTGGCGCCGCCGCCGTCGTCCGCGGCGTAAAAACCTCTTGTCACAACGGTACTTCCGGCTTCCAAAGTTGCCGCCTGCATGCTGGCGACATTGTCAAAATACTGTAAAGCCATGATAGAATCCTCCTACAATCATGTTGTTTTAAAATTTACAGAGTATTGTGTGTCGTGATTGGAACGTCCGTGGCTTTCGGCTGTCCATATGGACAACATCACTTCTTGTCCATACTATGGACTTGTCTAAAGAAGGGTTCCAGAAGCATTTGCAGCCCACGAATCCAAAAAGGTCCGGTATACCGAAAAAACAAAGCGGAACGGCACGGTACGGGGCGTAAAAAGCATTCTTGGGGCGCTGAAAATTTTTTAGCCAGAATACTGGAACACACAATGAAAATACCCGCACGGGTAAAGGGAGCGGATTCATCGGCTGCCCGTACAGGCGGCTGCGCCGCGGAAGATCTGTGACCTCAGGCGAGCTGCAGGGAGTGGAAGTTTTCAGGATGAAAATCCGGCGACGCCCAAAAGATCACAGTGGATATTCCGCGGCAAATATGATAAGATGATGTAAAGTCACATCAAAAGCACGGATGAATATCAAACGAAGGAAGTTTGGGGGGCATTGTCAGGTTGGAGGATGTCATGAAGATAACGGTTTTATTGGTGGACGACGATAAAATTGAGATGGATCAGTTTAAAAGCAGCGTGGATTGGGACGCGCTTGGGCTGGAGATTGTGGGGACCGCAATCAACGGGCTGTTCGGCTATCAGCTCTATGAAAAGCTGCGGCCGGATCTGGTGATCACCGACATCGAGATGCCCGGCATGACCGGCATAGCGCTTGCGGAGAAGATCCGGGAAAAGGACCCGCGGACCAGGATCATCTTCCTGTCGAGCTATGAGAAATTTGAATACGCCTACTCCGGCTACCGTCTGCAGGTGTGCGATTATCTGCTCAAGCAGCGGCTGAAGAGCGCAGAAACCGGGGAAAAGCTCTGTAAGGTCCGGGAGGAGATTGCGCTGGAAAAGCGCCGGACGGCATCCCAGAAAACCGAGGAGGCCTTCCGGCGGTTTCTGGATGGGAAGGATTCCTCTCTGCCGCAGGACAGGACCTATGCGGCTGCCGCTGTGTTCGCGGAGAGGCCCCTGCCCATTGTCCTGTCTTATTTCCGGGAGCTGTCCGCCCCGAAGCGGATGGACATCGAAGATGTCAGGAAGACGCTGGGAGACAGCATCTCAATGGCTGTGCCGATTCCGGATGACGGAATCCTGCTCCTGCTGGAAAACGATGCGCGTGGCGGACTGCCGGGAAGCTGGGATCTTGCCTGCCTGGACCTGCTGGAAACCCTGCAGAAGGCATGGGGACAGTCCCTTTACCTGGTGAAGGTGGCTGAAACGGAGCGTCTCGCGGAAATCGGGATGCGCTGCTCGGCCGGCAGGGAGCGGCTGCAGCTGCGCTGCTTCTGGCCTCAAAACCAGGTCCTCGATTTTGCCTGCCTGCGGGAAGGCGGAAAGCCGGATGCGGTGCTGCAGCCGGAAATTCTGCAGCGGATGGATGAAAAGCGCGACAGCTATCTGCTGGAAGCGTATCTGGATGAGGTGCTTGGACCGATGATCGAACAAAAATGCTATAAGGCGTTTTCGGACGCCGCGCATCAGCTGTTCTTCCACCTGTGCAGCGCGACGCAGGGGCTCATCGATCCGGAGCATCATGCGGAGATCCGGCTGTTTCAGGAAGCGGAGCTGAACAAAATCTGTACGGCGCAGGCGGCGGCTGTCTACCTCAAGGACCGTTACCGCGCCTATTATCATCTGCTCGGGTCCAGGGAAGACCGCCGGTATTCACCGGATGTGGAGGGCGCCGTGAGGTTCATCTGCCAGCATTACGCCGACAGCTCGACGGATATTGACCGGATCGCCAAACACGTGTCGTTAAGCCCGGCCCGGCTTCGCGCCCTGTTCAAGCAGGAGACCGGCAAAACGCTGCACCAGTACCTGACCGAGGTGCGGCTCCAGCGGGCGGGACAGCTGCTGACACAGGGCAAGCGGCGGAAGCTCGACGACATCGCGCGGGAGGTCGGCTATCTGAACGGCCGGTATCTCAGCCGGGTATTCAAGAAAGAATACGGCGTCACGCCGGAAGAATATAAGTGGAGGAATCAGGAAACGTGAAATACAACAGCATCACAGGGAAGCTGTGCAGGGCGGTCTTGGCGGTGGGGCTGATCCTCAGCATTTTGATCAGCTTTATCATCTATCCGATCATCTACGGTGTCCTGAAGGAAAACGCGGTCAGCAATGTGCGCCAGATCAGCGAACAGGCTACGGAGCGCATCGACCGGGCGATCGGACAGCTCGAGATGTACAGCCGGTTTATCGGCGGCGACGAGTACCTTTATCAGCTGCTGCAGAAGGATGAGCGGGAGCAGGATGCCGTCGTGCGGGAAGAGCTACGCACGGCCATGACCGGATACCTGAACTTCTTTCCGAACGTCTCGAGCTGTATGATCATGCTGGAGAACGGCCGCAGCTTCGGAGACATCAGCTGTGCGCTGAACGCCGGGAGGATCCGGCACAGCGACTGGTACCAGGATTACAGGCAGAACGGCTACAGCCGGCATTTTTCCGGGCTGGTCGGCTACGACGGCGCTATCCCGGAGGAGGGCGAGCCCGGCGGCTTTGTGTGTCTTGTCTATCCTTACCAGAACAAGGCTATGAAGGGGGATTTGATCTTTGTTGTGCCGTTCGCGGTCTTTGAGGGCGCGTTCGACATCTTCTATGAAAACGGCTTCGACCTGATCCTGTTCGGCCGCAACAATATGCCGGTCTTCAAGCGGTACAATGGCGAGGACACAAATATGGACGTTTCCCGCGTGCGCGGCATGATGGAGCAGCCCGGTGTCAAGAGCATCCTGGAAAGCGGGAACCGGCACGGCGTGGATATGGTGGCCTATACGCAGCTGGGCGGATGGAAGCTCGCGCTGCATGTCCCGAACGACTACATCATCGGCTACTTCCAGTCAACCTTCTATTTTCTCTATATCATGCAGCTGGTCATGGTTCTGGCGTTCATCCTGAGCCTGGTGCTGCTGATTTCACGGCGGCTGCGCCCGCTGCGTCTCATCTCCGGGCAGATGAACCATGTGACCGAGGACAATCTGGATGTGCAGGTCGAGGTGCACACCGGCGACGAGCTGGAGGAGTTGGCCGATTCGTTCAACTATATGCTGCAGCGGATTCAGGCCAATGTCCGGGAGCAGATTGAACATGAACGCACCGAAAAACAGATGGAGTATGCGCTGATGGTGGCGCAGGTGGATCCTCATTTTATCTATAAAACCCTCAATGTGATCACCTATCTGGCCGAGCAGGGGGAAAACGAGCGGCTCATCGGCGTCAATACGGCGCTGATCGATATCCTGCAGGACCGGCTGCGCATCAGCAAAATCGACGTGTTCGATACGGTGCAGAGGGAAATTGAGATGGTGGAAAGCTATCTCACGATCCAGCGTGTGCGGTATTCGGACAGCATCCGCTTTGAGAAACAGGCGGACAGCGCGGCGCTGTCAGAGCAGCTTCCGAAGAACATCCTGCAGCCGCTGGTGGAAAACGCGGTGTTCCACGGCGTACTGCTGAATGTGGATGAAACGATGCGGATTCTGGGCGGAACCGTCCGGCTGGCTGTCTACAAGGATGGAAGCGAGCTTGTCATCCAGGTATCGGACGACGGGCCAGGCATGCCGCCTCAAGCGATGCGGCGCTACTTTGAGGAGGAGGTCGGCCCCGGTGAAGAAAAAGGGAAGCACATCGGCATCCGCAACATCCGGCAGCGGCTTTCCTATCTGTATGGGGATGCGTACAGCCTGCAGGCTGCCAGCAGCCCGGGGATTGGGACGAAGATCACGCTGCGTCTGGGAGAGAGAAGGGAACGGCATGAAACGATTTAGATGGACGGCGGCCCTGCTGGCGCTCATCCTGACGCTGACAGGCTGTGCGGGAGAGCAGCGGGAAAACAGGAAGGACGCGGAGAAGGAGTGCTCGATCGGCGTCATCTTCTACGGGGAGCGGGGAAGAAACGACCAGCTCAGCGACGCGGTTTTTGCCTATGCGGATTACCTGGAGCAGCAGTTCGACGTGCGCTTTACCTTTGCTTCCTCCGAGAATACAGGCCATGTGGAGGCGACCCGGCAGCTCTGCGAGCAGGGGGTGGACGTCATCCTGAACGCCAACACCGAAGCGATTCCGGAAAGCGTCGCGGTCTGCGAGGAATATCAGGTCTACTGGCTGCAGATTCTGGACCTGCCGACCGACACGGACATTGTCGACCGGTTCCGGGACAGCCCGTATTATCTGGGCTCCATCATCAACGACGACCAGTCGACGTCCAGACGGATGACCCAAAAGGTGCTGGAGACGGGAGCAGAGCGCATCGGCGTGACCTCGCTGCCGGATACGGTCAGTACCTCCGTGACGCATACCACGCGCGCCGACAGCATTATGAACACTGTGCTGAAGTCGGATGGCCGGTCGCTGGAGTTTGTGCTGAAAACCTACAACCTGATCGGCGGGCTGCAGAGCATGGCGGCGCAGGGATTCCAGCCGGATGCGCTGATCACGACCACAAAATCCTTTTACCTCCCATTGTCCGATATACAGGAGATCTTCGGCAACGAACGGCTTAAAGTGGCCTATTTTGACCTCGTGGAAAGCACACGGCAGGATTTGGAGAACGGAAGCGCCGCCGCCGTTGCCTGCGGACAGCACAACATCCTCGGGCTGGCGTTCGCATACGCCTACCATTATGTAAATTCCGACTTCCGGCCCGAACAAAAGCTTGCGCTCACCTGCGACTACATCCTGATCGGGTCGGCTGAAGAATACGACCTGTTCCAGCAGTACTGCATCGAGCAGATGCCGTATTCCAAAGAGGAGCTGCAGGGCATTATTGACAGCCTGGATGTCGGCGTGGAATGGCTGCGGGAGTATGCGAACAGCTATGACTTGCAGAAAATTGTGTCTAAAAAATCATAAAAATGATAAGGCTCCATTTAATTGAGCGTTTTAGTGCACCGAATGATTGATTTTGCACCTTTTTTTATCCGGCAGATTGTGATAATGTAACTAGTGCATGGAGAAATTCCAGGATTTCTGTGTGAAATGTGAAATTTCTATGTTAGGATTAAGGAGAGGATTAAATGAAGAAGGTAAACAAAATCGTTTCGGTTCTGTTGTCGGCCAGCATGGTCATGAGCATGTCGCTTACAGCGAATGCGGCGACCACCGACCCGACGCAGTCCCAGCGCGAGAAAGACAATGCCGCGCTTGCGAGAAGGGTCGCGGCGCAGGGCATGGTTCTGCTGGAGCAGAACGCGGATAATGTGCTTCCGATTGGGGGCTCGTCCAAGCCGGTCGCGCTGTTCGGAAACGGCGCAATCCGCACCGTGCGCGGTGGAACCGGTTCGGGAGACCCGTTCAACGGCGGACTGAGCGGCGGCGGAGACCCGCTGGTCAACCAGAGCGAGCGCTATCATGTCAACATCTACGATACCTTTGTCCGGGAGGGCTACGATGTCACGACCGGCGATTTCCTGGAAAACTTTGCGGTCGGCTATGACGAAGAACTGCAGAAATCCGCAACGAACCCGATGGCGACCTTCGCCTATCCGGAAATGCAGCTGACCGAGGACTTCGTGAAGGAATCCGCTGAGAAGACCGATACGGCGATCTATGTCATCGCGAGAAACGCCGGCGAGGGCGCGGACAGAAGCAAGACCACCAAGACTGCCACTGTGAACGGCGTGCAGTACGAGGTGGGCGACTATGAGCTTTCCCAGCAGGAACGCGAGAACCTGGAACTGGTTGGAAAGAACTTCGACAAGGTTGCCGTAGTGCTCAACGTCGGAGGCACCATCGACACCAAGTTCTTTGATGAGATCGAGGGGCTCGACACCCTTCTTCTGATGGGACAGGCTGGACAGGAAGCGGGCGACGCGCTGTATGACGTCGTGACCGGCGCGGTGACGCCGTCCGGCAAGCTGACCACCACCTGGGCCGAGAACTATTCGGATTATCCGGCCTCCGAAACCTTTGCAAACAACGACGGCAATATCAAAAAGGAAACCTATGAAGAGGGCATCTATGTCGGATACCGCTACTTCGACACCTTCGGCATCACGCCGCGGTATGAATTCGGCTACGGCCTTTCCTACACCGACTTCGATATGAAGGTGCGCAGTGTGGACGCCGATATTGACAGCGTCACGGTCGAGGTCGAGGTGACCAACACCGGCGACACCTATTCCGGCAAAGAGGTCGTGCAGGTTTACTACTCCGCTCCGGACAGCGCGGCGGCTGAGAAGGCCTATCAGGAGCTGGCGGGCTTTGAGAAGACCGATGAGCTTGCACCGGGACAGAGCCAGATCCTGACGATCTCCTACAACACCAAGGATATGGCTTACTACAACGAAGCGAAGGCCTCGTATATGCTCGACAAGGGCGACTATGTCATCCGCGTCGGAAATTCCTCTCGGAACACCGAGGTCGCGGGTGTCGTCAGCCTGGACGCGGACACTGTGACCGAAATCCTCAGCAACCAGATGCATCTGCCCGAAGAGGAAAACCTGACTGAATGGTCCAAAGAGGGCGAAACCCCGTACACCTATGCCGGCGAGGCACAGGAAATCGCGGACGCACCGGTATTTACGCTCAAGAGCGCAGATTTCCCGGCCGCGCCGAACAACGCATCCGCTTATGACGATGAAACCGTCAACACCTATACCACAGACCCGAATGCGCAGAAGACACAGGATTACGAAAACATCGTGCAGGTTGCGGACAAATCCGGCTCCACGCTGCTGGACGTCTACAACGGCAAGGTTTCGATGGAGGAATACGTCGCGCAGATGTCGCTGGAAGAGCTTGCAGACATCAACTGCGGCTCCGGCTGGGGTGTCGCCAATGAGAACGCGCCGATCGTCGGTTCGAACTCCGACACCATTCCGGGCGCGGCCGGCGAAACCACCAACAAATATTTCGTCAAATACGGACTTCCGGCCATCGTCGTCGCAGACGGACCGGGCGGCATCCGCGTCAAGCAGGAATATGAAGCGACCAATGTGACCACCGGCGAAGCGGAGACCTATTACCAGTACTGTACGGCCTGGCCGGTATCGGTTCTGCGCGCGCAGACCTGGGACGTCGAGCTGCTGTACGAGGTCGGCAAGGCGTATGCGGCGGAGCTGGAAGAGATGGGCATCACCATCGTGCTCGGCCCGAGCCTCAACATCCACCGCGACCCGCTTTGCGGCAGAAACTTCGAGTACTATTCCGAGGACCCGATCATCTCCGGTTTTATGGCGTCCGCAGTCACGATGGGCGTGCAGTCCGTACCGGGCGTCGGCGCCTGCCTGAAGCACTATGCCGCCAACAACCAGGAGTCCAACCGCAACGCGGTCGACACCATTGTCAGCGAGCGTGTGCTGCGTGAAATCTATCTCAAGGGCTTTGAAATTGCGGTCAAGGCATCCCAGCCGATGTCGATCATGACCTCCTACAACCTGATCAACGGCGTACCGGCCGCGGACGATTACGATCTGTGCACCGATCTTCCCAGAGGCGAATGGGGCTTTAAGGGACTGATCATGACCGACTGGAACGGCGGTTCCTCCACACCGGCCATCTCGATGCACGGCGGAAACGACCTGATCATGCCGGGCGGCCCGACCCGCGCCACCAACATCGTCGGCGGTGTTGTAGATGTGACACCGGAGTTCGATGAAAGAGGACAGGTTGCGCTGAAGGAAGAACCCATCATGGGAACCTGGACGCAGACCGTTGCATCCTGGGGCGAGTTTACCATTGCCGCCGACGGCGATAAAGAAGCAGCCGCACAGCTTGGCGAAGGATACACCGCCAGCGTGGACGAGGATGGAAGCATCCTGGTCAACGGCGAACCGATCTACCGCACCTACAAGAGCAGCTGGGGCGGACCGGGCACCTTCTCCGATCCTGTGACCACTGAATTTGCATCGGTCAGCGAGGACGGCAAGCTGATCACCTACCGCGGCACCTACCCGGAAAACTTCATCACGCTGGGTGATGTGCAGAAATCCGCCATCAACAATCTGAAGATCATCGAGCAGTCGATTGCCATGCGCGCATTCTACAAGGATGAAGACATCCAGCTCGTGCCTTACTCCAGCCAGTTCGAGCTTGCGCAGTACAACATGAACACCAGAAGCGAGCCGTTCACCTGGAGAACCATCACCGTCGAAGCGGACGAAGGCGCATCGGTCAATCTGGACAGCACGACCGCTATGCCGGGCCAGACGGTGGACTTCACCGTTTCTGTCAGCGACAGCGCCAAGGAAATCCAGCAGGTCGCTGTGGTATCCGCTCAGGCGGGCACACAGGTGCTCAGCGCAGCGGAAGGCGCTTACAGCTTCACCATGCCGGATGAGGATGTCGTCCTCAAGGTAAGCCTCAAGGATGCCGAGAGCCAGAACCCCGGCGGAGATACCTCCGAACCGGGCACAAGCGAACCGGGTTCATCCTCCGGCGGCAGCAACCCGGATAAGGATTCCCCGTTCACCGGCGACAGCCTGCCGCTGATGGTTTTGGTTGTGCTCGTAGCAATGGGTGCTGTAACCGTTCTGACGGTCAGAAAAAAACGCGTTAGATAATCTTCCTTTTCCATAATACATCAGAAAGCCCGAAGCGTTTACGCTTCGGGCTTTCTCTTCTTTTAGCGGGAGGAAGGTTTCTGCGGCTTTAAGATTGCCGGGGAAATACCGGATGATAGAGGATCCGGATGAAGGATAAAACGGATGGACGGGGAAATCCCACAGCATCGTTTACTGGTGTTTGCTCTCCTCCAGAAGCCGCTGCTTAACCTCCCAGAGCCGCCGGGACAGGTCGACATAATAGGTGTGCGGGTTCTCGAACCGCTTCACCTCGTCCCAGAGCAGGTCAACCTGCTCCAGACAGTATGTCCGGATTTGATCGATCTGCGGGCTGTCATAGACGCGCCTGCCGTTCAGGAAAACCGGAATCAGCAGTTCCCTCACGGTAAAATCGGTCAGCGTTTTGGTTTTCCAGGTGGCGTTCGGGTCGAAGATGGTGTGCGGCTTGCCTTCCGGGATGGTTTCGTCGTAGATGCACAGCTCGTCGGCCAGCGCTTTGCCGCTTTCCCGGTCGAACAGCCGGTATACCTTCTTGAAGTGCGGATTGGTGATCTTCGAGATGTTGTCGCTCACCTTGATTTTCGGCAGGATGACGCCGTCTTCATGTTCCACGGCCACAAGCTTGTAGACCCCGCCGAACACCGGCGCGCTCCTGGAGGTGATGAGCCGCTCGCCGACGCCGAACAGGTCAATCTGCGCGCCCTGCAGGACCAGATCCCGGACAAGGTATTCGTCCAGGGAGTTGGACGCGACGATCCTGCAGCCGGGAAATCCCGCCTCATCGAGCATCCTGCGGGCCTTCTTGGAGAGATAGGAGATGTCGCCGGAATCCAGGCGGATGGCGCAGTCGGTGATGCCCAGCGGCGTGAGCACCTCCCGGAACGCGCGGATCGCATTCGGGACACCGCTTTTCAGGGTGTTGTAGGTGTCGACCAGCAGCGTCACACTGTGCGGGTACAGCTCGCAGTAGGTTTTGAACGCTTCGTATTCAGAATCGAACATCTGAATCCAGGAATGCGCCATTGTGCCGCCGGCCGGCACACCGTACAGCTCGTCGGTCAGCGTGCAGGAGGTGCCGGAACAGCCGCCGATGTAGGCCGCGCGCGCGCCGACAACCGCGCCGTCCGCGCCCTGCGCGCGCCGCGCGCCGAACTCCAGGACCGTCCGGCCCTGCGCCGCCCGTACGATCCGGTTTGCCTTGGTGGCGATCAGCGACTGATGGTTTAATGCCAGCAGAACGAAGGTTTCAATCATCTGCGCCTCAATGGCCGTGGCACGGACGGTCATCGCCGGCTCGTTCGGGAATACCGGCGTGCCCTCCGGCACGGCATAGATATCGCCCGTAAACCGGAAGTGCCTTAAGTAATCCAGAAAGGACTCGTCAAACAGCTTTTTAGAACGGAGATAGGCGATGTCCTGTTCATCAAAGTGCAGCTGTTCGATGTAATCGATGACCTGCTGGAGTCCGGCGGAAATCGCAAAGCCACCGCCGTCCGGCACCGAACGGAAGAACACATCGAAGTAGGTGGTGCGTTTATAAAAACCGTTTTTAAAGTATCCGTTGCACATGGTCAATTCATAGAAGTCGCAGAGCATCGACAGATTTTCACGTTGCATCATTTGAACATCCTTTCTGTATGTGAGGTGAACAGTTCTGTCTGCCACACCATCCTTCTTGTGTAGGATGAATGGTTCAGACTGCTACGCCGTCCTTCTTGTGTGTGGACGAACAGTTTTGTCTGCCGCATCATCCTTCTTGTGTAGGGCGAACGGTTCTGTCTGCCGCGCCGTCCTTCCAGTGTGTGGACAATCAGTTCAGACTGCCACGCCATCCTTCCTGTGTGCAGGACGAGCGGTTCTAACGATCGAATCAACCATCCTTTAAATGAACCGGGCCGTTTTGGGTTTCCGATGATTCCTGCTGTAACCGCAGCAGGCCGCTCAGGATGATCTTCGCGTGGTCAAACGCAAGCCCGCTGCAGTCAAGAATCTTGATGTCGTGCTTCCATCCGCAGAGCGTTTGACAGCTGTGTACCGATAGAGTGGCCGACAGCTCAGTGCCGTCACTGCGCAGTGTCAGAAAGGCGCGGTTCGCCTTCATCCGGCAGCCGACGGAGAACCATTGGGCGTCCGCCGCGTCGTCGTCCGCCGCCGGATGGATGTTCGACCGGTCAACTACCGCGATGTACGCCTGTGTGATCACCCAGGTGCGCGGATCGCGTCCCGGGTCGCTGAACATGCCGAGCTGAACGAGCGGCAGCCCCGTTATATGGGTTTCCTCCAGAAGCTCCCGGGCGGCGGCTTCATCCACGCTTTCATCCGGGTTCGCGAAGCCTCCCGGCAGCGCCCAGCTTCCGAGGTGCGGATGCCCGCCGCGCCGGATCAGCAGAAGCCGCGGCAGCGTTTCGCCAAGCGCGAAGACCAGGATGTCCGCCGTAACCGAAGGGCGCGGATAATCGCCCGGCTGGTAGCGTTCAAGAAATTCCTTTTCAGTCAGTCCGTTTTTATCCCGCAATACCATGTCTTTACCTCCCTGTGACCTGAATCTGCATGCCGGCCATCACATCCAGCGCCGCTTGGTGCAGCGCCCGGTCGCTGCCCGCGGTGCAGGATGCATCCACCTGCACCGGCGTCTGCGGCTGCGCGGTCTTGGCGAGCACCGCGTTGGAGATCACGCAGATGTTCGACACAACCCCCACAAGCTCGATGCTTTCATAGGGTGTTGCTTTGAGATGTTCATATAACGCCCCGGACCCGAAGACATCCTTGTAGAAGCACGGGTCTTCTTCCTGCATCAAATCGGCGATCTGGCCGTACAGCCGGTGTCCGTCGGTTGAGCGGATGCAGTGCTCGACCGGCAGATACCGTCCCTCCTGTGTGCTGAGATAATCCTCATTATGTGTGTCAAAGGTAAAGAGCACCGCGCCGCCGTCCGCGCGGTACTGCCGGATTTTCTGAGCGATTCGCGGCTCCAGTGCGGCCGCTTCGGGAAACCCGAGAGACCCGGTCACAAAGTCATTTTGATAATCCACAACAATCAGGCATCGTTTCATGGGATGTCTCCTTTCTAAAGCCAGTCCGCCAAAATGGCGGAGCAAACAGGTGTATGTACCATCGATCCGATGGCCTTACAGGAATATCGGATGTCTTCCATAAAGGACAGTCTGCTTAGTATTTCCATTTTACAGGAAAAGTTTCATGCGGCGCATTATTTTCTGCGGTTTCAACGCTGGATATCCCCGCCTATAGCAGGCTTCATCACACCTCGTCGAGCTGCCGCAGAAGTGTAAAGTGATTCCGCTCAAACCTTAAAACCCCTTCGTCCCGCAGCTTGCACAGCTCATTGGACATCGCGCTGCGGTCAACCGAGAGGTAATCGGCAAGCTGCTGCCGGTTGTACGGGATGTCAAACACCGGACTTCCCTGGCGCAGCGACTGCGCGGACAGGTAGGACAGCAGCTTTTCCCGCGTCGTGCGCCGGGACATATGGGTCATCTTTTCGTTCATCGCCAGATTTTTGGCAGCCATAACCGACAGCAGGTTTCGTATCAGCCTTGCGTGAAATACGCAGGAGGAGCTGCAGGTCGTGAGTACCCGCCGCACATCCAGAAATAGGACCTCCGCCGGAACGGCCGCCGTCACGCTGACGCTGAGCAGGGCGTCCGGAACGCAGGCGTAGGTTTCGGCGAACAGCTCCCCCGGCCCCGCCACGGTCAGGATGTTTCGATTTCCCCAGAAATCCTCCTTGCTGACATGGATGCTTCCGGAAAGCACCATGCCGACCGTGTCCACCGCGTCGCCGAACCGCAGTATCTGTTCATTTTTTTCATAATATGCGGTGCGCGCGGACAGGCATTCCAGCATCGACAGCGCCTCCGTTTCCGTGATGCCGCTGAACAGCCGCGAACTGCTGATGACCGGCAAATATTCTTTCATAAAACCATCTCCTGTTGGTTATACAACCGATTTGTATCAAATATTGTATTACAATGATGCCATAGAGTCAAGAAAATCATACCGTTTGACAGGAAAAATCTTTTATGAATGGCAGGAGGAAGATCGATATGGCAAATGAAATGTTTTGTTTCCAGTGTGAACAGACAGCGGGCTGTCACGGATGTACAGGCAAGGCGGGCGTCTGCGGGAAGGACGCCGGCACATCGAAGCTGCAGGACGAACTGACCGGCGCGCTGGTATCCCTCGCGCGGGCTGTGGATGGCAGCATCCCGACGGAGAGTACGCATCGCGCCATGATAGAAGGGCTGTTTACCACCCTCACCAATGTCAGCTTCAGCGATGGAGCGGTCAAACAGCAGACCGAAACCGTCCGCCTGGAGCGGGACCGGCTGATTCCGCGGTGCGGCGGCTGCATGTCAAGATGCAGCCGGAACGACGAATACGACCTCGGATTCCTCTGGAATGCCGATGAGGATATCCGCTCTCTCAAGTCGCTGATCCTGTTCGGCCTGCGCGGCATGGCGGCCTATGCCTACCATGCAATGGTGCTGGGCTACACCGATGAGACGGTGAACGCCTTCTTCTATGAAGGGATGTTTGCGGTCGGCGAGGACTGGGGGATGGATGAGCTGCTGCCGGTTGTGATGAAGCTTGGAGCGGTCAATCTCAAATGCATGGCGTTGCTGGATAAAGCCAATACCGAAACCTACGGCGACCCCTCCCCGGTTACCGTGCCGCTTGCTGTCCAGGAAGGGCCGTTTATCGTGGTGTCGGGCCATGACCTGCGGGATTTGCAGCTGCTGCTTCAGCAGACCGAAGACAAAGGGATCAACATTTACACGCATGGGGAGATGCTGCCGGCCCATGCGTACCCGAAGCTCAGGGCGTATCCCCATCTCAAGGGCAATTTTGGAACGGCATGGCAGAACCAGCAGAAGGAATTTGAATCGCTTCCGGCGCCGGTTCTGTTCACGACCAACTGCCTGATGCCCCCGAAGGAGAGCTATGCCGACCGCGTATTTACAACCGAGGTTGTGTCCTATCCCGGCATTGTGCACATCGGGGAGGATAAGGATTTCACGCCGGTCATTGAAAAGGCGCTGGAGCTGGGCGGATTCCAAGAGAGAACCGCGTTCTTCGGCATCAACGGAGGTGCGCAGGTGACCACCGGCTTCGGACACAAGGCGATCCTTTCAGCCGCCGGACAGGTGGCCGATGCGGTGAAAGCGGGCAAGATCCGGCATTTCTTCCTGGTCGCGGGCTGCGACGGCGCAAGGCCGGGAAGGAACTACTACACCGAATTCGTGAAGCAGTCGCCGCCCGATACGGTGATTCTGACGCTGGCCTGCGGAAAATACCGCTTCAACGACCTGGAGCTCGGCGAGATCGGCGGCCTGCCGCGCCTGATGGACATGGGCCAATGCAACGACGCCTACGGCGCGATTCAGGTGGCGGCCGCCCTCGCGAACGCCTTCGGCTGCGGGTTGAACGAGCTGCCGCTCTCGATGGTGCTGTCCTGGTACGAGCAGAAAGCGGTCTGCATCCTGCTGACGCTGCTGCATCTGGGCATCAAAAACATCCGGCTCGGCCCGTCGCTGCCGGCCTTCCTTTCGCCGAAGGTGCTGCGGTTTCTGGTGGAACAGTACGGCATCGCGCCAATCACCACGCCGGAACAGGATTTGCAGGTGCTGCTGCGTTGAGCGGAGGTTGTCCGGTTTGTCCCGTTCCCCGCGAAAAAGGATAAAGAAACTGGGAAACAGCTGTTCTGCTGATAAGAATACAACTGAGACTGAGGAGCCGGCCTTAAGGCCGGCTCCTTTTCCATGTCTGTTAACCTGTCTGCGCGTTCATTTGAGATGGATCATAGGCAGGACTAAGAGATATGCACAGGTTTTATCCAAAACAGGCTTTATCCAAAGCCGTGAAAAAGAGGCGGGGTTCTGTGGAAGCGTTTTTTCTGTAATTGATATGGAACTCGATAAACCGGTTGGATTGATATCCATCTAATGTTTATGGATAGCCTGTTGACCCGGTTATACAATATGCAACGGGGCGGATAAGCGCAAACTGCCGCGTTGTGCTGCATAACAGGCCGGTGAAAGCTATAGTTTTTCCATATTCCCGTAACATTGTAAGGGCACAACAACATATTTTTACTTATTTTTCATATTTACAAATGCACTTTTCCGGGTCGATTGTTTGACAAAACAGTCACTGCATGTTACAATTTAAAGAAACATACGGTTTTATCGCGATCAGGCTTGTTTGTCCATTTTTTCTGTATATCTTCTGAAGACGGACAAGGGCCTTTTTTCGCTTTGTACGGCGTTTCAGCGTGTGCAGCGGTATCCGGAAATCAGACTGCTCCTATGCGGCAGAAACGCGTTTGGCAGTGTCTGTACAGCACTCCGCCGCCGTAAAAAGATAAAATCGGTATTGACAGGGATAATGGATAAGACAGATTTTCATAAGCAGGGCGCGCTGTTAAAAAGGATGGCGGCGTTTCTGCTGTAAAGTCTGATGGAGATGGGTGGCCGGCGGCCTTTTGAGAAATGATAAAGCAAAAGTATTGTGAACGATAAGTGAATGAATGTCTGCGCTGCGTTTCACCCCAATGCTTGGAGCTTTATCATTTTGTGCCGTTTGGACCTGTTCGGCGGCTGTCGAATCGAATGTCGGCCGGCCGCGGCATGTGTCCGCAACCGCGACTGAACGGCGGGGAAGTGGATATAATAAAGGTAAAATATAAGGATGTACGGAGGAAACGTCATGATTTTTGCAGCGATTTTGGCAGGCGGCGTGGGAAGCAGAATGAAGATTGCGGATATGCCGAAGCAGTTCCTGCCGCTCGGAGACAAACCGATTTTGATTCATACTGTGGAAAAGTTCCTGCTCTGTTCAAGATTTGACAAGATCTACATCGGCGTGCACGCGAACTGGGTGCTGCACGCAAAGGACCTCGTGAAGAAGTATATTTCACAGCCCGAACGCATCGAAATTGTGGAGGGCGGCGCCGACCGCAACGGTACGATCATGAATATCATCGGCGCAATCGAAGAAGAATATGGAGAGAATGAGGACAACATCATTGTGACGCACGACTCGGTGCGCCCCTATGTCAGCATCCGCATGATTGAGGAGAACATCGACGCGGCGCTGGAATACGGTGCGACCGACACGGTCATCTCTGCGACCGACACCATCATCACCTCGGAAGACGGCGATTATATTTCCACCGTCCCGGAAAGACGGCTGATGTACCAGGGACAGACCCCGCAGAGCTTCCGCATTTCGATTCTTAAAAAGCTGTACAACCAGCTTTCCGAGGATGAAAAGGCCATCCTGACCGACGCGTGCAAAATCTGTGTGGTCGGCGGCGTCAAGGTGAAGCTGGTACAGGGTGATGTTGCCAATATGAAGATAACAACGATCGAGGACTATCGCATAGCACAAGCTATGGTTGGAGGAGAAAAGTGATTACTTCCATATATCAGTTGGTCAGCCCCAGTGTGTTTTCTGTCAAGTATCAGCAGATAGACGCGCAGAAAGGGGTTATCATCAGGCCGGACTATATGGCGATCTGCCATGCCGACCAGAGATATTACCGCGGGCTGCGCGATGCAAAAAGCCTGGCAAAGAAGCTGCCGATGGCGCTCATTCACGAGTGCTGCGGCACCGTCGTCCATGACAGGACCGGAACCTTCCAGCCGGGACAGCGCGTCGTGATGATCCCGAACATCCCGGGCGAGGAGAAGGCCGGCATCTATGAAAACTATGCCGTGGGAAGCGGCTTTTTATCGAGCGGCCGGGATGGATTTATGCGCGAACTGGTCATCCTGCCGCCCGACCGGGTGGTGGCTTATGAAGGTACGCCCGGCTATATTGCCGCGATCACCGAATTTGTCAGCGTTGCGGTTCACGCCGCTTTCCGGCTTGGCGCCGCCGCGCATGCTTACCGCGACAGCATTGCGATCTGGGGCGACGGAAGCCTTGCATATGTCGTGTCGCTGGTGCTCAGAAAGATGTATCCCCAAAGCAGAATTACGGTTGTCGGACTGAATCCGGAAAAGCTGTCCATGTTTACCTTTGTGGACAGCACCTACCTCACCACGGCGATCCCGGAGGACTTTTCCTGCGACCACGCGTTTGAATGCGCGGGCGGCGAGGGCTGCGCGCCGGCCATCGAAAACATCATTGCGCACATCCGCCCGCAGGGCACGGTTCTTTTGATGGGCGTCAGCGAAAACCCGGTGCCGATCTTCACGAGGATGGTGCTGGAAAAGGGGCTCACATTGGTCGGAAGCAGCCGTTCCGGACGCGCCGATTTTGAGAAGGCGGTCGAGATTATGAGCGATACGGAAATCCAGCGCCGTCTGTCATCCATCATTCTGGAGGATGATCGGGTTGCGTCGGTGAGCGATCTGCACAGAGTGTTTAAAACGGATATGACAACACCGTTCAAAACGGTTTTTAAATGGAATATGTAGGAGAGAGACATGCCAAAAATCAGTATCATAGTGCCGGTCTATAAGGTGGAGGATCTGCTGGACAAGTGTGTGAACTCCATTTTGAAGCAGACCTTCACCGATTTCGAGGTTCTGCTTGTGGACGACGGGTCGCCCGACAGATGCGGAAAGATGTGCGATGAATACGCCGCGAAAGACCACCGTATCAGGGTGATTCACCGGGCAAACGGCGGCCTCAGCGCCGCGCGGAATACAGGACTTGATGCGGCGAAGGGGGAATACATCGGCTTTGTCGACAGCGACGACTATATCGACGAGAGGATGTACGAAAAGCTTTACGGAGATATCACCCAATATGACGCCGACGTGGCCTGCTGCGGCATTGTGGAGAAATTTTCAGACGGCGAGCACCTGATGTATGAGCCGCATGACACCATGGTCTGCGATACCAAGGATGCGCTTGCGGCCATCATGCGCGGGAAGTATATGTCGTATATCCTGTGCTGCAAGCTGTTCCGCGCATCCTGCCTGAAGGACGTCCGGTTTATAGAGGGCAAGCTGTATGAGGATATCTTTTTCACAGTCGATTACATGAAGCGTATCAAATCGATGGTGATTTCCAATGAACCGCTCTACTTCTATTACCGGCGCGGCGGCAGCATCACGACCTCTCCGGTCACGAAACGGGACTACGACCTGCTGGAGGCTTACGGTAAAAATATAGAACTTGTCGAGCAGCGTTATCCGGATTTGAAGCCGCTTGCGGATTTTCGGTATTTCTGGAGCAGGTTCGTGCTGCTTGACAGGATTCTGCTCTCCGAAGACCCCTACCACCATTTCATGTATCAGGAACTGGCGTCGGTATTGAAAAAGAATACCTCGAAGATTTTGAAAATTCCTTATTTTCGCAAACAAAGGTACATCGGCGCCTGTGTTTTAAAGTTCAGCACGCCGATCTATCGGCATTTCGTCAAGAGAAGTGCATCAAAAGAGTTTTGATGAGGAGCAAGAGCTGAATGAATTGGTTAAAAGAAAAAAATGAAAAGATAACCTTTGCGTATATTCTGTGCTTCATCTGCTACATAGCGGTCAATGACATCGCTTTTTTTGTATGGAAGCTGCAGACGGTCAATAAACTCATCTATCCTGCGTTCGCTGTAGTGGGCGGGCTGCTGCTGTTGCTGGATCTGTTTTGTAAGCGTAGGATTTTTAAAGCGAAAGGCAGCGGCTGGCTGATTGGGTTTGCTGCAGCCATTTTCCTTTCAACCATTGTGAACGCGTCGTATGGAATCGGCGAGAATATCAAAACAATGGTATGGACCTGTGTGATCATGCTGCTGATGTATCCCTTTGCGTTTGCGCAGACGAGAGATGCGGCGGTCAGACAGATCAAGATCATTGCGAATGTATTGGGTGTGATCACACTGGTGTGCAGTGTGGTCAGCATGTATCAGTACCTGTTCCAGATTTATTTTGAGTATCGGCTTCCGAACGATCCCTCCTGTCCGCAGGGCTTTGTCGGAGGAAGACTCTACGGTGTCTTTACCGATCCGAACTATGCATCCGTGCTGATGCTGTGTGTGATAGCCTTGGGCCTGTTTTATATTTTCAATACGAAGAGCAGATGGATGAAGGCGTTTCACATCGTCAACATTGTGTTCAGTTCGCTGTATGTGCTGTTGGGCGCGTCCAGGACGGCGCAGCTCGTGTTTGTTTTGGCCCTGTTTGTCGTCGTTTCCTTTGCTCTCTACAGATATTTTTTTATCAGGCGGAAGAAGCGCGTTCTGGCATTGGTGCTCGGAATCCTCATCGGCGCGTCCTCTGCGGCGGTGGGTCTTGTGGCTTTTGAGCCGATCCGGTATAACCTGGGATACATGCCGGGGATCATCCTTCAGATGACCGATCCCAACAGTTCGGGCGAGCCGCTCAAACCCATTGATGACACACGTCCGGACGTTGGAGAAGACAAGGATATTTCAAACCACCGGTTTGAAATATGGAGCGATGCTGTCAGATTGTGGCAGGCCACGCCTGTTGTAGGAACCTCACCGAGAAATCATCTGGCGTTTGCCGAAGAGCATTTTCCCAATTCTTTTATGGTGAAACGGCAGTACTCCACACACAACGGCTATCTGTCGGTGCTTACCTATACCGGCGTCGCCGGAGCGCTCATGGTGCTTGGTTTTATAGCAAGCTATTTTATTTACCTGTGTAAAAAAATCCTCAGCACCAAACGCGGATATCCAACCAAGAGTGTCATGACGGTACTGGCCATCATCATCATGCTGACCATAGCGGCGTTTCCCATGATGATGATCTTTTTCCTGAATACCGTCCGTGAATTTATATTCTGGCTGATGCTGGGATACATCATAGCATTGACAAGACTGCCGGAAGACGCGGCGGAGAAACCGCCGGTGCTTTACAGGCTGAGTGAAAAAATATTTTCGGGGAAAGTGAAACATGAAAGTTAAAAAAGAGATGAAAACACTGGTATCCAATACCGTGATGCTCTATATCATGCAGGTGTCGGGATATATCTTTCCGCTGCTGACCTTTCCGTACCTTACACGGGTGTTGGGGCCGGAATATTTCGGTGTAACCACCTTTGTCAGCGCGACGATTACCTATTTTCAGCTGGTTGTAGACTTTGGCTTTCTGCTTTCGGCAACCAGAGATTGTTCCCTGCACCGTGACAACAAGCAGAAGCTGCAGGAGATTCTCTCCTCGGTCGTCAAAGCAAAGACTTTTATTGCGACCATCGCGTTTGCGGGTATCTTTATTTTAATCATCTTTGTTCCGCAGTATCAGGAGCATGGGCTTTATCTCGCGTTATCTTATCTGGCGGTGTTTGCGAGCGCCTTTATACCGGATTATATGTTCCGCGGAATTGAACGGATGTCGGTCATTACATATCGTTCGGTGGCATCCAAGGCGTTATACACCGTGCTGATCTTTATATTTGTGAGACAGGATACCGACTACGTCCTGATTCCTATCTTTATGTTTGCGGCAAACGTATTTGTGGTTATCTGGTCGTTTATCTATTTGTATAAGAAGCTGGATATCCGATGGATCAAAACCCCGGTCTCAAGCGTCGTTGCAGCCATTAAGGATTCCGCGGTTTTCTTTGTCTCACGCATTGCGACGACCATCTACAATGCAACCAACGTTGTGGCGCTGGGCTTCTTTTTTCCATCTGCGGCGCTGGCCTCCTTTACATCGGCTAACGATCTGATTACAAAGGGCAGAGGTATGTTCTCGCCGATTGCGGACAGCATCTATCCGTATATGGTCAAGCAAAAAAATTTCAAGCTGATCAAAAAGGTGCTGATCTTCTCATTTCCAATCATTCTAGCCGGAACGGTGTTTCTGTACATCTTCACACCGGAGGCGATCCGAATTGTCTGTGGAGAAGGATATGAAGGAGCCATCCCGATTTTCAGGATTCTCCTGTTTATGGTGCCGATTACACTGCCGATCTATCTGCTGGGATTCCCAACGCTCGGCGCGCTGAACATGATGAAAGAAGCGAACCTGACTATCGTATATGCCGCGGTTTACCATGTCATCGGCCTGCTGATCCTGTTTGCTGTCGGCAAGTTTGAGTTTATTCCGGTTGCGATTCTAACGGTTACAAGCGAGTTTGTTGTCTTGATCTCCAGAGCGATCTACTCATATCTGGGTTTCAAGCGATTGGAAAGAGAGAGGAAATATGAGCAGATTCATTCGCAAATTCAAAACAAGTAAGCTGTTCTACGTTATGATCGACAGCCTGAGAAAGCTGTTTATGCTGCTCTGCTCGATTTTTCCGCTTCAGAATAAAATATTTGTCAGCAGCTACTTCGGCGGCGACTACGGTGACAACGCAAAATACATTGTGGAGGAGCTTCGCCGGCAGAATCTTGACTATCAGGTTGTATGGCTGCTCAAAAAAAGCCTGATGGAGCACCATCATCTGCCTCAAGGCGTAAAGGCGGTGGCTTATAATTCCGCGGCAAGCTTCTTTGAAATGGCAACCGCAAAGGTGTGGATCAACAATTCCCGTTTTACCACGGCCCTGCGTAAACGGAAAGGCCAGCTTTATATCCAGACCTGGCATGGCGGACCGGGCATGAAAAAGGTGGAACGAGATGTCGAGGACGCACTGGACGTTCGCTATGTCCACTTTGCCAAAAAGGATTCCCGGATGACCGATGTCTATCTGTCAAACAGCACCTTCATGACCAATCTGTATGCGAATGTGTTCTGGTATGACGGTGAGATTGTCGAGTGCGGCAGTCCCAGAAATGATATTTTCTTTGGAGACACAAAGAAATATGCCGACAAAATCCGAGCCTTCTACTCGATACCAGCGGACAAAAAGATGGTTGTGTACGGTCCGACCTTTCGAAAGGATCACAATTTAGAGGTCTATTCGATCGACGGTGAACAGTGCTGCAGAGCGCTTTCCGAGCGGTTTGGCGGAGAATGGGTGCTGCTGATGCGCCTGCATCCCAATCTTTTTGAATTGGCAGAGAAAATGCAGACCGACGGCGGCAGAATCATCAACGCTACGCAGTATCCCGATCCGCAGGAGCTGTTTGCTGCGGCGGACTGCCTGATCACCGACTATTCGTCGCTGATTGTGGATTATCTGCCGACACAGCGTCCGGGCTTTATCTTTGCCACCGATGTCGACCAATACATCGATGACAGAGGGTTTTATTTCGAGTTCAGCGATATGCCGTTTCCATTCTCGGAGAGCAATGACCGCCTGATTGAAAACATCCTGCAATTTGACGAGGAGAAGTACCGGCAGGACATCGCTGCGTTCCGGAAGAAAACCGGCCTGCTGGAAAGAGGCGTCGCGTCGAAGAAGGCGGCTGAAATGATTCGGAGTCATATGGACAATGGACGTTGATCTGTAATGTTTATCATGTGTTCTTGTGGATTGCCCGTTTTTCGGATGATCAAAAATAAAGACAGCTTCCGGAATTCTGTATGGAGATACAGAATTTCAGGAAGCTGTTTTTGTTGGAGTCTGAACATCATGATTTTATAACCCGATTGCTTCAGGCGTAAACCGGACGATACATGGGTCTCTTTCCAGTCAAGCTGATGCGGAATTGGGATTCTGGAAGATGCATATCTGATTTGGAAACCGGTACAATATTGACAATGGATGCCATTCAGGATGTATGGATCAGCTTCGGTGATGTTCCATATCATACTGACGGTCATGGCTGATCAACTGCCTGTTTATATGAATCAAAGCCAGCCGCTGATCTTATAAAAAGCATTTAGGAGGGGAATTATATCGAGATTTTTGCCGAGTATTTAGGACGTATAGAGAACCAGCAGCATCGGGACCGGACTCAAGAAATGTTGAAATGGGTCCATCACACATTTCCCCAGCTGGCTCCGAGAGTGGCATGGAATCAGCCCATGTACACGGATCACGGAACGTTTATCATAGGCTTCAGTGTGGCAAAACACCATCTGGCCGTTGCGCCTGAGAGGGCGGGAATTGTTCGATTTTCCGCGGAAATCCTGCGGGCTGGCTATGACCACAGCAAGCAGCTGATGCGTATCAGGTGGATCGATCCGGTTGACTATGAGCTGCTTCGGAAAATGATTCAGTACAATATTACGGACAAGGCGGATTGTTCCGCATTTTGGAGAAAGCCCGAGGAGAATGCCGGCTGAAAGCAGCGGCTCTTCCTTTAAAATAAAGCTGCATGATAACCCAGCTCAATAATGGGGAGATTACCCCTGCGGCAGCAAACGCGACTCGGTTTGCTATGTACATTTGAGACGGCAGTTCTGTATAGTAATTCGCTGTGATAGAAACCAGTCCCAACAGTTTTCCGAAGGTGCAAAAGTCAAAGATGATCCATCCAATGATCATGACCAGGGGGACAAAGGTATTTTTTGATAGAACCAATAGCAAAAGAGATAATCCGCCCAGCGCGAACACATTGGGCAATATTTTGGCGAGCAGCACCATGATATCCCAGAAGCATATTTGCGCCCCGCTGTCCAGTTTCAGTAAATTCATGTAAAACACAATCATGATAGGGCAGCAGATGAACAAAAACAGGCACAAAACCCTGATGTAGCGTATCAGTATCAATTTATATATTTTTATGGGAAGTGAAAAAAGGAACTCCAGGTTTTGCTGCGTGATATCCCGCCCGAAAACCAACAATACCAAAATAGAAAATATCATCGGCATGATAATGTCAAAAAAAACGTATAAGCTATTGTACAGATCGTCCATATGATTGGCCTGAGACAAAAAGAATACAGCCAATAATTCTACGATGACAACCGTGATCACAAATGGTTTCAGACCATAAAAATCATACTTTAACCGATATGATAAAAAACTCATGATTTATAATATCTCCATATATCCGCACTTGAATAAGCACAGGATTCCCACGCCCCGATATGATCCTCATCGAACTTTCGGGCGGAAAACTTGATGTATTCTTTTCCATTTTCATCAAAATCACCCAATATTTTTATCTTGTCAGGATCTAAGGAATCGAGCTTGCTCTTTTCAATTTTGAAGATGTTTTTCGAAAGTTCCCGCTGCAATTCATTGTATCCGCCGGCGTATTTTAATTCGCCTTCTGACAGGATATACAGCATATCACAGTCCGAATGAATGTCCTGGATGATGTGTGTGGATGTTATGATAATCCTATCCTGGGAAATCTTTTTCAGGATGTTGTTAAAGGCCTCGCACTGTTCCGGGTCCAATGCCGCGGTCGGCTCGTCTGTGATGATGATTTCAGAATCCGCGACGATTGCCTGCGCAATTCCCACCCGCTTTTTCATGCCTCCGGACAGCTCTTTGATCTTTTTATGACTGAAATCTTCAATATTTGTCATCTCGATCGCTGAACGCACATGATCCGCGACATCCTTTGCTTTCTTTTCCAGCTTTATTTCCGCAATAAAGTTTAAGAAGTCGATCACCTTCATCTCCTGATAGGCTGTGAACTCCTGCGGCAGATAGGATAAATGTTTTCGAATATCCTTATAATCGCTGTATTTTTTTCCGTTAAACGATAGAAAGCCTCCGCTTGGCGCGTAAACTCCCGCAAGCATCTTCATCAAGGTCGTCTTGCCGCTTCCGTTGCTGCCAATCAGCACATTGATGCCCGCGTCAAAGGTGACGCTGAAATTGTCAAAAACCCTGTTTTTTCCGTACGAAAAATCCATGTTTTGTACACGCAGTTCCATGTTAACATCTCCTTTATATGATTTCGTTTACAAAAAACGTATCTTCGTACTGGTCATGCAGGATAAAGCCTTGAAAATAAAACGGGCAGTAGATGATCGTCTTGATTTTTGAAGAATCGTATGGCTGCGTATAGCTTCCGCCGCCGTAGGTTTCCACAATGTATTCCATGTTGTTTTCAGGCTCGTTTTCATATTCTTTGATAAAATCCAGCTGCATTTGTACGTTTCTGTCAATGGCGGCTTTCGAATTTTTATATCCCTCAAAGATGATGCAGTTGATGCCGCCGGACTGTACCTCTTCAAAATACCCCGATATGATGTAGAGCTGTCTGAGCCGCGCTTGTCCGCTGTACGTTTTATCCTTGATCAATCTTCCGCCTGTCAGGTTGCTGACAAAGCTGTTGTTTGCGTGTACCGTGACGTCAAAATCAATTTCATTGTTGTTCTCTATAATCTGAGGATACCAGGCGAACTGATGATACAAATTACTGGCTTCGCTTGTGGAATAGAATACCTTGCTGTACATATAATTCTGATAATTTAAATTTCCGCTGTATTTTATGACAATCTCAAGGTCATCCTGTGGATAATAGGATGGGTCCGTTTCAATATATAGGTTGTCTCCATCCCTAAACTGTATGATGAATCCATCATTTGATGAGTTGGGACCATAGTAATAAGCGGTTGCGTCGAAGGCCTCGTCGATTCTCAATTTTATATATTTGGTATCTTTCGATTTATGAACGGTTAATCTGCACTCGTTTTTCAGGTTGTTTCCTAAATACAGATCCATGGTCATATTCGTAATGTAATAGTCCTTTGTAATATCATGGTTTTCGTAGATATTGATCTTGTCTTTGTCAAAATTTGTTTTGTAATATTGTCTTTGCTCAGAGTTAAAATCGAGCATAACGGGATAAAAAGCATTGCACATAACAAGAGTAACCGATAAAATGACAACGCCAGACGGCAGAATCCACGCCAAAAAATTTTTGCGCTTTTCCTTCTGAGCCTGCAGCACTATGCAGATGATCAGGAGAACCCCCGTAAGAATCCAAAAAAGCGAATTGGCAAGAAAGCTCTGGTCCAATTTGCCGACAGCGGCAAACTGTGAATAATTCGGATTCTGGAATGACAGATTGAACAGGCTTCTGATAAAAGCGGTCTCCTTTTCAATATTAAATATAACGTCAAAAAGCGGTGAAAACAGAAAAGAGACTGCCGCGGTAGCAATGTATAAGAGTCTGTTTTTTATCACCGTTCCCAGAAGAAAGCCTATCGAAAATAATACGATGATCTGCGTGAAACATTTTATAAAGGCATACAGAACATAAGACAAAAATAACCGCAAAGTGATTCCCGAAAAAATGGAGACAACACTCATCACGAGCAGGATACATAAAACGCTTGCCATGGCCACAAGCATTCCTGAAATAATTCTAAGCAGTAAAACTTTTGATTTGCTGAAAATGGAGAATTCATACTCATCAATGGAAAGGGACACATAGCCCCCGTAAGTTGCGTATACGACCCCCATAAACATATTGTAAAATCCAAAATAATTCATAAGGCCCGCAATGGTAAAAATCGAGCCATCCTTTGCCTGCACAATCAGGATGGTTATGAGAAGAATCGGGATGATCATAAGAAGCATCCACGGAGATTTTAGCTGTGACTTCAATAGGCGTTTAATATAGGTGCTTTCTTTATTTTTATTATTCAACATAAAATCAATTCCTTCATTCTCATTTGAAGCCTATTTTTATTCGATAAAACAATGTGCACTGTGCGCATGCACATTGTTTTTTTATAAATTCTACCAAGTTACTTTTACTTTTCCGGCATATACTCCGCTATCATATTCTGCATAAGCAAAAGTCCTATTGTTATTTGGGTCATGATATGAACTGGTCGGTGTAGCAGTAACACTTCCAGAAATTCCATTTCTCTCCAAGACGACATGATCAAATGTTGTCTTTTGTTCAACGCACTGAATGGTTCTTGTTTTTCCAGTTGCATTATTCGTTTTTGTACATGAAAAGACTACATGATCTTTTTTAGGAGCATTCCACGAAGAAGACGCGTTCCGATTGCTATACCGGGTGTTTGTGTTGTCCAGCGTAAAGGACACCGTACCGCCGCTGCCTTGATACGCAAAAACAGGAATCGCAAACATCACTAAAAAACAAATAACAATCGGAAATATTATAGATTTTCTAGCTTTTGAAATCTTTGACATATCAAATCCTCCTTATTTTTGGTTTAGCCGCACACATATACAATAATTATACTTTTTTCCAATATATTTGTCAATCGTTTCTGTAAAATTTGTTGTAATAATGTAAAATCAGTGTGACTATTAAAGGATAGTTTTATATATGATGAATTTTTTGGGAGAGACGTATTTCCAGAAGTATAGCCGGAAGCAATTGACTTTTTGAATCCCGGGATTTATACTAGAATAGCAGTATCAATTTGAAAGTAAGCGCTTTTTATATTCCAGCATCCAAGGAGAAACGATTGTAGGCGCAGGCTGGAGGATTTTGAAGGTTTGCTTTCTTTTGGCATGGATACGATATGAAGCTGTTATATATTTACATGGGGGAACAGAGATGGAAAAAATATTGCCGGCCTGTCCGGTGGAGACGACGCTGATGCTGATCGGCGACAAGTGGAAGGTGCTGATCCTTCGGGATTTGATGCATGGTACAAAGCGGTTTGGGGAGCTGAAGAAATCGATTGGCACGGTTTCGCAGAAGGTTCTCACCGCGCAGCTCCGTGATATGGAGGAAAAGGGTCTGCTGACGCGCAAGGCCTACGCCGAGGTCCCGCCCCGCGTAGAATATACGCTGACGCAAACCGGATACAGCCTGAAGCCGGTGCTCGACGCCATGGTGGTTTGGGGATCGGCCTATCAGAGCGAAAATCAGTGAAACAAAGCGGTCCGCATCGTCTCAAGGATGCGGACCGCTTTGTTATTTGACTGATGTTTATCATCATTGCCGCGGATATGAAGGTTGACAAGAAGAGCCGAAAGGGCTTCCGCCAGAGAGCTGGACGGCATGTCCAACGCCGCTGATACCGGCGGTTCGGCGTTGATTTTTAGCGTCTATGCTCGGTTCCTTCCACAATACATCAAGAATCGATTCTTATGGAGATCATACGAAATCAGAAAAAATAATGGAAATCTGGACCTCATGGAAAGTGTGCTTGACATTTTGGGGAGGTTGTGATATGATACAGGCAATGGAAAGTAAACTTTCCGTAAAAGGGGAAATGGCAGTGAAAAATCGTTTGGAGGAGATACGAAAGCGGCGGGGCATCAAGCAGGAGGATTTGGCGGCGGCGCTTGGCGTTTCAAGGCAGACGATCGGTTCGCTTGAAAACGGACGCTACAATCCTTCGATTCTGCTGGCGTTTAAAATTGCCCGTCACTTTGGGATGAGCATTGAAGAGATCTTTATTTATGAGGAGGAACTGTGATGAGGAAAGGTACTGTGCATCTTCTGACCGCCGCGGCCGGTGTCGTTTTACTGGGAGTCGGGTTGTTATTGATCAAAACGCTTGTGAATCCGCAGGGAATCCTGCTGGCATTGCCGTATATCTGCGTTGGAATCGGATGCGGGGCTTTTGGCCAGGGAATGGGAAGCTTCCTTTCATACAGAGCGATGAAGAACCATCCCGCCGTGCAGAGGCGGCTTGAGATTGAGCAGCATGATGAACGCAATGTGGCCATCTCAAACCGTGCGAAAGCGAGAGCGTATGACAGAATGACCTTTGTATTTGGGGCCTTGATGCTGTGCTTTGCATTGATGGGAATCGATATGGTCGCTGTACTGCTCCTGGTTTTTGCCTATCTGTTTGTACAGGGCTGCGGAATCTATTACCGATGCAAATATGAAAAAGAGATGTGACAAAAAATACAATAAGCGGGCTTTCGGTATGTGTTTGCCGAAAGCCCGCTTTTATCTTTGCCGGATAAGCGGATCCGGTCAAAAGAAAAGGGAATCTGCCCGGCTGCCCGGACGGATTCCCAACAGGTCTATTCATATGTAATGTCTGCTGCGTAATGTAATGTGTTGACGGGAAGTTAAATAGAGTCTGTGTCCCCGCTGCCGTCTTCGGCTGGTTTGTCCCTGCGGTTCCGCAGTTTCCAGGACAGGCATTTTGACAGGGCATGCTTCAGCTGCCCGATGGAAATCGGTTTCGCGAGATGGCCGTTCATCCCGGCCAGGCGCGTTTTTTTGATATCCTCCGCAAAGGCGTCCGCTGTCAGGGCGATGATGGGAAGCTCATCGATGTTCGGCATCCCGGAAGCCCGGATGCTTTTGGCGGCGTCGTATCCGTTCATGACCGGCATCTGGACGTCCATCAGCACCATGTCGTAATAAAACGCGGGATGTGTGCAGATGGCGTCCACCGCCTGCTTTCCATCCCCGGCGATCTCCACCTCGACACCCAGCAATTCCAGCATCTCCGTGGCGATTTGGCGGTTGAGCTCGTTGTCCTCCACCAGCAGAATCCGAAGCCCCGAAAAGGAATCCGCGGTATGGCGCGCATCCGCCGGCGCCTTTTCCGCCGGACACGTGCACTTGGTCAGACAGAGCGTGATAAGGAACCGTGAGCCCTTCCCATATTCGCTTTCAATCTGAATGTGGCCGCCCATCATCGATACCAGATTCTTCACGATGGTCATTCCCAGCCCGGTGCCGGTGATTCTTTGAATGCGGCTGTCATCGGCCCGGCTGAACGGTTCGAAGATGTGCTTGACATACGCGGGCTTCATACCAATGCCGTTGTCCTCCACCACAAACCGGTAGGTCCCCACATGCTGTTCGTCCTTTTTAAGCTCCTCCACGAGAAAGGAGATGTTTCCGCCCTCTTCGGTATACTTTGACGCGTTTTCCAAAAGGTTGACCAGCACCTGCTTTAAACGCTGCGCGTCCCCGCGGACCTGGTCATGGAGGCCGCCGTCCATATCGACCCGCAGCAGCTGCCGCTTGTTTTCGATGGGGAGCCGGACCATCTCCGCCGTTTCCTGAACCAGGCTGTGGAGGCTGAATTCCTTTTCCGTCAGCTTGATGACGCCGCTTTCAATCTTGCTGACATCCAGCACTTCATTGATCAGCTCCAGCAGATGCGCTCCGGAACTGGAGATTTTCTGGAGATAATCCCGCATCTTTTCCGGTTCCTCAACGTGGAGCTGCGCCAGCTCGGTCATCCCGACAATGGCGTTCATCGGCGTGCGGATGTCATGGCTCATCTTGGAAAGGAACGCGCTTTTGGCCTGATTGGCCTTTTCGGCCTTCTGCAGAGCGTCTTCGAGCAGCTGCTTGGCCTTGCGTTCCTTTTCCAGTGTTTCCTGTTGAAGCCTGCGGTCCTCATCGATATTCCTCGAAAGAGTGATCTCGATCAGATCGTCGGTGTAGGCGCTTTTCACCCGGACCACCTGTGTATAGTTCCAATGATAGACGCCGTCTTCCCCGAGATGCGGCACCTCCATGGTCACAATGCGCTCCCCGTTGGTAAAGGCGTCTGTCAGGGCGCTGTGCGAGAACTTCTGAAGGAACGTCTCCTGGTAATCCGGATGCACCGTGGAAAGCTCGGCCGCGATGAGGTCGGTGAACCGTCCCTCGCTGCCCGGCGGTTTGATCGGAAACCGGTCGTATTCCAGCATGTGATAGGTGTTCCGGGTCAGGTTGACGGCGATCAGCATCTGATATGCGCCCTTCACGGCAGTCGCCAGCTGGCTGATCTCAATGTTCCGCTGGCATTCCAGCAGATATTCTTCCTGGATATCGCGGAAGACCAGGACACACCAGCATTCCCCGTTTCCAAGCGGTTCAATTTTGGCCGCAGTGAATTCCACCATGTGATAGGTGCCGTCGCTGTGCAGACGGCGCAGCCGTTTGGAAACCTGCGTTTTTCCGGATTCGAACAGCCGAAGCATTGCTTCGCGGGAAAAGGTGCCGTTGAAGTCCTCGATATCGTCAGGATGTACCGTTTTCATGGCATAGTTCCGGTTCTCGGCGCCGAAATTCCCCTGCTCCGGAATGCCGGTCCACATCACATCCTTCTGGCAGTTGACGTAGTAATCGGCGGTCAGATTGGCGATGATGCACTCGTCGAAGACGGTGACAAGGCTTTTGGCATACATCTGTTCGATCTTCCGCAGCCCCTGCTCCTCTTCAAAGTTCAGCCGGTGCGGTGTGGCCATCACAACGATGGCGGGGATGTGCCCGTCCCAGATGATGCGGTTGGCTGTGACATCGACGGTGGTTTTCAGCAGGGGGTCGAAACAGACAATGTGGTTGGAGGAACGATCCCCCATGCCGTCAAGCGGACAGTTTGCACAGACCTCGGGCCAGACCTCATGGCATTTTACCCCGATCCTGGCCTTCGACCGGCCGGTATCCCGGCAGCGCTGGTTGAAGTACAGCAGCCGATGGCTGTCCTCTTCTATGACATAAACACTGGTTTCAGTCAGTGCGTCCAATAGATTTGCCAGATTGTCAGTACCCATGGTTACCACTCCTCACATCGCTGCGCGTTCTGCGGCGATTCTCAGTTTTAAAGCGAAAAAACTTATCTTTATTATACACGTCCCATCGAAAAATGGGAAGTGTTTTTATCGGAAACAGGAGATAAATTTTATGGAAATCATTCTATCGCGCGAATTGCGTTGACGAATTGAATAAACAATGTTATAATGTGTGCATGAAAGGAGGCTGTTTCATGGATTATGCCAGCGTGACATTGGAGGAATTGAAAAAAGGATACCGATACGATGAAAAAACGGGCGCCTATCTCTGCAACTACTGTGAACAGGTTTTTCAATTGGGACAGATTTTTCAGATGCAGGGGCGATTTTATGAAGCCGGGCATGCGGCGGCCAGACACATCGATATGGCGCATGGCGGGAACCTGCCCCAGCTTTTAGCTGCGGATACCCGGTACAATACCATCACCCCGCATCAAAAGGAGCTGCTGTCGCTTTTCGACGCGGGGCTGTCCGACAAGGAGATGGCGAAGAAGCTGCAGGTTTCGGAAGCGACCATCCGCCGCCAGCGGTTTACCTTCCGGGAGAAGGCGAAACAGGCAAAGTTTTATCTGGCGGTGTATGAACAGGTGTTTGGCGGCCAGGGCGCTCCTGAAGCGCAGATGGCGCCGGTGCACAACCATGCGGTTTATGTGGATGACCGCTATCTGACCACACAGCAGGAAAAGCGGCGGATCATAGAAACATTTTTCAGCAGTTTGGACCCGCTTGTCCTGAAATCATTTTCTCCCAAGGAAAAAAAGAAGGTTGTGATCCTCGGAAAAATCGCTGAACAGTTTGAACATGGCAGGCAGTACAGCGAAAAAGAGGTCAATCAGATTTTAAAACCGATATTTGAAGATTTTGCGACCCTCAGACGCTATCTGATCATGTACGGATTTATGGAGCGCACCAGGGACGGAGCGGCATACTGGCTGGCGGACTGAGCGGGGAGGGACAAGATGAAACCGTCCACAGAAGGAAGCCCGGCGCGTTCCGCCATCTGGCTTTCCGGGCGTTTTCCCGGGAAGAGGTGGACGCGCTCCACAGAAAGATCAAAGAGATCGGTGCGCAGATCGTCTTCACGCCGCGGATCTTTCCGGAGCATGGCCCGGACTGTTATGCGATGTTCTTTAAAAAACCGGACGGAATCAAATATGAGATTGTCTGCAGCCAGCCCATCCCGGTTCGGGAAGGACGACGGAAAGAAATCTTTGGAGGCCTGTCGTGCCGCGATATAAAAAGATCAGGTGCCGATAACCGCCCGTATGATACGGGCGGTTATCGGCTTTCTGTCTTACTTTACAGTATCATTCACGAAGTTATGCTGTCTTCACGACCACGCGATATGCAGCCTTTCACCGTGCGGCGTACCGGTAATCATTCACGAAGTATATCGTCTTCAGACCACCGCAATACCATGCCCGCAAATCCGGCCTGAACAGCATTCGCTTTTCGGTGGGTACACCTTGCGTCAGAGCCGTGCGGCGCAGCTGGAGCGGTTCTTCTTTTTATGCTTCACCTGATACATGTTGGCGTCCATGCGTTTGATGAAGCCTTCGGAATCGAGCGGGCCGCTGCCGCGGCAGCAGAATTCCCCGGCGCTGAAATCAATCTGCTCATTCACAGGCCAAAGATGGTTGCATTTGATTTTATTTGTTTCAAGGCTCTGCATGACATTGAAAAGATCCTGTTCTCTGTCTGCAAGCCAGATCAAAATAAACTCATCGCCGCCATAGCGGGCCGATATGATATCCGGGCGTTCGATGCTCCTGATAATTTCCGCCATATGGACAATGGCCCGGTCGCCGGCCAGATGCCCATAGGTGTCGTTGATCTGTTTGAGTCCGTCCAAGTCAATCAGAATACCGCAGACAAAAGCATCCCTTGAATCGGAAAGCCATTTGCTCAGATATTCAAGGAGCATCCTTCTGTTTGCAAGCCCGGTAAGCTCATCGGTATAGATGACATGATTCTGTGAAATCTGAAAGACGATCAACGCGGATATGGCGTATGTACAGACTAAAGAGATGTGCCGGTAGAACAGCTGTACGATTTCGGCGCACAGCGGGGGGAGCGGAAAGATGATCAAAGGGAGAAAAATGCTTTTTTTAATCTCCTTTTTATTCATCAGAATGGTGACGGTCACCAGAACAACGGTCAGATAGTTGAGGGCCGTAAAAGTCCACATGGGGATATATCCAACCAGAAAGGCACCTTCGGGGGAGATATCGAACAGTACAAAAGTGAAGAGATTGATCACAACCATTGCTGTATTGATCAGGAGAATGGAGAGATAGACGGCGCTGTGCAGCTTCCGTTTATATCCGTTGCCGAAGATGGTGTAATCGATATATCTTGCCCACAGCCAGACAATGATACTGTTTACTGTAAAATATAGACTCTTTACGATCTTTAGAGCTGTGGAATACATGTATCCGGAATTCCCATACAGTAAATGATAAGCAATGTCCAGCATTAAAAAAACACAGACCATCATCATGATGGCAGCATACTGGTAATCCAGGATGGCTTTTTTATTTTTATGTCCAAGATTGAGCATCAGAATCAGCATAAAGATGACCGATAGTGCGTCCAAAGCTACGCTGCCTTCAATATTCATATTTTCCACTCCCAACAAAGCACCGTGATGCAAGTTCCTCTTTTTCATTTCAACGCGTTCATATCATTTTTTAAGCAGTTGTACAAGCTGTTTTTTAATATCCTGTTGCTGTCTCCCTTGTGTCGAGTAGCTGGTGATGTTATAAAACAATGGCGGGCTATGGGTAAAACAGGATTCTGCTTGTAGCGATATGAGAAATACCGAATGATCATTGTTTAGGATAATATCCGGCAATACTATTTTAGAATTATATTATATCATATTTGAACGAGAAGTGTAAACGATATTCCGTTTTAAACATGTTTGCAATGCAAATTGAGAAAGCTTATTGCCTGCATGTGCAGACAATAAGCTCTGATGTCTTCTATAATGTTGTTTGATGTCGGCAGTCCGTCGATGTTGTGTGTTCAAGGTTTTAAAAAATCATCTATGGAAATGTTTAAAACAATGGAGATTTTATACAATGTGTAAAAAGTGAAATCCTTTTGACCCTTATTCGATTCTAATTGTCTGAGATATTCATGGGATATGCCAATTCGTTCGGACAGTTCCTGTTGAGTCAGCCCTTGCTGCATGCGGTGTTTTTTTATGTTACCGCAGACAACCATGTGGAGTTCTTCTTTGGATATATAATTGAAGTCATTCATTTTTATCACCAATTGTATTATTGCACATTTTCAAAGAAACTTATGTAAGGTGCAACTTTACAAATGGTGCAGAATGCAGAAAAGCACACATAGAGGAATATCATATTATGGATTGTGAAGTTGATTTCTGCGTCTGTGGTAAGAAACGTATTTGAAGATCACGGACTGATAACGAAGCTATAAAGTATACCGGTATAATAAATTTACATCCTCAAAAATAAATACTGCTAAGCGAATTTAATCCTTTTGATACTCTGCAATATCTGAAAGTTCACAATCCAATACAGAACAAAGCTTGTTGAGTGTTTTTGTAGTAACCGTACCGTTTTGCCGCAGCTTGGCTATTGTTTTTGTGTTGAATCCGTGGGATTCGCGCAGTTTGTACGTTGAAATCCCTTTCTTTTTCATTGTATCCCAAAGTTTGTTATAAATGATCATATACTCACCCCTTGACATTCCCTATTATGAGCTATATAATACTCATATATAAGCAGGCGATAGTGTTCATATGGGGGTAAAAATGAAAAAATATATGATTGAATTAAATGATGATTTATCTATCATCTACGAAGATATTGCAAAAATGAATAAGAAGAAAGTCGAGGAATGCCTGGCCATTATTTTGGAACGGGTGATTTGTACCATGGTCAACCCGCAAGAGAAAAAATATAGAAACGGTAATGAGTCTTATGGGATAAATAAAAAAGGCCGGTAAACCTTAGTTGTTTACCGGCCTTAATAGTCTGCGAATATTCAGTTTGACAAACAGATTATCAATATTGATGAACCGCATATATAATGGCAAGCTTGAGCAGATACACAACAAAACAAACCCATCATAAACACAGTTTATGATGGGTTTGTTTTGTAAGTTTGGTGCGGATAACAGGACTTGAACCTGCACAGTATTGCTACCACTAGAACCTGAATCTAGCGCGTCTGCCAATTCCGCCATATCCGCATATTTGGTGCGAGGGAAGGGACTTGAACCCTCACGATTGCTCACACGCCCCTCAAACGTGCGCGTCTGCCTGTTCCGCCACCCTCGCATGCCAAACCATGTACTCCTTGCAAACCATGCAAGCAGTGGTCATGGAAACATCTTAAAAAGGAATCTTTTGCACATAGAATTCCTTCCTGACGACGAAAATTATTATATCATTTTTCATGATGTTCGTCAAGTGGAAAAAAGCATTTTTTTCGATTTTTTTCGCTTGGATGATTATGGCATCTTGTTCATAAAATATCTCTTGACAGACACGGTGCCGGCTGTTATAATACAAGAGATGATTTTGTATATACTGGTTGGAGATATGCTAGATGATATCATTTGATTATCCGGCTGCATGGAAGGAAAAGACCGATGAAGAATTGGTTATCCTTTGTAAGGATGGGGAGACAGAAGCTTTTTCTGTGCTTTTATCCAAATATCTTCCGCTCATCCGATATAAAATCAATCGTTTTCCGGTTCGCGCCTCTGACAAAGAGGACATGATCCAGGAGAGTATGATCGCATTTGTTTATGCAATCCGCGGTTATAAACCGGAAAAACAGGTGGGCTTCAAACAGTATGCATTGGTCTGCATTCAGAACAGGATTCTTTCGGCGGTGCAGGCGACGATGCAGCTCAAGCAGCTGCCATTGCAAAACTATATCTCTTTGGATACTGAAGATGGCGTGTATACCTGGGTCGGTGAGGATACCGACGGTGACCCGGAAGCTCTGCTGATTAAAAAAGAAGAGCTGGAACGGAAAAAACAGGTCATGCATGCATTGTTATCTGCTTTCGAATTTGATGTCTTAATGCTTTACCTCAAAGGTTGGTCTTATGAGGAGATGGCATCCAAGCTGGATGTGGCTCCAAAATCTATCGACAATGCATTACAGCGTATCCGTAAGAAGTTAAGAGCAGTTTGTTCCAGTGATTAGTTTCCAACCCATCGATTCTTCCGAAAGAGGAAGGATCGCATCCATAGTAATGTGCCCTTCGTAGCTTAAAGACAGAGCGTTGTAATTTGCAAAGGTGTCGGTTTAATTCCGTCCAAGGGACAAAATTTTATTCCAATAAGCGAGGTAAAAAAAATGTACGCAGATAAGAATTTAACATGCAAAGAGTGTGGCCAGGAATTCGTTTTCACCGCTGGTGAGCAGGAATTCTATGAATCCAAAGGTTTCGTCAATGAGCCGCAGAGATGCAAAAATTGCCGTGACGCACGCAAGAACAACAACAGAACTGAAAGAGAAATGTTTACCGCTACTTGCGCAAGCTGCGGTGCGGAAGCAACTGTTCCTTTCAGACCGAGAGAAGACCGCCCTGTTTATTGCAGCGAATGTTTCGCAAAAATGAGAGAAGAATAATTTTTAAATAGATTGATCTTTTATTATTGCTATTAAACAAACGTGTTTTCGAGAGAGATCCTGTCCCTTTGGGACGGGATCTTTTTTGTATGGAGCATTTATGCGTGAAAAGAGAGCCGTCAATGATCATTGACGGCTCTCTTTTTTGAAACACTCTGCAGCGCGTCAAGCACCAGCGGAGTTTTTATAGGAAATCAGCATGGTTGGCAGACAGTATCGAAAAAAGCGGGCGGACATTTGTCGTCTGCCCGCTCCAGAGGTTAAATGATGAATAGATCTATACTGCAGGAAGATATAAAGGTTATATTGTTATTCGCTTCATTGGCAAGTACGATCATACCGTATTCATTTCTTATAACCGTTCCTGTTGATGGCGTTTGCGTGCTTGTTATGATACTGACGTTAGGTGTCCCGACAGGCAAAAGGGACCGAATGGTTGCTTCGCAATCAGCGCAACAGTCTGTCAGAGCGGGAACCGGTTCTGGCAAATAAACAATGGCGTTATTATACGTTGCATTATTTATCTGAATTGAGTCGATGCTGCATATAGACAAAAACTGCCCGAGACTTTGAGAATTTGTCACTTCAAATACTCCGGTACGTCCATTTGGCCCTAATACCAATGAGCCAGGACGGCCAACGACTGCATCGCCGCTCTCCAAAGTGACGAATAGATCATTATTGGGATATAAAGTGATAATTTGTTGAATGATATTTCTCAATTGCTCTTTACAGCGACAACTGGCGGAATCCGTATTACCGGCGGGACCAGTGGGGCCTTGCGGACCGGGCACACCCTGCGGGCCTTGGGGACCAACCGGGCCTTGAGGGCCCTGTGGACCAGCCGGACCTTGAGGACCCTGAGGACCTTGCGGGCCAGCCGGGCCTTGAGGGCCCTGTGGACCAGCCGGACCTTGAGGACCCTGAGGACCTTGCGGGCCAGCCGGGCCTTGAGGGCCTGGGCAGCAGTAACTGCAGCCGCAACCGCCGCAGGACGTACAACTACGACTGATGAAATTTTCATAATCGTTACGTGCATTATATATTTTCATGTTAGTTCAATCCTTTTCCATGGAGTTGATGTGTTGCGCATCACACCTACAAGATAGTGGGATGCTTGTTGACTTAAATCATTTTATGCTGCAGGCTGGCAAATCGTTCTGTTTCGCAGATGGCTCCGCCCTTCTGGACTTGTTCGGGGCGGATGAAAAACACCTTGGCCGGCATGTTTGTGAGGGGGACGGAAGTACTGAAAACTACCGTCCTTTGGATGGCATATTGTGTCCTTTTTGCTGCAAGATCCAGTCTGCCGCTTGATCCATCAGCGTTTTTGCGATAAAAAGAGAGCCGTCAATGATCATTGACGGCTCTCTTTTTATCTTAGTCGTTTGAAACAGCTTTGTCTTTAAAATAATACTTCCGATCCCGGTCGGTAATTTTGCGGATCACCCGGCAGGGATTGCCGGCACAGACACAGTCATCCGGGAGATCCTTGGTGACGATGCTGCCGGCGCCGATCACCGTGCGCGAGCCGATCGTGACTCCCGGGTTGATGATCACGCCGCCGCCGATCCAGACATGGTCGCCGATCGCGATGGGGAAGGCATATTCAAGCTCCTGATACCGCAGGTCATGGCAGACCGGATGTCCGGCTGCAAACAGGCTGACATTGGGGCCGATCATGACATAATCGCCGATTGTAATCGGCGCACAATCCAGCATGACACAGTTGTAGTTGCAGTAAAAACGTTTTCCGATGGTGATGTTATAGCCATAATCACAGCGGAATGGGGTTTCCATATAGAAATCCTCCCCAATGCTGCCAAAGAGTTTGCGGAAGAGTTCGCTGCGCTGGGCAAGCTCTTTTGGGGGGAGCTGGTTCAGCTCAAAGCAGAGGCTCTGTGCATGCAGCCTTTCACGGATAAGTTCCTCATCATAGGCCAGATACAGCTTTCCGCCGATCATCTTTTCTTTCTGTGTCATGTTTTTTCTCCATTTCCTGAAAAATAATTTTGATCCGGGTCCTACTCTTTGAGCGGGACGCCGTTCGCGTCGGTGTTCATACTGCCGCTCAGAATCAGGATACCCTCGATAAAGCCCCAAAGCGCGGCGATACCGCAGGTCAGGCAGGTCAGTACGATCTGTATGACGCCTTTGGAGGTGAAGCCCAGATAAAAATTATGTACGCCCCAGCCGCCCAGAAACAAACCGAACAGACCGGCTGCAAGCTTAGATTTCTGCGGATAGCCGATCGGAACGCCCGGCTGTCCGAATTGGACGCCGCATCGGACGCAGACGACAGCGCGCGGATCGGTTTTATTTCCGCAATTGTAGCAGTAATCGCATCCCGAGCCGGTGGGAACCCCGCATCGGGCACAGACATATGCTCCCGGCGCCATTTCATTGCCGCAATTTCTACAATACATATGTATTTCTCCTTTTGTTGTGTAAAAAGCACGATTGCTCTTCATGGTTTCCTGTTTTCTTTATTCCTATGCGAAAGGAACAGGTTTTATCATCAAAGCGGATATGGCGGATTCGAATGGATCCGCCATATCGACAGCATACGGTTGTTTTAGACGGCTGCCTGATGCTTCTGCACAAATTCGATGATCTTCTCCTTGGAACTGAAGCCGGTCGTCCGGTCGATCTCCTCGCCATCCTGAAACAGGATCAGGGTCGGAATGCTGAGCACCTGATATTTGGAAGCAAGCTCGCTTTCCTCATCGACGTTCACCTTGCCGATGACGATCTGTCCATCCATCTCATCCGCCAAGGATTCGATGATCGGAGAGAGCATCAGGCAGGGGCCGCACCAGGTTGCCCAGAAATCTACGAGTACCAGTCCTTTTGCGTTCAGGACGCTTTCATCAAAGCTTTTTTCATCAAAATGCTGTATCATCTTGTTCATATCCCTTCTATCAATCGTTATTTCCGGTTGAATCCGCCCACACACTTCTCTGGATGATCCGATCAGATCAGGAACCGGTCTTCACAGTAATCGCAGATCAACATATCGCCGCATTCCTGAAAACAGGATGGCAGATAGGGTTCGGTATGGGTGATACATTTAGTATTTCTACATGTCGCCGTTTTAATCTCTTTTCCGGTTGGAACCGGGGTTTTTTCTTCGGAGGAAAGCAAGGTCAGGATCAGCGCCATCCGTGCGTAGACGCCGTTGACCGCCTGTTTGAAGTAAACCGCGCGGCTGTCATCATCCACGTCGACGGTGATTTCATCGACACGCGGCAGCGGATGCAGGATGCGCAGGGAGCCTTTGGCATGCGAAAGCTTTTCCTTATCCAGCACATAGACATCCTTCTGAGCGTCATATTCCTCCTGTGAGGCGAACCGCTCCTTCTGGATGCGCGTCATATACAGCACGTCCAGTTCGGAGATGGCTTCCTCCAGGGAGAACACCTCTTCATAGGAAGAGCCGTTGGCATCCAGGATATCCCGGATATACTGCGGGATGCACAGGTCCTTTGTGGAGATCAGTACAAACCGATTCTGGAACGGCGCAAGCGTTTTGATCAGTGAATGCACGGTGCGGCCGTTTTTAAGGTCCCCGCACAGGCCGATGGTCAGATGGTCGAGCCGTCCCTTTTCCTGCATCAGCGTGACCAGATCGGTCAGCGTCTGGGTCGGATGCAGATGCCCGCCGTCACCGGCGTTGATGACCGGGCAGTCGGCGTTCAGCGCGGCGGCCTTGGCGGCGCCCTCCATCGGGTGCCGGATGACCAGGATATCCGCATAGCCGCTGATGATTTTGATGGTGTCGCGCAGGTTTTCGCCTTTGGCTACCGAGGAATTCATCGGGTTGTCGAAGCCGATGGTTTGTCCGCCCAAACGCAGCATGGCGGTCTGGAAGGACATCTGGGTTCTTGTGGATGGTTCATAGAACAGGGTTGCAAGAATCTTGCCTTCACATCTTCCAAAATAGGCTTCCGGATGCTCTTTAATTTTGAGCGCGAGGCTGACAATCTTCTGCCATTCCTCGGAACTGAAATCGCTTAAATCAATCAAACTTGCAGGCAGCATGCGATCAAATCCCTCCACTATTGATTCACTTGATGTCAGAAACACACGGTTTCTGACAATTACAGTCGATCTTATTATAGCAACATCTCATCAAGAAAGCAAGGGGCGCGGCCCGCCGCCGATGGATATTGAGAAAAACTTCACAATGAAACGGAGAGCCATGAAGGCATGTCCATGAGGGTGTTTTTTAACTGCTGTTATTGTTTCCTGAACGACGGCCTGTCATTCGGATGGATAAATCTGCGGAGTTCGTAAAAGGTATTTATCTATAGATTATATAAATACCTTTTGCTTTCGCATAATGTACAGTGTACTTCTTTTAACTATAATATCGTGTTCTCTTAGTTTAAATAAAACCGATATGATTACATTTTTCTAAATGTGGGACATATCCCACTCATTATGCTTTATAAAAGGTATCATAGAGTTTGTACATTATTTTGGAGGTCACGACATGAAAAACTTGCTTTCAAGGTATACGCTTCGTACTTCATTTGTTCTGTTATATAAATTGGGATAACATTGCGAACTTTGAAGGCCGTTCAAAGAATAAAGAACTGGAACAGCTCATGAAACAGCGTATTGGGGAGTTTGAGGCGGTACATGGAATCATACCGATTGATGACTGTACCAAGTAAAAATGTACAGTATGCCGAGGTCTTCTGCTGATACTGTTCCGCTGTACTTCAGCGGTCTCGCTATGGTTACCAAGTGTCACTTGGCAGAGTGGACGTTCTTCTTTGTTCGGGTGGATTATCATAGTAAGAGCAAAAGAAGAAAAACAACACAAAGGGAAAAAACTCCTGCATACTGGTAAGTGACGAAACATATCAAAGAAGGAAATTACAACCATCGAGCCCTTGCGTCGAAACGGCTCAGGGATACACTGATATTCAACCTGAGGATCATGAAAAAGAGGATCGGAAAGGCAAAGAAGCCCAAAAGGAAGTGCTTCAGCAGATCGATAGAGGAGCGCCAACAGGAAGCAGAGCAGCGTACGCGAATCGGAGACCTGGAGGGAGATACGGTACACGGATACTGTGAAAGAAGTGCGTTGGTGTCGATACTGGACAGAAAGAGCAGATATCTGATGGCAGGGAAGGTGGAAAACAAGGAGAGCAGCGAGGAAAGAAAAATGGTAGTGAAGCTGATCAAGGCAGAAGTGGTAGAAGTGAAGACGATCACATTTGATCAGGGAATGGAGTTCAGCGAATCAAAAGAGATGGAAGAGGAATTGGGGGCGCAGGTATACTATGCGCATGTGCATAGTCCATGGGAACGAGGGAGGAACGAGAATACAAATGGATTGATCAGGCAGTACATCCCGAAGAGAAGGTCACTGGCAGAGTATACAGAAGAAGACATTCGGCGGATCGCAGCGCTGATCAATCTTGGCCCCAGGAAGTGTTTAGGCTGGAAAACTCCTTATGAAGTTTTTCATAACGCTTCTTTGCACTTCTATTGACAATCCATCCGGCCAAAGAAGTACCAAGAAAGGCCGTTCAAGGGGCCATGCAGTGCGCCGCTCCTAGCCAGATGACCCCCTTGAAAATCCCCTCTGATATCCCTATTTCTGCTTCAGCCGCCTGCGGGCGGTGTATTGCTTTTGGCTGAGTGGTTGGGCATATCTAGCAGCAGACGCATCCCCGGTTGCAGGTTGTACTCATGGTACCCCAATACCTTAGCTGGTTCGTGGACTGACATCGATTCTTGTAGATTGCATCGGTCACGAATATATCACGTAATCTTCGAAGAGGCATCTTACAGGGATTCAACTCTCTTAGACAGGCACGTCGGGCAACCACCCTGTTTATTTAGAACACAAAACGGACCCTTTACCACACAGCATAGTGCAGATCAATTGTTCCTATGGATTCGGAATACAGGGCGAGCGGATATACAGACATAACCGCCAGAATAACAAACGTGCGAACCCAGCGAACGCTGAGCTTCCTTGCTCCAAATGTGGTGCGGACGGCCAAAGGGGGAATGACGTCCATTATCATTGTACCGAAGCGGCATGCCCCCTTTGGCGGCCTTTCTTGGTTCTTCTTTGGCCGCGCAAAGAAGAACCTCCACTTTGCCAAG
>NZ_CCYH01000006.1 GCF_000820765.1 Candidatus Soleaferrea massiliensis AP7
AAGGGGGAATGACGTCCATTATCATTGTACCGAAGCGGCATGCCCCCTTTGGCGGCCTTTCTTGGTTCTTCTCTGGCCGCGCAAAGAAGAACTTCCACTTTGCCAAGTGGTTCTTGGTAAACATAAGAATACCGCTGCGCTGCAGCGAAACAACAACCCTTTAGAAGAACCGTATAAACAAAGCCAAGACACCGCCATGCGGCATATCAGGACAAACTGAAAGGCCGCCCGGCAAACGCCGGGCGGCCTTTTTACAAATGCTTGTTACATGCCCAAGATCATCAGTTTCAGCCGCAGAAGGTCCAAGACGTTGATACGGCCGTTCTGGTCCATATCCGCGCTCAGAGCCTGTATCGGGGTGAACTCCGTTTTGCCCAGGATCTGATTTTTCAGCAGGAGCAGATCGATGACACCCAGATTCTCACTGACGCCGAGATCTCCGAGGACCGACAGCGCATATTCCTTGACGGCTTTTCCGCCGTAAAGGATCTGCGCCTTCATGCCGCTGCGGACATCGGAAACGGCATCCACTGCATTGCCCGCTTCATCCACGATGCGAATGGCGGCGGTTTCGTCGTCACAGAAGAGTCCGGCGAGAGTATCTTCGATCGTGGTTCCAAAGCTGATGCCGGAGATGATGCGCTGTTCCTCATCGACGGTGTAGCGTTCGGAGGTGATCGAAAGCTCCGGCGCTTCGGCCGGTGTGCCGTAGATCTGGAATTCGTAGATCGAGGAACCCCACTTGGTCGCGGCCTTGATGCTCTGCATCCGCAGGTAGCGGCCTTTGGCCGAGATGGTCCAGGTGTGGTTCAGTCCATCGTAGCTCCGGCCGAGCACGTCGACATTCGTGAAATGCTCGTTGTCATCCGAAACCTGCAGGACATATTCGCTGGCATATGCGGTTTCCCAATGGATGACCGCGCTGTTGATGTCGTAGACTGCGCCGAGATCGACGGTCAGCCAGGCATCGTCGACATCGCCTTCCTGCCAGTGGCTGCACCAACGGGAGGACATATTGCCGTCCACGGCCCATTCGGGCAGCAGATCAAGGTAGGAGCTGGCATAAACCGGTCTGTTCAGCGCAAGGTTAATCTTTTCAGGACTGACCTTCAGGGTATATGGAATCACACTGGTGACCGGGTTGCCGCCGAATTCCGCCGCATCCATGACAACCAGCAGATTGTAGGTGCCGCGTGTGCCGGCTGCGGGCGTGCCGGAGATGGTCATGCCGGTGGTGTCGCTGGTAAGCGTAAGGCCTGCCGGGAGCGGATCGCTCATCGGCGAAAGCGCGAAGCTGTATTCGCTGCTGTAGCCGCCGGATGCGGTGAAGCGCTGGTTAAAGTTCTTCTGCTCCTCCGCGCCCAGCACGCTGTAGGCTGCGGGTTGCGGGGTGAGCTGTCCGGCGATGTAGAGCTGATAAGCCTTGGAGCAGGTGCTGCCCGCTTCATCCTCAGCCTTGACGACGATGCGGTAGACGCCTGAAACCGTCAGCGTCGGGGTGCCGGAGAGCGTGCCGTCTTCGCTGAGTGTCAGGCCGGCAGGCAGGACGTCGCTGTCCGCGTCGAGCGAATAGCTGACACGGCCCGCAGCGCCGCGGGCTGTGAACTTCGGCGCTTCATAGGTGGTGCCGACCTTGCCCTGCGGCAGGCTGCCGGTGGTGATCATGAAGGCGGTTTCATCCGGGCTGCCGACCTTGAGGGTCAGCGTTTTGACGTCGCTGTCGCCGATTCCATCGGTCAGGGTGACGCGAATGTCGTAGATGCCCTCGGCGGATTTCGGCACGGAGCCTTCGATAAACTTGCCGCCGCTCAGGACGCCGCTTCGAATGGCCGTTCCATCGAAGACAAAGCCTTCCGGCAGGGCGTCCACGGTCCAGCTGTACGGCTGCACACCGCCCGCGGCGGCCAGGGACTGGCTGTAGAAGCTGCCGATGGATGCATCCGTAAGCGATTCTGTTGTGATTGTCACGGCGTTTGCAATCGCGTCGAGCGTGAAATCGGCGCTGCCGGTCTTGGCGCCGTCCTTTGAGACGACGGAAACGGTGATCGGGAAGCTGCCGGAACCGATGTCGGTGCATGTTCCGCTGAGTGTGCCGTCTTCCGAAAGGGTGAGGCCCGCAGGCAGTTTGCTGGAGGTGGTGAACACGGCGTCCACTGTATTGCAGCCCGCGTCGACTGCGGTGAGCTTCTGTTCATAGGGCTGGTTGAGCTTGACAATCGCCAGCTTCTGCGGCTGGATGCTCAGCTCGCCCTTGACGGTCAGCGTCAGCTGCTTTGCGGCCGACGCGCCGGTATTGTCGATGACTTCAAATTTCAGGCTGTAGCTGCCCTCGGTGCCGGATGCCGGCTTGCCCGAAAGGGTTCCGTTCGGCAGCAGGGTGATGCCTTCCGGCAGCTGCGACGGCGAATCGCCGGCCAGCCTGAAGGAATACGAGGTGCCCTTGCCGCCCGATGCGATCAGCGGATTGCGTTTGCTCTCGGCGTAGTCATAGCCGATCCGCGCTTCGGGCAGGGTGGTGGACAGGATTGAAAGGTTATCGGCGAATCTGTGCTTTCCAGGCATGGAGGAGAGCACGCTCTGATTCAGCGTATGAAGGAAGTCGTAGGCGCTGCGCTGCATCTGCGCACGGGTCAAATCGCCGTTTGCAAGGCTTTCGCGGTACTGGTCGCTGATGCGGTGGCGTCCGTGGTAGCCCGGCATGTTCATGTCGTTGCCGGCGGCCAGTGCCTGGCCCTCGTGCGCGATGACGTCGAAATCGCCCCAGTCGGTCACGACGAAGCCGTCAAAGCCCCATTCGCCGCGCAGGATGTCGGTCAGAAGCTCCGAGCTGGATGCGCAGTACTGTCCGTTGACCTTGTTGAAGGCGGACATCACGTTCATGACCTTGCCGGTCTTGACCGCCATTTCAAACGGCTTCAGCGTGATTTCGCGCAGTGCGCGCTCGGAGGAGATCACGTTGATCGCATCCCGGCTGGTGCCGTTCTTTTCAGTCGTATCATTGATGACGCCGCGCCGATAGTACTCCTGGTCATTGCCGGCAAAGTGCTTCAGGCAGACCGTCACGCCGCTCTCTGCGACGCCTTCGGCCACGACCGAAGCGGTGATGCCCGACAGAATCGGGTCCTCGGAGTAGTATTCGTTGTTGCGTCCGTTGAGCGGGTTGCGGTGCAGGTTGATGCTCGGCGCAAGCCAGATATCGACGTTGATGTCGACCATCGCCTTGCCCATCTCAACCGCATATTCCCGGATCAGGTCCTTGTTCCAGATGCAGGCGACGCTGGCGGCCCTCGGCCATCCGATGTTCTTGTCGCGCACGCCGGAGATGGCGTTGTAGCCGATACCTGCGGAGCCGTCCGCATAGGTCAGGGACGGAATCGAGAAGCGCTGGATGTTGCGCGAGAGCCCCGCGCCGGAGATGCCGCCGTTCTTGGTGCCGTAGTTGTTCGGGATCGCGGTGTCGTCCGTGTAGCAGGAGGTGCCGTCGGTACGGCCCGCGCTGCCTGCCAGCAGCGTGATCAGCTCGTCGTCGGTCATCTGGGAGACGAAGTCCTCCAGCGAGATGTCGCCGGACTGAACCTCGGAGAATTTATGAACCGGTTCGTCAGCCGGGAGCTGCCGGAAGCTGCGTTCGGTGACGGCCGGCGCTGCCAGGCTGACCTCGACGTTCTGAGCCGTCACGATGAACGCGTTTTCGGAAGCGTTCTTCATCTCTTCGGCTTCGCCGGCATAGGTGATCGGGGCGGCGTCCTTGTTGCTGAGCGCTTCCTTTTCGAACAGCGCCTTCGCGTCGTCGGACAGGGTGAGCCGGTTGGTCAGCTGTTCGACCAGAATGGTGTCTTCAATCTCGAACGCGCCCGCGATGTGGGTGTCGCGCGACGAGGAACCGACACGCAGATAGTAGGTGCCCGGCTCCAGAATGTATGCCGCGCGCTCCTCATCGTAGGAGGCCAGGTCCTTGAGCGGGATGTCGATGCTCATGCGCTGGCTTTCGCCGGCGGAGAGCACATCGGATTTCTGGTAGTCCACAAGCTTCTGGTAAGGCTGTTCGAGCTTGCCGTTCGGGATGCTCGCATAGACCTCCATGACCTCTTTGCCCGGCACGACGGAGGCGTCCTGGGTCACGTTCTCGAGCGTCGCGCTGACCGTGATGCTTTTGTCCTGCGCGTTCAGCGCAACGGACAGGTCGTTGAAGTTGAAATCGGAATAGGACAGGCCGCTTCCGAACGGGTACAGGACATCCTTGCCGAAGGTGTCGAAGTAGCGGTAGCCCTCATAGATGTTTTCAAGATAGGTAGACACCGGGTCGTCGTCGCCGAACGCGGCATTGTTTTTGCTGCCGGTAAGGCCCATGTCCGCATAGGTCACATAGCCGAAGGTGTCGGCGGTCGGATGCTCCTCATAGGTTTCGGTGATGGTGTCGGCCAGCTTACCGCTCGGGTTCTGCAGGCCGAATACAAGATCCGCCATCGCGTAGCCGTTCTGCGAACCGCTTGCGTAGGAGATCAGCACCGAGTCAATGCCGTATTCCCGCACCCAGGACATGTCGATCGGGCCGTTGACGCTGAGGATGGCGACCACCTTGTCAAATTTATCGGTGACCTGCTGGAGCAGCACCTTTTCGGACGGGTCGAGATACCAGTCGCCCGGCTGCTTGATGCGGTCCATCTCCTCCGCGCCGGTTGTGCGGGTGATGTAGACGATGGCGACGTCGCTTTCCTGGGCGGCTCTCGCGACAATGCCGTCGTCGAGGATTTTTCCGCCGTCCAGCTTGACGTCCGGGGTGTTGACGCCGGCGGACTGCGACCAGCTTGTGCCGGAGTAGACCGGGCTGCCCCATTCGCCGGGGTAATCCGTGCCCGTATTCCAGCCGTGGTCGATGTCGGTTTTGGAATGCACGCGTTCCTGATAGTAGTCTAAAAGCTCCTGGCAGGGACGGATGTCCAGTTCGGTCAGGCCGTCGATAAAGGTGGAGGTGTACGAGCCGTTGACCGCGCCGGAACCGCCGCCGCCCGTGGTCGGGGCAAGCTGTCCGCGGCCGAATACCGCGACCCTGGTATCGGTGGAAAGCGGCAGGACGCCGTCGTTCTGCGCGAGCACGATGCTTTCGGTCTCCATCTGCCTTGCGAGCGCCTGTTCCTTCGAGACGACCTCGCCCGGAATCTCAGGCAGGCTCGCGTCCTTGCCGACGACGATGTAGTCGATGTTGGCCGCCTCGCTCGGCACGATTTTGATCTCCGCGCCGGCTGGGATGTCGATGCGGCCCGCCGCAAAGGTGGCCTTGTTCATCGTCCATGCGCCGGTGCTGGTGAAAGGAAGCTGGCGGGCCTTGCGGGAACCGTTGAGGTAGATGTCGAAGGTGCCGCTGTTGTAGGACGAATAGCGGATGGAAATCGACAGCTTGTCCTCGCCGCTGGTGTTCTGCAGGACCAGGCCCTTGCGTTCGCCGGAATCAAAGTGGTCGTAGTAAGCGCCGCCGCTGGCGTTCGGGTCGTCGGTAGCGGGCTTCTGGTCGAGCTTCTCCCCATACCGGTTGACGAGATAGCCGGACTCCGCTTCGATCTGGAAGAAGTCTCCTTCAAAGGCGATCGGCGGCAGATCGGTCTCATCGCCGAGCACAATGTAGTCGATGTTGGCGGGATCGCTCGGCACAATTCTGATGTCCGCGCCGGCCGGAATATCGATACAGCCGGAGACCGTGGTGCCCTTGTCCATGTACCAGCCCTTGGTGTTGGTGAAGCCGAGCTTGTAAGCCTGCTTGGCCCCGTTCAGATAGATGTCAAAGGTACCATTGTAGCCGCTGGTGGCATACTTGATGGCAATGGAGGTCTTTTTTGTGTCGGTGACATTTTCCAGGACAAGCCCTCTGCGCTGTCCGACGTCAAAATTTCCGTAATAAGCGCCGCCGCTGGCATTTTTATCGTCTGTAGAAGGCTTCCGATCCAGACGGTTGCCGTCCCGGTCAACCATGTAGCCGGTTTCCGCTTCAATCTTGACGGAGCCGTCTATGGCGCTGGCGGAGAGGCCAGCCGGAATGGTGGTGACCAGCATGGCAACGGCGCAAATCGTACTCACAAGTTTTTTCCATTTGTTCATAGTGTGATCCTTTCTCTTTTAAAACAGTATTCTCTTTTCTGAATCGCTTTGTTCTCCTTTCCGGCAGCCATTCTGGTTTTATAGGCGATATGCTGTGTACAACAGAACAGCTTGCCAAATTGTCAATACAATGAAAAGATAAATTGTCTATTTTATAATACCATTTCGGAATTACAGAATCAATATGTCTGAAACGAGAAAAATGGAATCGTTTTTTGTGCACAGTTGCCAGAAGCTGTTGTGGAGTTTCATGCGGCATCATATCGGGTTCTGTGTATATAACCGGTATCAGCCCGGAAATGGCGGGCGGATGGCTGATATTGACGTTAGAAGACAAAGAACCAATGGGATATGTTTTAAATCAGGCTGAGAGGTGTTTTGTAAAAATCTCTCATGATGTCTTAAAAAGAATGGTTCACATGGTGATGTCTCCTGTAAATATTCTGAAGATTGTGGACGGACCGGCGGTCTACTGCATATCCGATCAAACGTACACGGAAGCTGCCGTAAACAGAAACAACCGGAGCGTTGTCTGGCGCCCCGGTTGTTTCTGTTTCATAATTATATCTGGAATGTCTGCGGTCCGTCGGCAAAGCTGAAGGTCTCAATCTCTTCAGCATCGATGTAGAAAATCCGGAACGCCGGGTTCTGCGCGCTGCCATAAATGCTTTTGATACCGGGATTCTCATCCAGCGCGCGGGCTTTGAGTTCCATATCGTCCACAAAGACCGCCTTCCCGTTTACGGACAGCACCGGAGAGAAGTCCGGCGCATAGGTACAGAACGAACAGCAGGGATTGTCCTGCAGCTGCCGGTAAACGGCTTTCTCACTGCTCGTGCAGAAATACACCTTGTTTCCGTCGCCAAACAGATATTGAAAGACGCGGGTTTTGGCCTTTGTGTTTTCCACTGTGGCCAGAACGCCGTTGGGATATTTTGCGAGGATCGACTGATAATCCAACATATTCATTTCTCCTTTCGGGACAGCGTGCGCTGTTTTATGGATGGCATCTTCTATCCTCATCATAGAGCATCACAGTCCATTTGTAAAGCGTGTCTGCTGAAACAGATGTCCTGACAGGACAATTGTTTTTAAAAAGACGGCGCCGCTCCGTCTTATGTTTCGAAAAGCGGCGTTTATTGTTTAACCGCAGCCGGTTTTCAGGCGGAGATCTGCGGCTTTCCCGAAACGACCTCCCATGCAGATTTGATAAGGATTGATGACAATACAATAGCTGACATTCTTTCAGAATTGAGGAAGAATGTCAACACAATAGCCGCCGTCCTTTCTGTACGGAGAAAGGATGGCGGCCAAGCGGAAGCCTCGCTAATGTTCCCGGACCTTTTGCGGCCGCGTCTCATCGGCGAAAAACATGTTGGGATACACCTTTTCCATAAAGTCGTCGGAATACTGCCGGTCTAAAAAAGAACTGACGGGATTGGTGGCCGGAACACCGTGATGGCGCTGGGTCATGCGTCCGACAGCCAGCGCGGAAACGGTTATATTCACCACCATGAAGACAACCAGAACCCAGGTTGCAGGAACGCCGACGCGTGCCGGGATGCGTTCGATCAGGCGGGACAGCCGCGGATAGCACCATTTGATCCACCAGACGCCGAGGACGCCCCACAGGATGGAAACCGACAGGTGGGTACGGCCGTTGATGTTGAACGGCACCTCGCTGTATTCCCACGAGACCGTTCCGAACACATATTCCTGTACAACGCTGCACAGATATTCGAACGCGCCGCCTACAACGGCGCTTGCAAGGAAGATCCAGTACCAGCGTTTATCCATAAAACGGTGAAGCACCAAGGTCAGAGCGACCGCTCCAAAGCCGTAAACCGGGTTGAACGGGCCCCATACCAGGGCGGTGCGGTTTTCAATTTGATAGGTTTTGAGAAACTGCCAGAAAATTTCGATGTATACGCCCAGAATACAGCCGATCAGAAAGATCCAGAACAGCTTGTAAAAGCTGAGTCCGGATGCAAACGGCCGATGCGGGCAGGATGTCTTTTCAGATTTTAAATGCAAGAGTTCTATTTCCTTTCTCTTCTTGTAAGAATGTCAAAAGCAAGGGAAAAGCGGCTGTGTGATGCCTGCTTTTATCTTTCAGCCGGGAACATCCAGTCCAGCGCGCGCTGGATATAGGTGTCCCAGAATTCCCAGTTGTGCATGCCGGGGCCTTCTTCATAGGTATAGGGGATGCCCAGATCGTTGAGGCATGAAAGCATCCGCTGGTTCATGGGATAACACAGCCGGTCCAATGTTCCGCAGGCAAAATAGGCTCGGGGAAGCTTCTGAGCGGATTGTTTGGCCTGTCCGGCGATGGTCGTCAGATCATCCGGACCGCCGCGCGCCGCTTCTGGATCACCGAAGACGCTTTCAAACATCCTTTGTTCCGCGCCGCTTGCGATATAATCCGCGATGCCGCCGATATCCAGTGCGCCGGACAGGGATGCGAACGCCGCATATAAATCCGGGCGTTTGAAGGCGGCCTTGCAGGCGCCGTATCCGCCCATGGACAGCCCGGCGATACAGGTGTCCTCCCGTTTCTGGGAGAGCGGGAACACCGAGCCGACGAATGCCGGAAGCTCCTCGGTCAGATAGGTGAAGTAATCGGGGCCGCAGCGCATATTGGTATAGTAGCTGTTCTGCACCGACGGAAACACCACGGCGACCTGTTTGGCCGCGGCATACCGTTCAATGTTGCTTTTGCGCACCCAGATGGTTTCATCCTCGTACATGCCGTGCAGCAGATAGAGCGTTTTGAGCGCGGGCTGTTTGGGATAAAGCGTTCCCCAGTCAAGGCTGACCGCATCCGAATGGTTGCCATATGGGAGCAGTACCTGGACATTGGTGCAGAAGCCGAGCGACGCGGCATAGAAGTTGCAGGTTATCAATGCCATCGAATCCCTTCCTTCTCTGTATAGAATGATGCCGGAATAAAAATTTCCCATTTCACATATGTACTATACTATCCGCAAACAGGAGGGAGTTCAACTTAATTTTGTAAACTTGGCGTGAAGGCCGATGCGGATACCCGTTTGCCAGGCCGAGCGCCTGCATAGAAAGATGCGGCATCCCAAGAGGAATCTTCCTTATTATAATAAAGTGCCTGCCATACGCCGCAGCCCGCAGACAGTATGCGGGAGCTTTGAGGTATTGACAGAAAAGAGAAGGCCACAGCAGCAGCTGTGGCCTTCTCCCATCTTTTATAAAATCCTATGAATCGGGTAACCGTAGTACGCAACGTATGATGCCGTTTGAAGATGGTCTTCGTGGGAGGTATCCACTGCGTTTAGAAGCCGATGTTTTCCCTGGAAATCATGCGCGGGCCGTACGCTGTTACGAGAACTTCTCCTCGACATTCTGCTTGGTCACGCCGGTGTTCTCCTCAACCGTGATCTGGGACGCCCATTCGGCAATCTGTTCCTCAAAGCGTTCGCGGGCCATCCTGGTCTGCAGGTCGTCCCTGCAGGAGTCAAAGGCGACCGTATCGCCGTTCAGGTCCAGACGTTCATAGGCGATGTTGAACAGGTTGCCGCTGTCGTCATAGGTATACAGCTTGCCGTATTCCTTGTCGAACAGCCCGTCCAGAAAAGCGGCAGGATAACCGCTCTGGCCGCGTGCCACCAGCGAAGCGTATGCATCCTGGGAACGGAACTTGACCGAGCCGGTTTCGCTGGTCTTTGAGGTGCTCGCTCCGGCCATGATCAGCTCGTCCTCCAAAAGAAGCTCGTCGATGATCGTATCGAAATCCGCGCCGCCTTTGAGCCTGCTCAGATATCCGTCAAAAGCCGCTTTATAGCCGGTGTCTTCCGTTTCCGGATTACCGGCGTCTTCCATCTCTGGATTACCGGCGTCCTCGCCGCTTTCCGCGCTGTCATAGGGGATCGCAATGAATTTGATCAGGGCGTAATGGCTTTGGTAGTATTCCCGCTGCTGATCGTCGGTGAGTTCTGCGACCAGTTCCGCCTTCATATCCGCGAAGATCTGGTCCCGTTTATAGTCATTCAGCGACGCAGCCCGGAAGGATTCCTCATCCACGCCCAGTGTCTCATAGTTGCGGGAATAGCCCGCCGCTTTCCAATACTGGCTGACGGTGGTTTCCACCAGCTCATCTCCGTCATCTCCGACCGAGAGACCGCGTTCATCAAATTTCTGTTCGATTGCCAGATGCTCTTTGCAGAGCTCGACCGCCTTGTCCTGTATCCAGGCGGAAGCATCCTTTTCCTCAAGCTGTGCCGTGAACAGCCCTTCCTTGCCGCCGTTCAGCTCGCAGGCCGCGTTGTAGGCCTGGACCAGATACCAATTGTAAAGGCCGCTGGAGATCGTCTGTCCGGATGCGGTCAGCGCCGTCGAGCCTGACCGGCAGGCGCCAAGCGGGAGAAGCGTCAGGATGCACAGCAGGACAGCCGCTGTTTGTTTAAGATGTTTCATCGGGTTCCTCCTTAGAAAATCTGGAAAGCAGAGTGGGGAGCGGCATCCGCCGTTCTTCAGAGCGTTTTGTCACAATCAACAAAATGCTTCGTTATCATCCTTTTCCTGATGACAATATTACCATATTTGTCGTGAAAACGCAAGCCGGATGGCGTAAACAGCATGGGAACAGCGCGAATAGCCGGCGGGTCTGTAAGGATAACAGAGGACGCTTTTCCGATTACAGGATTCACGCATGGTGTCCCGATCTTTCGGCTAGCCGTAAATTGCCGATAATTTACCAGATTACACATTTTTTCGCGGCGGTCGGCTGTTTTATTGAGGGCATTTAACGGACGTCTTTTGTAAATGCCCTGAAATTCATTGCGGTGCTGATGGATTCGGAGATATGACAGTCAGGGGCAAACAAATCGGATGGTCATTCATCTGATTCAAGAATCTTGAATCAGCGCAAAAAGGGGTTTTTTAGGGGATTACCAGCTTGAGAACGGGCGGCACTTTAAGTGCCGCCCGTTCTGCATAAAGATCGAAAAGAAGGGTATCGATCCGTTGACTGTGTGATTGCTGCCGTTCTATCCGCTTATCTGCAAACAGAATCGGAGCTTGGTGATCAGACTGCGGGGTTAACGGTCCGCTTTGCGTTTGGTTGCGAACAGGACCGCGCCGCCTGCGCTGACCAACAGGAACATGCCGAGTCCGGCTGCCGCGGAGCTGTTCAGCGGGGAACCGGTGCCCGGGTTCTTCTTACTGGAGGTGGAGCCTGATGCGTTGCCGGAGCTTGTGGAGGAGGTATCCTTATCCGGTCCGAAGCCGGCATACTTGAGGGTACGCTCGTCCTTGATCTGTCCGGACCAGTTCAGGCCGAACGCAAAGTCATAGACGTTACCGTTTTCATCCTTGTAGCAGTCCATATCCTGGCCGACGTCCTCATACTGCTTCTCAACGGTTTCCATGTCCTTCGGCTGCTGCATCGGCAGGAGACCGGAAGGCTCAGTTTTACCGGAGATGATGTCGAGCGCGGCCTGATCCTGGATGTCGTAGCCGACTAAGATCGCGTCGGACAGCGGCTCCACTTCGGAGAAGACCATCGGGTTGGTTGCTTTGACATAGGTGATGACCGGCTTGCCGCCCATCGCTTCCTTGGCATCCTGCAGCTTTTTGAGTTCATCAAGGTTTTCCTGAATTTCTACCGTTTTGCCCTTATAGGAGCGGTTTTCTTCCTTATCAAAGGAAAGCAGCGGGTAGGATGCAATGGATTTTTCACGGGCGGTGTCCGCCGTGTAGCTGCTGTACTGCAGCGTGACCGGGAAGTATCCGTTGCCGCCCTTTGCGAGGTCGGCGCTGTCATAGCCCTGTCCGCCCTGCGGCGCGTTCATCGCGACAATGGCAAAGTCCGCTTTGTCGGGATCTTCGGTTACATCGTAGTACTTGGAGACGAGCTTGTCTTCCATGCCGACGACATATGCGGTTTTCTTTTTGTCCTTGGACTGTTCGACGATCGCGCCGTCGGAATTCTTGATCATGACGACCGATTTGAGCTGTGCGTCATAGCCTTCGGTCATATAGTCGGAGTTGCCGACCTCCTTCTCCGATTCGTCCGGATCGAGGTATGGATTCTCAAAGAGCCCGGCGTTGAAGATGTTGGTCAGCAGTCTTCTTGCGGATTCCTGGAAACGGAAGTCCGCGTCTGTCTGTCCCATCTCTTCGACCATCATGTCGTAGGCGTCCATAACCGGAGCTTTATCGTTGTTTCCGCCGAACTGGTCGACGCCCGCCATCAGGATTTTGTAATGGCGCTCGGAAACGGTCAGGTTCTCGGTGCCCCAGCACTTGCCTTCAAAGAAGATGTCGCCCTGGGTTGCGTCCGCGGTGACCAGCCAGTCGGTGCAGACGACGCCGTCATAGTTGTATTCGCCGCGCAGCAGGTCGCCTATGATATATTTGCTGTAGCTGTTGCCGACGTTTTCGCCGTATTTGGTGTCCTGATTGTAGGAGATCGTGTAGTACGGCATCACCGCGGAGGCCATGCCGGTTCCGCCGTTCAGCTTAAACGCGCCTTCGGTGAAGGTTTTCAGATGTTCATCGAAGTTTTCTCCCGGATACACCGTGAACTTGCCGTAGCCGTAGTGTCCGTCGCGGCCGCCCTCTTCCGGTCCGCCGCTCGGCCAGTGCTTGATCATGGCGTTGACGCTCTTGCCGCCCCAGCCGGTATCTGAGCCTTCGGTTGTCTGGAAGCCGTCGACATAGGCCCTTGCCATGTCGGTCGCGAGCTTGGTGTTCTCTCCGAAGGTGCCGTTGAAGCGGTTCCATCTCGGCTCGGTTGCGAGGTCGATCTGCGGGGACAGCGCGGTCGCGATGCCCAGTGCGCGGTATTCCTTCGAAGCGATATCGCCGAACTTTTCGACAAGCTCCGGATCGAAGGTGGCCGCCATGCCGATCGAGGAAGGCCACAGGGAGATCTTGCCGCCCTGTCCCGCCACATATTCCACATCGTTCGCGCCGCTTGCGCCGTGGCGCGGGTCGGAGGAGTTGTTCGCCGGGATGCCGTAGCCCAGACCCTCAACAAAGGCTTGTACGTTGTTGCTCCACTTTGCCGCAACTTCCGGGCTTTCCACGCTGGTGATCAGCACATGGCGCAGGTTGTCGCGGTCTAAGAAGGTCTTCTGCATATCGGAAAGATCCCACGCGTTCGCGCCGCTGTCCGCATACGGAAGGCCGCCGGTATATACGCCTTCACCATTCTTTTCTCCGCCATAGGTGTCGCCGCCGTACATCGATCCGCCCGGGATCGTCTGATGCACGCTGTAGAGCATCAGTCCGGCGATCGTCTCAATGCCGGATCGGCCGTCCTTCACGAGCTGTGCGGCGAGGTCGGTTGCCCGGGTCTTGGTGTCCAGCCGCCAGTCCTCATAGACGTCCAGCTCGCCGTTCTGGTTCAGATCCTTGAACGCGTAACCGTCCTGTTCAAGGATCTGGACACCGGAATCGGGGGAGTAGCCGAGCGTTTTGCCGCCCTGGTTCTCCACAAGCATATAGCCTTTACCGGAGTCCTTGATGGTGTACTTCGGCGTATCGTCCGCAATCGCCGAAAGTCCCATGCTGGATGCGACGAAGGTCACGGCCAAAGCAAGCGCTAAGCCTTTTTTCGTATTCTGTTTCAAATGAAATACCTCCTTCTCTTTTGAGGATGCTTCTGTTTCATGGATGATCCCTGTAAACCCTCTTTTCTCCCTCACTTTAACACGAAGCTTCTGGGAATTCAAGCGTCATGGCGCAACTGGCAATTACATGGCGCGAATAGCGAAATGAAACAAAATCATTTCGTATAAAACGCGCTTTTTCATGAATTTTTGATAAGAAATGTTCTGCGGCCTGTAAAATAGCGGGATGATTCATCTTGACTTTATGTGCAATATCTCCTATACTTATAATAAAGTAAAAAATTTGAAGGAGGTTCCCGGATGCCGGTATTCAAAGTAGCGGTCTGCGGCGGCGAGAAGCTGACACTCGAGTCGATTGCCCAAAAAACACAGGCGCAGTTTCAGCAGCACGAGTGCGAAACGGTCATCGACCGGTATGATAATCCGCTCAGGCTGCGCGAGAAAATCTTCTCAGGCTACAGCTACGACGCGCTGTTTCTGGATATCGACATGCCGCGGCTGAACGGGCTGCAGCTTGCAAAGGACCTGCGCAGGCTCGACAAACAGGTGTTCCTGCTGCTTGTTTCCGGCAGGGAGGAATATGTCTTCGAATCCCTGCAGGCGAAGCCGTTCCGGTTCATCCGCAAGGCAAGCTTCGACGCCGATCTCAATGAGGCGGTCGAGCAGCTTGCCGGGGAGATGCTTGAGAGCCGGGAGGACAGCCACATCACCGTACAGAGCGGCACAGTCAGCCTGCGGCTGAACGCGAGCCGGATCATCTATGTCGAGTCGCTCGACAAATATCTGAACATGGTGGCACAGAGCAGGAATTTTTCCATCCGCTATAAACTCTCTGATATGGAAAAGCTGCTCATGCCCTATGGATTCATCCGTATTCACAAGAGCTATCTGGTGAACTACCGGTTTATCTTCAGCATCGAATCCCGAAATGTGGTGCTGGATTCCGGGCAGAAGCTGCCGCTGAGCAGGTATCGGGAAAGGGAGGTTCAGCAGAAATTCCAGGAGCTGACCGAATAGATCCGTCCCGTCTTGGCGGTTCCTGCCAATACATATGGTGCCGATGGCATAAAGCCGGGCTTGAGAATGGTGCGGTGCCCGGCTCATCCTGAGAGAGAAGAGCCGGAGCTGACCTCAAACGGTTGTGCGGCATGGCGATGGGATATGTGCTTTAAGATGGAGGACGGGTATTTTAAGGCTGGCATTCTGCTGAAAGACAAGTGACGTATATGATAAGATATTAAAAAACCTTGCAAACGACATCCATTGAACATGACAGGAGTGAGAGCAGACAACACAACAAGAATTGAGGGATGAAAGATGATTATGACCCTGCCAACAGAAGACGAGATGGCTTTTCATCAGAGGATGGAGCCGGAGGAATTCAAGCTGCAGAGCTGGCCGAAACGGATCTACCAGCTTACCGACCTGCCGGAAATCTATCTGCCGTATCTGCAGGACTGGCTTCAGAAAGGGATGCCGGTCAAACACCTGACCTACATCCCGCGGGAGGAAGCGCTCAGCGGTCAGCCGGAGTATGTGCTGTGCTGGCTTCAGGATGAGGTGATGCTGCTGAAGACCGATTTCATTGGCCGCAAGGTCAAGCAGGTAATTTTGTCGCCGGACAGGATTATCCGCGTCGACTATTCGGTATCGCTGCTCAACTGCCAGGTGACGCTGACCTACAAAGAGGGGGATGAGGTGCTGCAGGAGCAGTTCCAGTACAACAAGGTCAAGGAGGAGCACATTGTGCCGATCCTGAACATCCTGCTGAAAAACCAGCCGTTTTATGAGATGAACGTCTACACGAATGAAAACAGCACCTGCCAGTATCTGAGCGCATACAGCTATGCGATGTTCAATTCCAGCAAGCTGGCATACCGGCTGGATTCCAACATGGAGTGCTACTACTGGGACAAAAAGCAGATGAAATACATCCATCAGACCAGCGCGAAGCGCAAAGCAGTGCCGGAATACTTCATCGGTGCAATGGATAAGGGAATCGCCTTGATCTTTTCAGGCGTTTACGACGTCAAGACCATCTATCTGCTTTGGAAGAACATCCGGGATATTGAGATTGAACGGGAGAAATCCGCGCAGATTCGCATTGAAACCGTACAGGGGGATCATTACACCATCCCGGTGAACGCATCGCGCTATACGCTGGCCGAAGCGTTTGTACAGCGCATCCGGAACAAGCTGCAGAGACAGCAGCTTGTGTGAATATAAAAGAGGAAGTCCTCCTTCTGATAGCTTGAACAGCCCCAGTAAAAACGGTCATTGACGAAATCCCCCTGATGTGGAAAGGTCACTACATCAGGGGGATTGTTAAGGAAAAGAGGAGATACACGCATACAAAAATTGATGCGATGATGGCAATGGACAAAAAGCCGCAAAGAAATCGAGATTCTCTTTAATCTGGAAAATCACTGGTTGACAAGTTTCACTTGGCGGGAGGTGGTTGCTGTGCCGCTGCGGCACAGCGTCGATGCGGAAACCAGCGTCATCTCCGGCATCAGCTTTGGAACCACGGCGGAAGATACTTTGGACGGACTCCTTTGTGACAACGCAGCCGCCCCATCCGCGTGGTGGATGAAACGGGCGACGCGGCGGATGCCGCATCCCATGTTCGCAGCGGCATGAAGGCACAGATCCTCTACGGCGGGAACATCGTCAAGGAATACGCGCCGTCCGTCCTCGGCGATCTCGGCGTCAACGAGAATCCGGGCGTCGTCGATCTGCTTCTGATGAAAAATCAGATTCTGGGCAAAACGGGATTCACCCCGATGCAGGCTCTGAGCGCGGATATTACCAGAACGGCCGTATCAATGTCTTGGACCTCCTGCGGTTGAAGCTGACAATCCTGGGTATGCAGCATTTCAAGCTGAAACCGCCCGGCCAAACGGCCGGGCGGTTTGTTGTTGGAAAATCGTCCAGATTATCCGGATTTTTACGCAGACCCTCCGGCAAAATTTTCAAATTGTTCACGAAACATTATTATTACCGTGTCTATTTTTTGTAATCGTGTGCTATATTGTTAACAGAATATGTACTCAGGTTTTTGTGTGCACCGTTTCTTATATATTTATTTAACAGAAGGGAGGAACCGTTTTCCATTTTGCCAAACCATTCATACCATTAGAAAAAGGAGAAAAAAATGAGGAAGAATTTGAAACGCACCGTATCTATCCTGCTTTCGGCAGCTATGGCGTTTTCCCTTGCCACACCCGCTTTTGCGGAAAAAGAAATCGTTGCCGGCGGATATGAGATCGACATGGCGGACCTGCCGAAGATCCATCTCCCGGCGCATCCCGAATGGGAGGACCTTTACAACGCAACCTGGAACATCCACAAGAACAACATCCGGAAGATGCCCGCTTGCACCAATCCGGAGGCCCCCTACTATGTGGACGAGAACTTCACGTCCAAGATCTTCGTCTGGGACACCATGTTCATGATGATGTTCGACAAGTACGGCATCAACCAATTCCCAACCCTTCCGTCCATCGACAACTTCTACTACAACCAGGAGGACGGCGGACCGGGCGACGGCTACATCTGCCGCGAGATCATCGAGGACACCGGCGAGCACTACTGGTCCCATTACGACGACATCAACGGAACCAACCCGCCGCTGTTTGCCTGGGCGGAATGGGAGCAGTTCCTGGTGCACGGCGACAAGGAGCGCTTCAACAAGGACATCAACGGCAAGACCATCTATGAACGCCTTGTCTCCCACTACAACTTTATCGAACGGGAGAAGAAGCATCCAAACGGCCTGTACGGTAAAACGAACGGCTATGGAAACGGTTTGGACGACACCCCGAATCAGGACGGCGGATGGCTGATCATGGATTCCAATGTCGGCGGCAAGCAGACCTACAACGACCTGAGTATCCAGCAGGCGCAGGTCGCCCACTATCTGTCCCTGATCGCAAACGAGCTGGGCAAGACCGAGGACGCGGCTTTCTTTGAGAGCGAGCATCAGCGCATCTCCGGTCTCATCAACGAGCTTCTCTGGAATGAAGAGGATTCGTTCTACTACAACCTGGACGAGCAGGGCGTCAACCAGACCTGCATCGCGACGCCGACCGGTCTCTGGGCGCTGGCAGGACGGGTTGCGCCCCCTGAGCGCGCCGAGGCGATGGTCCGCAAAAACGCGCTGAACTCCGAACGGATGTTCCGTCCCAGCGGACTTTCGACCGTCACCTACGACTGGGGTTCCTTCACCCCGGCCGGCGGATACTGGAACGGCTCCGTTTGGGCGCCGACCGCCTACCAGTACATCAAGGGCCTGCACGAGTACGGCATGGACGACATCGCGTTTGAAGAGGCTGTCCGCCACGTCACCGCGGTGAACGACGTCTTTCAGAAGACCGGAACGCTGTGGGAGAACTACGCGCCGGACTATCCTTCCAACGGCAACACCAGCCGCCCGAACTTTGTCGGCTGGACCGGCGCGCTGTCCGTCGGCCTGCTCATCGAGAACATCGTGGGCGTCCGCATGAAGGCTTCGGAGGATGTCATCGACTGGAACATCCACCTCGACGAGGAGCACGGCGTCTCCGATCTGTGGATGGGCGGCGGCAGCGAGCGTGAACCGAATCGCGTATCCCTGCTGGCCAAGGACCGTCCAAGCGCAAAAGCCCCGGTAGAAATCACGGTAGAATGTGTCCGTCCCTTCACCCTGAACGTCACCAACGGAGACGTCAAGGAAACCCTCCGGGTGGAAGCCGGCACGCACAGCTATACCATCGGCGGCGAGGAAGGAAACGAACCGTATCTGGACTCCGCGGTACACATCTTCCGTTCCAATGACCTGTCCCTTGCAAAAGACACGGTCAGCGCAAACGCCGTGGACTTTGTCACCTTTACGAATCAGTATGACGAGACCATCACCGACGGCTTGCAGAACCGTACCGGAAACGGCACAATCTACAACGTGAACACCATCGGCCACCGCAACGCAAGGACCCAGGGCAGCCCGATCATGGAATCGCTCGGCTACACCGGCGCACAGGAGGTTGTCAAGACCGCCCACGACGGCCCGGAAGGCTTCACGATCATGGCCCCGGCGGACAACCGCATGCGCACCTTGAAGCTGATCGTCGGCGTGCGGGACACGGACGCCACCGTGAACACCGCCCTTTCCGACGCCTCCCAGCCGCGCTCGATCAAAAAGCTGAGCAGCGGCGGCGGTGAACAGATCTACACCGTCACCATCCCCTATCAGGCCGCATCGGACAACAGATATCTGCTGGCGAAGTTCACCGCCGACACCACCTCTGGCGAAATCAGCCTGAAGGGCATCATCCTGGAAGACGGCGGCGAGCAGATCATGAAGGCGCCGGAAAGCTTCACCGTCACGCCCGGCGACGGACAGGCTGTCGTAAACGCGCAGAATCCTGAAGGATACGATTACTCCTCCTACCGCGTATACGTTGGCGAAAGTAAATTCGACATGCAGTGTTATGAAACCGAAACGCTCCCGTTCACCATCCCGAATCTGGAGAACTTCAAATCGTACTACGTTTCCATTTCCGGCATGCAGAACGGCACAGAGAGCACGATGAGCGAACATCTGCAGGTGATTCCGGAGCCGGCAGGCTATGACGACAACGCCCGCGCACAGAAGGATCTCGAGCTAGCGCTGGACGACATCCTCAACGGCAACACCGGCTTCGACGCCATCACCGGCCCGATGAGCTTCAGCCTGACCGGCGAAGTCTACGGCAGCAGCATTACCGTCAGCGCTTCCACCGACAGCCAGAGCTACGGCATCATGAACGACGGCGGCGTTGTCCGCCCGGTCGCGCCGATGGGGAACAAGGCAGCCGTCTTGACCATCCGTTCCTCTTACGATACCGGCGAAGCGACTCTGGAACAGGATGCCGTGGTCACCGCCATCGATCCCGCGCAGGACGCCTATGTACAGGGCAGCGCTTACGGCGCGCCGTACTTCACGGTGGACCTGAGCGGCCTTGGCAGCAAGGACTGGATGCAGTTCCAATCCCCGTATGACTACGAATACGCCAGAAAGAACAGCGGCAGCAGCTTCTCGAACTTCCGCCGTTTCCACAGCGCTTCGGAAGAAATGTCGTGGGAGGCCCCGTTGTCTTACACCTGGTCCGACGCGGGCGACATCGCACCGGCCAGCTCGACCGCCATCATCGCCAAGGGCCTGAACAGCGGCTTCGACTTCCAGGTGCCGTACAGCGAGAACACGCAGGTCCTCAAGCTCATCGGCGGCGTGCAGAACGCAAGAGGCCAGCTGGACTTCATCGTAAACGGCAAGGTCGTCACTCCATGTCCCTGGAGGATCAGGGCGGCAGATCCTGGAGAACCTTTGATCTCAAGTATCAGCTTGCCAGCCCCGACGACGTGGCGACCGTCCGGTACATCACCACCGATTCGTACGGCGACGGCAGCCTGCTGCTGAGCGCGGTCATGCTCAGCGAAACCGATTATAACATCTTCCAGAATGTTTCCGCCATCAAGCCCACCCGCTTTGAAGCGGAGAACTTCACCCGCATGAGCTCCGCTCCCGCCCCTGAGGCGTGCGGCGAGGGCGGCTACAACATCGGCACCCTGAACGCAGGGGAGTGGCTGACCTATCAGGTCAACATTCCGGAAAGCGGCGTCTATGACCTCGTCCTGCGCTATGCGGCGGCAGGCGAAGTGGATGCCTCCATCGACGTCCTGGTCGATGACCAGAAGGCCGGCGCCGTGGAAAACATGACCCTGTTCACCGGCGGATGGCAGACCTGGGACAACAGTCCGGCCGTCAAGCTGAATCTTCCGGCGGGACGCCATACGCTGAAGCTGCAATACAATGCCGGCGGCAGCAACCTGAACTGGTTTGAGCTGCATCCGACCGGTCTCAGCGAAGTCGGCATTACAGAGGTCACCGATCCGGCCGGCCAGATTGCAGTTCTCGGCACACCGTTCGAGTCGCTGAATCTGCCGGAAACGGTCGGCGTGAAGCTCGAAACCGGCGACACGATCAGCGTACCGGTCACCTGGCAGCCGGGCAATTACAACGGCGACGTTCGCGGTGTGTACCGCCTGGACGGCATTCTGCAGCCCTCCAAGCCCATCGTCAATGAGCTTGAACTGACGGCATCCCTGCAGATGACCGTTTCGAAGCTTGTCCCAGTCGCCGCAGAGGGCGTTTCCAAGGTCAAAGCGGCCGAGTGGACCACCGCCAACGGCGCTTCCATCGAAAACTGTCTGGATGAGGACGGCGGACAAAACGTCTTCGGCCTGCAGGCGGGCAGCTGGATGACCTACCACATCGACGCCGCACAGGCCGGCTACTACGACTTCACAGCGCGTGTCGCCGGCGCGGACCAGGGAATTTCCTTTGACATCCTGCTGGATGGAGAAGCTGCCGGCAGCTTCCGCCAGGACAGCGCCACCGGCGGCGCGCAGAGCTGGGAAACCGCCGCGCCGGTCAGCGTCAAGGTCCCGGCGGGACTGCATGAGCTGAAAATCCTCGTCACAGACGGCGGCATGAACATCAACTGGTTCGGCTTTGAGATGACCCAGGCCATCCACAACATCGCCGCGGTGGAGCCGGTACAGCTGGGCTATGTGGGATACGGCACACCGTTCGATCAACTGCTGCTTCCGGAAAGTGCTTCGGTCCAGCTGGACAACGGCGATACCGCCGAGGTTCCGGTCATCTGGAACGAAGCGGAGTATGACAGCTTTGCATATGGCGGCCAGACCATCTCCGGACAGTTTGTCCTCGGCGATGCCTTCACCAATCCCAACGGACTGACCGTTTCGGCCAGTATGGAAGTCATCAGCGCGCACAACATCGATCCGCTGCAGTTCACAAGGATGGAGGCGGAAAACTGGTCTTACACCAGCGACTGGGTCCAGACCGAGGACTGCACCGACGAAGGCGGCGGCCTGAACACCAGCTGGACCAACGCAGGCGAGTGGATCACCTACCACATCAATGTCAGCGAAGCGGGCAACTATCTGCTGAACGCCCGTGTCGCTGCGCAAAACCCGGGCAACGCCATGGATATCTCTGTCGACGGCGTTCCGATGGGCACCATCACGCATGCGGACGGCACCGGCACCTGGCAGACCTGGGACACCACGGGCGCTATCGAAATCTACCTGCCCGCCGGTGTCCATGAGCTGCGGCTGGATATCACCGAAGGCGGCATGAACATCAACTGGCTGGGCTTTGAACGGGTGCTTCCGAATCTCAGCATCCAGTCCGACCGCTACCCGGTCGATGAGGAAAACAGCATCGTTTCGGGCATCTCCGCCGGCACAGCCGCTGCGGACATCCTTTCCTCCCTGCGCTGTGCAGAGGAAGGCGCCGTCCTGCAGATCGCGGATGCCGACGGAAATCAGCTGTCTGGCGATGCCGTGGTGAAAACCGGCATGAAGGTGCAGGTTCTCTTTGAAGGCAAGGTCGGCAAAGAGTACGGCTTGTCGGTCCTCGGCGACCTGGGCGTCTCTGAACAGCCGGGCGTTAAGGATCTGCTCATGATAAAGAGCCACATTCTTGGACGCGAATCCCTGTCCCAGTTGCAGACCGCAAGCGCGGATCTCAACGCGGACGGCCGCATCAACATCTTTGACCTGGTCGAACTGAAATTCATGATTTTAAGAGGATAACCGCATCATCTAAAAAGGACGCCGATTCGGCGTCCTTTTTTCTGTTCCGGCCTCACTTTCCGACTTCAAACCGGGTTTTACAGGCATAGCTATCTGAAGATCGCTCACTTTCTTTTTCTATTTCGATCTTAACCGGCGGCATGCGCCTGATGATTCCTTCTCTTTTTTATTCCAGTATCAACTGGCAGCGGCAACGGATTCCCGGCCGTTACCGCTTTGAAGCACCCCCGCATATGGGCCGAATCTTTCCCTGCACCCCGGATGCCCATCCTGTTGCAGGCGATCTGTGTGCAAATTTACAGAACTTCGATGCAGGCCACACCGTTATCTTACAGGGACGATACCGGAACGCCGTTTCCAGGCCGCGGTGAAGCTTCTATAATAGATGTTGGAAAGTCCACCCAACACAACACACAGATATCGAGAAAAGAGGTTTCGTATGAGATTTAAAAAAGTGATCTGCACCGCGCTGTCGGCCGCACAGGTCCTGGCCATGCTCGGCGCCGGCTCCATTGCCTTCGCAGAGGATACCGGCAGAAGCCTGAGCGCCAAAATGACCGACAGCATGCCCGTCATTGACGGCGATCTGAGCGACAGCATCTGGAATATGGACACCAGAATGGAACAGACCGCCGAGGGCACACCCGCACACCGCGCCAATTTCGGCGTCACATGGGATTACAGCTATCTGTATCTCGCCGTGGATATCCAAAACGACGGTGAACTCATCCCCGGGAAGTCCTGGCAGAACGGCGACATCGTCAGCCTGTTTCTGGACAGCACGATGCACAAAAGCGCGCCCTATCAGGACGGCGACTGGCAGATCGGCTTCGGCTTCAACCCGGACGACAGCTATCAGCCGGCTATCCTGTTTGGCGGCGGCGTGACCGCCTCCGAGGAGCAGAGGGAGCTGGTTAAAAGGAACATCCTGTCCTGCGCCAAACAGACCGAAACCGGCTGGGCGCTGGAAGCCGCTGTTTCCTGGGATGCGCTCGGCATCGACCCGTTCCTGACAGAAGAGATCGGCTTCAACGTCAGCGCGGACAACAAGCTGGGCAGCCACGCCGTCAACACGCTGGACGCGCTGATCTGGTGCAAGGACGGCGCCGAAAGCTTCTGGAACGACACGACCGGCTTCGGCGTGCTGAAGCTCTCCGATGAGACGGTACACAACACCGACAGCAGAGTGATCTACGAGGAGAACTTCGACAGCTATGAGAACGACACACTGCCCGCCGACGTTTCGGCAAACGGCGACGGCTGGAGCGTGCAGGACGGCAGGCTCGTCGGCGATTTCAGCAATACCGCCTCGATCGAGCAGCGTCTGGCGCTTCCGGCGCTCGGCAGGAACTTCGCCTATTCGGCGGACATCACGTTTGAAGATGCCGTCAACACCGGCCGCTGGACCTCGATCACCTATCGCGCGCCGTCGGACAACGGGCTCGGATACTACCACTTCACGAACCGTCTGAACGGCGCGGGTGAGATTTCGATGAAATCCACCGACAACCAGTGGCCGACCGCCTTTGTGAACACCAACGGCACCGCCGAAGCGAAGATGCTCGAAAAGGGCAAGAGCTACCATCTGAACGCGGCGGCGTTTGCGCAGAACTTCCATCACGTCCGTACCGGCACCGCCGCCGAAGAGGGCTTCGACCATGCGGTCACCGCCTATGACAGGCTGGGAACCTCCCGGCCCGCCACGATGCTTTCCGATTTACAGCAGGCCGGCCGTTTCGGCGTACAGGTCGACCGCGCCAAAGTCGCCTTTGACAACATCCGGATTGAGAAGCTCGAAGCGACAAGCCTCACCGTGACCGGCGTTCCGGATTCCGCCGCCTCCCTGGACAACCTGCCGGACTTCTCGATCACCGCCGACTTCTCGGACGGCAGCACCGGCCATCCCATCGACATCCGGGACGCGAAGCTCTACTCCAGCGACAGCGGCGTGCTGCACATCACGCAGGATGGAGAGGTACGCGCCCTGCGGCCTGGAACCGCCACATTCACGGTGATCGTCGAGAACAAGCTCTGGCAGAAGGAAATCACTGTGACCGATTCCGGCAGGGAACCGGCCATCACCTCGATCTCCCTGCAAAACAGGGAACAGTACCAGTCGGTTCTTGCCGGAACCGGCATCCCGATCAGCGAAATCCATTTTTCCGCGGTCAACGAGGCCTTTGAAGCGCTGGTCATCCAGGGCGACAAGGAGGGCATGATCTTCACCTCATCCGACGAATCGGTCGTATCGGTCAAGGACGGCAGGATCACCGCCGTGGGCAAAGGCACCGCGACCGTGACCGCCGCGATCGGCGGCGCTTTGGACAGCGTCGAGGTCTGGGTCCGGGCCGATGAAAACGACAACCTGTATCTTGACGAGGATTTCGAAGACGGCATGCCGGAAAACTGGAGCAAAATCGGGACCTCCGGCTCCTATGAGATTGTCAGCGACGGCAGCGGCAACCATGCCCTGCAGTTAAGCCCGTACACCCGCGTGCTGATCCCGATGCCCGAAGGCGCCGGCGACTACATCATCGAAGGCGACATAACCTTCATCAGCTGGGCCAACACCGCCAGATGGGCGTCGATCATGTACCGCATTCAGAACGACAACTTCCCGTATTATCAGTTCGCCATCCGGCAGGACACCACAGCCCAGAACGGCGCGGAATTTGCGGTCCGCACCCCCAATGACGGCTGGGATGTCCGCGACAAAGCCAGCTTTGACGGCAGAATGGACGCCGGCGTAACCCGCCGGATCAAAATTGTCGTCACCGGCGACCGTGTCAAGCAGTATCTGGACGGCAAAGAGCTGATCTTCACAAACGCGGCCTATGATTATACTTCCGGCGACATCGGCCTGCAGGCGGACAATGCGACCGTGCGCTACGACAATTTGAAGGTCACGCTGAACCCCGAGCCGCTGCCTGAGGTTCCGGTTCCGGAAAACAACTACGCATCGGCCAAGACGCTCAACGAAAATCTGGTCGCGTCCCCGACCGTCGTCTGTCAGGGCGTACAGAGCTTGGACGATTTGACCGCAAGGATCACCGATTCCGTGACCACCAGCGTGATGAATGAAGTCAAGCTAGAAGATGGTATTCTGAATGTCTACAGCGGTGAAACCAGGCTTGCCTCCCTGGACGACTATATGGATGCGCTCTATTCGAAGATCATCCTGATCTTCCGCGTGGAAGACACTGCCGCCGCAGACGCGCTGGCCGCGTATATCAACAGCGGCGGGATTGAGGATCTGCAGGTTGTCAGCTCCGACGCGGATGTTCTGAAGTCCTTTCGCGATCAGGCGGCCGCCGTGCGCGGCAGCCTGCTGATGGAACAGGACAGCCTGACCAAAGAGGAAGCCTACGGCGCGGTTCGCGCCGCCAACACGGCCAAGGCCAAAACCATCATGATCAAATCCTCGGCTGCGGATAAGGAAATCGTGGAAGCCATGCAGAGACGGCTGATGAGCGTCTGGGTTGTCAGCGACGACACGACCGTCGGCAACCATGCCGCCGTCACCAGCGGTGCGAACGGCATTGTCACTTCCGACCCGCAGAAGCTGGCGGAGGACGCCGAGATCTACGACGAACGCACCATTACCCGCCGTTCGTTCATCGTCGGCCACCGCGGCACACCGGGCAACGCGCCGGAAAACACGATGATCAGCATGCGCAAGGCGGTCGGCGAATACGGCGCGCAGATGTTTGAGAACGACGTCTACCTGACCAAGGACGGCGAGGTCATCGTCCTGCACGACAACACCTTCGCGCGGACCACCGACATCCTGACCAACACCAGGCTGGACGACAGCATCTTTACAAACGGCGTGACCCGCGCGAACTGCCGTCCCAAAGACCTGACGCTCGCGCAGATCAAGCTGCTGGATGCCGGATCTTATTACGGCGAACAGTTTGCCGGTGAACAGGTCCCGACCCTCCGCGAGCAGCTTGCATACATGGCAGATGAGAATCAGGACGTCGTGATGTTCCTGGAGCTTAAGGACGCTTCCGAAGGCATTGAGAAGGCCTGCGCCGACCTCATCAAGGAATACGGCATGGAAGACCGCGTCGCGTTCATCACCTTCAACCAGAAGAGCATCCCGCTGATTCAGGCTCAGCTTCCGGGAAATTCGGTCGGCAACCTGACCGGACAGGGTGCGGTGAACACACAGAACCCGAAGGTCACTATCAGAAAGATCCTGAACGACATCCTGCCGAAGAACACCACCTACAACGGCTCCTACGGCGAATCCAACAACGCGGAATTCCTGAAGGAGGCCTATGCGCGCGGCCTCACCTTCTGGCCCTGGACCTACCGCGACACCGCAAACTTTGCCTGGGCAATCGACAACGGCCTGAACGGGCTCACGACCGACTATGCGAACTGGGCAAAGGACTACGTCTTCGGCATCACCGGCCAGCAGGAGGAATATCTGATCGCACCGAAAGTCTCCATGGAGCTCACCGCCATTGGATACACAAATAAAGGCGAACAGAAGACCTTCACACCTGAAATCGTCGTGATCGACGGCGCCGAAAACATCTCGGTTAAGGGAAACACCGTCACCGGCGTGCAGAACGGCGAAGCGGCCATTCTGCTGCGCGCCAAGGTCGCCATGGGCGAAGCGCGGTATGAGGAGTATTCCCAGCCTCTCACCATCACGGTCGGCACAGCAGCGCTTTCCTCCGACACGCTCATCGTGGACAACGAACAGTCGATTGTCTCCGGCATCGCTTACGGCAGCACAGCGGAGGATGTCCTCTCGCAGCTCTCCTGTGAAAGCGGTATGACCCTGCGCGTGACGGACAGCGATGGAATCATTTTGGATGGAAGTGCGGCAGTCTCCACCGGCATGCAATTCCAGCTTGTCCGGAACAGTTCGGTGCTGCGCAACTACAGCGCGGCAGTGTCCGGCGATCTGGGACTGGGCGGCAGACCGGGCGTCTCGGCGCTGCTCGCCGTCAAGAGCCACATCCTTGGAAGAGATCCGCTCACGCCGGTTCAGACCGCCAGCGCAGACCTCAACCGGGACGGACGCATCAACATCTTTGATCTGGTTGAGCTCAAGCTGATGATTTTGAAAGGCCAGCTCTGAGAATTCTTTCTTTTACCATAAATGCCTCACAACAAAGCAGGCCCCGCATTCAGCGGGGCCTGCTTGTTTATATATAGAAGACATCCGCCCTGCAGCTATCCGAATCCATCAGAACATGCAGAGAATCCCGGCACACATCCTGTATCCGGCCTGTCATGTGATGCCTCTATCTGCGTTACATGGATACCATCAGGAATGAAAGGTAGCTGACCAGCGTCAGGAGGGCCGGCAGCGCGTACATGGCGAACCGCGCGCGCTTCGGCAGGCTTTTTCCCTGCCGCTGCTTGCAGAACAGCACCACGCCGACCAGCAGTGTCGAGATCACGCCGAATACCAGCATACTGACCGTCTGCGCCGAACCGACATACAGATTCTCTCCTCTTGACAGCAGGTCACACACCGACAGGATCGTGAAATTGAACATGTTGCTGCCCACCACATTGCCGATCATCGCATTGTAGTTGCCCTTCCGGACCAGCGCAATGCTCGAGGTCAGCTCCGGCAGAGAGGTCGCGATGCCGAGAAACAGCGCGCCGGCAAGCGACGCCTCCAGGCTCAGCATTGCGGCGATCCGATCGGTCAGCACCGTGATCAGGATGCTCGCGCCGACCAGACCGATTGCCGTCAGCGAAAACCGCCAGATGATCTGCTTCACCGTCAGCGGGCTTTCACTTGCTTCCGTCTCTCCGGATTCCTCCGCGGACAGGTAGCGCAGGGAGATGATGTACACCACCAAAATCAGCACCGATATGACGTTGATGTTGACGACCGGGATATTGCCGAAGCCTGTGAAGATGGCAAACCCGCAGCCGATGAACGCGGCGGCGGTGCAGATCAGCGTGGCAAGATGGGACTTTGCCACCCGGCTTCTGGAAAACCGCCGGAGGGTACAGACCACCAAACCGCCGAAGATGCACAGGTTGAAGATGTTGCTGCCGAGCACATTGCCGATGACCAGTCCCGGATTCTGCACCACGGTGACCGATGAGATGCTCGTGACCAGCTCCGGCAGCGAGGTGACCGCCGCGAGGATCACGCCGCCGATGAACGCGCCGGAGATCCTGGTCTTCTTGTCAAGCAGGTCCACATAATCGGCGCATTTGATTGAACAGATCACCACAGCCGCCGCGACCAGGAGATACGCCGCGAAAATCCATACTTCCATTTCAAAAATCCTTTCCGTTGTCTAAAATGTTGTTGGAGGGATGCCGAACAGAGCTGCGGGCAAATAAAAAGACCTGTACACGGAACGTAACAGTCCGTGTACAGGTCTTGTTTTTTAAAATTTATGCCAGGGCGTCTGCCCGGGTCTGTTGACATAAGCTACTGAAAGCATGCTTCCAGCAAACTACTCCCCTATACAATAATTTTAGTATAGCACATTTTTCGATGATGTCAAGACCAAAAAGATGAAATTTGGAAACGGCATCCTGTTTCCTGCGCAAATTTCATCCTATTTCACAGGATGGGCAAACAAATCGATATTTTTGTGCTATAATGAAGAAAATCATCTGAAGGGAAGGACGGGATATGTCCCATTATCTGAAAAAAGGCATCCTTGCGGTGCTTCTTCTATACGCAGCCTATCTGCTGATCGCAGGCGTGTTCAGCTATCTCTGGCCGACGCCGGTCAAGGAGGAGGACCGCGAACGCTTCAACGCCGCCGACCTCCTTGGGGATGGAACCGAGGGCGTGGACCGCGCCGCATTGGTGGAGGATGAGCACGACGCTTTTTCCCGGCGCATAGAACTGATCCGCTCGGCAAAGCGGGAACTGGATGTCTGCTGTCACTGCGCCAAGGCCGGTGAAACGGTCGACTGTCTGTTCGCGGAGCTTCTCAAGGCGGCCGGCCGCGGCGTCAAGGTCCGCATCCTGATGGACGGCACGGTCAGCGGCATGACGGGCAGCCGCCGGAACATCCCGCTCGCCATGCAGGCGCATGAAAATATCGAATTCCGGTATTATAACCCCATCAACCTGCTGGAGCCGTGGAAGTGGAATGTCCTGCTGCACGACAAATTCCTGATTGCCGACGACCGGTTGCTGCTGCTCGGCGGCCGCAATATCGGCGACGAGTACTTCGATCCGCCGCAGTATGACGGCAAGGTCACCCATGACCGGGATGTTCTGGTGATAAACACGGCCGCCGGAACCGATCGAACGGGTGACAGCGTCATCCATCAGGCAAAGGCCTATATGGACCGGCTCTGGAACGAACCAGACGCCAAGCCGGTTGCCATGTCCAGGACAAAATATGAGGCCGCCCAGTCCGAACAGCAGCGGCTGCTGGATGTTGCCGAACGCTGGGAAAACACCTGGCCCGGCTACTACCTGCCCAAGCAGGACTGTATGCAGATTTCTGTGCCGACCGGCAAAATCACATTGCTGACCGGCCCGGTTCATACCTTTAAGAAAGAACCCATCGTGGCCTATCAGCTCTTCGAGCTGCTGAAAATCGGCGACGATGTGCTGATACAGACTCCCTACGCCACCGCGAACCCGCAGACACTGCGCGCTCTGCGCAGCATTGCACAGCACGCGTCCTCCGCGCGCCTGCTGACAAACTCGATGGCATCCTCGCCGAACTATCCGGCCTTTTCCGCCTATATCAGCAACCGCAGCCGGTTTGTAGAAACCGGTGTGCGGATCAGCGAGTATCAAAGCGCCGATTCGATTCACGGCAAATCCTTTTTGATGGACGGCCACATCGCCGCGGTCGGCTCCTTAAACCTGGACGACCGCAGCCTGTACATCGATACCGAGACGATGCTCGTCATCGACAGCGAGCCGTTCTACCGGCAGCTGCGAAGCGAGTTGGACCAGCTGCTGGCACAGAGCGCGCCGGTCGGCCAGGATAACCGGTATTTATCGCAGAACAGTGTGGAAATCCTGCCGGTATCGGTCTCCAAAAAGATCATCATGGGGCTTGTTTCGATCTTTTCAAATCTTTTCCGCTTTCTTATATAATTGTTACCCTCCCCATCACATTTTCGGCTTTTATCGGGTATTGCCCAGCACCCTTTCGCCTCACTCCAATCAGCTGCCGGCTGCAAGCCATCCGCTCAATCGAATGACCTTCCGTGCCCGCATTCCACCGAACCCTATGACTGTTTTGCGCACAGCAATCATTTCCGTTTCGTCCGAACAGCTTTTAAAGACACCTATCTGAGACATACAAAAAGGAGGATTCCATGACAAGAGAAGAACTGGCCGCTTACTGCCTGCAGTATGAGGATGCCGCTCCATTTGCGCCGTTTGATGAGGATAAGCTGATCATCCGGCACAAAAGCAATGGGAAATGGTTCGCACTTATTATGACGCTTGACGGCCGGCTGTGCATCAATTTGAAGTGTGATCCCATCGAGGCGGACATGCTGCGCCGCGCTTATCGCGGTGTGACACCCGGCTGGCATATGAACAAAACGCATTGGAACACCGTTGCCGTCGATACAGATGTCCCACAACAGGAGCTTCTCCGGATGATCGGCGAAAGCTTCCGCCTGACCGCCCCGCGGGCTTCGAAACGATAAAACCATCTGTTAAAAAATAATACAGTCTATAGAAAAAGGAAACCGTTTGGTTTCTTTTTTTATGGATAGTTATGAAAATTTTTTTTCACTTCTATAAATCAAGCATAAACCTTTGCGCAACGTCTCGTATTTTCCACAAAGATCGTTGACATTTGATATGGATTGGGTTAGAATATGGCTTGCAACATAATTTTATAGTTTACACATAAATCCATGTAGATTGGCTGAAATCTTTGCTGGTTCTTGAACGCGAAATGACGATGCCTGTATTGTTTTTCGCCGATGGAAACGATTGCAAAACGAATTGGCCGATTTTTGCAGCTTCCCCTGTCCGGGAAGTGTCAAACACCGCAAAGAGTTGTAAAAGAGGAAAGAACAGAAAAAGGAATGAAGGAGTTTAACATGAAGAGATTCAAAAGACTGGTCTGTGCCGTGCTGTCCTGCGCGATGATCGCAACCATGGTTCCGGCGTCGTTTGTCAGCGCCGAGGAACTGCCGGGACTGTCCGACGTCTCGCGTCAGGCGGCGGCGGAAGGCGCTGTCCTGCTCAAGAATGAAAACGATACCCTCCCGGTGGGCCCGGATGAGGAAATCTCGGTCTTCGGCCGTGTGCAGATCGACTATTTCCGAACCGGATACGGCTCCGGGGGCTACGTGCACCCATCTAAAACCGTCAATTTCCTGGAGGGCTTCCGGCAGAACCCGAACATCAAGGTCAACGAGGAGCTCGCCGGCATTTATGAGGACTGGTGTAAAAAGAATCCCGCCAGCGAGGGCTCCGGCTGGGGCAACTGGCCGTACTACCATGCCGAAATGCCGCTGACCGATGAGATCGTCGACGCTGCGGCAAAGGTTTCCGGCACCGCCGTCGTCGTAATCGGACGCGCGGCCGGCGAGGACCGCGAATGCAAGCTGCAGGAGGGCAGCTACTACCTGACAAAAACCGAGAAGGAGATGCTCGCTAAGGTCACCGCGAAATTTGACAAGGTGGCCGTCCTGCTCAACATCGGCAACATCATCGACATGAGCTGGACCAGGGATTACGACATCGACGCCATCCTGCTTTCCTGGCAAGGCGGCATGGAGGGCGGAAAGGCCGCCGCAGACGTCATCAGCGGCGACGTGACCCCATCCGGCAAGCTGGCCGCCACGATCGCCAACACCTACAACGATTATCCGAGCGCCAAGAATTTCGGCGGCGCCAATTACAACAACTATGCCGAGGATATCTTCGTCGGCTACCGCTACTTTGAAACCTTCGCGCCCGAGGATGTGATGTACGGATTCGGCTACGGCCTGTCCTACACCGACTTCAGCATTACGACCAACAGCGTCACCGCTGGGGAAAACGCCATCAGCGTCGATGTGACCGTCGAGAACACCGGCAGCGTCAAGGGCAAGGAGGTCGTGCAGGTTTACTACGGCGCGCCGCAGGGCAAGCTCGGCAAGGCCGCGAAATCGCTGGCCGCCTATGCGAAAACCGGCGTCCTGTATCCGGGAGAAACCCAGGATATGACGCTGACCTTTCAGATCGACTCGATGACCTCCTATGATGATGCTGGCAAAACCGGCCGCAAGTCCGCCTATGTGCTGGAAGCCGGCAACTACCCAATCTATGTCGGTGATTCGGTTCGCGGTGCAAGTGAACAGGGTGTTTACACACTTGATACCCTGAAGGTGGTCGAACAGCTTGAAGAGGCGCTTGCTCCTGTTGAGAGCTTTGACAGGATGACCGCCTTCGAACAGGAGGACGGCACCATCGGCCGGCAGTCCGAAGCGGTTCCGCTGAGGGTCTCGGACCTCTATCAGCGCATCGAGGACAACCTGCCCGATGAAATCGCGTTCACCGGCGATCTCGGCTACACGCTGGCCGATGTTCAGAACGGCTCCGTCTCCATCGAACAGTTCGTCGCACAGCTTGAGGTCGCCGACCTCGCCCGGCTCTGCCGCGGTGCGGGCGGCATGCAGTCCTCGCTTGGACGCCCGGGCAACGCCGGCGTATTCGGCGGTGTGGAATCCAATCTGCGCGACATGGGCATCTCCCCGATCAGCTGCTGCGACGGCCCGTCCGGCATCCGCATGCGCGATTCCGACGCGGCTTCGCTGGTTCCGATCGGTTCGGCGCTCGCCAGCACCTGGAATGACGAGCTGGTCGAAAGGGTGTACAACCTGCTCGGACAGGAACTGAACCTCAATGAGGTCGACGTGCTGCTGGCTCCGGGCATGAACATCCAGCGCGATGTGCTGGCCGGCCGCAACTTCGAATACTTCTCCGAAGACCCGCTGATCACCGGCATGATGGGCGCGGCGGTCACCCGCGGCGTACAGTCCACCGGCGCGGCGGTCTGCGCGAAGCACTTCGCCGCCAACAACCAGGAGACCAACCGCAAAAAGCATGACTCCCGCGTCTCGGAGCGCGCGCTGCGCGAGATCTACCTGAAGGGCTTTGAAATCTGCGTCAAGACGGCGAACCCATACACGATCATGTCCGCCTACAATAAAATCAACGGCGTCTTCTGCTGCTACAATTATGATCTGATGACCACCATCCTGCGTGAGGAATGGGGATGGGACGGCGTCGTCATGACCGACTGGAGCATGCAGCCGGGAACCGACCCGAACAATGCGAATATCACCGACAACGCTTACCGCGTACAGGCGCAGGTTGACCTGTACATGCCCGGCAACTACTCGAACGACTCGATTGAAAACTCGATCAGCAAGGGCGGCCTGACGACCGGCGAGGTTCAGCGGTCGGTCGTCAATATCCTGAACTATGTGCTGAAATCCCCGAAATTCGCACGCGACAACGGCCTCGAACCCCCGGTATATGTCCCGGGCGAGAACTATTTTTCCGTGCGGAAGGATGCTTCCGGCGATCCGCGGCTGACTCAGCTGACCATTGACGGCAAGAAGATCAGCACCTTCAACCCGCTTATCGTGGACTACAACGTCTTCACCAGGGACTTTACACAGCTTCCGGTTGTGGCTGCCGGCGCGGCGGACGGCGTATCCCTGCGCATCGAGCAGGCCACTGCCGAAAATCCGGTCGCTTCGGTCTACACCAGCGAAGGACGCGAAGAGCTTATCTACCGCGTGCGGTTCTCAGACGATGCGTTTATGCCGCCGGTGGTCGAGAATCCAACCTATGCGTACCTCAGAAACATCTATGTCGACGGCCAGCCGCTGGCAGGCTTCTATTCGAGCATCTATGAATATGAGACCATCAGCAGCAACGTCGCAAATCCGGTTATCACGGTCGACGCGCCGGATGGCGTAGATGCGGCCGTCAGCTACGACCCCGATACCCAGAAAGCACTGATCCGCGCTCAGTCCAACCATCAGGCGGTCGAATACACCGTGCAGTTCACCGCCGGACCGCAGAGCGACGACTTCGACGGCGACGCGCTGCAGGATTTCTGGACGGTGAACGACCGCAACGGCAACCTCAGCGTCCAGAACGGCGCGCTGAACATCATCACCGAGTACGGCGACATCTATGGCCCGAATGACCACTTGAAAAACTGGATTTCCCAGCCTGCGGGCGGCAACTGGGATGCGGTCACCAAGCTGAGCTTTGACAAGCTCCCCTCGGATAAATACCATCAGCTGGGCCTGATGATCATGCAGGATAAGGACAACTACATCCATTTCCGCTTTGAAAATGCCGGAAACCTGCGTATGCGCCTGAATCAGGAGACCAACGGCACCAGCAAAAATTTGAAGGACAACACCTCGTATCCGTCCAAAATCTCGGATACGTTGTATATGAAGGTCACCAAGCGCGGCACGACCTACAACTTTTATATGAGTGTGGACGGCGTCAACTATACCGACATGGGCACACCGGTCACCGCCAACTATGTAAGTCCGAAGTTTGTGCTGGCGTCGATGAACGGCACCGGTGAGATCAGCCCGATCCATGTCCAGTACGATTATGTACACTTTGAAATGGAACAGGCTGAGGAACATGAGCCGGTTGTGATCTCCGCTTCCCAGCCAAGCCGTATCAAGGCCGCTGAGGATTACACGTCCATCTCCTCCGGACTGATCACCGAAAACTGCACCGACGAAGGCGGCGGGCTGAACGTCGGCTCCGCGGCGGTCGGCAGATATCTGCTTTACAACATCGATGTCGAGAAGGACGGCTATTACGAGGTCAGCCCGCGTATCGCCAGCAACCGGGACTCGCTGTACCAGATGCAGTTCGGCATTGAGGTGGACGGACAGCCGGCCGCATCGTTTATGCAGCTCGGCGGTACCGGCGGATGGCAGAACTGGATCACGATGGACCCGCAGAAGGTTTATCTGACCGCAGGAAGCCACAAGCTCAAATTCTACTACAACTGCGACGGCCTGAACATCAACTGGCTGCAGTTCGATTACATGGCGGCGCACGCCGTCACGGCCGCCCCGGTGGAAGGCACCGAGGTCGTGTTCTCCCAGACCGAAGCGGTTCGCGGCGATACCGTCACGTTCAGCATCCATGTCACCGACGAGAGCATGGCGCTTGATTCCGTCAAAGCCATGTCCGGCGAAGACGAGGTAAACATCCGCAAACGCGGCGATGGCAGCTACACCTTTGAGATGCCGGATGGTCCGGTCGTCGTGAGCATACAGCTCAAGACGCTGGAAAGCGACCTTATTTCCGACAGTCTGGCCATCGACCGTGAGAACGGTTATCTTGCTGATCTCACCGCCGGCATGACCGCCGATGAAATTCTGTCGCAGCTTAGCGGAACCAACGGCGGAACCGTTGCGGTTGCCGACCAGGACGGCAATGCTGTCACCGGGGACCGGAAGATCGGCACCGGCTTCACGGTCAGCCTGACGATGGGCGAAACCGTGCTGGACAGTCTGACCGCTGTTGTCATGGGGGATGTCACCGGCGAAGGCCAACAGGGTGTACAGGATCTGTTGGGCATTAAAGCCCATATCCTTGGCGCGGATGTGCTGGAAGGCGCATATCTGCGTGCTGCCGATATGGATCATAACGGCAGAATCAATGTGCTTGATCTGCTTCGGCTGAAGCTTGATATTTTGAACGGCTGATAATTTTTCAATCACCATATAAAAGGCGCATGGCCGAACGAGTTTTGTTCGGCCATGCGCTTTTGCTCTTTTAATGATTTGTGTGCTGGATGGATTGTCAATAGAAGTACAAAGAAGCGTTATGAAAAACTTCATAAGGAGTTTTCCAGCCTAAACACTTCCTGGGCCGAAGATTGATCAGCGCTGCGATCCGCCGAATGTCTTCTTCGTTCATGATTAACATGCATATATTCTCTCTCTTCTCTGCTAAGATGATGATAACAACACATTGGGATTTCCTCCTTTGGTATGTTTCGTCACTTACCAGTATACAGGATCTTTCTCCCTTTGTGTTGTTTCTTTCTTCTTTTGCTCTTATTATGATAATCCACCCGCGCAAAAGAGTAACTGCCACCTTGCCAAGGCATCTTGGCAAAACAAAAGAGAACCCACCGCGTGCCGGCGCAGAGGGACTCCTGCGCTGAAAGCCGCATCGGTTCTATGATCACACAGTCCGAACGGAATGCCGCCGTCGAAAGGCAGAGACGCAAAACACTCCCTGTCCCAACAGCCATCGGGACAGGGAGTGTTTCATCGTTCTATTGTATCGTGACACCCTGATAATAGTGGTTCAGTATTTGTCTGTAGCTCCAGCCATCCTGGATGGCGTAAAGATTCGCGCCCCATTGGCTCATGCCTGCGCCGTGCCCATAGCCCCAGGTTGTGATATAAAACTGTCCGTTTTGATAACGGATGAGAAACTTTGCACTGCGCAGATCAATCGAATCCCCTTTGAAGATGTCTTCGCGGAAGAACCGTCCGGTGATATCGGTCGTTTTTTTCAGCAGATTGTTATAATAGGTGGTTTTGCCGCAGATCGACATGCGGCCGATATAGCCGCCTTCTGTATAGTCAAGCACCTTGATCCATCCCGACGGGTCGCCGGACAGTGTGATGCCGGTCCTGTTCTGGATGCGCTTTTTGACCTCATCGGCGCTGTACACCTTCGTGACCTCAAAATCCCGCGCCAGATAGTCATATTCGCTCTCGACGCTTTGAAGCTGTTTGGTCTCGTAGCCCCAAACATCCACCGCGGCGTTGGTACTGCCGCCGCTGCAGGCAAAATACGGCGTGTAGACATACTGCCCGCCGATATACATAGCCTGTCCGAGCACGGAGCGGACAGCGGCCTGCACAGCCGGGCCGGGCGTGCGCATCGGCACGTAGGGATATGAGCCGGTCGCGTTGCTGTATTTGATATAGGTGTAGGCCGCCACGGCCTGCGCTTTCAAGGCTTCGGGATGAAACGAATCGTCCATCTCCGCGCCGACGACCTGACAGAGTACCGTATAGGCATCCTGATCCGCGCTGCTGCCGTTGACCTTCACCGTATAGGAAGAAGCGCGCGGCTGGCCCAGGGAGGAGGACAGCGGCAGATTCAGGGAAGAGGGAAGGGAAGCCGTGCCGGTATGCGTCATGACCGGCGCGTCCGCAGCTGCGGACGCTGTTTGGACGGACATGTTCGCAACAGGAACGGTATCGGATGCGGTATTTGGTGCGAAGCTCCAAGACAGAAGCCGCGCCGCCAGCAGGCTCTGCATCAGCGCGGTGTGCTGTGCGGCCGCCGCTGGGGATTCCACATCCGTCTGAGGGGCGGTATCGGCTGTATTTCGAACGCTGATCCCGCTGACAGCGGGGTTCTTTGTCCCGGAAACATTCACAGCCGGCCGTACAGCGCGGGCAGCGGATGTTGACAGCGGTGCGACGGCAGTGTGTGTGGCGGGCAGCGCGGCGGTCTGCGTCCCGTCCCCGCCTTCATCGCCGGACGCCTGTGACTCGCTCGGTTCGGTCGGCTCGCTCGGCGTCTCGGGAGCCGGCGGTTCAGGCTCTTCGCTCGGTTCTTCAGGGGATTCCTCGGGCGGCGCGGCCGATTCCTCCGGCTCGGAGTATTCGGGCCGCGAGTATTCCGGCTCCTCATACTGCGGACGGCTGGTTTCTTCGGGCCTGGAGCTGGTCTCAGGCTCGGATGCCTCGGAGGTCATCCCGCCGATGCTGGTGGTTTTAAAGTCCGGTTTGGTGCCGCCGTAGGTGCGGTACCAGATGTCCGGCATGAGCGGCGCGTAGTTGGCCTCGGACTTGGTGGTGTCCACCGATTCGCTCTCACCGGGCCGCACCCGGCGCGCCATAACGACCAGACGCGCATCATAGAAATCGTAGACGCAGGTGGACAGTGTGATGAAGGTATCCCCCTTCTGGACGTCCACGCCGGTGCTGACCAGCGAGCGGTTCCGCGCCTGGTCGACGAAGTCCGTGAAATGCTCATCGTCGAGGTCGATGTAATTCTGATAATCGAACTGCAGGTCGGAGGTCTCGTTCGGATCGCTGATGAAGATCGAAAAGATCTTATAGGTGCCTGGCTGATAAACCGATTCGAAGCTGACGGTCGGATGATCCTTATAGAACGACGCTTCGCGGTACTTCTCGAGGTCGCCGAACATCTGTTTGTCCTGCATATTGTGGCCGTAGATGACCATATTGGTACTCGGCTTCTTTACGTCGACGCGGCTGTCGATGAAGATGGTGCCGTATTTGCTCTCTTTTTTATCAAAATCGTGCTTGAGATAGTAATCATTGTTGTCGGTCTGCACGACCGGATAGCTGATGCCGGTGCCGTCAATGGATATCCAGCCCTTGATGTCGCGGTTGCGCAGGTATAAGGCGCGGAACTGCGGCTGATAGTCGTCCGGGTAGTCGTCGACGTCCACGGCGTTGCCGTAGAGGTTTGAGAGGTCGTTGTTCAGCGAGCGGTTGGATTCGCCGCCCAGGAAGTAGCTGAGCAGGAAGCCGCCCGCGACCAGCAGGACGATCAGCGCGATCAGGAAGATGATCTTGCGCACCTTCTCGCCGGTGGTATCGCCGCGGCAGGGGAACAGGTATTCCCGGATGCGCCGCAGGACGGATTTTTTCCTGGGAGGTTCCTCTTGAGTCCCGTTCTGAGATTCGATCGGCAGTTCATCCGCTTTGAACGGGTCCTCGGCGGGCCTGCGCGGTTCGGGTTTCTTCGCCGGCTGGGGGACGGGCGCGGCAGACGGCTCCTCTTCCACTGGATCGGGCTGTTCGAGGAATTGTAAGCATCCGAGCTCTCCGCACAGGATGCGCGCCGAACGAACCATGCCCCGCACGATGCCCGCGCTGCCCTCCAGATAGAGCCGCAGCAGGTTCAGCAGATGCAGCGGCACAGTCTGGGAAGCGTCCGCGCCTTCTGGAATTGTCACCTTCTGCAGATAGATATTTTTGTCCTCCGCAAGCGCGATGTAACAGAAATCCTGTCCCGGCCGCGGATAGGTGGACGCGGCGGCAAGCGCGGCGTTTTGTTTGCTGCGCGCCTGAATGGCCGCGTAGGCGGCGGTCTGCGCGCTGTTCATCGCATAGCTGTCCAGCACCTCGGCGGGCACCGAAAGCGTCCCATCAAGCACGCCGTTCTGTGCGATATCCAGCGCGCCCGCGTTGAGTTTTTCGGGCAGTAGCGATGACATATAAGTACCCATAAGCGCGGCGGTCGACGCACAGGCGGCGGTCAGGGAGAGCTCCTTGTTTTTCAGGAGCATCGCGACGTGCTGTGTCAGCGGGCGGTCGTCGCGGCCGTAGACCGCTTCGCCCAGCGATTCGCAGACGGTGCTGAGCACCGAGTTGCACAGCACCGTGGCCTTCAGCTGCGTTTCGCTGCGCGCTGTGACCCGGATGGTGTGCCCGTACCGGCCCGCATAGACGCTGACCGAGGGATTGACCGAAAGCAGGATATCCCCCAGCTTGCGTTTCAGCACAGCCGGATCCATATCGATGACCTTCAGCGTCTGGGAGACGGCCGGAAGGCGGCTCAGCTCGATCAGGTAATCGTAGACGTAGTCATATAAAAATGAAAAATAGCTTTCAAAGTCGGAGGGGAGCAGCACGACGCACCGGCCGTCCTTCTGTACGGCGCCGGCCCACGCGCTGTCAAACTCCCGGCGGAACACCCTGACGCCGTCGGGAAGGGCGGTATCCGTATGCTTCGACTGTTCCTCGAGCCGGCCGGATATCTTCTGCTCTCCGGAAACCGAAAATTTCTCGAAAATCCAGTCCCTGAGCGCTTTGTTTTCCTCGTCGGCCGCGCCGGCGGCAAAAACGACCTCGCTGCGGGAGAGCGCTTCCTCGAGTGCGGAGACTGCGGCGCCTGCGTCAGGCGCGGCGGTTGTGAATTTGACGTCGATGCCCAGCGCCAGCAGCTCCTTGGCGAAGCTTTTCGCACGTTCGTCCTGTACGTCTTTAAACAGCACCGGGGTTTTGATGCCGATGATCTCAGCGTTCATATATGTAAAACACCACCTTTTCAGGGATTAATAGATCGGTTTTTCGGGATCGATCGTGATCATCTCGAGGTTTTCGAGCGCTTTCTCGATCAGTGGTTCGAAGTCAAACTTCCGTTCGGCCTCCTCGATGATCTCGAGCTTCGGACGGGTCCGCGGATGCTTCGGCGTGAAGACCGTACAGCAGTCCTCGTACGGCTCGATGGAGGTTTCAAAGGTGTCGATTTTGCGGGAGACCGCGACGATTTCCCCCTTGTCCATGCCGATGAGCGGACGGAAGACCGGAAGGTCGCAGACCGCGTCGGTGCACTGGATAGCCGGCATCGTCTGGGACGCGACCTGCGCGAGGCTTTCACCGGTGATCAGCGCGCCGCAGTTCTGCTTGTAGGAGATGCGTTGCGCGATGCGCATCATAAACCGGCGCATGATGACCGTGAACAGTTCCTCGGGGCAGTGGTCCTTGATGGCCTCCTGCATCTCGGTGAACGGCACCACAAACAGGATCGTCCGTCCGGCATAGAGGCTGACCTTCTGCAGCAGCTTCATGACCTTGAGCTTTGCGCGCATGCTGGTGTACGGCGGGCTTTCAAAGTGGATGCCGACCACCTCCAGGCCGCGCTTGGCCATCATGTAGCCCGCGACCGGGCTGTCGATGCCGCCGGAGATGAGCAGCGAGGCGCGCCCGCTGGTCGAAACCGGCATGCCGCCCGCGCCGGGAAGCCTCTTTGCGTGCACGTAGGCCGCAAAGTCGCGGATTTCGGCGGTGACGATGACATCCGGATTGTGCACATCGACCTTCAGGTGCGGGAACGCCTGCAGCAGGTCGCCGCCAAGCTCCCGGCACAGCTCTGGAGAATTCATCGGAAAGCTCTTGTCCGAACGCTTCGCCTCCACCTTGAAGGTGCGCACATCCATGAGTGTATCCCGCAGATACGCCACGGCCTGCCTGCGGATGTCCGCATAGTCCTTTTGGACAACGCAGGCGCGCGACAGGCTTGCGATGCCGAATACCTTCTGCAGCCTGTCCAGCGCCTCGTCCATATCGACGCCGTCCTCCATCGGGGTGACGCAGATGGTCGACTGCGCATAAGAGAACTTAAATGCTCCCAGGCTCTGCAGCCGTCTGCGGCAGTTTTTGATCAAGACCTGTTCAAAGGTCGATTTGTTGAGTCCCTTTAAAGCGATCTCGCCGCTTTTTAACAGTATTATCTCCTTCATACGATCCCTTTCGTTCTTTGATATGGTGATCTCCCGCTCACCGCGGGATGTGTGGTTTATCAGGTTTCTGTCCGTGACGGCGTCCGCTTACCGGCGGATGGTTCGGATGCCCGCCTGCAGGGCAGCCGCAAAGTCCAGCACATCCTGCCTGGTGTTCTGCCGGCCGAAGCTGACGCGCAGCGCGCTGTCGGCAAGCTGAGGCGTGAGCCCCAGTGCGCGCAGCACATGGCTTGCTTCCCCTTTGGCGCAGGCGGAGCCGCTGGACACATAGATGCCCCTGGATTCCAGAAAGTGCAGCATGATCTCCGAGCGGATGCCGGGAACGGACAGGTTTACAATGTTTGGAATGCCGTCCGCCGGGGAATTTGTGTGTATGCCATCGATGCCGGAAAGCTCCTGCAGCAACAAATCGTGCAGCCCCTTCATATGCCGCATGCCGTCGCGCAGCTCCTGCTGGCTCAGCTGTGAAGCGAGACCGAACGCGCCGATCAGCGGCACGCTCTCGGTGCCCGGACGCAGCGATTTCTGCTGATGTCCGCCATAGAGCAGCGGCGTGAACCGCACGCCTTTTTTGACATACAGCGCGCCGGCCCCCTTGGGCGCATAGATCTTGTGCGCGCTGATGCTCATCAGATCCACGCCGAGCGATTCGGGCCTGCAGGGCAGCTTGCCGAATGCCTGTACGGCGTCGCAGTGGAGGATGACGCGGGGATTCCTCTGCCGGAGCAGCTTGGAAATCCGCGCGATATCCAGGATGGTTCCCAACTCGTTGTTCACAAGCATCATGCTGACAAAGTAGCATTCTTCCGGGATTTGTCCGGCAAGCTCTTCTGCCGGGAGGGTGGGGTTCAGGTACAGCACCCGCATGCCCTGCTGCTCGAGCCGTTTGAACGGTTCGAGTACCGACGCGTGTTCGAACAGCGTCGTCGCGATCACCGTACCGTTACGCCGGTAGGCGTCGGCCGCGCCGAAGACGGCGGTGTTGTTTGCCTCGGTTCCGCCGGAGGTGAAGAGCAGGCAGCTCTTATCACAGCCCAGCGCCGCGGCGACCTGTCCGCGGGCCGTCTCGACCGCCCGTTCGGCATCCAGTCCGCGCAGATGCAGCGACGAGGGGTTCCCGTAGTTCTCTTTGACGAGTTTATACAGATGATCGGCGACCTCTGTACGGACCGGTGTGGTCGCCGCGTTATCCAGATAGATTTCCTTCAAGAAGCATTCTTCCTTTATTCCGATTCATTCGCAGGCGGGAGTGCCTGATTTGAGACGCACAATCTTCGGCGGCAGGCGTCGGATACCATGTCGATTCAAACTTGTCCGGCCGGTTATTCGGGAATGCCGTCCGACCAGCTGAAAATGCCGAACAGGCCCAGATCTGCTCCTGCTGGAATTTATCCCTGTCCCTTTAGGTTCGGATCTGTCTCCGCTAGGGACTGTCCCATCCTTTAGGTTCGAATCTGCCCCGCCAGAGGTAGTCCACCCTTTGGATTCAAAGCTGGCCTCACTGGGGTAGTACCACCCTTTGGGTTCAAAGCTGTCCAGCCAGAGGTAGTCCACCCGTTGAGTTCAAAGCTGGTCTCACTGGAGTAATCCCGTCCCTTTAGGTTCGAATCTGTCCCGCCAGAGGTAGTCCACTCTTTGGGTTTAAAGCCGCCGCCAAGAGTAATCCCATCTCTTTAAATTCAGGTCCGCCCCTGACTGAGGTTGTTATGTCCCTATAGGTTCAGGTTCACCCTTGCCGAAAGTTATCCCGTCCACACACATCAAAAACAGTTTCGGGTCTGTCCTCCACACCCTCTTTGTCCCATGTTCGGGATGGGAGAGAACGGTTCCCGAATGCCGGCGGGCGGTTCCGGAAATTTGCCGAATATCTGCATAGCGCGGCCGGGTTTCGTCCAACCTGTAATCGAGACGCGCCATACCTGCGAGTACTTTATATTATATATGATTTCAGATGCAGAATCAAATAAAATGCAGGTTATTTCACATAAATGTTTAAATACTGGAAAAAATGATAACATTCCTATGGATAAACTGCCAAAACATCCGGTTTAAACCGGGGTAACAGGGCGATTCCGGCGCATCTGCCGGGATGGGACCATCAGAACAACCAGGAAGGGGATACCATATGAACACAAGAACGACAGCAAGAATCGTGAGCTTTATCATAGCGGGGTTCGTCGCGCTCGGCGGCGCAGCGATTCTCAACTACAACACCTCGATGCAGTATAAGCTCCAGGTGGAGAATTCCTATCAGCGCGCGGTGCGCGATCTATCCACCTATGTCTCGAACATCTCCAAGACGCTGCAGAAGGTGCGGTACGCCGGTACGGCCAACCAGCTGACCAACCTATCCACCCAGCTGTACCGGGAAGCCAGCGCGGCGAAAAGCTGCCTGTCTCAGCTGCCGGTCGCCGATCTGCACCTCGACAACACAAACAAGTTTTTATCCCAGGTGGGCGACTATGCCATGAGCACCTCGCGTCAGGCTTCCTCGACCCGCAAAATCTCCGACGAGGAGCGCAAAAATTTCCAGACGCTCTATGAGTTTTCGACCAAGCTGAACAGTCAGTTTGAAGTGCTTGAGCAGAACATCGACGACGGAACCATCCGGCTCGGCGAGGTGAAGGCCGTCATGAATTCTTTGGTCGGCGACCAGAATTCCGCAAGCGGCGTGACATCCGGGTTCAAGGATATGGAGGAGGGCTTCACGGGCTATCCGACGCTGATCTACGACGGTCCGTTCTCCGACCACATTCTGGAGCGGGAGCCGCTGATGACTAAAGACCAGAAGGAGATTGGACGCGAGGAAGCCCGCAAAAAGGCCGCGCTGAGCGCCGGCGTCGAGATCGGCTCGCTGCGCGACGGAACCGACGAAAATTCCAGGATGCCGTCCTACTGCTTTGAGGCCGACAGCCTGAATGTCAGCGTGACCAAGAACGGCGGTTTCACCTGCTACATGGTGAATTCCCGCGTCATCGAGGAAAAGAAGCTCGATGCCAAGGCCTGCATTGAGAAGGCCGAGGAATATCTGAAGCAGCGCGGCATCAAGGGGCTGCGCAAGACCTATTATGAGATTGCGAACGGCAAGTGCGTGATCAACTATGCGGCCGAGCAGGACGGCGTGCTGCTCTATCCCGACCTTGTCAAGGTCGGCGTGGCGGTCGATAACGGCCAGATCGTGTTCTTCGACGCGCGCGGCTACCTGACCAACCACAAGACCCGGGAGCTGAAGACACCGGTAGTTTCGGAAGCGGATGCGAAGAAGTCCCTTTCACCGAACCTGACGGTCCAGAGCGTACAGCGCACGGTGATCCCGACCACCGGCCTCAACGAGGTCGAAACCTATGAATTCCTGTGTACCGGAGACAACGACGAGCAGGTGCTTGTGTATGTGAATACGCAGAACGCGCAGGAGGAACAGATTCTCATCCTGATTGAGAGTGAGAACGGAACGCTGACCATCTGAACGGGCGGTCATTGACGGCAGAAGCCCGCCGCAGGCGGTATGCAGAGCCTGTATACAGTGAGAGACGATATACAGGCCGGATGCGTATGGATGCGGGGCATTTCTGCAAACAGGCCCAATCATAAAGGGGAACAGCAGCCAGGCAATTCGCCTGGCATGCTGTTCCTCCGCTTGTCAGAAAACAGGGGGGCTTATTATGGTCTGTCAAGGCGTATTTGGCATATCGGCCGCAGGGCCACTGCGGTACAGCGGCTTTGCTGTGTATCCGAGATGCATGGCTGTGTGTGGCGCCGCTGGGTCTCGATGGTCTCACCTTGCTTGCTGGATGACATTTGCGGCCGGTTGTTCTGCGTCAGACCCGCTGTGTTTGCCAAGGGACGTCTGGCAAAGCGGCGGCACCTTCTTTGCCGGCCGCAGAAGAGACCTAGAAAGGCCGTTCAAGCGGGCCGTCTGCGGTGGCGAAACCGGCCATGCCCTCTTTATTCCAATGAAGGAAGAACCCTGCTTGCTGAAACAAGGGAAGAACCGCGTGCGAATGTCCCCATACACCCCCTCTGGTTCCCATGAACATCCCCTCAGATATTTTGCTTCCACTTGGTCATCTGCGGGCGGCGTTGAATGGTTGGGTGGTTGGACAGGGTTAGCGGCGAATGCTTATCCGGTTACATACGGCTTTTGCAGGTTCCGGTAATCTGAAGATGCCATGTATCAATCAGCAAGCTCGGTAAAATATTGTCCCGAAATGTTCCGGACAAACAAAGGCGTGATGCCGTCAAGCATCGTTTTTTAGATAGACTGAGAAAAAAACCGCCGAGCAAATCGCTCAACGGTTTTTTCTTGTTTGCTTAACCGGTTGGGAAGATACGTCTCTCTGTGAGGATAGTCCCAGCATGTAGTCGGCGCTCACTTGATAGAATTTACACAGCGTGATAATGTGGCGGACGGGGATTTCATTGATACCCTTTTCATACCGGTAATAAACCTGCTGCGTAGTTCCCAGGACATTCGCCACAAACTCCTGTGTGAGATCGTTATCCTCCCTTAAGGCCCTGATAATTTCCACGTATGTTTTCATGATTTACACCACCGTGTCATATTATAGGGATATCCTTCCCCAGAAAGGCATTTTTACACCGAAATTGGCGTAGTTTCTGGAGTGCGGAAGAGAAAATGATGACACGGGGCATTTTCTAAGTCAAGCTTTGTCATATGGCTTGGGATCATTTGTCCGACCCAGGATATAATCGGTGGAGGTGTTATAAAAATCGGCGGCAAGAATCAGCTTTTCCGTGGGAATCATACGGATGCCGTATTCGTACCGTTGATATACATTACATCGAATTTTCAGCGCGGCGGCGACTTCCTTCTGCAGTAAATCATGATCTTCCCGCAGTTCCCGCAAGCGCTGGTCGCAGGTCTTTTGCATCGTTGGTTTCTCCTTTCCGTTTTAAATCCATCCTAGCACGCTCCTGAATGGGAGCTTTGACGAAAACCACCATATGGGAGTAAAACTCAAGCGGCGGTTCAGCTCTTTCTTATTGTACGTGCGGCGGGTGTACAGTATTGACTGTAACTCCCGGTCGGAGGTATAATCATAATTGCAAAGTGGATATCCAAACCATTCCTTCTAGCCAGTAACAGAACTGGATAACCATATTGCAAATACATATCCCGTTCTTGCGGTTTGACAAGTATAGCGATCGGTCCAATCAGAAACAATAAAATAAAAAAAGGAGAAACGACATGAGAGATTATTTTAAGGCATCCAGTGAACATTATACGCAGGATTTTTCCATTCTGCTGGAACAGTACATCGAACAGGAGATTACTGACCATTTTAACGCGCTGGAGCAGAAAAATCAGGTCTATAAAGAGAGCTGTGAAAAGAGAAATCAAATTCTGGACCATTTCTTCGACGGCGATCCGCACAAGCAGCTACAGCTGCTGCGGGAGCTGGACCGGGATATCCGCAGAACAGAAATCATGGAGGCGTTCCTGCTGGGATTTGACGCGGCGCAGCGCACCACGGTGTAAGCGCCGCCAATAATCCTCTCCCTGGATAGCCTGTACAGGCTGCAGAAAGTTTATACCGTATTTGGATGTGGTTGTTAGGAATAATGGAAAAAGCGCCATACAACAGAAGCTTCGCATATAGCTTTTGATTGTGTGGTGCTTTCTTTTTGTCCAATTTTAAGCCCGCAATATTGTAGAAGATTACCATACAAATATGTGCTTTGCATAAAATATGAATAATTTGCATAGCAATATGTACAAATATTAATATAAATTTTCGAAGCGCTAAAATGCGAGAAGAGGAAGAATGCAAGAGAAAAGGTGCAAAAAGACCGGAATGACAGCGGATTTTTCTGAACAGACGACTCTTAAAAGTCGCTTGTACAGCACCATGCGCGGATTCAAGAAGCGGTTTAATCAAAAAGTGGTAAACCTTTGATCTACCTGCACAAAGATTCTGGCGTTTCCTTATGAATTGTTCTGAAAATGTCCCGAATGTGTAAAATGTTAAAAAATTATATTGACTTCATGAATTTGAAGGCTTATAATTTGGATAGAAGTGGTAAGAGTGAGGTATCTCATCTGTCGGAAACGTTACCAAACAGGCCGGGCCGGAAACCGGCTGCGAATTCGGCGCGGGATCCCCTTTGGATGAGGAGAGGAGGCCTTTTTCAGTATAAGAGTCAACCCTGACCAAGCCAATAAGACGTTCAACCAAACCATCACGAACCTTGCAGATCAACAACCATCCAAAAATAAGAGAAAAGGAGACTGAAGATGAAACACAAAAAATTATGGAGCATCCTACTGTGTGCCGCTGTGACGGTGTCAACCTGTGCGCCGCTGACCTCGCTGGCAAGCTTTGATGCGGCGGACAGCGCGCAGGCGATGGACACGGCGCAGAGCGGACCCGTTTCGGAGATTGTCGGAGATGTCCGGGTACAGGTCCTGTCGCCAAGCCTCGTGAGACTCGAGCAGAAAGGCCCGGCCGGATTCGAGGACCGCGAAACCTTCCACATCATCAACCGAGCCGACTGGCCGGGCGACACGCTGACCCGCACCGAAGAGGGCGGCAGCGTGGTTTTGACAACCAGCAAGTATCAGATCATCCTTCCGAAAAACGCATCGGACCTGAGCAGGATCATCATTAAAAATTTTGATGGAAAACGCATTTGGCGCTACACCTCGCTGCCGTCGAATCAGATCGCGCTGCCGGACCGCAGCGAGCATGTGGACGCCTGGGCGATTGCGGACGCGCCGCGCATGGTTCCGGCCGAGTGGGACTTTTCGCCGCAGCCCGCGGACAACGAATACAGAACGGACACCAACGGCTGGGATCTTGAGAACGACGCGCCGGACCTGTATGTCTTCCTTCCGGAAGGCGACAACGACCTGCTGCGCGAGGAGTTCATCAGCCTGACCGGACAGAGCGGCATGCTTCCGCTTTCGGCGTTCGGCACCTGGGACAGCCGCTGGTATGCCTACACCGAGCAGACCGCGCTGAAGCAGATCGACGATTATCTGGATGTCTACAACTTCCCGCTGGACAATCTGGTGGTGGACACCGACTGGCGCGCGGGCGGCGCAACGGTCGGCGCCGGCTATGCCATTGCAGCGGATAAATTCCCGGATATGCCGCGGTTTTTGAGCGCGGCGCATGACCGCAACGTTCAGGTCATGTTCAACGACCATCCGGAACCGACCAAGGATGAAGAGGGCAAAAACAACATGGTCCTGGTCCCGGAAGAGGTGGAGTACCGCTACAGCAATCTGACGAACCTGATGGACATGGGATTGGACACCTGGTGGTATGACCGCAACTGGAGCGTCGCTTTGGTCCCGCCGTCCGGCATCTGCAAAGAGGTCATGGGCATGGCGGTCTTCAACAAGGCGGTCACCGACGCCTATCCGGACCGCAGGCCGTACATGATGTCCAACGTCGACGGCATCAACAACGGCTCCTATGCATATCCGTCAAACATTGCGGCGCACCGCTACGGCATCCACTGGACCGGCGACACCCCGGCCGGCGCGGAATCGCTGCATACAGAGATAGAAAACGCCGTGAAGGCCGGCGCCAACAGCCTGCTGCCTTACGTCTCGACCGACCTCGGCGGCTTCGGCGGCTCAACCAATCAGATTTCACCCGCGCTGTATGTCCGCTGGACACAGTTCTGCACCCTCTCCCCGATCTACAGGATGCACTGTGCGGACGGCTCCACCGGCCGTATGCCGTGGACCAGGGGCGAGGAGGCGCTCGATATCAGCCGCGATTACGCGAATCTGCGCTATCGCCTGCTGCCGGTTTTCTACCAGCTTTCGCACGAGAACTATGAAACCGGACTTCCACTGACCAGAAGGCTCGACTTCTCGCAGCCGGATTATGAGAACGCGTCCCGCGATGACCAGTACCTGCTGGGCGACGACATCCTCGTGGCCCCGGTCTGGGAGGACCCGACCGGCGGCAACGCCGTGCCGGCCGAATGGTTCACCACGCCGGACGGACAGCAGGGCGTCAAGGCGGATTATTACAAGGGCATCGACCAGAACGTCGACTTCGGCGCACTGTCCCCGACGCTCACCCGCACCGAAAAGAACATCAACTTTGACTGGGGCGGCGGTTCCCCGGATGCCGGCAAGCTTGGCAACGACAAATACGGCGCGGTCTTCACCGGAAAGATCACGATTGGGCCGGATTCCGACGTCAAGCTCGCGACCTACGTCGACGACGGCGTGCGCGTCTATATCGACGGCGAGCTGGATATCGAAAACTGGAAGCCGCAGTCTGCGGTTGTCACCGATGGCTGGAAGGTTCTGAAGGCCGGCGAGACCTATGACATCCGTCTGGAATACTTCGAGGATACCTCCAGCGCGGTCTGCCAGCTCAGATACAACCCGCTGACCAGCGAAGGCGCTGAAACGGTTGTGACCCGCGAGGTCTGGATTCCGGAAGGCGAGTGGATCAACACCTTCACCGGCAAGACCGAATATGGACCGAGGACCATCGAGGTTTCGGCCGACACCGACGAGATGCCGCTGTTTGTCAAGAAGGGCGCCATCCTGCCGCTGGCCGACGAGATGCTGAACACCAAGGAGAAGGACTGGAGCCATCTGACGCTCGACGTCTATCCTTCCACCCGCAGCGCGGACAGAACCGAGCTGTATGAGGACGACACCGAATCCAACGATTATACAGAGGGTAAATACCGGACCACCGAGCTTGAAACCTATTTTGACGCAGAGAACGCCAGCACCGTGATCAAGATCGGCGCGGCGAACGGCTCCTTCGACGGCGAACGCTGCTTTGACAGCCGCGACTGGACCATCCGCGTGCACCAGCCTGAAAACTGGGGCGCCTTGCAGAGCGTGAAGCTTGCGGACGGTACATCGCTCAGCTTTACGGCCATCGAACAGGATGCGAACGCGATGCCGTTTGCGGGTGAGGGCGGCTCCCCGGACGGCATCGTCTATGAGATCAAGCTGTCCGGCGCGGTCGACACCGAGCAGGTGCTGAAGCTGGGCTTTGCCGATCCGGCTGACCCGGCTATTCCGGATCTCGAATACGACGAGAAGATCGAACAGGTCGAGGAGCCGGTCGAACCGGCGATCAAGCGCACCATCGCCATCACCGAAGAGATGCCGGCGAACGCCGACCTGACCGAGGCCGGCACGATCGACTGGCTGCATTCCGGCAGCGTGACCGCTGGTTTAGAGGACCGCAAGGCGGGCGTGGAGCCGATGATCTCCTTACAGGTCAACGGCAGCCCGTCGAGACTCAATGACTTTGCGACGAAATTCGCCTGGAGCGACGGCACGGCCAACGCCGCGATGGACCCGACCGCGTCCGGCTCGTATGTCTGGAGCGGAAGCTTTGATATTACGGCGAAATCCGGCCCGGACAAACGGACGCTGACGCTGTATTTCGGCGGCTGGCAGTCCTCCGGACAGCTGGAAATCTATGATGAGAAGGAAGACTTCATCACCGATGTGTACCAGTTCGAGAATATGGACGCCTCCTATTACCGCAAGGTCACCATCGATATGCAGTCGGAGGATACCAGCACGCTGAAGATCAAATGGCGTCAGACCGGCGGGACCGGCAACGTCACCTTCTGCGCGGCGACGCTCGGCGAATACGCGTTCATTCCGGATCCGCCGGAACCCGAGAAGATCGAGGTGACCGACACAATGCCGGGCAGCTACAATCTGACCGACAACGGCACGATCGACTGGCTGCATGTCGGCGCCGCCAATGCACAGAGCTTTAACCGCAAGGCTGGCGTCGAAACCCCGCAGCTCGACCTTACGATGTCCGCCCCGCAGATCCTGCGTCTGGGCGACTACAAGACCGCCTTCAACTTCAGCGACGGAACGCCGACCGCGGCGGTCAGCGGAAACCGCGGCGGCATCTACCTGCAGGGCAGCGGCGAACGCTACTTTGAGCTGACCGCCCAGGCTTCGGCCGAGGAACGGGAGCTGACCTTCTTCATCGGCGGCTGGAAGAGCACCGGCGTGCTTGAAATCTTCGAGGGCGGCGCCGAGGAGCCTGTCTACACCGATACGTTCAGCAATCCCGACGAATCCTTCTACCGTAAAGTGACAGTCCGCTATGAATCCGAAGACGGCACGCCGCTGCGCGTCCGGTATTCGACGACGGCGGGCGGAAACATCACCTTCACCGGTGCGGCGCTGAGCACCGTGAAGAGCACCGAGCTGAAACCGGGCGATGTGAGCGGAGACAATGTCGTGAATATCCGCGACCTGATTCAGATTAAGACCTACATCCTGGGCAGTACGCAGCTGACCGACCGGCAGAGAAGGGCGGCCGACATCAATGGAGACGGACGGGTCAACATTTTCGACCTGCTGCAGATCAAGCTGATGATTCTGAACGGAGAATGGTAATCACTGCCCTTTGGGCGGGAGTATCCGGATGTTGATCCGGTTTCCCGCGTCTACAGCATAGAACGCCTTTCAGCTGAAAAACCGGATGGGAGCGAACGTCTCCCATCCGGTTTGCTCCGTTTCTTGTACAAAGCATATGTCTGAAATTGTTTGATATACTATGTATAAACAATGCATTAAGTTTACTATAGTTTTAATATTGCACAAAAATTGATTTAATAAAAACAATAATTCGAAAAGTGTTGAAATATATGATTTAATTCGATAAAATATAGTTGTCATTTTGCATAGGGAAGCGGTGGGTAATTACAACAGAAGAAAACGATACCATATCGTTCGACCCGTCTGCCGTGTGTTTCCGCACACACCGGAGACAATTTTTCGTTGGGAAAGAGAAAACGTTTCCTGCTGCCAGACACCACCGCCTGCAACCCGGCAACAGAGAGAGCCGACAGAATACGGCATCATTTCATTTTGCAGATCGAAAGGAGAGAGGACAATGAACAGAAAAAAATTGTCAGCATCATCCTGGCGGCGTCTATGCTGTCCACGCTGGCTATGCCCGCCATCACACAGGCGCAGACGCCTGCGCCTGCCTCTGCCGTTCAGCAGATGACCGGACCGGTTTCGGCGGTTGTCGGAAATCTGCGCGTACAGGTGCTCAGCCCCACACTGATCCGTCTGGAGGTCAAGGGCAGTGCTGGATTTGAGGACCGCAGCACCTTTCACGTTGTGAACCGGACAGACTGGCCGGGCGATGCGGTCGAGCAGAGCGAGACCGACAGCCAGGTTGTGCTGACCACCAGCCGGTACCGGATTCTGATTCCAAAGGATGCCGACACCCTCAAGGGGGTCAAGGTCACGACCCATGACGGAAAGGGAATTTGGAAATATACGAGACTGCCGGGCAACAGCGTAAAGCTTCCGGATTTGAACGAGTATGTGCGCACCTGGGAGATCGCGGACACGCCGCGCATGGTCCCGGCCGAATGGGGCTTCTCCCCGATGCCGGAGGATCAGAGCGCGCATGCCGAAACCAACGGATGGGACACCTCAAACGACGCGCCGGACATGTATGTCTTTCTGCCGGACGGCGACAACACGCTGCTGCGCCGGGAATTCATCGAGCTGACCGGCCGCACCGAGATGATTCCGCTCTCGGCGTTCGGAGTCTGGGACAGCCGCTGGTATGCCTACAGCGAGGAGACGGCGCTGAAGCAGATCGATGACTACCACAGCCGCAATTTCCCGCTCGACAACCTGGTTGTCGACACCGACTGGCGCGCGGGCGGCGCGACGGCGGGCGCGGGCTACGATATCAATGAAACGCTGTTTCCGGATATGCAGCGCTTTTTAAGCCGCGCGCATGAAAAGAATGTCAGCGTGATGTTCAACGACCATCCGGAGCCGACCAAAGACGAAGGCGGCGCAAACAACAACGTGCTGGCGCCGCAGGAGGTGCGGTACCGCTTTGACAACCTGACCAGGCTGCTGAACATGGGACTGGACACCTGGTGGTACGACCGCAACTGGTCGGTTACGGTGCAGGCGCCGCAGGGCTACAGCAATGAGGTCATGGGAATGGCGGTCTATGCCAATGCGGTCAGGTCGGTCTATCCGGACCGCCGTCTGCTCATGATGTCGAACGTCGACGACATCAACGACGGCATCTTCCAGCATGACGGCAACATCGCGGCGCACCGTTACAGTATCCAGTGGACCGGTGACACCCAGCCCGGCATGGAATCGATGAAGCGAGAGGTCGGCAACGCGGTGCATCAGGGCGCGAACTATGCGCTGCCGTATGTCAGCACCGACCTGGGCGCCTATTACGGCGTGATGGACAACCAGTCCAAGGCCGAGTACATCCGCTGGATCCAGTTTGGCGCGCTTTCCCCGATCTACCGTGTGCACGGCAAGAACGACGGCCATATGCCGTGGCTCAAGGACCAGGAGACGCTCGACATCTGCCGCGACTACGCCAATCTGCGCTACCGCCTGCTGCCGGTCTTCTACAGCCTGTCCCATGAGAACTATCAGACCGGGCTGCCGCTGGTCAGAAGGCTGGACTTCAACTATCCGCAGTATGAAAGCGCAGCCCGCGAGGACCAGTATACGCTCGGAAACGACATCCTCGTGGCGCCGATCACCGAGGATACCGGCGAAATGGGGCTGCCCGTCTCCAAAGAGATGTTCACGACGCCGGACGGCGAGCAGGGCATCCGGGCCGAGTACTACAACAACAAGGAGCTTTCCGGCGAACCGGTCCTGACCCGGACCGAGGACAACATCCACTTTGCCTGGCAGAAGGGAAGCCCGGACCCGGCGGTCAACGCAGACGCATTCAGCGCGGCCTTCACCGGCTTTCTGACCGTCGGCGATTACGACATCAAGTTGCAGGGCTTTGTGGACGACGGCATACGGGTCTACATCGACGATGAAAAGATCATGGACGACTGGAAACCGCAGTCCGGGCATGTCGTGCCGTCCGACAAGGTGCTGGAAGCCGGCAAAACCTATAAAATCCGGGTGGAGTACCTGGAGGACAAGAACACCGCGACCTGCCAGCTCAACTATGTCCCATCGGTCATCCGGACCGTCATGACCCGCGAGGTCTGGATTCCGGAAGGCGAATGGATCAACACCTTCACCGGCGAAACGGTTTACGGCCCGCAGACCATCGAGGTCTCCTGCGATACCGACGAGCTGCCGGTCTTTGTGAGAAAGGGCGCGATTCTGCCGCTGGCCGATGAGATGCTGACCACCAAAGAGAAGGACTGGAGCCATCTGACGCTGGATGTCTACCCATCCACCCGGCAGCAGGGGACATCCACCCTGTATGAGGACGACACCGAGAGCACGGCCTATGAAAACGGGGCATACCGCACCACCACGCTTTCCACAAGCTTTGACGCCGAGAACAGGCAGTCGGTGGTTTCAATCGGCGCGGCGGATGGAAGCTTCAGCGGCGAGCGGGCGTTCAGCCGGCGAGACTGGACCATCCGGGTGCACCAGCCGGAGAATTGGGGTGAGCTGCGGGCGGTCACCTGCGGCGGCGAAGAGCTTGCGTTCCAGAAGATCGAAGCGGACGCAGACGCCATGCCGTTCGAAAATGCCGGCGGTGCGCGGGACGCGGCGGTCTATATGATCACCTTCAGCGGCGATGTATCCGAAGCAAAGGAGCTGCGCCTGACCTTCGACAACCCGGCCGATGCGCAGATCCCGGATGGAGACTACGATCAGAAGGTGCCGCTGAAGGACAAAGGATACATCGATGACGGCGAGTTCTATGAAAGCCCGGTCAGCCGTACGGTCACCGTATCGGAGGTTCCTGCGGCGCTGAACCTGACGGATGAGGGCCGGCTTGACTGGCTGCATGCCGGCTACGGCGGTGTCGGCGGATTCGTGCAGAAGGCGGGCGTCGAGGAGCATCTGCTGACCTTCTATAAAAACCTGACCGACATCCGCCCGCTGAAGGACTACAGGACGAAGTTTTCCTGGCGTGACGGCGACGCGGTGGAGACGGCCCGGGATACCCAGACCGGCCTGTATACCCGCAACCAGGGAGATTCCTTTGAACTGGAGATCCGCTCCGACGCGCGGTCCCGGGACGCGGTGCTGTACGTCGGCGGCTGGCGTTCGGCCGGCACACTTGAAATCTATGATGAGACCGAGAAGGAACCGGTCGATGTTTACCGCTTCGAGGATATGGGCGGGTCCTATTACAAAAAAGTCACCATCCGGCTGGACAGCGAGAAAAAATCCAGGCTGACGGTGAAATACACGCTGACCGAAAAGGAACGCAGCTCCAGCAACATCACGTTTACGGCCGCGACGATCCAGAATACGCCGGTGGTGGGCGACGCAGACGGCGACGGAAAATTGGGCGTCACCGACCTTATTCTGCTCAAGCAGCATATCCTGGGCCGGATACAGCTGGACGGTAAGACCTGCACGAGCTGCGACGCAAACGGCGACGGACGGATCAATATTTTCGATCTGGTTCTGTGGAAGCTTGCGATCCTGAAAGACTGATAGCACCATTCTCTTTCTATATTCTTTTCCAAAGAGGGCCGCGGCAGGTTTCTGCCGCGGCCCTCTTCAATATGTCAGATAAACCGTAATCGGATGCTGTGCGCTGAGCTTGACAGCCTTTCTGCCAATCTGCCTTGGCAAGGAGGATTCTACACCCGGACAGCATGCGGCAAAGGCCTTATAGGCCCATACAACCCGGGCACGCTGCGGCGATAGGGAACCCGCCTTCAGCAGGAAACAGAAACGCGGCACGGCCGGCGCATCGGGAAGCATTCCCGCCGCAGGCGAGAGATCAGATGCAATTGGGGCCGGACTGCTGTATATTGGTGAAGATGGAACGATACGCCTCAAAAAGGCTGGTGAAATGGAACAAATTGAAGAATATTTTTTAGTCAAAGTGATGAATTTATCGTTTGTATGAATCTATTATGTATATGGATTGACATATACAGCGGCCGGTCGTATAATAAAATTGAATATTCACGGCCGTGAAACATTTTGTGGAAAATTAGCCTGAAGTCTATGAATAAAATGCAAAGTGCAGTCCGCCGCCGGATGTGGGAACCGTTTTCCTGTATGAGATTACAGTATGTGGAAGCGAAACGATATGCGGGACGGCGCGGGCGTGAATGATGAAAGGCATTGAAAAGAGAAAGGTAGTGCAGTATGAAAAAGAAACTGTTGGCAGTCCTGCTGACCCTGTCGATGGCGGCTTCGGCCTTTGCTCCGGCCGCCGGCGCGCTCCAATCGGACGCCGGATACATCCCGAAGCTCGGCAGGGACTCTATCGAAGACATTTTGAAGGTTATGACGGTGGAAGAGAAGGCGTCGCTGCTGAGCGGCACCTACCGCGAAGCCGAGGACATCCCGGATGAGGATGGGGAATCGGGCGCGCTGACCCACACCGTGGACACCACGGCGGGTTATACGCAGGGCATTTCGAAGTACGGCATCCCGTCGGTGCTGCTGCCGGACGGACCGGCAGGCGTGCGTATCTCGAATACGACCGACCCGGATGGAAACAAAACCTATGCGACGGCCTGGCCGATTGCGACGCTGCTGGCGTCCTCCTGGGACACGCAGCTGGTCAGCGACGTCGGACGCGCCTTCGGCTCCGAGGTCCGGGACTTCGGCACCGACCTGCTTCTGGCGCCGGCGCTGAACATCCAGCGCAACCCGCTGAACGGACGAAACTTTGAATATTACTCCGAAGACCCGCTGGTTTCCGGCAAGATGGCCGCGGCCATGACCGCAGGCATTCAGGAGAACGGCGTCGGCACGACCATTAAGCACTTTGCGGTCAACAGCCAGGAAACCGACCGCAAGGATGTCGACTCGATCCTGAGCGAACGCGCGCTGCGCGAAATCTATCTGCGCGGCTTTGAGATCGCGGCAAAAGAGGGCAAGCCCTGGGCGGTCATGTCCTCCTACAACAAGATCAACGGCACCTACACCGCGAACGAGCCGGAGCTTCTGACCGATGTGCTGCGCGGAGAATGGGGCTACGACGGTCTTGTCATGACCGACTGGAACCAGAAGGGCACCATGGTCGACGCCATCCATGCCCAGAACGACATCGTGATGCCGAAGGGCGACTACAAGAGCATTGTCACGGCCTACAACGCGGGCGAGCTTTCCATGGAGGAGATCGACCGCAGCGTGGCCAATATTCTGGCAATGGTGGAGAAGACCCCGACCTTCCAGGACTATAAAAACAACGGCTATAAGCCGGGCGGTTTCACCTTCAGCCGCCGTCCGGACAGCGAGACGAACGCGCAGATTTCGCGCGAGGCGGCTTCGCAGGGCATGGTGCTTCTGAAGAATGACGCATCCGCGCTGCCGCTGAAGATGGAAGAAGGCAAGAACGTCGCGCTCTACGGACGCAACCAGACCAGTCCGGTCAAGGGCGGCACCGGAAGCGGAAACGTCAACGTCCGGCGCATCGTCAGCCTGCGCGAGGGCTTTGCCAACGCGGGCATCGCGCTGAACCAGGACGTCGTCAAGATGTACGACTCGAACAGCGGCGAATTCACGGTCAGCTATGAGGACGCGGCGAAGCAGGCCGCAGACCCGAAGACCGGGAACGCGGTCATCGCGATCGGCAGGAATTCCGGCGAGGGCGGCGACCGTCAGGTCGACGAGGGAGACTACTATCTGACCTCGGATGAGAAAAATGTCATCAAGAACGTCTCCAGGGCGTACCACGACGCAGGCAAGACCGTCACGGTGGTGCTGAACGTCGCGGGCGTCATCGAGATGCAGAGCTGGCAGGACGACGTCGACGCGATCCTGCTCGCGTGGCAGCCGGGACAGGAGGTCGGCGACGCGATTGTCGACGTGCTCTCCGGCAAGGTCAACCCGTCCGGCAAGCTCGCGCAGACCATTGCGAAGAGCTATGAGGACTACCCGTCCGCGGACGATTTCCCAGGCCTCAACCTCGAAGCTTACTACAACGAGGACATCTATGTCGGATACCGCTACTTCTCCACCTTTGACAAGGAAGTGGCCTATCCGTTCGGATACGGACTCTCCTATACCACCTTTGCATACAGCGACGTCAAAGCGGACAGGAACGTCTTTGACGGTTCGGTCACCATCACGGCAAAGGTCACCAACACCGGCGACGTGCCGGGACGCGAAGCGGTCCAGCTCTACCTGAGCGAACCGCAGGTCAAGCTGGAGAAGCCGGCCATCCAGCTCAGGAGCTTTGCGAAGACAAGCCTGCTGCGGCCGGGCGAATCCGAAGAGGTCTCGATGACCCTGACCGCCGAGGACTTCAAGAGCTACGATGAATCGGCCGCGCAGTGGATTGTTGAGCCGGGCAGCTACCGCGCCTATGTGGCGGCGTCCTCCGCGGATCTCAGGGGCAAAGCGGATTTCACGGTTCCTGAAGAGATCGTGGTCCAGCAGGTGGAGAACAAAATGCAGCCTGAAAAGGAGCTTGACAGGCTGACCTCCAGCCAGTCCGCCACCATCATCACCGAGGTGACCGCCGGCGGCCAGAAGGTCACGGCGCTTGCCATCCGTTACCCGGAGCAGGTGTTCCATCAGACCATCGGCAGTTCGACCTATCAGGTAAATGCGGCGGTCAACGGCGAAACCGCGCCGCGCACCGTCAAAAGGGTGTACACCAACAGCGAAGCGGGACTTTCCGACACGCCGAAGGCGGGACGGTATGTCATCATCGAGCTGGATGAGGCGGATAAGAACGCCGCGACCTGCTACTATGACGGCAGCCGCACGCAGGTGTCCAGCTACAGCTATGACGTCAAACAGAGCGGCGGCCTGCTCTCGATCACCGGCAAGAACATGGGCCTGCCGGATTTGAGCGGCGGATTTGTAACGAAGAACCTCGTCGCGGATGATTTCTCGGCGAAATCCATCCAGAACGGCGATTTCACGATGAATTACCGTTTCTACCGGCCGAAGAATATGATGAGCCGCAAAAAATATCCGCTGGTCATCGCGCTGCACGGCTCGGGTGAACGCGGGGACAACAACGTCACGCAGATTGCCGCGAACAAGCTGGCGGTGGCGTTCGCACAGCCATCCCAGCAGGAGAAGAACAAGGCGTATGTCGTCGCGCCGCAGGTGCCGGGCGATCTGCGCTGGAATTCCCCGGAGGTCGAACAGGCGCTCCTGAAGCTGATCGACGAGCTCATTGCGGGCTATAACATCGATGCGGACGCGGTCTACATCACCGGCCTGTCGATGGGCGGACAGGGCACCTGGAACATGATCACCAAGTATCCCGAGAGGTTCGCTGCGGCCATGCCGCTGTGCGGACGGCTCGACGACACAATCCGTGACAACCTGAAAAACGCGGTCAGTCTGCCAATCAGCATCTTCCATGTAAACGGCGACCCGTCGGTCCCGGTCGAAAACAGCCGGGAGGCCTACAGCACCCTGCTGGAACTCGGCAGCCAGAACGTCACCTACACCGAATATGAATCCGACCATCCGGGGCTCGTTTCGGGCAATGCGCATCACGCGTGGGAGATCGCCTATGACGATACCGACGTGCTGGACTGGATGTTCGGCTATTCCAACAAGTATCTCGACAGCTCCAACAAGGTCGTCAAGATCGAGGGCGAGGACTATCTTGCGATGTCCGGCATCCAGCTGCAGAAGTGCAGCGACGTCGGCGGCGGCATGAATGTCTGCTACATCGACGCGGGCGATTGGATGGACTATGAAATCAATGTCAGCGAAGCGGGCAGCTACAACTTCAAATTCCGCGTATCCAGCAGTGCCGGCAAGGCCTCGGCCATCAAGCTGATCATCGATGATCAGGAGATTGCGAATATGGATGTGCCGAATACCACCGATTACCAGAAGTACATCAATGTGCCGGTGAACGGCGTCCAGCTCAGCGAGGGCGTGCACCGTGTGCGCATCTATGCGAATACCAGCGGCTGGAACCTGAATTACTTCACGGTTGGTTCGGTCAACGCGGGCAACTATGTCCAGCTCAGCGAAACCGATCCGGTACAGTTCGAAGCGGAGAACTACGACGACATGTTCGGCCTTGGAACCGAAGCCTGCTCGGACGCGGGCGGCGGGCTTAACCTGAGCAGCTTCAATGCGAACGACTGGGTCGAGTATAAAATCGACGTCCCGGCGGACGGCATGTATAACCTGAAGCTGCGCTATGCGGCCAACGGCAACAAGAACCCGGCTCTCAGCGTTGAAACGGCGGCGAACTACCGGTTCACCACCAATCTGGCGACCACCGGCGGCTATCAGGTCTGGAAGGATTTCGAGATCACGAACATCCCGTTGAAGGCCGGCAAGCAGGTATTTCGGCTCAACGGCCTCAACTCCGGCTTCAACCTCAACTACATGTCCTTCACACCGGTTGAACGGGACAGCGAAGGCTATCATGAAATTAATCTTTCTGAGCCTGTCAAAATGGAGGCGGAGGAATTCTCCAGAATGTACGGCATCAACACCGAGGCGTGCAAGGATGAAGGCGGAACCCTCAACATCGGCGGCTTCCATGTCAACGACTTTGTCGAGTACAAGCTCGATGTGAAGGAAGCGGGCGACTATGACATCATCATCCGCTATGCGTCCAAGAACGGCTCCTCGACCGGCTTCACGCTGACCACCGAGGACGGCTACAGGACGTCGGTCTATCCGCCGGCGACAAACGACTATCAGGTCTATCAGGATATCCGCGTCAAGAGCGTGCCGCTCAAAGCGGGCAGACAGGTGCTGCAGCTTTACTCCTACGGCACCGGAACCAACATCAACTACTTCACGTTCCAGAAAGCAGTCAGCGTGGACTTCGAGCATCCGGTCGGTTCCGGCACAACGGTCATCGAGGCCGAGGACTGCAACGTGCTGCAGAACGCGATTCTTGCCACCGCCGATACGGCCAGCGGCTATTATCTGGCCTATACCAGCGAGGCGACCCGTCTGGACTACAAGCTGGATGTCGAGCGCGCAGGTGTCTATGACATCAACCTGAAAGCGGCCTGCGGCAACACCGCCGGCAAGATCGACGCCGTGGTGCTGCAGACAGCCGACGGTTCCCAGTACATGACCAGCATCCCGTACACCGGCGGCTGGTACGATTTTAAAGATGTCACGATCAAGAATGTGGCGCTTTCCGCCGGACCGCAGGCATTCAGGATCATCTTCAAGGTTGGAAGCTGGAACTTCGATGCGCTGTCATTTGACCTGAAGGTCTCCGACGTTGTGGACGGCGTGGCTGTCGTCGCTCCCCAAACCACAGTCGATACATACCTCGCGTCGCTGGAGCTTTCCAATGGCGACGTGGTTATGATCCAGAACAAGGATGGCGAACTGCTCACCGGCGGCGATTATCTTGGAACCGGCAGCATCGTCCGCTTTATGAACGGCGAGATTGCCGAATACAGCTATAGGATCGGCGTGAAGGGCGATGCGAACGGCGACGGCTTCATCAGCGTCATTGATCTGGTGCTTGCCAAGGCCATGATTCTGCGGGCCAGCCCGGACGACATCTATAAAGATATGGCGGACTTCAACAGCGACGGCGAGACCAACATCTTCGACCTGGTCCTGATGAAGCTCGCAATTCTGAAAGGATAACATCTCTCCTGACATACAAAGAGAATGGGGCCGCGGCGGTTATCGCCGCGGCCCCATTCTTTGCTGTGTACAGGTGAGAGCGCACCCTTCCAAAAGGGAGGATATCATGCAACTCTTTTTCATGGTTCGGCAGGCAGGGGACATACCGTTTCAGGGGATGCCCTCCTGCCTGCCGAAATGCACGGCTGTTCGTCTTTATCTTTATAATTTTCAGTTTAATATGTGTGCATCGCTGTTTCGCAGTGTTTTTCTTGTGTTTGCCAAGAACCACTTGACAAACAAAGCAAGACCGCTGCGCTGCGGTCCTTTAACAACAGCCGGTTGAAAAAGGTTGGATAAACAATAGTATACCATTATTACTTAACGCTTTTGATAGACTGAAGCCTGTGCACGAACGCACAGGCTTTTCACGTTTTTATAAGTTAAGAATTGTCCTCCGGATCAAGCCCCCGAAAGTTTACGCATATCCTGCTCTTACGCAGCGAAATTCCAACCTTGGAAAGGGACAGTGCCCGGCTGCCGCTTTTATATACTTTTCATGCGGCGTGACATAATGGCAACAGTCCCTATAGTATTTCTCTTGTTATATATGATTCATAAGGAACACCGCCACTGTAATTTTATCACGGTTAAGAGGATAATCCTATGTTCGATAAAACGACTATATAAGTCCTATGTAATAATACGATATAAAGGCAAAGGCCACCGTGGTCTTTGCCTTTATATCGTCATGGCGGCTGTCAAAACAGTCCGCTCCAAACCGGACGAACTGTAAACACTTTCATCCTTCAGGTCATATAATGATAGCGGCATCTATGCTGAAATTCTATACAGATAAGAAGGTAACTTCATGGCTATTATTAATAAACTGAGCAACCAGGCCAGCGTCACATACGGCGGAGCACCCATCAACAGCAATACCGTAGAAACCGTGCTGCTGCTTGCGCCTACTGTTGTAAAAGCTGTTGACAAACTGACAGCCAGCATCGACGATATCCTGACCTATACTGTTACGGTCACGAACCTCGGCTTAAACGAACTCACCAGTCTTCCATTCACCGATGTCATTCCAACTGGAGGCGAATATGTCGCCGATTCCTTTAAGGTAAACGGCACTGCGGCAACTCCGACCGTCACAACAAATACCCTGACCTATACGATTGCGAACATTGCCGCATTGGGCACCGCCAGCATCGAATTTCAGGTGAAGGTGGTCGGCGGTGATCAGTGATAATCCGGCGCCATTCAAGAAGCCTCTGCTGATTCCCTGCCGGTGCGTCTGCAGCTGTCCCTACTATATTGGCTTTGCATATGATCTGGTGTCCTATTCCTGCATCCAGTACGGCGGAAAATGCCATATCAGTGAACCAATCAAGACAACGGTATACTTCTGCTGCCCCCGTCAGCCCGGCGGGTGAGGAAGCGTTCAGAAATCATCTTTCAATCCTAAACATCGTTTGTTTAGGCCGAACACAAATCCATTCCTGCTTGATTCTGGCCGTAAACATGAAAAAGGCACTGCGCCAAGCAGTGCCTTTTTCATGTTCTAATACCTCATAAAACCGCTTACTTTATACTGCGATTTTCATACATAAACCGCTCAAAGCTATCCTGCGTACCATTCCAAACATTCATATCAATATAGGGTTCTGCTCCGTCATATCCCTCGAGACGCATTCGATTGGAATACTGCCAAAAGCTCCAATCACGGCTATCCGACAGTTTTGGAAAGCCGAATACATCCCGTATCCAGATCGGGTGATCAGGGAATCCACCGCTTATGTACAGATCATAGGATTTTTTTGTGGCATAGAGCATCGGTTTGACGCCATAATATGTTTCCAATTCATCTATCATTTCCTGAAGTGATGAAACCACGGCATTCTTTGACGGTGGGTTTCTTTCGTAATCCCCATAGAATTCCACATCGATGACAGGAGGCAATGCATGCTCCATCTTTGGCACTGCTGCAATAAAGTTTTCGGCCTGCTGTCTGCCGGGACTGTCATAGCTGAAAAAATGATAGGCTCCCACTGCAACATCTGCTGAGCGCGCCTGCTCCCAGTTGGAAACAAAGTATGGATCCTGATAGCCGCTTCCCTCAGTCGCCTTGATGAAGGCAAACCGGATATCCTGTGAGGCCAAAACCTCCCAATCAATCTCTCCCTGATAGGAGGATACATCCACTCCTTTGACCGGGTATTTCTCCGGGTCGGGATGGTTGAACTGCAGTATCCCGGTATAGAATAGATATCCGGTACATAAAGCACCCAGCAGAAGAATCCATAGACCAATTGTAATAAAACTTTTGGGTTTCATATCCTCATCCTTGTCTATACAGTAATCGGGGACAGAAAGCAGGCACACGCAGCGTGAACAAGCAAAAGTGGTTACTTACAACAATTTTGCTGTACACTTTAAAGGTCAATATGCCCTATCACATACTGATGCCTTGGACAGTCCAGCATATAACATTCATCTTTACAATACAGCGTAATGGTTTTAACCGGAACAAAATCTAATCTCAACAATTTTGTGTAGAACTCCTGGAGCGCTCGCGCTTCCTGTTGATATTTTGCCATGTAGTTATCCTTATCTTCTTGAGAAAAATCGGCGTCCAAAGACTCATCCTCAATGTACGCTCTGTCTTCTTCGATTTCCTGTAGGAATTCACAATATTTCTGTTTCAGTCTTTGCATCTCATCCTGCTGTTTCAAAGCATAGAGATAGGGATATACCCAACTGCATTCTCGCGCGGGAGGGAAATTTGCACCGTCTATCATGGCATTGTGTTCCCGGTACTTCCCACACAGAAAATATAAGTCTGCAAGCTCATACTTTGAAACACGACTGTTTTCTGTAGTGGTACCAGCTAAAACGTCCAGAATCGCTGCTGCCTGATCACCGTTTCCTGTAAAATGGCAGCACACCGCATATGCATATAATATTTCCTGATCGGTAGATGGCAGAAGAGATTCCAATAGATTCTTTGCCAGTTCAACTTCACAGCTTTGGTAAAGGGATACGGCATAGTTGTACTGATAAACTGCCCTCTTGCTCAGCTGCGCCGCTTTTTTAAACAATGGAACCGCTAGCTGATATTCCTTTTTTAATATATATACCCTGCCCAACGCATCATATGCATGGGGCACCGGCAGGTTCAGTTGAACCGCCTTCTGTAGATGTTTTACACATTTTTCTCCAGATTCATAAATACCGGCCAGATTGGTATGCAGTCGCAATTTATCGAATGGGATCAGACTGTCAGATTTCCGCACCAACGCCTTTTCCATCGGTTCTGCGCATTCTTTCTTCGAATACCGAAGCTCCTGTAATATGGCGCTGTACTGACAGACGGCTTCAATATCATTGGGCTCATGCAGCAATCGTTTCTCTAAGTACTGCCTGTATGCTTTTAGAGCGTGTACATATTCGTCGTATTTTTTCTTTTCCTTCATTTCTTTTCGTATATACAGAATATAGTCTTCACAATTCAAATTCATCTCCTCCTTCCTGTACATGGTATAAAAATTTCAGTATTATTATAGCATTGCAAAATAAAAAAGCACAGCATAAAAGTTAAAAAACTTATGCTGTGCTTTTTTCTGGTCGGAGTAGTGAGACTCGAACTCACGGCCTCTTGGTCCCGAACCAAGCGCTCATACCAAACTGAGCTATACCCCGGAACAACGATAATTATTATACCATAGAAAAGCGGGTTCGTCCAGTAGTAACCCGCTTTTATTTGTAAACTTTCTGTGTCGACTCATGGCCCCGGATGCAAACACCCGCGGGATTACCGGTGCGATGTGCCAAGAACCTCTTCGAATTTTGGCGCATAGCCCACCTTCCGGTCGTCCAGATGATAATAATTCTGACACATATCGTAAGACGGGATGGTATTTCCCTCCACCAGTACCGGGCCCTTTGCGGTGATTGCGACATCCCAGCCGACATAGCCGATTTCCGGCACCAGCAGCGCCGCTTCCTTGACCATATCGATGGCCTCGGCATAGAACGGAACCTCAAAGCCCACCAGCTGCGTGCCGGTATAGGTGTGGGTTTCATAGAGCTGGCCGGTCTTGTCGCAGAATGCCGGCTTGCAGATCCTGCCGGTGCTGTCCACCGGGCAGTACATGCCGCCGGAACAGATGTTGTCGACCTCTTTTGTGCCGTCTCCCATCCGCAGGAGGGTGTACATCAGGTTTGGAACGCCGTCCTTGACCACCGTGACCACCCGCATCGTGTTGACGCTCGACGGGCTCAGCAGGTTCATCTTTTCATGCTGGACGATGCATTCCTCGACATCATACTGATGGTTCTGCCGAAGCAGGTCATATAGCACCCGCAGGTCCGGGTACTGCTGGCGGTTGATGCGGTCGATTCCCTGTCCGCCGAATTCGTCGACAGCTTTGGCGAAAAAGATCGGGTTGCGCTCGACAAACGCCGCAAACTGCTCAAACTTGGCCTCACGGAGATCCAGGAACTCCCTGCCGATATAATCATGAAACTGCTTATTGAATTTAATCTTGTCGGTAAACAGGTCGTCAAAGGCCTTGTTGTTTATGGTCCGGATCAGCAGTGTATTGGCGTTCATGGTCATAAAGGTATGCCGCTTTTTGCCGCGCACATAGGCAAAACCGAACACCTGATAATCCAGATATCCGACACCGTAATACAGCGCGCACCACACCATATCCAAAAAGATGAAAACTTTCGGCAGCTTCGATTCCTCATGGATCTGGCCGATGATGCGGAACATCCGCTCAAAGCTCATACCTTTTATCCTTCTGAACAGTGTCTTAATTTTGTACATGCGGCACCTCTTTCATAAACAGTATTACCGTAAAACGCGCTCAGATGGTTGTCACGGCATCTTCACGCAGTCGTCACTTTTCAATTATAGTACATGATATGCAAAAGTCAAGGGATTTTGTCAGGAATTCTACGCTAAAAAAGCGGGATTTTCACAGGGGTTGTCCATTTAGGCGAAATAAGAGGATTTCATAAAATTTTTGGATGAAAACTATTCCGTAAAAATACAATTACGCACATAGCCTCTATAGAAGCGGCAGACCGTCGAATACAAGAAAAAATGCCCCGAAAGCTTTTAAACTTCCGGGGTACATCTTTATTCTATGTATGGGTCAAACCAATTATGACGTTTACAGCGTGGTATAGGCCGTCCGGCGGAAATACGGGTACTGCTTGAAGAATTCCGCCAGCGTGCTGTAATAGCCGAGCGGGTCGCGGATTAAGAACATCTCCGGAGACAGCGAGGTGGGGTTTCCATAGGAGTCGATCGGAACGTTCTGATAACCGTATACCGTGACCCAATGCATGCCCCAGGTTCCCTCCGCGCCGACCACAACCGGCTTCTTCTCATTGTAAAGCTGGTTGAAGGTCTTCTTCATATAGTCGCTGGAGGTGACAAGCTCATCCCGCACCAGATTGGCGCTGGCCCAATACAGCGAGCCGTCCGAGGTAAAGCTGTACTTTTTGCGCGCAATATCCGGCGTGACCGTTTTGCCGGTCATGTATGTTTCGATCATCGCGGCGTCGCACAATAGGCATCCGATTTTTCCAATGTTCGAATCGCCGAGCGAGATGGAGGACCAGCGGGAATCTGTCTGCTTATACAGCGGCACGTTCAGCGCATTCGACACCTTGCCCGGCGTCGTTTCGCCGGTGAAAGTGGTTTTAATGAGGTTGAACTGCTGCGTATTCGACGAGCCGCTCTGCGACAGAATCGCATAGCCGTTCGCATCGGTTCCGATGCAGCCGTTGGTGACCTTCGGTGAAAAGAACCCGATGGTCCCGTCCGCCCATTTATAGATCAGCCATTCCTGTGCTTCCGGGTCGTTCTGGTCCCAGATATCGATTGGAAGACCGATTTTCAGCGGGTTGTTATAGGAGTTTCCACGGTTGATATCCAGTACGCGGCCGGTACCGTTCTGGCTGTTCAGCGGATACAGCTTCACCTTGTTCCCGCCGATATTCTCCAGGCGGAACTTCTGTGAATTGCTGTCGTTTTTGGCCGCCGCCACAACCTTAGCGCCGTTGGCATTTGAGCCATTCTGCACGCCCAGGAACTTCCCGTTGAAATTCTGCTGGATCATATAATAGCCGTCGTCGATGTGGTAGCCGAGCTGATTGACCGAAACCTTACAGGTTGCGGTCTTTGCGCCGTCCGCCGTCGTGGCCGTAATGGTCACGGTGCCGGTGGATATCGCGCGTACAAGCCCCGTGTCCGACACGGTGGCGATGCCGGTGTTGCTGGATTTGTAGCTGACCGTTTTGTTGCTCGCATCCGACGGGGACACCGTCGCTTTGAGCTGGAAGGTGGTCGTGCTGGAGTTGCCGAGTACCAGCGTCTTGCTGGTGCTGTCGAGCGACACGCCGCTCACCGCCACAGTCTTGGGAAGCACTGTGACCGTTCTGCTCACCGATTTGCCCGAAGCTTTGTTGAGTGCGCGCAGCGTGGTTTTTCCCGCTTTGACGCCGGTCAGCTTTCCGGACTGGTCAACGGTCGCGATGGAGGTATCGCTCACCTCAAAGGTGATGGTTTTGTCCATCGTCGTGTTGGCCGGCAGCGCACGCGCCGTATACTGGATTGTTTTACCTGCCTGAACGCTGTCCGCGCCGCCGGTGAACTCGACGCCGGTCACCGGAATTTGTGGCTGTGTGACCTTGATGACACGCACCACGCTCTTTCCTGATCCGGCGTTCATGGCATAGACGGTGGTGCTGCCGGCCTTGACGCCGGTCACAACACCGTTTGCATCCACCTTCGCAATGGACGGGTCGCCGGTCTTCCAGGTGATGGTCTTGTCCATGGTGGTGTTGAACGGCACAGCCTCCGCCTTGAACTGTACGGACTTTCCGACATCGACGCTGTCCGCGCCGCCGGTCAGCTGGATGCCTGTGATCGGGATGTTCGGCTTTACCGATTCGCGTACCTCAATGATCTGCGACGCGCTTTTCCCTGACGCGCCGTTCATCGCATACAGATAGGTCTTTCCAACCTGCAGGCCGGTTACAATGCCCTGATCGTCCACCTTGGCGATAAACGGGTTGCCGGTTTTCCAGGTTACACTCTTGTCCGCCGTCGCTTCCTTTGGAAGGGCTTCAGCGGTAAACCGTGCGCTGGCGCCTACAAAAACGCTTGTCTCGTCGGATGTGAACTGAACCGATGTCACCGGGACATCCTTGCCCGGCACTATCTCTATAATCCGGGAATCACGCTTGCCGGACGCTTTGTTAAGCACATACAGCCAGGTCTTTCCGAGCGTTTTTCCAGTTACATTGCCATCCTGGTCAACCGATGCAATCAGCGGATTGCCGGTCTGCCAGCTGACAGTTTTGTCTTCTGTTGCATTGGATGGCTGCACTTCCACTGTAAACCTTGCGGTTTTCCCCAATTCAACCTGGGACAGGTCGCTCGCAAATGAGACCGATGTGATCGGCACCTGCGGCGTTGCAGCCAGAATGGTTTCCGCCGGCAAAATTCCCACACAGATCAGCGCTGCCGCCAGAAAACCAGCCAACTTTTTCATATTTCGACACACTCCCCTTTCATTGTTTACACACACTTTAAAATTTATCATATCAAAATTTATCTGTCAATAGAATTCACAGAATATTAGTAGTAATTTGGCGTGTCATCTTCCAAATTGCCTGCATCCGGCAAATCCTTCCGGACTGCGGGTAATCTGGCATCCTCGCCCTGTTCCGCACACAGTCTGATCCTGTCTGACGCAGAATGGCGGTTGTTCTGGGACAGCGACTGTTCTCGTCCCCTACACCATTCTGCCGAAGCACTGGCCGCAGGTCTTCAGGATGAAAGGATACGCTGCCAGTCAAAGTTTAAAAACGGGACAGCACGAGTTCGATAACACCGATTAAATCAAAACCACCAGTGGTGGTATGCACCAGCCCTGGAAGGGCATCCTACCGGCTGGCTTCTTAAAGAGGCACTGAGTAACTGTCATTTGCATCACGCGCACTGCAGCTGCTCAAGCAGTTATATCTCTGCAGCTTCTTACTTTGTACGAAATGAGCGTTGTCATTCGCTTTCCTCTATCCTGAAAGCTAGAGCTTTTTATTCTCATCGGCAGAGCCGGTAGTTTTGCAACGCTAAAGCTGCAAAAATGAAAAAGGCAGAGTTTCCTCTGCCTTTTTAAAAGGTAACCGAATAACAGCCGTTTTGGCTGAAATTTATTCAGATGCTGTTGTAGAACCGGTCTGGGAGGAGGTGCCCGAAGCTGCGGAAGATGCTGCCTCCGGCTCCTTGATATCGGTCGGCGGGTAGGCTGCAATCGCCTTTTCATCGACCTTCAGTTCAACCTCTTCGGACCACTTTTCGATTTTTGCGCGGTACTCGTCGCTCTTCATCTCCTGCAGCAGGGTGGAACGGTACTGGGTCAGGACCGAAGTGTCCTTGGTGACATCCAGCTTCTTCGCGACAAAGTAGTAGTTGTCGTCGTCGTTGGTCTGCAGGAATACTTCGTCAGCAGCCGCGGAGAACAGCTTTTCCTTGAACTTGGACGGAACCTGCGTGTTGTCCTTCTGGATCAGCATGACGTTCGGGTTTGCGATGGAATCCGAGGTGTCCTGCGACGCGTCGCTGCTGGAGGATGCGGAGGACTCGGAGCCTTCGTTTGCCACTTTATTGAATTCGGTGATGATCTCATCGATGGTTTTGCCTTCTTCGGTGACCTGCTTGTAGTAGGTCTCGGCAAGCGTTTTGTACTCCGCTTTCTTTTCATCGGAAAGCGCGTTGCCGGAGGAATCGGTCAGCGGGATGACCAGCGCCTTGGTTTCTGCGAGATTCTCGCTCATATGCTTGATGATGTCTTCATCCGGAACGGCCTCAAGGCCGCCTTCACCGTAATACTTGTTGAAGATCATCGATGCTTTGTAGTTGTTCTCCTCTACCAGGCGGAAGGATTCCTTGGCAATGTTGTTGGCTTCATAATAGCCGCCGTAAGACTGCCAGTCCTGGTCGGTCAGCTGGTCTATGTACTGGGTGTCGGCGTCTGCGAGGGTCAGGCCCAGCTCGTCGAACTGCTTGTCGATGGCCGCATATTCTTTCAGCGCGGCCAATGCCTGCTCCTTCATCCATTCTGCGGCGTCCTTGCCCTCAATCTGCTGTTCAAAGACATCCTTCGTGGTGTCCTCAACCTGCTGGGAGCCGGATGCATAGACATTGGTCAGAAAGGTCAGGTACACCCCTGCGGTCACTTCTTTTCCGTCGAAGGTCGCCACGACAGCCGGTTTCGAGCTGCAGGCGGTCAGTGATAATGCCATTGCGCCAGCCATGACGGCGGATGCAATCTTCATGTTGCGATTCATTTTGGAACGTCCTCCTTAAGGCTTATAATATATTGTGCATTTGTGGCGTTCTGGCGAACGGAGAAACACGCCGGTTTCCCCCTGATTCCACACAAGAATTGGGTGGTCCCGAAATGGCAGGCCCTGCGGCCTGTCCGTCGGCAAAAGCGGCCCTCCCACAAATTAAATTACTGGATGGAACAACAGTCACGCATAGATAGCTGTTTCATTGCACACCGGACCCGATACTTTTGAACAACATCATGCTGCCGCGGAAAAGCACATGGACATTGCTCCACACAGATACGGGCCGGCACACCACAAAAATAATGCCTGCTATAGATTATACACTGAATTGTGATGATTGTCTACAAAAAATTCCGAATTCACAGAAATTTTCTTGTTTCATCGGTATAAAATCCGTGATAATCTTCCATTAATATATGGTTTCTGTGATACTGCGCGCCCCTGTGCAGGCCCTTTGGGATAAATTCCGGCTGGAAACGGTTGAAAAGTTCATAGATGTATAGTATAATTCTGTATTAAGAATTCCCCGGCTTCGGAAGGTCTTTTCCGGCGCTTTATGCCGGTTTTTTCATTACATAGGTGTGTTTTCCCATCCGTTTCCGCGCCGGGTCACAGATTTTTTTAGAGAGTGAGTGGTTGAGCATTATGTTTTCTGATTTGATGGATACCATTGGTTATGTAGCGGCAGCCGATGAAGAGGTCGGCGCAGCCATGAAGAAGGAACTGGCCAGACAGCGCAGGAACCTCGAACTGATCGCCTCCGAGAACATCGTTTCCCCGGCGGTCATGGCGGCCATGGGCTCGGTTCTGACCAACAAATACGCGGAAGGCTATCCGGGCAAGCGCTATTACGGCGGCTGTGAGGACGTCGACATTGTCGAGGACATCGCGCGCGACCGAGCCAAGAAGCTGTTCGGCGCCGAGCACGCCAACGTTCAGCCGCATTCCGGCGCGCAGGCCAACCTTGCGGTCTACTTCGCGCTGGTGAAGCCGGGTGAAACCATCCTGGGTATGAACCTGGCGCACGGCGGACATCTGACCCACGGCTCCCCGGTCAACATGTCCGGAAAATATTACAATTTTGTGCCGTACGGTGTCGACGACGTCGAACACCGCATCGACTATGATAAGCTCGAAGAGCTGGCCATGGCGGAGAAGCCGAAGCTGATCGTCGCAGGTGCAAGCGCCTATCCGCGCATCATCGATTTCGAACGCATCGGACAGATCGCCAAGAAGTGCGGCGCCTACTTCATGGTGGACATGGCGCACATCGCGGGCCTGGTCGCCGCGGGCCTTCATCCGTCCCCAGTCCCGTACGCGGATGTCGTCACCACCACCACCCATAAGACCCTGCGCGGACCGCGCGGCGGTATGATTCTGTGCCGTGAGGAGCTGGCCAAACAGATCGACAAGGCCATCTTCCCTGGCACCCAGGGCGGACCGCTGATGCACATCATCGCCGCGAAGGCCGTATGCTTCGGCGAAGCGCTCTCCGATGAGTTCAAGGCCTATCAGCAGCAGGTCGTCAAGAACGCCGACGCGCTGGCAAAAGCGCTGGTTCAGAAGGGCTTCGATCTCGTATCGGGCGGAACCGACAACCATCTGATGCTGGTCGACCTGCGTAAGATGAACATCACCGGCAAGGAGCTGGAAAAGAAGCTGGATGAGGTGTACATCACGGTCAACAAGAACGCAATCCCGAACGATCCGCAGAGCCCGTTCGTGACCAGCGGCATCCGCATCGGAACGCCGGCCGTCACCAGCCGCGGACTCAAAGAAGAGGATATGGAGAAGATTGCCGAGTACATCTATCTGGCGGCAACCGACTTTGAGGGCAAGGCCGATTATATCCGCGAGGGCGTGGGCGCGCTCTGCGCAAAATATCCGCTGTACGAATAATGCTCTGATTCTGATATAGATTCTGCCGCCGCTGTCCGCATCCCCGGGTGACAGCGCGGCAGATTTCATATCCGCAGATGATTCGACGCCATCTTTTCAGATACGGCAGCAATTGGGATATGGCAATCGCCGTATAGGATGATGGCATTGTTAAGTTAACATGGAAAAACAGCGCGGCAGCCGGCCTTCCTCCCTACGAGACGGGGAAGAACGCCAGACAGACTGAAATCTTATGAAACAAGCGTTCTTCAGAGCATTTTCATATGTTTACTTAACAATGCTATGATAATAGAAGGGAGGTATTTCGGATGAAACCGCTTGCGGACCGCATCCGCCCGCAGACGCTTCATGACGTGGTCGGACAATCCCATATTTTAGGCGAGGGCCGGGTTCTGCGCAGCATCATCGAGAGCGGCGAAATCCCGAACCTGATCTTCTACGGCCCGTCCGGCGTCGGCAAGACCACCGTCGCGCGCATCATCGCCGAGCGCACCCATAAGCAGCTGCACAAGCTGAACGGCACCAACGCCTCGACCGCCGACATCAAGAACATCGTCGGCCAGCTCGGCACCTTCGGCACGCGGGAGGGCGTGCTGCTCTATCTGGATGAAATCCAGTACCTGAATAAAAAACAGCAGCAGTCGCTGCTGGAATACATCGAAAACGGCGAGATCACGCTGATTGCCTCCACTACCGAGAACCCGTATTTCTACATCTACAACGCGATTCTGAGCCGGAGCACGGTGTTCGAGTTCAAGCCCGTCAGCCCGCAGGAGGTCGAGCCGGCCGTGCAGCGCGCCTTCTCCATACTGAGCGAGGAGCATCATGTCGATGTGACGCTCGAAGACGGCGGCTGTGCGCTGATTGCGCGGGCCGGCGGCGGGGATGTCCGAAAGGCGATCAACACCGCGGAGCTCTGCTTTCTGGCCGCATCCCCCGGCGAAAACGGCAAACACATCACGCTCGACCAGATCCGGCAGGTCGCGCAGAAGAGCCAGATGCGCTATGACCGCGACGCGGATGAACACTACGACGTGCTGTCCGCCTTCCAGAAATCGATCCGGGGATCGGACCCGCACGCCGCGCTGCACTACCTTGCCAGGCTCGTCGAGGCCGGGGATCTGATCTCCCCCTGCCGCAGGCTGCTCGTCACGGCCTGCGAGGACATCTCGCTTGCCTATCCGAACGCGATCACCATCGTCAAAAGCTGCGTCGACGCGGCCATGCAGCTCGGCTACCCGGAGGCGCGCATCCCGCTTGCGCAGGCGGTCATCCTGCTGGCGACCGCGCCGAAATCCAACAGCGCGCTCATGGGCATCGAGGCCGCGCTCGCGGACATCCATGCCGGCAAGTCCGGCGACATCCCGGCGCACCTCAAGGACTGCCACTATGCCGGCTCAAAGGATCTGGGACACGGCATCGGCTACCAGTATGCCCATACCGGCGACAACCACTATGTCCAGCAGCAGTATCTGCCTGACACGCTGAAGGATCGGATATACTATGAATACGGCGACAACAAAACCGAACAGGCTGCCAAGCAGTACTGGGACCGGATCAAATCATCCGATGGCCGGACACCCAAATAAATCCTATTCAGGGAGGGAACACCTATTATGGCTAAAAGCAATTCGAAAACCAAACAGCAGAAGGCACGTCAGAACAAGATGATCGCGCTGGTCGTCCTGTGGTTTCTGTTCTGCCCGCTGCTTTATTTCGTCCTGATGGCACTGCATATCGACATCATTCTCGCAATTTACATCGTTGTGACCTTTATGAGCATCGCCGGCGCGCTGGTGCCGATTCTGATCAACGTCATCCTGAGGGGGCGTCCGGACACAAAGGCGGAAAGGGACCGGCGCAGACGGTATTTCGGTGTTTCCAAGGTCATGTTCCTGTTCATTCTGCCGCTGGCCATCACGCTGCTGGTCAGTCTTGCGCAGTTCCTGCTGATATAAAGAATATCAAGAGAAACGAATATCCGCCGGACAGGTTTTTTTATGAGAGTAAAACAGCTTGTCCGGCTTTTTTAAATTTTTTTATGCCCGATGCAATAAAACGACGCTTCTTTGCATTATGTGTGTAAGAGGGAGGAAAAAGATGCTGTTCACCATCGATACCGACAGGATCAAACCAAAACAGCCGACCGACGACTTGATGCGCAGGGTCGCCGGCGGCGATATGGACGCGTTCGCTGAGCTCTATGAGCTGACGAAGCACACCGTCTACTGTTTTCTCCTGTCGGTTGTGCGGAACCGCTCGATGGCAGAGGACCTGATGCAGGACACCTACCTGAGCGTACGCAAATCGATACAGCACTACATCCCCAAAAACAAGCCGATGGCCTGGATCTTCACGATCGCCCGCAACCTTGCCTATATGGAGCTTCGGCGGCGGGGCAGCCATCCCGAAACCAACCTGGACGACCTGGGTGAAACCATCCCCGCGAAGGAGGAGCTGTCCGGCCTAATTGACCGGCTGGTGCTGCAGAAAACGCTGCAGTCGCTCGGGGACAAGGAACGGCAGATTGTTCTGCTGCACGCGGTCAGCGGGCTTAAATTCCGCGAGGTCGCCGATGTGGTGGAGATGCCGCTGGGTTCGGTGCTGTCCGGCTACAGCCGGGCGATGAAGAAACTGAAAAAAATCCTGAATGAGGAGGGGTAATCTGATGCGCAGCAGAGAAATCAAAAGGACGCTTCGGAGGGCTGTCATGGCTGAAACCCCCGATATTCTGGATCGGGTCCTTTCGGCTGACATGCAAAAGGAGCTGTCAATTATGGAATATAGAGAAGAGAAACCGGTTAGAAGAAGAAAAACCCTTGTCACCGCAGCCTGTTCGCTGGCCGCACTGTTTGTCATCGGCTTTGTCAGTGTATGGTTTTTATCCCAGCCGAAGATCGATTCCCTGATCAGTCTGGATGTCAATCCGGGCATTGAGATCTCCACCGGAAAGGACGACCGCGTTCTGGAATGCCGGGCGCTGAACGACGACGCGAAGCAGGTGCTCAGCGATATGGATTTAAAGGGCGTGACGCTGAATGTTGCATCCAATGCCCTGATCGGCTCGATGGTCACACAGGGCTATCTGTCCGCGGACAACGCTTCGAACACGATTCTCGTTTCCGTCATGAATGACGACGCCCAGAAGGCCGCGCGGCTGCAGCAGGAATTTGCGCGGGACATCGACGCGGTCCTCAGGCAGCAGGGCGTACAGGCGAAGGTTCTGCAGCAGTCCGAAACCGGTTCGGATGATCTGGCATCCTTTGCAAAGCAGTACAGCATCTCGATCGGCAAGGCGGACTTCATCCGCAAGCTGATGGCCAAGGATTCCACGCTGGACGCCAAAGAGCTGGCCGGCATGTCCATCAAGGAGCTGGCGGCTCTGATCACCGAACGCGGCATCTCGATTACCGATATCGTGACCGAATACGACGACGATCTGGACGACATGATCGAGGACACGATCGACGATGTGAATGAGCAGAATGGCGTTGGGGACGACCTGTACTGCGAATACTGCGGCCAGCTTAAAACGGTCTGCAGGAACATCTGCGACAAATCCGGCGGCGAGCGGTACTGCGACGACTGCGGACGGCTCAACGCGGATTGCCGGGACCGCTGCAAATATCACGGCGGCAATGGTACTGGAGCTGGTAACGGTAACGGCGCTGGCAACGGTAATGGTGCTGGCAACGGCAATGGTGCTGGCAACGGCAATGGTGCTGGTAACAGCAACGGCGCTGGCAATGGTGCTGGCAACGGCAACGGAAATGGAACTGGCAACGGTGCGGGCAATGGAAACGGCAATCAGCATCGCCACGGCTGGGATGACGGCGACCATGACGGCAACGATCATGATGACGATGACTGGGACGACGACGAATACTGCGAATACTGCGGAAAGATTGAATCGGAATGCCGCGGAGGCTGCGGCCGTGCGAACGGCAAGCAGTACTGCGACGACTGCGGCAGACTGAACTCGGTCTGCAGGGACAGCTGTGACGACTGAAAATTCTCCGCAAAAAGGGGTTGACAAATCCAAACGCAGGGTATATAATAGCGTCAATATCTCAAATACGTTGCAGAGGAATAGTAGGGTTTCCCCGTTCTTACAGAGAGCTGTTGGCTGGTGTGAAACAGCAGAACCAAAAATCCGAACTCGCCTTGAAGTAGCCCGCTGAAATGAAAACAAGAGTAGGTGGGGCCGGAGCCTGACCGTTACAGCAGGATGATATAAGATTTCCCCGGAAATCCGTATCGAGAGAGTGCATATCCGCATTTGGGATATGAATGAGAGTGGTACCGCGTAAGGACTATGAGCCTTTCGTCTCTTTAAAGAGACGAAAGGCTTTTTTAGCGTCTATTTTGGTTTGGAAAGGATTTGATTCTTTATGAAAAACGTCAGCAAGTACACCCGCGGATATTTTATGCCGCCGGTCCCCTGCATGAAATGGACCCAGAAGGACCATATTGAAAAAGCGCCGATCTGGTGCAGCGTCGACCTGCGCGACGGCAATCAGTCTCTGATCGTCCCGATGAGCCTTGAGGAGAAGGTCGCCTTCTTCCAGTATCTCTGCAAGCTCGGCTTTAAGGAAATCGAGGTCGGCTTCCCGGCCGCCTCTGAAACCGAATACACCTTCCTGCGCACCCTGATCGAGCAGGATTTGATCCCCGACGATGTGACCGTCCAGGTTCTGACCCAGTCGCGGGAACACATCATCAAGAAAACCTTTGACGCGCTCAAGGGAGCCAAACAGGCGATCGTCCACCTGTACAACTCCACCTCGGTGGCACAGCGCGAGCAGGTTTTCCGCAAATCCAAGGAGGAGATCATCGACATCGCGGTTTCCGGCGCAAAGATGTTAAAGGAACAGGCCGCTGTGACGCCGGGCAATTTCCGGTTTGAATACTCCCCGGAAAGCTTCACCGGCACCGAGATGGAATTCGCACTGGACATCTGCAACCAGGTATTGGATGTCTGGCAGCCGGATGAGAACAGCAAGGTCATCATCAACCTGCCTGTCACGGTACAGGTTTCGATGCCGCATGTCTATGCCAGCCAGGTCGAATACATGAGCGAGAACCTCAACTACCGGGAAAACGTGATCCTGTCCCTGCATCCGCACAACGACCGCGGCTGCGGTGTGGCGGATTCCGAGATGGGACTGCTGGCCGGCGGCGACCGCATCGAGGGAACGCTGTTCGGCAACGGCGAACGCACCGGCAACGTCGACATCGTGACGCTGGCGCTGAACATGTATGCACAGGGCGTCGATCCGCAGCTCGACTTTGAAAACATGCCCGAGGTCGTTGAGATGTATGAGAAATACACCGGCATGCATGTCTACGAGCGCCAGCCGTACGGCGGCCAGCTGGTCTTTGCGGCCTTCTCCGGCTCGCATCAGGATGCGATTGCCAAGGGTATGAAGTGGCGTGACGAGAAGGCATGCGAGCACTGGACGGTTCCGTACCTGATGATCGACCCGAAGGATATTGGCCGCGAATACGACGGCGACGTCATCCGCATCAACAGCCAGTCCGGCAAGGGCGGCATCGGCTATCTGCTCGAACGGAAGTTCGGTCTCGACCTGCCTAAGAAGATGCGCGAGGACTTTGGTTATCTGGTCAAGGGCGTGTCCGACCATCAGCATAAGGAACTGATGCCTGAAGAGATTCACGAGATCTTCATGAAAAACTATGTCAACATCGAACAGCCTCTGAGCCTGATCAAGTATCACTTTGACCCGAACAACGAGCTGCACGCCAAGATCCAGATGAAATATCAGGATAAGGTTATGGAGCTTTCCGGGGACGGCAACGGCCAGTTCGACGCGGTCAACAACGCAATCCAGATGGGACTGAACCTCTCCTACAACAGCCTGGTCTATCAGGAACACGCGCTGGAGATCGGATCGAAATCCCGCGCCGCCGCCTATGTCGGATTCACCGACAACGAAAATGGAAAAACCTATTGGGGCGCCGGCATACACACCGACATCATGAAGGCGTCGATTAAAGCGCTGGTCAGCGCGGTCAACAAGATGATACTCGATAAAACGCATCGATAGGATTTTTCACTGCCGCACTTTGCTTTTGTGGAAAACAATCCGCCGACAGGGGCGCATACCATTTCAGGTATGCGCCTTTTTTATATATTTAAAAGGAAAAACAGGTTCTTTTTGTTTGTCAAGGCGGCCGCTTGTTCTATGGCGGTGTTGTGTCGCTGTGGTGCAGCGGCATCGTCTTATCCTCCCAAAATTCTGGCCAATTGTTGTTTTTTCGTTCAGTGCCGCAATGTCGATTTGTTTGCCATATGACACTTTGGCGTTGCGGATGTTGTACCGCTGCGCTGCAGCGGTCTCGCTGTGATTGCCAAGTGACACTTGGCGAAGCGGCCGCTGGATCGCTATCATACAGCGGCTGTATGGCATCTGCCAAGCCGCCTTGGCAAAGGGGCCGTTGTTTTTTTGCTGTGCGGAGGGAAAGTCCATCGGCGGCCAACTCTTTTTTTACAGCATCCCGAATGGTTTTGATGGACAGCGAAGTGGTCATATCGCTGCCAATCCGGCAGGCCAGAACCGTTTTGCCGCAAAGATCGATCACTGCGCATAGATACAATATTCCCTTGCCATGAAAATGACCTCCTGACGTAGTTCTATGCTACGACAGGAGGCCTCTTTATTCTCTGTTCGTTTTTCCGGATTTAGTCCAAAGCATGCACAGGCTTTTATTTCTATATCGAGTCATCCTCCAGACTGTCGCCGAAGATGGTTTCCACAATCCGCTCGCTGCTGGATGGAGAGTACCGCCACGAATCGATGTGGTTATCCTGAATAAAATACACCGGGTCTTCGGTCTTATAGGCCGCGTCGAAGGCGTCGACAATGATCAGCTTGACCTTCATCTTCTGCGGGATCAGGCTCTTTATGTAAACGCTGGTCTGCTGGCCCGCGTAGACATTCTCCTTCGGTTCCGCAAGCCCCGCCAGATTCGGCGTAAGCTCCACGAAAACGCCGTAATCCTCCACCGAACGGACGATACCCGCAACGGTTTCGCCGGCGGCAAACAGCGCGGCATTCTCCTCCCAGGTGCCGAGAAGCTCCTTGTGGGTCAGCACAATGCGCCCTTCGGGCAAAATCTCCTTGACAATGACCTTGATGTTCTGCCCGACCGTGAAACGGTCCCTTGGATGGGAGATCCGGGACACCGAAATCGAGTCAATCGGCACCAGCGACGGAATGCCGCATCCAATATCCACAAAGCAGCCGAACTGCTCAAGATGGGTCACCTTCGCCGGAATGATGTCTCCGGGCTGCAGGTGCTGGATGTAGTCCTTCATACACTGCTGCTGGACGGTGCGGCGGGAAAGCATGGCCTGGGCCGTGCCGTCCTTCATATGCTTAAACCCGGTGATGCGGAAACAGACCGGCTTGTTGACCCGTGAAATGATCGCAATATCCCTTGTGGTCCCGTCGTCGATGCCAACCGCCGTTTCATGACGCGGGATGACGCCCTTCATGCATCCAAGATCGACAATCAGATTGTGGTCCGCATCGCAGACGACCGCCCGGCCTTCCAGTATTTTTCCATGATCAAGTGCATCCTGTAAACCCTGTATGCTTTTCAGCGCCTGCCTGTTTTCAGCGCTTTCAAGAAGATATCCCTCCGGTTTATAGATTGACACGCATATAACCTCCTCTGAATTGATTGCCGGCATCCGCCCGGGAGCGGCTGCGCGGCGAAATTCACTAAATTTTCACGGCCATTCCTACCGGTTTGTCTCCAAGCCCTGTAAACCGGCCTTCCCTGCTCGTGCAGCTGGCGGCGGTTCGCTTTCCGCCGTCCTTATTCCCAGTCTATGCACGCGCAGCCCAAAAAAGAAGGCGCCGGTCAAAGCCCCCGGTTTCCAGGAAAGGGAGGGGCTTTGCCAAAGTTCTTCCGGCAAAAAAATCTAGCTATCTTTTATATATGCAACAGAATCAAATTATTTGCATAGAATCTTCATATTTTCATCCATCCTGTGAATTGCAAAGCATGATGAAAATCTGATATAATATCATTTATGGATAAAATAAGTGCAGCGGCAGGCTGCACAACGTGATGCCGTTCCGTCCGGACGCGGCAAAGGAGGAAATCTCAGTGGATATCCATGTCGGTGATGTTTTAACCATGAAGAAAAACCATCCCTGCGGCGCGAATTCCTTTCTGGTGCTGCGCGTCGGGATGGATTTTAAGATAAAATGTGAAAACTGCGGCAGAGAGGTCATGCTGCCGCGCGGCAAGGTGGAAAAGAATATCAAAAAAATTGTGCGCAATGAAACAATTGGAGGATAAGCATACATGTTTGAAAAACTGAAACAGGTCGAGGACAAATATGAAGACATCAATCAAAAGCTGATGGACCCCAATGTGGTGACCGACAACACCCAGTACACCGCGTTGATGAGGGAGTACAAGCAGCTCACGCCGGTCGTGGAGAAATACCGCGAATATGCGGCCGAGCAGGCATCCTTTGACGAGGCGAAGGAATTGCTGGATATGGGCGGCCTGGAGAGGGATTTCAAGGAAATCGTCGAGGAACAGTACGAGCAGAGCAAAGAGAACGTCGAGAGAATCGCGCAGGAGCTCAAAATCCTGCTGCTGCCAAGCGACCCGAACGATGAAAAGAACGTCATCATCGAGATCCGCGGCGGCGCGGGCGGCGAGGAAGCGGCGCTGTTTGCGAATTCCCTGTTCCGTATGTACAGCATGTATGCGGAAAGCAAGGGCTGGAAGAGCGAAATCTTAAACGAAAACGCGACCGAGCTTGGCGGCTTCAAGGAGGTCAGCTTCTCGATCAGCGGCGAGGGCGCGTATTCGAGACTCAAATTTGAGAGCGGCGTACACCGTGTACAGCGCGTGCCGGAAACCGAGGCGTCCGGACGCATCCACACCTCGACGGTCACCGTAGCGGTGCTGCCGGAGGTTGAGGACGTCGAGATCGAGATCAACCCGACCGACCTGCAGATCGATACCTTCCGTTCGAGCGGCGCGGGCGGCCAGCACATCAACAAGACCGAATCGGCGATCCGCATCACCCATCTGCCGACCGGCATGGTGGTGGAGTGCCAGGATGAGCGCAGCCAGTTTAAGAACAAGGACAAGGCCATGAAGATTCTGCGTTCCCGGCTGTATGAAAAGAAGCTGCAGGAACAGAACGACGCGATCGCGTCGCAGCGCAAGCTGCAGGTGGGAACCGGCGACCGCTCCGAGCGCATCCGCACCTACAACTATCCGCAGGGCCGTGTGACCGATCATCGGATCGGCCTGACCCTCTATAAGCTCGAGCAGGTCCTGAACGGCGCGTGCGATGAGATTTTCGACGCGCTGATCACCTTCGATCAGGCCGAGAAGCTGCAGGCGCAGACCGAGGAGCTTTAACCGTTTGGAATTTATGAAAGCTGTTTCAAAAAATGATGCTGTGAATTGGATGAGATAAACCGAAAGACGGGGCTGCGCATAGGCTCCGTCTGACGTTATTTATACGCCTGCGCCGGCGGATAGACCGATGGGCGTTTGTAAATCCATTTGGAAAGAAGCAGCATGGATGAGCAATAAATATAAGGGAGGGAGTCGGCAGTGTCCTCCATCCAGAACGGAACGCACACCGCCGGATGAATTGATGCATACAAAATTATTGACAACATCGGAACAGGACCTCAGGGAGGCCGGAGCCATTCTGCGCGGCGGGGGCCTTGTCGCCATCCCGACCGAAACGGTATACGGGCTGGCGGCCAACGCATTGGATGAGCGTGCGGTGCGCTCCATCTTTGAAGCGAAGGGACGGCCGCAGGACAATCCTCTGATCGTGCATGTCTGTGACACCGCCATGATCCCGGCGCTGGCCGCTGGGGTGCCGGATGCCGTCCGGTCACTGGCAGAACGGTTCTGGCCGGGGCCGTTGACCGTGATCATGCCGAAATCCGACAAGGTTCCTTCCGCGACGTCGGGCGGGCTTGATACGGTTGCGATCCGTTTCCCATCCGATGAAACGGCGCGCAAGATCATCGCATATGCCGGCGTGCCGCTCGCGGCCCCGAGTGCGAACCTGTCCGGAAGCCCCAGCCCGACGACGGCGCAGCACTGTATCGACGATATGACCGGCCGCATCGACGCGATTGTCTGCGGGGAGGATTGTAAGGTCGGCGTCGAATCCACCGTCATCACGCTGGCGGAAAATCCGCCGCGGCTGCTTCGTCCGGGCGCCGTGACGCTGGAAATGCTGCGGGAGGTCCTGCCGGACATCGTGCTCGACGCGGCCGTCAAGCACCGGCTGAAGCCCGGCGCGGTTGCCGCGTCTCCGGGCATGAAGTACAAGCACTATGCGCCCAAGGCCAAGGTGGTGATTCTGGACGGGTCGTTCGAACAGTTTGCGGCCTATGTCGGCGAGCACCGGCAGACGGATGCATACGGGCTGGTGTTCCGCGGGGAGGAGCAGTGTTTGGATCTGCCATGTGTATCCTACGGTAGTGAAACGGACAGCCTGTCACAGGCCAAGGGCTTGTTCGGCGCGCTGCGCAGGCTCGATGAGCTCGGCGCGAAGCAGGTGTTTGCACGGATGCCATCCAAGACCGGCGTGGGGCTTGCCGTCTACAACCGTCTGATCCGCGCCGCGGGATTTGATGTGATCAAGCTTTAGCATACAGAATGACGGATGGCAGCCTTACAAGGGGATTGACATCGGATGTCGTCCAAGACCGGCGTGGGGCTTGCCGTCTGCAGCTATCTGATCTGAGCCGCGGGATTTGATGCAATCAGGCTTTAGCATACAAAATGACGGATGGCGGTCTTATAAAGGGATTAACATCGGATGCCGTCCAGGACCGATGTGAAGTTTGCTGTCTGCAATGTCGATTTTATTGATTCATATTGCAGTCGGTGGGAACGGATGAAAGCAGTAACCATATGGATTTGTTCCAGTAAGATTTATGGCTTCTAATCAACAGGAATTTTTATAGATTGCTACGAGTTATGGGGTACATGGATGGACTTAAAAGGAATTTAGAACGGCCTGTTTCCTGCAGTGCAGCCGTACGGCTGCAGCAAAGACGGAAGCGGCAGGGACATCCTGCTTTGCCAGGGCTTGTATACCACATAACGGAAAGATTCTGTGATAAAACTTTAAAGTATGGCTATATCATGGAAACCTTTCTTCTATAAAATGGAGATCAGTGACAGCGTATCGGAAGGAGAATGCGGCGTGATTATTGGACTGACCGGTCCGACCGGTGCGGGCAAAACAACGGTTTCCGGCATGCTTGAAACGTATGGCGTCCAGTTGATCGACTGCGACAGGCTTGCCAGGGAGGTTGTCATGCCGGGAAGGCCCTGTTTAAGGGAAATCCGGGATGTCTTTGGCGCAGGCGTTCTGCACGCGGACGGCAGCCTCGATCGGAGCGCGCTTGCGGACATGGTGTTCACCGATTCGCAGCAGCTGCAAAAGCTCAACGATATCATGTTTTCAGCCATCATAAATGAAATAAAATTGCGTATCCGGCAATTAAACGAAACTGGCGCGCATATACTAATAGATGCACCGACCCTTTTTGAAAGCGGTGCGCACCGGCTCTGCGATATCATCCTGGTGGTACTCGGCAGTGAGGAAAACCGGATGAAACGGATTGTGGAGCGTGACCATCTCAGCGAACAGAACGCCGGAAACCGGATGCGTGCGCAGCATGCGGAGACGTTTTACCGGCAAAGGGCTGATTTTGTAATAGAAAACAACGGAAGCCTGTCCGATCTGAAGCGGCAGGCCGCGTGTTTTGCCAAACAGTATGATTTGTAGGGGAAGTTTTGGATAGGATAAGGGGTATTCAGACACCCTTTCAGGGAGTAAGTCATGTATCGAACCATTCGAGTAAAGAGAATTCTGCCCTGGACCATCGTCCTGGGCGTGATGATTTTGGTGTTGGCCGGATATTTTGTCGGCAGAGAGATCTACTACCGATACAGCTATCCGTTTAAATACAGCGAATACGTCGAGCAGTACAGCAGCAGGTATGGGCTGGATCAAACGCTGACCTATGCCGTGATCAAGAATGAAAGCGGCTTCAAGCCGGATGCCGTCTCTCGGATCGGCGCCAGAGGGCTTATGCAGATCACCTCCGACACCTTCGACTGGGCGAAATTCCGGATGGAGGAAAAGGATTCCGCAACCTATGAGGACCTGTTCGATCCGGAAATGAATATCAAATACGGCACTTTCATCCTGTCGCTGCTGCTGGATGAGTTTGAAACGCCTGAAGTCGCGCTGGCCGCCTACCATGCGGGGTGGGGCAACGTGAAGGAATGGCTCAGCGACAAAGCGCATTCATCGGACGGGTACAGCCTGGACAACATCCCGTTTGACACCACCGACTGGTATGTTAAAAAGATTATCAAGGATCAGGAGGTTTACCGCCAGAGACTGGCTGGAAAAGCATCCTGATTAATAAGAGCGGCAGGCTGCCGCATATACTGAACAAAAATTGCATGTATGAGGAGGAACAATCCATGTCAGAAACCAAGAAAAGCGCAGCGGAGCTTCTGCAGGAGGACCTGCTGACCAGCGGGAAAAACAAGGTGCTGAAATTGTCCGCAAAGGATCTGAGCGAGGCGGACAGCTTCTGCGAAGGATACAAAGCATTCCTGAATGAGGCGAAAACCGAACGGGAGGCCGTGACGTGCGCCATCCGGATGCTCAATGCCGGCGGGTTTGAGGAATTCGACCGCAATAAACGCTATGAAGCCGGCGACCGTGTCTATCTCAACAACCGCGGCAAGGCGCTGGTCATTGCGACGATCGGCAAAAGAAGCCTGAGCGAAGGCGTCCATCTGGTCGCCGCGCACATCGATTCGCCGCGCATCGATTTAAAACCGGTCCCGCTGTATGAGGACGGACAGCTTGCGCTGTTTAAAACGCACTATTACGGCGGAATCAAAAAATACCAGTGGACCGCAATGCCGCTGAGCCTGCACGGCATCATCGTCAAGAAGGACGGCACCCAGCTGACCGTGCACATCGGCGAGGAGGAAAACGACCCGGTCTTCTGTATCAGCGACCTGCTGCCGCATCTCGGCATGGAGCAGTCCAAACGGACGCTTGCGCACGGCATCAAGGGCGAGGAGCTCAATGTGCTGGTCGGTTCGAGACCGTATCCGGATGAGAAGATTAGCGACCCGATCAAATTGAACGTCATGAAGCTTCTGCACGACAAATACGGCATTGTGGAGTCGGACTTCATCTCGGCGGATCTCTGCCTGGTCCCGGCCTTCAAGGCGCGCGACGTCGGCTTTGACCGCAGCCTGATCGGCGCGTATGGACACGACGACCGCGTCTGCGCCTATACGGCATTGCAGGCGGCCATCGAATGCGCCAAGCCGGACTTCACCTCGGTCACGGTGCTGACCGACAAGGAAGAGGTCGGCTCGGACGGCAACACCGGTCTGCAGTCGAGATATCTGGAGTACTTCATCGCCGATCTCGCAAAACCGCACCAGATTGACGGACGGCTGGTGCTCTCCAACTCCAAATGCCTGTCGGCCGACGTCAACGCGGCGTTTGACCCGACCTTCCCGGGTGTCTATGAAAAGCAGAATTCAGCGTTTGTCAACCAGGGCATCGTCATCACAAAGTATACCGGCAGCGGCGGCAAGGGCGGCACGAGCGAAGCCGCGGCGGAGTTTGTCGCCTACATCCGCGATGTCTTGGACAAAAACGGCGTGCTCTGGCAGACCGGTGAGCTTGGCAAGGTCGACGAGGGCGGCGGCGGAACCGTGGCGAAATTCTTAGCCAATCTGGACATCGACGTCATCGACGCCGGCGTGGCCGTGATCTCGATGCACGCGCCCTATGAGATTGTGGCGAAGGTGGATGTCTACAACACCTATGCGGCCTTCAAGGCATTTTTGAACGCATAGGAATCATTCTTTTCGAGAACACTATCCGTAAATGATTGGTGGCCGCACAGAACCGGTTTTGGCGGTTGTGTGCGGCCATTATTTGTATAAAGCGTTTTTGAAGGCTTCAGATGCGGGTGTGAACGCATTCTTTAAAAAATTTGTCCAATTTAGAATTCAGTTTGGCATGTATCCTGTATCAATATGGTTATAGAGCTGTGTCTATCTATACATCTGGACAGCGGAAAAGAACAGTTCCCGCCATGGCGTAGATGGGATAATGAGGCTAGACGAAGCTGTGCTGCAAGAGGACGGCATTCTGTCCGCGACAGCACCTTGCTTGAATAAAGCGCTATGCAGCGTGGCGCCTCTGAGCCGAGCCATTGCGGGTACCCTGCCGTCATCTGGAAGCAGAAACTGCCCAATTCCGGCAAAGCTGCGTGATTGGGGGATTTTCAAGGGGGCGGCAGTCCCCTTGAACGGCCTTTCTTGGTACCTTCTTTGGCCGGCAAAGAAGGTACTGCCACACAGCTAAGATGTTTCTGGAAACATCCAGAAAGCCGCCAAACCCGGCGCTTCAGTTTCCAATATTTTGTAAGCAGCGCAGAATATTATCGGCACGTCGGAAACAACAAAAGCAGAAGACCCCCCGTATCCAACAAAAGAATAATCATCGTTACATATCTCATCGAAAAGATATCTGGGGGGAAGAAGGACAAGCCTGTACATGCGGATAAAAGAAGAAACAGGAAGTTCAGCAAATGCCGGAGCTTCCGGCGGACAAGCCCGCACATCTGCGGCATGGGGAAGGAGAAAGAACAGACTATGTGGTCCATGATCATCTGCGCCGGACTCGGCTTTATCATCGGCATCAAATTTTTTCCATCGAAGTGGAAGAAGGTCAACGGCATCATCCAGATTGCGGCGATCATGCTGACGCTGTTCGCGATGGGCGTCTCGCTGGGCGCCAGCCCCACCTTTTTTGAGGATATCAAAACGCTGGGACTGCGCAGCGTCGTCCTCACCATCGGCGCGGTGCTCGGCAGCATCCTGCTCGTGTACCTGTTCACCCAGAAACTGTTTGTCAAAAAAGGAGAGGATCGGCATTGATGCTGTTTTTGGCTTTGGGAAGCTTTCTGGCCGGCATCCTGGCCGGACAGTTCTTCGGCGGCGAAACGTTCGTCGGAGCGATGGATTTTCTGTCCACCTGGGGACTCAATCTGCTGGTGCTGTCGGTCGGCATCGATATTGGCCTCAATAAAGGCATCTTCAAAAGGATGCGGGTGTTCGGCCTCAAGATCCTGCTGATCCCCGCCAGCATCATCGCCGGCTCGGTCGCCGGCGGCATCCTGGGCGGCGTGCTGACCGGGCTGCCGGTGCGGGAAAGTGCGTCCATTGCGTCGGGACTCGGATGGTACAGCTTTTCATCGGTCTATCTCAACGACCTCGTCGGCCCGCAGGTGGGCACGATGGCGCTGCTGTCCAACCTGTGCCGCGAACTGCTGACCTTCCTGATCATCCCGCCCATTGCAAAAAAGATGAATATTTATACCACGATAGCGCCGGCCGCCGCGACCAGCGGAGATTCGACGCTGCTCTTCATCGAGAAGTATTCGAATGAAGAGGTCGCCGTCATGGCGGTGCTCAACGGCGTACTGCTGACCGCGCTGGTCCCGTTCCTCGTTCCGCTGGTCTTCAACCTGTTCTCAATCTAGGAAGCGCAGAGAATGTCTGGGCATGAACGGAAAAATATGGAAATAAAAGAGGGCCCAAAACCCTTAAATTAAAAAGAAATATTAAATTATTAACAATATGTTTCATATTTTCTTGACAACCACGGTCAAAAAGTTATAATATAAATATGTTGTGTTGTTATAACCTTGTAACAGCACAATGCATAAAATAAGACGCAAAAATGATGAGTTTCTGTATAAAATTTTATATGGAAACTGGCTATAGATCGGAACCGCCCATATTCTGCACACAGCCGGAACGGCGGCGTTTCCAAATGTCCAAAACGGGGGAGACCTGCCGCGGCGGGTGCGAATAACCATTCATATATGGGAAAATCTATCAAGCTTTTTGGGCCTTGAATGAGGGGACCGGTCTATCTGCATATGCCCAGCCAGGCATACTGGTTTGATGCGTTCTGAATCATTTACATCGAAATAAAAATTTCTAGGAGAAGGAGGTATCACAGCAGCTAATGGATCCATTACAACTTATATTGATCATTGTCGGAGTCGTTGTGTTCGGCATCATCTGCGGCGTAGTTGCGTTCTTTTTGGGCACCAACTACCGGCGCAAGGTTGCGGAGGCGGAATTCGGATCGGCTGAAGAGGAAGCCCGCCGCATCATGAACGAAGCCATCAAGACGGCTGAAGGCATCAAAAAAGAATCCCTTGTGGAAGCAAAGGATGAAATCTATAAGATGCGTTCCGAAGCGGAAAAGGAAGTAAAGGAGCGCAGAAGCGAAGTCCAGCGGCAGGAACGAAGGATCAACCAGAAGGAAGAATCCCTCGACCGCAAGATGGATAATCTGGAGAAGAAGGACGACCAGCTCCAGAGAAAGCTCAAAGACGCTGAGAAGAAGCTCAAGGAAGCACAGGACATCAAGGACGAACAGTTCACGATGCTTGAAAAAATCTCAGGATTTACCGCCGATCAGGCGAAGGAACATCTGCTTGACATTCTGGACGAGGAGCTGACCCATGAAAAGGCGGTCAAGATCCAGAACTATGACATGCAGCTCAAGGACGAAGCGGAACAGAAAGCCCGGGAGATGATCTCCCTTGCCATACAGCGCTGTGCTGCGGAGCATGTCTCCGAAGCAACCGTATCGGTGGTGCCGCTGCCGACCGACGAGATGAAGGGCCGCATCATCGGACGCGAGGGACGCAACATCCGCGCGCTCGAGACGCTGACCGGCGTCGATCTGATCATCGACGACACACCGGAGGCCATCACGCTGTCCAGCTTTGACCCGGTCCGCCGGGAAATTGCGCGGCTGGCACTGGAAAAACTCATCATTGACGGACGCATCCATCCGGCGCGCATCGAAGAGATGGTCGAGAAATCCCGCCGCGAGGTGGAGCTCAAGATCAAACAGGCCGGCGAACGGGCCGTCATCGAAGCGGGTATCCACGGTATGCATCACGAGCTGGTCAAGCTGCTCGGCCGCATGCGTTACCGTACCAGCTACGGACAGAACGTGCTGGATCATTCGCTGGAGGTATCCTTTATTGCGGGCATGCTTGCCGCGGAGATCGGCGCGGACGTCAATTTGGCGAAACGCGCGGGACTGCTGCATGACATCGGCAAGTCGCTGAACCACGAAATCGACGGTTCGCATGTCGAAATCGGTGTGGATGTCTGTAAAAAGTACAAGGAAAACCAGGAGGTCATCCATGCGGTGGCCGCACATCATGGCGACATCGAGGCAAAGACAGTGGTTGCCTGTCTGGTACAGGCCGCGGATGCCATTTCCGCTGCAAGGCCGGGCGCACGGCGTGAGAACCTGGAAAACTACATCAAACGTCTGGAGAAGCTCGAAGGCATCGCGAACGCGTTCAACGGCGTGGAGAAGTGCTTTGCAATCCAGGCGGGCAGAGAGATCCGCATCATGGTCAAGCCGGAAATCGTCAACGACGACCAGATGGTACTGACCGCACGCGAGATCGTCAAACGCATCGAAGAGGAACTGGAATATCCGGGACAGATCAAGGTACATGTCATCCGGGAAAACAGGGCGATCGAATACGCGAAATAACCGTCATTTGCGTAACGGCAAAGAAACGTTGGGCCTTTATACGGAAAGTAAAACCGCCTTTGGAACACAGAGGCGGTTTTTTTGACCCAACCGCGGAAGAATGCTTCGGCGGTTTATACATATACTATAGCTGAATATGGCATCCGGTCCGGCATGAAAGCGGCATTTATATGAATGCCAATAAAGCGCCGCTGAACAGATTCCTGCCGCGGGCGTGTATGGCGCCGCGACAACCGATATCGAGACATATGGACTGTGACGCGCCATATTGAAAGGAACGAAACCGACCTGTTCCAGCCGCTTATTCGGTTCGATGGCCTGATCCGTATATTCTGACAAAACTGCTGTGGGAATATACCGATCAGACAATGGAACCAGCCATAGCTTTGTTCCGTTCATATGAAAGATCAGTACCAAAGCGATTTTTCTCTCCGCCGTGAGCGGCGAGAAAAGCCACAAAGAGGAGGACACGATGAAACTGCTGGCGATTGACGGCAACAGCATCTTTAACCGTGCGTTCTACGGGATTCGGATGCTGTCCAATAAAAACGGCGTTTACACCAACGCGATCTATGGCTTTTTAAACATCCTGATGAAACTGTCAAACGAGGTGCAGCCCGATGCGGTCGCGGTGGCGTTCGACCTGAAAGCGCCGACCTTCCGGCATAAACAGTACGAGGGCTACAAGGCGACCCGCAAGGGGATGCCTGAAGAGCTTGCCATGCAGCTGCCCTACCTGAAGGAGCTGCTGGATGCGCTCGGCTATAAACGCGTCGAGGTCGAGGGATACGAAGCGGACGATATTCTGGGCACCTTTGCGAAGTCCTGCACGGACTGCGGCAGCGACTGCATCATTGCGACCGGCGACCGGGACAGCCTGCAGCTGGTCGGGGAGCATGTCACGGTCATGCTGGCGACCACCAAGATGGGGCAGGCCACGACGACGGTCATGGATACGCCGGCGGTACTCGAAAAATACGGCGTACAGCCCCGGCAGCTCATCGACGTCAAAGCGCTGATGGGGGACAGCTCGGACAACATCCCGGGCGTCGCGGGAATCGGCGAGAAGACCGCGCTGAGCCTGATCAGGGAGTACGGAAACATCCAATACATCTACGACCATTTTGATGAGATCGAGCTGAAGCCCGCGCAGCGCACCAAGCTGCAGAAGGACCGCGAGATGGCGTTCCTTTCCCGCGCGCTTGGGGAGATCTGCCAAAACGTGCCGATGGACGCCGACCCGGCGCACTATCAAAAGGATGCGCCGGACGTCCAGAAAGCCGCCGCGCTGTTCAGCGAGCTGGAGATGTTCACACTGATGGAGCGTTTCGGGATCGCTGTATCGGACAAGACGCCGGTCAAAGCCAACCGCGATGTGCGGGTGCTTCGGGACGACGGCATGTTAAAGGATGGGAAGCTGTACACGAAATCCGAAGATGGGTATCAAAGCATCCGAGATTTACAGAAAGTATATCTCCTGTGTACGCATGACGGAGATGATATATCCCAGTACGCCGTGTGCCTGGACGGCAGCTGGACGGCGGAACAGAAGGAAACTGCGGCATGCTGGCAGACGGTTGTCGTATCGGATGATACGGCGTATCTCGATCAAATCATCCGGAATGAAGCGGTTGAGAAGATCGTCTTCGACTGCAAAGCCCTGTACCGCTATGCGCTTCGGAGGGGGCTGGACGTCAAAAACGTTGCGTTCGACCTGCTTTTGGCCGCCTATCTGCTGAACCCGGATACCAGTGTATACGACCTGATCAAGCTGTCGCTCGAATACGACATCGACCGGCCGCAGTTTTCCGGGGACACGCAGGGCATGGATGAGGACTTCCTGACCAAAGCGGGCGTCTTCTGTACGCTGGCGGGCAGGATGCATCGGCGACTGGAACAGAGCGAGCAGATGGAGCTGCTGCAGAATATCGAAATACCGCTGAGCCTGTGCCTGGCGGACATGGAGCTGACCGGCTTCGAGCTGGACACGCAGGGCATCACGGATTACGGAAAAGATTTGGAAACGGAGATTGAAAAGCTCACCGCCAGCATCTATGAGCTGGCTGGATATGAGTTCAACATCAATTCACCGAAACAGCTGGCGGATGTGCTGTTTGTGAAGCTGGGGCTGCCGCCGAAGAAGAAGACCAAAAGCGGGTACTCGACCAATGCCGAGGTGCTGGAAAGCCTGAGCGAGCAGCATGAGATCATCCCGCAGATTCTGGAATACCGCAAGCTGGCGAAGCTCAAATCCACCTATGTGGACGGGCTGCTGGTGCAGGTGGCCGGAGACGGCCGGGTGCACACCAGCTTCAACCAGACCGAAACGAGGACCGGCCGCATCAGTTCGACCGAGCCGAACATGCAGAACATTCCGGTGCGCACCGAGCTTGGCAGCAGGCTGCGGATGTTCTTCCGCGCCAAAGAGGGCTGCAAGCTGATTGATGCCGACTATTCGCAGATCGAGCTGCGGGTGCTCGCGTCGATTGCGAAGGATCAGAATATGATCGAAGCGTTCCAGAACGACGAGGACATCCACACCAATACGGCCGCACAGGTATTCGACCTGCCGCCGCTGTTTGTCACGCCGCTGATGCGCAGCCGCGCGAAGGCGGTCAATTTCGGCATCGTCTACGGTATCGGCGCGTTTTCGCTGTCCAAGAACATCCATGTATCGGTGGCCGAGGCGGACAGCTATATCAAGAATTATCTGAAAACCTTTGGCGGCGTCAAGCAGTATATGGATGACATCATCGCGTTTGGCCGCGAAAACGGCTATGTTGAAACGCTGTATCACCGACGCCGCTATCTGGGCGATCTCAAGTCCTCGAACAGGATCAGGCGCGCGGCCGAGGAACGGATTGCGCTGAACACGCCGATTCAGGGCACCGCCGCGGACATCATCAAGATTGCGATGGTGCGGGTCTATCAGCGGCTGAAGAAGGAACAGCTGAAAACCAAGCTGATCCTGCAAATCCACGATGAGCTGATTCTGGAAAGCCCGGAGAAAGAAGTGGAGACCGCCAAGCGGCTTCTCAAAGAGGAGATGGAAAATGCCGCCCAGCTTGCGGTGCATCTCGACGTCGACGCCAATGTCGGCGAAAACTGGTACATCGCCAAAGGGTAGCGGGATCGTCGGTGGACGATGCCGCGTGCGAATTGATTTGAGGCTTTGCTGAGACACAGCGGAACAACATCCCGCTGTGTCTCAGCAGCATGACCATGTTTGCCAAGGAACACTTGGCAAAGTGGTTTTTATACCGCTGCAGCGCAGCGTCTTCACGCGGTTGCCAGAGTACACCTGGCAGTATGGGATTTATTCCGCTGTGGCACGGCGGCTGTGCTTAGTTTGCCAAGACACCTTGGCAAGGTGGCAGTTACTTCTTTGCGCGGCCAAAGAAGTAACCAAGAAAGGCCATTCAAGGGGGGCCATGCACAGTGGCGCTTAAAGCCAGATGGCCCCCCTTGAAAATCCCCCTCTGATATCCCGCTTTCCGCTTCGGCCGCCTGCGGGCGGCATCCGGTTTTGGGCTGAGTGGTTGGGCAGGGCTAGCAGCGGAAGCTTCTGTGGTTAAAGGCTGTATTCATAGTACCCCGAAACAAAAAGCTGAGAGATAACTTGATTTCCATATTGGGAAGCAAGTTCGTTTGAATGAGTACGATTCAGATTCCATGCAGATTTATCCTGAAAAGAACAATGCCCGCTATGGCGTGGTGGGGACAATGAGGCTAGACGAGAGTTTTGCTTCGTTGGAAGATAAAGCTGACAGCGACAGAACGGAGAAACGGGGGAGCGCCGCGCAACGTGGTGCCTCTGAACTGAGCCATTGCGGGTGGCCTGCCGTCATCTGGAAGCAGGAACTGCCCAATTTCGGAGAGGCTACGTGATTGGGGGATTTTTAAGGGGGCGGTAGTCCCCTTGAATGGCTTTTTCTGGTTACTCTTTTGGCCACGCAAAAGAGTAACTGCCACCTTGCCAAGGCAACTTGGCAGTATAAAAGATGTCCGCTGCACAGCGGTGCAGATAAGGTTCCGCTGTGCCAAAGTATGCCGGCAAACAAGAAGAAAGCCACTGCACGCAGGTGCAGAACATCCGCCGCCCAAGAAAATACTTGACGGCGATAAGCCGTAACATGCCGCACGGGCGGCAAAAGGAGGAACAAACCATTGCGTTTTACAATCGAACAACTTGACGGAAGATACATCCCGGACATGGTTGAAATAGAGAAGGAGTGCTTCTCCGCACCATGGAGCTATGAGAGCTTCGCGCAGGAGCTGGTAAACCGCATGGCGGTTTACTCTGTGGCGGTCAGCGATAAACGGTGCGTCGGCTATATGGGAATGCACCACATCATCGACGAAGGATATATCACGAACATCGCCGTGACAAACGGGGCGCGCCGCCACGGCGTGGCGACCGCGCTGATGGAACAGATGCTTACATATGCCCGGAAGAGCGGCCTTAGGATGATGAGCCTGGAGGTGCGCCAGAGCAATCAGGTTGCCATCGATTTTTATCGGAAGCATGGCTTTGAGATCGTTGGCTTCCGGAAGAACTATTACACGAATCCAACCGAGGACGGTCACATCATGACCAAAATCCTGTTAAACGGATAAAGAAAGCATAGAAGCGGGAGAAATCTCCCGTCAAAACAGAGATGGAGGGATTCTGTTGAGGATACTGGGAATAGAAAGCAGCTGTGATGAGACCGCCTGCGCCGTCGTCGAGGACGGCCGGAAGATCCTTTCCAATGTGGTCAACTCGCAGATCGAGGAACATAAAATCTACGGCGGCGTCGTGCCGGAAATCGCCTCGCGTATGCACACCGAAGCGATAGGCGCGGTCTGCCGCGAAGCGCTTGACAAAGCCGGACTGACGCTCGATGATATCGACGCGCTGGCCGTGACCTACGCCCCCGGGCTGATCGGCGCGCTGCTCGTCGGCGTCAACTTTGCAAAATCGCTGGGCTTTGCGGCAAATAAGCCGCTGATCCCGGTACACCATATCCGCGGGCACATTGCGGCGAACTATCTGAGTTTCCCTCAGCTTGCGCCGCCGTTCATCTGCCTGGTGGTTTCGGGCGGACACACCAACATCGTCGAGGTGCTGTCCTATACCGACTTCAAGATCCTTGCGAGAACCCGCGACGACGCGGCCGGCGAGGCGTTTGACAAGGTCGCGCGCAGCCTCGGATTTCCATATCCGGGCGGTATATATATCGATAAAGCGGCAAAACTAGGCAGGGAGGATGCGTTCAGATTGCCGCATCCAAAGGTCGAAGGCTCGCCGTATGATTTCAGCTTTTCAGGACTCAAAACCTTTGTTCTGAACACCGTGAACCACGCAAAGCAGAAAGGGCAGGAGCTGAATGCCAATGATCTCGCGGCATCGTTTCAGAAAACGGTCTGCGATATGCTGGTTTCCCGGCTGATGCAGCTGACGGCACAGAAGGGATACCGGGATGTGGTCGTGGCCGGCGGTGTGTCGGCAAACAGCGGGCTGCGAGAAAAATTGCAGTCTGAAACGAAGCGTCTGTCACTGAATTTATACATCCCGCCGCTCTCGCTGTGCGGGGACAATGCGGCGATGATCGCTTCACAGGGCTATTATGAGTATCTTGCAGGAAATCTTGCAGATTTATCGCTGAATGGTTGTTCAAGCTTACCAATTGAACAGAGTTATATTTGTGCGCAATGCTGATTTTTCGAAAATCAAGGCACATTGTGATATTTTTAACCATTTGCTGTTGACGGCTGATTCTTTTTATTGTATAATAACTTTAGCTTTATATCTGCCTAAATTTGCAATCTTCAGATTCAGAAATTGCAAAAAGGATAAAAAAGAATCATCCGCATCACGAATTTCTGTGCAATATTTTACAGGGATTCGAGTAAAAAATTTATAGAATTGAGAGGAGTCTTATCATTATGTTGACGAATAACAAAAACGTACTGAAATGGGTCGACGAAATGGTTGCACTGACCAAACCGGATCAGGTTGTCTGGATCGACGGCAGCGAAGAACAGCTGAACGACCTGCGCGCACAGGCGGAAGCTTCCGGCGAAATGCTGAAGCTAAACCAGGAAAAACTGCCGGGCTGCTATCTGCACCGCACCGCGGTCAACGACGTCGCACGTGTGGAAGGCCGTACCTTCATCTGCTCCAGAAAGGAAGAGGATGCAGGCCCGACCAACAACTGGATGGACCCGAAGGAAGCGTATGCGAAGCTCGGCGAAATCTTCGAAGGCAGCATGAAGGGCCGCACCATGTATGTCATCCCGTACTGCATGGGACCGATCGGTTCTCCATTCTCCAAAGTCGGCGTCGAGGTTACCGACTCCATCTATGTCGTTCTGAACATGGATATCATGACCAGAATGGGCAAAGCCGCTTTTGATCAGCTGGGCGACGAGAGCAACGACTTCGTAAGAGGCCTGCACTCCAAGGCAGAGCTTGACGATCAGAAACGCTACATCTGCCACTTCCCGGAAGACAACACCATCTGGTCGGTCAACTCCGGTTACGGCGGCAACGTGCTCCTCGGCAAAAAATGCTTTGCACTCAGAATCGCATCCTATCAGGGCAAACAGGAAGGCTGGATGGCGGAACATATGCTGATCCTCGGCCTCGAAAACCCGCAGGGCGATGTGAAATATATTGCGGCGGCGTTCCCGTCCGCATGCGGCAAGACCAACCTGGCTATGCTGATTCCGCCGGAATTCTACAGCAAGCAGGGCTACAAGGTCTGGACGGTCGGCGACGACATCGCCTGGATGAGAATCGGCGACGACGGACGCCTGTGGGCAATCAACCCGGAGAACGGATTCTTCGGCGTCGCACCGGGCACCAATGTCAAATCCAACCCGAACGCGCTGGAATCCACCAAGAAGGGCACCATCTTCACCAACGTTGTGCATGATCTGGACAACAACACGGTTTGGTGGGAAGGCCTTGACAAGAACCCGCCGAAGAACGCTCTGAACTGGAAGGGCGAGAAGTGGGACTGCGAAGCAGGCGAAAAGGGCGCGCATCCGAACAGCCGCTTCACCGCGCCGGCAGAAAACTGCCCGTGCATCAGCTCCGAATTCTCCAACCCGCAGGGCGTGCCGATCTCCGCGATCGTATTTGGCGGCAGACGCGCGAAGACCGCTCCGCTGGTTTACCAGTCCTATGACTGGGAGCATGGCGTATTCGTCGGCTCCATCATGGCTTCCGAGACGACCGCTGCAGCTGCCGGCGCAGTCGGCGTTGTCCGCCGCGACCCGATGGCGATGCTGCCGTTCTGCGGATACCACATGGGCGACTACTTCCAGCACTGGCTCGAGATGGGCAGGAAGCTCGGCGACAAAGCGCCGAAGATCTTCAACGTCAACTGGTTCCGCACCGACGATGAAGGCCACTTCATCTGGCCGGGATTCGGCGACAACATGCGTGTCCTGATGTGGATTCTCGACCGCTGCGAAGGCAAAGCGGACGCGGTTGAAACTCCGATCGGCTATGAGCCGAAGGCTGAGGACATCAACATCGAGGGTCTGGATATCGATCTCGGTACCGTCAAAGGCCTGCTCGAGGTTGACAAGGATCTCTGGAAAGAGGATGCGGCCGGCATCACCGAGTTCTATGCGAAGTTTGGCGACAAGCTGCCGAAGGAACTCAAGGATCAGCTTGCAGCGCTCAAAGAGAGACTGGACAAATAAGCTTCATAATTATAAAGCCCTGTCTGCCGTACGGCAGACAGGGCTTTTCAGTTGTAGTTTTAGCGCAACAAAACCACCGGCTCTGCCGGAGAGAATAAAAAGCTTTACTTTCAGGATAGAGGGAAGCGAATGACAACGATCATTTCGCCCAAAGTGAGAAAGCTATAGAGATATAACTGCTTGAGCGGCTGCGGTGCGTGTGATGCAGATGACGGTTATGGAGTGCCTCTTAAGAGACCGGCCGGTATGATGCCCCTCCAGGACCGGTGCATACCACCAGTTGAACGGGTGGTTTTAATTTGCCAAGAGACGGCATCCGCTCCGATGAAATTCTGCCGAGGTTGTCTTTTGAACGGTTTTGCGGTATAATATACGTATTGTCTGTTTGGAAAATATGTCAATGCGGAACCTTGCGGGCCGGGAATGTGGTCTTTTCCGCATGGATGAAAAAGAAAAGAGGTGTTTGTTTGAGGATCGTTTTGGTGATGGATTGCTTTGATCAGCTGAACAATGGAACCAGTATGACCGCCTATCGCTTTGCCGACACATTGCGGAAGAACGGTCATGAGGTGCGGGTCGTGACGGCCGGAACGCCTGGAAAGGACAAATACATCGCGAAGGAAAAGCATTGGCCGATCGCGTCCTGGTTCGCGCACCGGCAGGGCTTTGCATTTGCAAAATCCGACAAGGATCTGTTCCGGCGGGCGTTTGAAGGTGCGGATGTCGTACACTTTCTGCTGTCCCTGCCGTTTGAGTGCTGCGGTGCTAAGATTGCCCGGGAAATGGGCATCCCGGCTTCGGCCGCGTTTCATCTGCAGCCGCAGAATATTACCTATAACATCCACTGCAGCAGGATGGACTGGCTGTCCAGGAGCATCTACCGGCTGTTCAACCGCACGTTTTATAAAAATTTCGATCATATCCACTGCCCGTCACAGTTCATTGCCGATCAGCTGGTAAAGAACGGTTATCAGGCAAAGCTGCATGTGATTTCAAACGGCGTGGACGACGACTTTGTGCCGCTTGAGGATGTGAAGAAGCCGGACGACGGATTGTTCCACATCCTGATGGTGGGACGGCTTTCCCCGGAGAAGCGGCAGACCGTCCTGCTGAAAGCGGCCGCGCTTTCGAAATATGCCGACCGCATCCAGCTTCATCTGGCGGGCCGCGGCCCGATGAAGCATCGGCTGATGCGCATGGGGCACAAGCTCAAACATCCGCCGGTGATCGGGTTCTACTCCAAAGAGGATTTGATCCGGCTCGAGAACAGCTGTGATCTGTATGTGCACGCGTCGGTCATCGAGATCGAGGCGATCTCCTGCATGGAGGCATTTTCCTGCGGCCTGGTGCCGGTCATCTGCAACGCGCAGCAGTCGGCCACGCCGCAGTTTGCGCTTGACGGCCGCAGCCTGTTTATTCCCGACGACCCGGTGGACCTTGCAAGGAAGATCGATTACTGGATCGAGCATCCCGACGAGAAGGAGCAAATGTCGAAGGCCTATGCCGAAGAGGGAAACCTTTACCGCATTGAGCAGTCGATCAGGGCGGCTGAGCGGATGTTCGAGGAGACTGTTCGGGATTATCATGCCAAGCACAGAAATGCGGCGGAAGTTTCTATGGCTGAGAAGCATGAAAGGGACGGTGAAGCATGAAGCAGCAGTTCGATAAACCGCTGATCAGTTCGAATCCCATTTTCCGGATGCTGACAGGCCTGTTCTATCATGGGTTTGTCATCCCCATCCTGTTTTTGATAGACCATCTGTTCTTTGGAATGCGTGTGCGCGGGCGAAAGCAGCTCAAAAAGGTGAAGGGAAGCGGCGCGGTTGTGGTCTGCAACCACATCCATAATTTTGACTGCACCTTCCTGGGGATGCTGTGCTGGCCGCGCAAGCCGGTGTTCACCGGTATGGAGGAGCTGTTTGGCTGGCCGGTGGTCGGACGGCTGATCCATATTCTCGGCTGCGTGCCGGTCCCGCGTTCGGTGGCGCATACCCGTCAGTTTCTCGATGAGATGGCCGCGGCGGCGCGGGATGAGAATCGCATCATCTGTGTGTATCCCGAAGGGGAGCTGATCGCGTACTGCCCGGCGCTGCGCGGGTTTAAGGACGGCGCGTTCACGATAGCCGCGCGCGCAGGCGTGCCGGTTGTCCCGGCCATCATCACGCAGGAGAAGCCGCGCGGTATCCTGAAGCTCTACAAGCGCAAGCCCTGCCTGACGGTGCATGCCGGGGAACCGGTCTATCCGCAGGATACAGGCTCCACTCGCCAAACAGCCCGGCAGCTGCGCGACGAGGTGTATGCTCGGATGTCGTTTATGCAGCGCCATCCAATACGGCATCCGCAGCCGGAGGACCAGCGCGAATCCGCCTGACAGAAAAATTAAAAACGCTCTGGAGTTTCATCTCCAGAGCGTTTTTTGATGTTTGGGGATATCGCTTTGTGTGATTTTAGGTGCTGGTAAAAATACTTGCTCATCCGGCATGGACGGACGGCACAGCACGCGGATACGGGCGGACGGTCAAAGCGTGGTGTTTTCATCGACGGTCTGATAGTATCCCGGCAGAAATTCCTCTAGAAAGATGTCCACCTCCGGCGCGTGGAAGCCGGTGACCGCCTGATAGATCGACTCCTTGGCATTGGTAAATTCCCGGTTTCCTGCCTTCTCCTCCTCAATACACTTGATGTATGCGCTGAGCTTATCGGCATATTTGACCAGCTTCAGGCAGATTTCATCCGATTCATCCGGGAGCGCGACCGCGGTGAAGTCGGCGCGCAGGTCTTGGGGCAGCATGGAGAGCAGCTTTTCACCGGACAGCCGTTCCAGCTCCTTATAGGATCGGTTGATCGCAGGATTGTAGTACTTAACCGGCGTCGGCAGGTCACCGGTCAAAATTTCACTGATGTCGTGGTACATCGCAGTCACGGCGACACGGTTCACATCGATCTGTCCGCCGAGACGCCGGTTGTGAATGACCGCCAGCGCATGCGCAATCATGGCGGTTTCGAGGGAGTGCTCGGCAAGGTTTTCTTCCCGCGTATTGCGCATCAGCCCCCAGCGGGTGATGTATTTCATGCGGGAGAGCATCGCGAAAAAGTTGGAAGGTTTCATCGGCTGTGCTCCTTTCCTGTAGAAAATGTTCTTATATCATGATGATGAATTCAGCACCGCTGCGGCATGGTCATCATGGATGCAGTCCTCAGTTCCAGGCTTTACGCCGTTCAAACAAATCGGCAGGGACATATACAGAAATGGAATTCACCTCCTGACGCTCAGGAGGTGAATTTTTTTGTGTCGGAGCTTGGCGGCGAATCCGATGATGGTACTCTGTCAGCCTTAGCGGCGAGCATGGAGCGAATGACACATCCATGAAAACGATTGAAATTGAACTGCCTCAGCAGCTGCAGCGATATTCCTCAGGTTTTTCAGCCCTTTTAAGAGATGAAGGCAACGATGTGCTGATTCATATCATCGCCGGTTTAACAGGAGACTTGGACGATAGGATGCGCGCCGGACGCTGCCGAAGGGATGTTCCATCGATCCGGTTTTATATCTTTGCAAGGTTCATTTTGCTTTTGAAGCCGACCCGATCAAGCGCGAAACCAACGACATAGTAGAGCACCAGGCTGCCGACCGGCTGGGTAAGCCCGGTCAGAATGCCGGCGAGCGGGGCGATCCAGTTGCCGACCAGCACAACGTCGGCAAGATAGTAGCCGATGGTGCAGATCACGCCGCCGACCACCGCCATCAGCAGGTTTCGTTTTGAGAGGATTTTCGGTCCCTTGCAGGAGAAGGGCGCCGCCATCAGCGGCTTGATGATCATGGTCGGGATGATCCAGATATATGCGCCGGTCAGCGCGTCCGCAAGCCCCGCGCCCACCGCGGATGCGATACAGGCGAGCGGGGTTGGCAGGAAGCTGGCCGCCAGATAGATAAACGCGTCCCCTAAATGCACATATCCGCCGTTGAAGCCGGTCGGGATGTGGAACAGGTACGCGGTGGTGACAAAGATCAGCGCTGCGAAGACGGCGGAAAAGGTGAGTTGTTTGGTTGTGATTTTCACGTGGCAAAACTCCTTATAATTTTTTTAAGAACGGCTCGAAGAGGATGCCGTCCATAATCGGCGTGTTGTTTTGATAGGTGAAGGCAATCACTTCTGCGATGAAGTCGCAGGCTTTTTTCAGCGCGGCAGGCAGCTCGCCGCCCTTGGCAAGCTCCCCGCAGACGATGGTCGCAAAGACGTCGCCGGTGCCGGGATAGCTCGTGTGGATGTGTTCGGTGTCATAGGAGCTGAATTCACCCAGAGCCCGGTCGTATGCAAGGTTTGAAATGATGTGCCTGGACTTCATGATGCCGGTGATGATGACCTTACCTGGCCCTTTGGCCGAAAGCTTTTTGGCAAGCTCCTTGGCAAGGTCCATGTCAATGTCCTCGCCGGTATACGGCGTGTCGGTCAGGATGCAGCTCTCGGTCACATTCGGCGTGATGATGTCGGCGAGTGTAATCAGCTGTTTCATGCTGTCGCACATCTGCTTCGAGTAGGTCGAATAGATGTGCCCGTTGTCGGCCATGACCGGGTCGACCAGCACAAGGCTGCCCTCACGGAAGGATTCGATGAAGCGGCGCACCAGCCCAATCTGCGCATCCGAGCCTAAAAAGCCGGTGAAGATCATATCGAACGAGAGGCCGAGCTTCTTCCATTCCCTTGCATAAGGCGCCATGCGGTCGGTGAAGTCGTCGAAAAAATAGCTCTCATAGCCGGTATGGTTTGAAAGGATCGCGGTTGGAAGCGGGCAGCACTGCACGCCCATCACCGACAAAATCGGGATGGCCACCGTCAGGGAGCATCTTCCGAAGCCGGACAGGTCGTTGATTGCCGCCACTTTGGGACAGATCGGGTTCATGGGCACATCATCCTCCAAAACCATGTTTTTATAGAAAGCACAGGCGATAGAATCCGCTGTGCCGTGTCATGATACGCATCACAACATGGATAACACGCATTATTATAAAACATTTGCAGGAAAATTGCAAAAGAATTGCCGGTTTGGGTGTGCGCTTTGTGATAACCGCCGCGAAAAGACGGCATTGTCCGCATAATTATTGGTGACATTACCAACACTATTTCTGAGAAAAACGACTTTACATGTTCTTTACAAAGGCCTTACTGCGCTTTGCTTTTTGAAAATCTCAAAACGCAGTATCATAAAGACACACCGAAAGAACAGCGGTTGATACCCGGGTCCCTTTTCGGTTCAACAAGACGATTCGAAGAAATTCAGAGAACAAGGAGATAGAACGATATGAAGAAATTACTTTCCATTCTGATGTGCGCATGCATGCTGCCCCTGGCCCTGACAGGCTGCTCCAATGACGGTGCGGGCACCGGTTCAGGATTGTCGTCGCAGGCCTCTTCTGCGGCATCCTCCCAGGGAAACGAGGCGCTTTCCGGCACCATCAAGCTTTCCGGCTCCACTTCAATGGAAAAGCTGGCCAAAGCGCTTGGCGAGGACTTCACGGCGAAAAACGGCGGCGTGACGGTGGATGTGCAGCTCGGCGGCTCCTCGGCGGCGATCACGAATGTCGGCGACGGCGTGTCCGATATCGGCAACCTGAGCCGCGACCTCAAAGAAAAAGAGAAAGCCATGGGCTTCAACGAATATAAAGTTGCGCTCGACGGCATCGGTGTCATTGTCAATCCGAACAACAAGGTCGAGGACCTGACGCTGGATCAGATTGCGAAGGTATTCACCGGAGAAATCACCAACTGGAGCGAGGTAGGCGGGGATGACGCTGAGATCGTCGTTGTCGGAAGGGAAGCCGGTTCCGGTACCCGCGACGGCTTTGAAAGCATTGTCGGCGTAGGCGAGAAATGCAAATACCGCCAGGAACTCAATGAAACCGGCCAGGTCCAGAATGCGGTTGCCAGCACACCCGGCGCAATCGGCTATGTTTCGACCGACTACATCAACGAAACCGTCAAAGCCCTGAAGGTTGAGGGCGTCTCGCCGTCCGGCGACACCATCAAGGATGGCAGCTACAAGCTTCAGAGGAACTTCATCATGATCACCAAGGGTGAGGAGAAGGCCCAGGTCAAGGCGTTCTTAGACTATATCCTGAGCGATGAAGGCCAGGCGGTTGTCGAGCAGGTCGGCTGCTTCTCGGTCAAATAAGCATCCGGACAGCAAGGTAAGCGGAAATTTCATCGAACCGCCGGGCTCGCAGTCATCGGGCGGAACAGCCTGAAGGCTTCATGAAAATCCGCAGACCGCACCGAACGCACAGCCCGGCCAAACAAAGCTTCATACCGGAGTAAAGATGAAGCGGATAATCCGCAAAGATTTTGACACGGCCTGAAGAATACGGGCAGGATGAGCCGAAGTGGAATGCGGAAAAAATGAAACTTGCTTACAATGAATCGATTACAAGACATCTTACACCATACATGGGGCGGGCATGATCCCGCCCCATTGTGCAGTGGCTATTTCAAGGTCTGCTAGCAAATCTTGAAAAAATGATGGTTCTTTGCACTGCTGTGCAGTGATCGTCTTTTATATTGCCAAGATGCCTTGGCAAGGTGGCAGTTACTCTTTTGCGTGGCCAAAAGAGTAACCAGAAAAGGCCATTCAAGGGGACTGCCGCCCCCTTAAAAATCCCCCAATCACGCAGCTTTTCCGGAATTGGGCAGTTCCTGCGTCGAGATGACGGCAGGCTGCCCGCAATGGCGCGGCTCAGAGGCACCATGTTGCGCAGCGCTTCCCCGTTTCTCTGTTCTGTCGCTGTCAGCTTTGTCTTCCATTCATGCACAGTTCTCGTCTAGCCTCATTGTCCCCACCACGCCATAGCGGGCATTGTTCTTCTCAGGATAAAATAGCATTAAACTTGCTTTCTAATATGGAATTCAGTTACCTCTCAGCTATTAGTTTCGGGGTACCGAAAGATTAAATTTAAACCACAGAATCTTCCGCTGCTAGCTCTGCCCAACCACCCAACTCAAAGCAAAACGCCGCCCGCAGGCGGTCGAAGCAGATAATGGGATATCAGAGGGGGATTTTCAAGGGGGGCCATCTGGCCCTAAGCGGCACACTGTATGGCCCCCCTTGAACGGCCTTTCTTGGTTACTTCTTTGGCCGCGCAAAGAAGTAACTGCCACTTGCCAAGCGATTCTTGGCAAACTAAGCAAGACCGCTGCGCCACAGCGGAAGTAACCACCACATTGCCAAGTGTCACTTGGTAACAACGTAAGGCCGCTGTGCTTCAGCGATAAAAAACCACTTTCTTAAGAAACCTTGACAAACAAAGTTCAGTCGGCCGCGCCTCAGCGGTACAACACACACTTCACAAACATCCTGGAGAATAAAGACAACGCTGACAGACAAACCGCGCCCGGCAAAGACGTTCAGATATCACAGAAACAATTCCCACATCAGATAATCCCCCCACAAAGATGGCACAATTCCAGAGACTGTTTGCGCAGGAGCCGCTTCCGAAGCGGAGCCTGCGGCAAATACCGTTTCTGGAATGATGCCATATCAGGGGCACACTACATATTCCGGGAAATGGCGCCCGGATGATACGGAGGTTCGATTATTTTGGCTGATTCTCTCATCAGGGCAAGAAGAACAAAAAACCGCATGGAACGGGTGTTCGAATGGATCTTTCTGATCTGTGCGTGCGCGGCGATCCTTTCGGTCGTTGTCATCACCGCCTATATGCTGATCTCCGGCGGACCTGCCGTTTTCAAGGTCGGCATCGGGGATTTCCTGTTCGGCACCGAGTGGGCGCCGACCGCATCGGATCCGAAATTCGGCATCCTGCCGATGATCCTCGCGTCGTTGTGCGCCACCTTCGGCGCGATCCTGATCGGCGTGCCGATCGGCATCTTTACGAGCATCTTCCTGAGCAAGATGGCGCCGAAGCGCGCCGCGAAATTCTTAAAATCCGCTGTGGAGCTGCTGGCGGGTATCCCGTCGGTGGTTTATGGATTGATCGGCATGATCATCGTCGTGCCCGCCGTCGCGGCGATCTTCAACCTGCCGACCGGCGCATGCCTGTTTTCGGCCATCATCGTGCTGGCCATTATGATCCTGCCGACCGTCATCTCGATCAGCGAGACCAGCATCCGCGCGGTGCCGGGCTATCTTGAGGAAGCCTCTCTGGGGCTTGGCGCGACGAAGATACAGACCATCTTCAAGGTTGTCATCCCAGCCGCCCGCTCCGGCATCATCACGAGTATCGTGCTCGGCGTGGGCCGCGCGATCGGCGAAACAATGGCGGTCATCATGGTGGCGGGCAACGTTGTGAACCTGCCCGAGCTGTTCGGCAGCGTCCGTTTGATGACCACCGGCATCGTCATGGAGATGTCCTACGCCGACGAGTTCCACAAATCCGTGCTGTTCGCCATCGGCCTGGTGCTATTTGTGTTCATCATGGTCATCAACATCTCGGTGAACACGGTGCTGAAGAAAGCGAGTAAGAAGTATGAGTAATGCAGAGATTTCGGCCGGCAGCCTGACCAAGAAGCGGCTGCGGCTGTCCGATAACGTCCTGAAAGGGCTGATCTGGGCAAGCACCATCCTGACGCTGGCCATCCTGGCGGGCATCGTCATCTATGTGTTTGTACAGGGCCTGCCGTCACTGAGCTGGGATTTCCTTTCGACCGCGCCAAGCGAGCTGAAGGGAACCATCGGCGTGCTGCCGATGATCATCAACACGCTGTACATCGTGGTCATCACGCTGCTGATCTCCACGCCGGTCGGCATCGGCGCGGCCATCTATCTGAGTGAATACGCGAAGAAGGGCAAGCTTGTCAAGCTCATCGAGTTCACCACTGAAATCCTTGCCGGAATCCCGTCGATCATTTACGGCCTGTTCGGCTTCGTCTTCTTCTGCACCTTCATGCAGCTGCAGTATTCGATCATCGCCGGTGCGCTGACCTTGTCGATCATGGTGCTGCCAACCATCATCCGCACGACGCAGGAGTCCTTAAAGTCGGTGCCGTTCTCCTATCGGGAGGGGGCGCTCGGCATGGGCTCAACCAGGTTGCACACCATCCGCACCATCCTGCTGCCCTGTGCGCTGCCCGGCATCCTGTCGGCGGTCATTCTGAGCATCGGCAGGATCGTGGGCGAATCCGCGGCGCTGATCTTTACGGCCGGCATCGGCTACAGCATGCCGCAGAACCTGCTGGGGCATGTGTCCAGCTCTGGCGCGACGCTGACCGTACAGCTGTACCAGTACGCGATGCGCGGCGAAAAGCTCGGTGTGAGCTTCGGCATCGCGGCGGTGCTGATCATCATCGTCATTGTCATCAACTTCGCGGCCAGGATGCTGTCAAAACGGCTTGCCAAGAAGACCGAGGGCGTATCCTGACGCCGGTTCAGAAAAACCTCCGCGGGAACGCGGAGATACAGGAATCCGATTATCATGAGTATGGTGTGAAATGAGGAGGCTATTATAATATGGTACGATTATTCTCGCAGACCAGGACCATTTCCCGGACGGCGGAGATAGAGGTTCCCACAAGCCGCCAAACGGAGCCATCACGGCAGGACGACGAGCTGTCTGCTAAGAAGAAGATCAAAATTTCGGCAAGGGGGCTGAATCTGTACTACGGAGACAACCACGCGCTCAAGGGCATCGATCTGGACATCTTTGAAAACAGGGTGACCGCGCTGATCGGCCCGTCCGGCTGCGGCAAGTCCACCTTTCTGAAGACGCTGAACCGCATGAACGACATCATTGAAGGGGTGCGCATCGAGGGCGATGTGCGGCTGGACGGCGAGGATATCTACGCGCCGAAGGTGGATGTGACGCTGCTGCGCAAACGGGTCGGCATGGTATTCCAGAAGCCGAACCCGTTCCCGATGAGCATCTATGACAACGTGGCGTTCGGCCCGCGCATCCACGGTGTCAAGTCGAAGTCCAAGCTTGATGAGCTGGTGGAACGCTCCATCCGCGGCGCGGCGCTCTGGGATGAGGTCAAGGACCGGCTCAAAAGCTCGGCGATGGGTTTGTCGGGCGGCCAGCAGCAGCGGCTGTGCATTGCGCGCGCGCTGGCGGTCGACCCGCAGGTCATCCTGATGGATGAGCCGACCTCCGCGCTCGACCCGATCTCCACCATGAAGATCGAAGAGCTGATGAGCGAGCTCAAGAAGAAGTACACCGTCGCGATTGTCACGCACAACATGCAGCAGGCGGCGCGCATCTCCGATTACACGGCCTTCTTCCTGGTCGGCGAGATGGTCGAATACACCAATACCGAAAAATTATTCTCGATGCCGGACGACAAGCGCACCGAGGATTATATCACTGGCCGTTTTGGATAAGGGTATGGCTATGTTTTTTTCAGATAATCCAAATACGCCAACAGCAGTTTCCTTTTTTCGGTGTTGAGTAGCAAAAGGCCGGATAACAACGCGTCTGTCGTCATCGAGCCGCAAAATGGTTTCATCAGCCTGTCAAGCGAATATTGGTATGCAGTCAAACCCAAAAGATAATCTGTACTGCAGTCATAAAACTCTGCAAGAACCGGCAGATACCGCAAAGGAAGCTGTCGGATGCCCATTTCATAACTGGAATAAGTTTGCTGATAGATGCCCAAGGTCTCCGCAACCTGTTTCTGCGTACAATCATGGTCTTCCCGCAAATCTCGCATTCTTTTGAATAGTTGTTCCATGCTGCATTTCCCTTTCCTTGAACCTGATACTGGGTAGTAGTTTTCCTTCATTGTAGCAGAACAAAAGTTTAAAATAGATACCAAGTGGTATCTACTGCGGTAAAAATATCAAAAAGAGCAGCCGCAAGAATGTTCATCGAAAATGCGGGCAAAGAATCGGGACAGAACAACTCTGTAGGAAGATAAAGGGCAGAATCAGGGAGGAAATGCGGTCGAAAGAAATAAGAGGGAACGGGCGTTAGAAGGGCGGATATCCCCCATGAATCATTTCTGCAACAAAAACAGGCCGAGACAAAAAGCAGCCATTCTTTAAACCCGGCCGGCGGATAAGCCGAGAACCGTGCTTGCCGTACGGTTTGGACCGATCTTTCCACAGGATGCCATGCATGCTGTGGAAAACACTACAAAGGAGGACCTGGAACGATGCCTACACGTTCACATTTTGACCACGAGCTGGAGCTTATGAACATCGACCTGATCAAGATGGGGTCGATGATCGAAGAGGCCATCGCAAAATCCATCAAGGCGCTCGAGGCCGGCAGCAAAAACCTGGCGCTCGAGGTCATTGAGGATGACAGCAAGGTGGATGACCTTGAAAAGGCGATTGAAAGAAGATGCATGCGCCTGCTGCTGCGCCAGCAGCCGGTGGCGAAGGACCTGCGCGCGATATCGACGGCGCTGAAGATGATCACCGACATCGAACGCATCGGGGACCAGGCGGCGGACATTGCGGATTTGTCGCTGCGCTTCCAGAACGGGCTGGATGTCCGCGTGGCAGAGCACATCCCGCAGATGGCCCGCATCGCGGTTGAGATGGTGCGTGACAGCATCGAATCGTTCGTCAAGAACGACCTCGACCTTGCCAGGGCGACCATGAAACGGGACGACGACGCGGACGATCTGTTCAACATCGTCAAGAATGAGCTGATTGAGAGCATCATCACCTCCAAGGAGAATGCCGATGAGATCATCGACTGCATGATGATCGCGAAGTATCTCGAGCGCATCGGCGACCATGCGGTCAACATCTGCGAATGGGTGGTGTTTTATTCCACCGGCCTACACAAAAAAACGCAGATTCTGTAACATCGCTTTGCTATACTATCATCAGACAACCGTCGGAAAGGTGTGAAGGCAGTGGAGGAAAAGGAACTCATCTATGTGTGCGAGGACGAGGAGAACATCCGGGAGCTGATCCGGTGTACCCTGCAGGCGTTCCAGTATGAAAGCGAAACCTTCGAGTCCGCCGAAGCGCTTTTGAAGGCCTGTGCCGAAAAGCCGCCCAGGCTGGTCCTGCTGGACATCATGCTGCCGGGCATCGACGGCGTCGAGGCGCTGCGCCGGCTCAAGCTGAGCGCGCAGACCAAAGAAACCCCGGTCATCATGCTGACCGCGAAGGGCAGCGAGGTGGATAAGGTGACCGCGCTCGACGCGGGCGCGGACGACTACATCATGAAGCCGTTCGGCATCCTCGAGCTGACAGCGCGCATCCGCACGGTGCTCAGAAGGGTGTACGCCGCGCGCAGCGAGCTGCCGGGCAGAAAGCGGATATCGGACATCGAGCTGGACATTTTCAAGCACGAGGTCACGGTAAGCGGGAGGAAGGTTGAACTGACCCTGAAGGAATACGAGCTGCTCAAGACGCTGATGATGAACGCGCCGCGGGTGCTGGGCCGCGACATGCTGCTCAACGAGGTGTGGGGCTACGACTTTGCCGGGGAGACAAGGACGCTCGACATGCATATCCGCACGCTGCGCGCCAAGATCGGCGACGAGGCCGAGCATCCCCGCTACATAAAGACGGTGCGCGGCGTCGGCTATCAATTTCTGGATGAAACCGCCGGATAAACCGGAACATAACGCGAATCGGCCGAAAGAGCGCCATTCTTTCTGAAAAGGGTGGACGAAAGCGGCCGGATCGGGTACAATAGATAGAAAAGAACAGCCACCATCTGGAAAGAAGACGGTGGTTTTTTTATGAACCGGGCCAAATCTGTTCAGATAAACTGGGACTTTGTTACGTTAACATAAAAAGCAGTCCCGCAGCGGCTTTCCTTTCCGCCATAGGCGGGGAAGAAAGCCGAAAAGACGGAAATTTTATGAGAGAGGTGCCCCTTTGAAACCGGAGTCATATGTTAACTTGGCGGTGTCTATTTGGATCAGGGA
>NZ_CCYH01000007.1 GCF_000820765.1 Candidatus Soleaferrea massiliensis AP7
GGAGGGCATTTCCGAAGCGGGGGCCAAATCGGCTGAGGAGCTGGAACCGCTGGGCAAGGTGGTCGGACAGCTTTCGGAGAAGGTGCAGGACCTCTCGGAGGAGCTGTTCGGGCAGGATGAGAAGATCCGCTACATCCTCGAAAACATGCCCAGCGGCATTGTGGCGATTGACAACCGGTTTCAGATCCTGCTGATCAACGCGGCGGCGCAGGAGCTTCTCGAAGAGCCGCAGGTCGGGGAGGGCAGCGACCTGTTCCATCTGACCCGTGAGAAGGCGGTGATTCTGTCCTGTGAAAACGCGCTGCGCGGCAATGTGTCGACCTCGTTTGACGTGGACATGTCGGACAGCACCGGCCGGATTCTGTCGGTCAGCATCTCATCGATGAACAACCGCTGGATTAAGAAGGGCGCGGTGCTGTTCCTGACCGATGTGACCCAGAAGCGGATGGCGGAGCTGATGCGAAGCGAGTTCATCGCGAACGTCTCTCATGAGCTCAAGACGCCGATCACCTCGATCAAGGGCTTTTCAGAGCTGCTGTCGGCCGGCGTTGTGACCGACAAGACACTGCAGGCGGATTATCTCAGGCGCATCCATACCGAAGCGGACCGTATGGGAAATCTGATCGAGGACATTTTGAAGCTTTCGCATCTGGAGGCGAAGGATGAAAAGGAGAAGCGGCCGGTTTCCATTGAAGGGGTTGTGCGTGACATCTTTGCCGCGCTGCAGCTGGAGGCTGAGAAGGACGAGGTGCGGCTGCTGGAGGAAATGGCGCATGGTATCGCCTATATGGCGGAATATGAGGATATCTACCAGCTGCTGAGCAATCTGATCCGAAACGCGCTCAAGTACAACCGGCCGGGCGGTATGGTCAAGGTCAGCGCCGTGAAGGAGAAGGGGCTTCTGTTGAAGATTGAGGACACCGGCATCGGCATTGCGCCGCAGCATCAGACAAGGATTTTCGAGCGGTTTTACCGGGTCGACAAGGGCCGCAGCCGGCATGTCGGCGGAACCGGGCTGGGGCTTGCCATTGTCAAGCATATTGTGTTAAAATATAACGGAGAGCTGACCCTGGAAAGCGCGGAGGATCAGGGGACCGCCATTACGATTCTTCTGCCGAAGCAGGGGCTTGCGTCGGCGGGATGACAAAGCCAAGGCTTGCGTTTGCCGCCGCGAATGGTGGAACCGAAGCTTGCGTTTGCCGCCGCGAATGGGACGGAGCGAGGCTTAAGTCTGCTCCAGCAGATGGAGCCGCCGCGGATTCTGATATTGGCTGATGGAAATTGGCACTGCCTTTAGAGCGGCAGCTTTTTGCGCCGGTATGCGGCGGGCTGCCGTTTGTTTTGACAATGAGCCTTGGCAGGGTGGCAGTTACTCTTTTGCCGGCCAAAAGAGTAACCAGAAAAGGCCGTTCAAGGGGACCAGCTGCGCTGGCGCACGCGCTACGCGACACTAAGATAGATAAAGAGTCTGCGACTAATATCTCCAGCAACATAGCAGAAGAAGCGGCGTAGCCGAGTGCCCCACCGCAGGTGGCGCCCCCTTGAAGATCCCCCAATCACGGAGCTTTTTTGTGCAGGATAGTTTCTTCCTCCCAGATGACGGCATGGTGCCCGCACCGGCGTGGTTCAGAGGCACGGCGATGCGCAATGCTCTAACGGGACATCGTTCTGTCGCTGTTTGCGGGAGGACTTTTCTTGTGAACAGTCTCGTCTAGCCTCATAGCATCCTGCCACGCCATGGCGTGAACGGTTCCTTATATTTAAAATGGGTAGGCCTGAGCGAAGTTGCGCTACCCTGATAGGCCGTCTCGACATAATCAGGGATTTGCCGGTATGAATCGCGGATGACATTAATTTTTGCCAATGAACGGAGAACTACATCATGCAAACAACAATCGAACGGGTCGGCAGACACAACGAAGCCGACTTTCTGAGCTGTACGGCACTGCATCCCGCGCTGGGCACCAAGATGTGCAGCCATTACCTGTCCTATGGAACGGCATATGGTTTCTGCGCTTTCTGGGTCCAGTATCTGGATGAAGAACCGGTCGGGATGATCTGTAAATATTACGAAGAACTGTTTGTCCTGACGAATCAATACGACCAGACCATCGAAGCTTTTCTCCGCCTGTTCAGCGAGAAGGCGGTCATCTGGATGGACCAGCCGCTTGGAGAACAGTTTATCAGCGGCCGAAGCATACACAGCGTTCAGACCGGCACGGTGATGAAAAGTATCCCCGAAACTTCGTTAAGACGGACGCATCGTTTGGTCAGCCGCAATACAGAGGTTCAGAAGATGCTGGAGCTTCTGGAGCTGTCCCCGAATGCTTCGGAGCTTCTGTACTGCGACTATATGCGCAAAATTATGAAGGGCGCCGGCGATGTCTACGGATATCAAATGGATGGAAGCTATGTGGCGACCGTGTCGGCGCTGCGAGCAGAACATACGGTTCTGCTCGAAAACATACGAACGTTGCCGGCATACCGCAGAAAAGGTTTTGTAAAAACGCTGGTAGAAATCATCAAGTCATGCTATAATAAAAAGGAAATCTACCTGCTGAGCCAGAATGCCTTCACAGACCAGGTCTATGAGCGGATGGCGTTTGAACCGGCGGGAAACTATATGAGAATAGGAATGTAGAAAAACATGAGCGACAGCTTTTTTAAGTTTCATGAGACGCTGGACCGGCTGGAGCCGGAATGCGAACAGCTTTGCGGCGAGACATTCGCGCGGCTTGCCCGGATCGAGGAGCACAATCAGCGCAAGGTGCTGCGCGCCTTCATTGACAACGGCGTCAGCGAAACGCACTTTATCCCGACCTCTGGCTACGGCTATGGGGACCGCGGCCGCGACTGTCTGGACAAGGTCTACGCACAGGTCTTTTCAGCCGAGGACGCCCTGGTGCGCCACAACTTCGTGTCTGGCACCCATGCGCTGACGACGGCGCTGTTCGGTGTTCTGCGCACCGGCGACACGATGGTGTCCCTGACCGGCGCGCCGTACGACACAATGGAAGAGGTCATCGGCATCCGCGGGGAGGATACCGGTTCGCTGAAGGACTTTGGCATCGAATATCGGCAGCTGAACTTGAAAGTCGACGGCACGCCGGATTATGAAGGCATGGCCGATGCCGTCAAGGGCGCGAAGATCGCCTACATCCAGCGTTCGCGCGGCTATGCGCTGCGGGAATCCCTGCATATCCGCGACATCGAGCGGATTGTGCAGATTGTGAAAAAATCCAATCCGGATGCGGCGGTCGTGGTGGACAACTGCTACGGTGAGTTTGTCGAGAAGCTTGAGCCGACCGATGTCGGCGCGGATTTGATCGTCGGCTCGCTGATCAAAAACCCGGGCGGTTCGCTGGCGATGACCGGCGGATACATTGCGGGCCGCAGGGATTTGATAGAAAAATGCGCGTACCGTTTGACCAGTCCCGGCATGGGCAAGGAGGTCGGCTGTACGCTTGGACAGAATAAAAACATGTTTATGGGCTTCTTCTTTGCGCCGCACATCGTGAACCAGGCACTGAAAACAGCGGTGTTTGCCGCCTGTCTGTTTGAGAAGCTGGGCTATGAGGTTTTCCCGAAATATGACGCAGACCGCACAGATATCATACAAGCCCTGAAAATCGGAAATCCTGACGGGCTCATCCGGTTCTGCCAGGGCATCCAGAGCGCGTCGCCGGTCGACGCGTTTGTAGCGCCCGAGCCATGGGATATGCCGGGCTATGAAAGCGAGGTTATCATGGCGGCCGGAACCTTCCAGGCGGGCGCATCGATCGAATTGTCGGCGGATGCCCCGCTCAGGGAACCGTATGCAGTCTGGATGCAGGGCGGCATCAACTATATCAGCGGCAAAACAGGCGTCCTGCTGGCCGCAAACCGGATTCTGACGCAGGAAAAGTGATTTTGTGATTTAATATATCATTTAAGTGGAAAACTTTCGATAAAACAGCTGCGATAGGCTGTCATGTTAGAATGGCCAGCTTGTAATAGTATATCGAAGCAGACAGCTTGTGAATGGAACATAGGAAAAACCAGATTCTCCTCGATATTGCCGGGCCAATGCAGGGGATATTTTCCTGCTGTGGCGTGGCAGAGACAATGAGGCTGGACGCGGCCTACGCTTGGCAGAAGTGTTGTTCTGGCATCGACAGAACGATGGGAACGGAAAGGCACAGCGCAGCATGGCGCTCTGAACCGAGCCATTGCGGGAACCGAGCCGTCATCTGGGAGGATGAAACAATCCTTTCGAGGAAAGCTGCGTATATTGGGGATTTTCAAGGGGCGCAGCCCCTTGAATGGCCTTTTCTGGATACTCTTTTGGCCACCAAAAGAGTATCTGCCGGTAAATGAAGATGATACGGTATACTGCTGGGGCAGACCCAGCTAAGGCGATACATCGAAAGCCGCTGTTCGAAGATACTGGAATCATATGGAACCCATGCGGTATTACGGTTTCAAATAAAACCGAACGATGATGAAACCAAACGATTTTAAACATAGATCCCAGTAAATCTTTGCTGAGGAAATTTTCTTTTTACCTCTTTTTCTTCCCGAAAGAAAAAGAGGAACAGAAAGGAGCAAACAATGGACCCTGACAGTCAAATGACGACCTGCATCGTGACGGCGATCGTCCTGCTGGTCATCAGCATGTTTTTTACCTTGAGTGAATATTCGATTGTAGCATTGGACGATAATAAATTGAAAAAGGATGCCGAAGAGTATCCGAAAGCAAAGCGGGTGGTGAAGCTGCTGAAATCGCCGTCGCGGTTTCTGCTGTCCCTTCAGACAGGCATCACGCTGACAAACCTGCTGCTGGGCATCACGGCGACCATCGCCCTGTATCCGTTCTTTACGGGATGGCTCAAATCGACCGGCTGCCCGGTACAGCTGATCCCGGCGCTGTCCGCCGCGATTGTCGCATTGATCCTGACCTTTTCCATCTTCGTCTTTACGCGGTTTCTGCCGAAGAACATCGCGGCAAGGGGATATGAACGCATCGCGCCGGCCGTCGTGCCGCTGCTCAGATTGTTCTTCATCATCCTGTGGCCGCTGATCTCACTGTTGAACCTGCTGTCCGCCGGCATCGGCAAGCTGTTCGGCGGCGCGTCCCTCGGCAAGATGCAGGAGATCACCGAAGAGGAAATCCTGATGCTGGTGGACGAGGGCAACGAAAAGGGCGTCATCCCGAAAAGCCAGAAGGATATGATCAACAACATCTTTGAGTTCGACGACCGGACGGTGGAGGAGATCATGACCCACCGCACCGATATCGACGCCGTTTCCATCGACGCCACGATCGAGGAGGTCGTCACGCTGTCGGTGCAGACCGGATTTTCCCGCATTCCGGTCTACGAGGAGGATATCGACGACATCTGCGGCATCGCGTATGTCAAGGACCTGCTTTCCCTGATCGGCGAGAGCAACTCCAAGCTTCTGCCGGTGCGCGGTTTTGTGCGCCCGGCGCTGTACATCCCGGAAACCAACAAATGCTACGACCTGTTCAAGGAATTCACGGCGAAAAAGGTGCAGGTCGCGGTGGTTGTCGACGAGTACGGCGGCACCAGCGGACTGGTCACCATGGAGGACATCCTGGAATCGCTGGTCGGCGACATTCAGGATGAGTACGACGACGAGGATGAGGATTTCTCGCAGATTTCCGAAAACATCTTCACGATAGACGGCACAACCGACCTCGGCGAGGTGTCCGACCTGCTGGACGTCGCGCTTCCGGAATCGGACGATTATGACACCCTGGGCGGTATGATTGTCGATACGCTGGGATTTATCCCGACGCCGGATGAGCATCCGTCCATCCGGGTTCAGGGCGTGGAATTCACGGTTCTGTCGGTGGAGGAACGCCGGATCGCGAAGGTCAAAGCGGAAAAGCTCGGCACCGATGACGAATCCGGGGAGAACGATAGCCAAAAGGAAAAAGAATAGCACGCAGCGGATAACGGCGCTGCACAACATAAATTGATTGAAAAAGTCCTCTGCCCCTCATTTGCGGGGCGGAGGATTTCAGCCATATCAGTCATGATGGGAAGGATGTTGCAACTTGGACGAATGTGTATTCGACAGCAGAGATTTAAGCTACAAGACCCCGTTCGGCGCGGTGAGGACCGATGAAGAGGTGACCTTTCGCCTGAAACTGCCGAAATATTACCGCAAGCCCTATCTGATCGTCTATCAGGTGGACCGCTGGGATTCCCCGCAGTTCTTCCTGATGCATCTGACACGGTCCGAGGTCGGCTACAATGAATTCAGCTGCCGGTTTCGTTCGGATTCGCCGATGCTGTATTTCTACTGCTTCAAGGCGGTCAGCTGTGACCGGGAGGTCATGATCAAACGCGCATCCGGCTCCAAGGGCAAGCTTGACTGTCCGGACGGCGAGCTGTGGCAGCTGACCGTGTATGACAAGGATTTCAAAACGCCCGAACGGTTTAAGGGCGGCATTATCTACCAGATATTCCCGGACCGGTTTTACAGCAGCGGCGCGGAGAAATCCGGCGTGCCGGCAGACCGTACGATGCATGAAACCTGGGATGAGGAGCCGGTGTATCTGCCGGATGCTAAAGGGAAGGTCACCAACTCCGACTATTTCGGCGGCGACCTTCGGGGCATCGAGCAGAAGCTTGACTACATCCAGTCGCTGGGCGCCGACACCATTTATCTCAACCCGGTGTTTGAGGCGCATTCGAACCACCGGTACAACACGGCGAATTTCATGAAGATCGACCCGCTGCTTGGCAGCAACGAGGACTTTAAGCATCTGTGCGAAGCCGCGAAGGAGAAGGGCATCAAGATCATCCTGGACGGCGTGTTCAGCCATGTCGGCAGCGACAGCGTGTACTTCAACAAAGAAAACCGGTACGATGTCAAGGGCGCCTACAACAGCGAGGACAGCCGCTACCGGGACTGGTTTAAATTTATCCGCTACCCGGATTCCTACCACTCCTGGTGGGGGTTTGAAACCCTGCCGGAGATCGATGAGGACAACGAGAATTATACCGACTTCATCTGCGGCAAAAACGGCGTGCTGCGCTATTGGCTCGAACAGGGCGCGGCCGGCTACCGGCTGGATGTCGCGGATGAGCTTCCCGACCGCTTTCTGGACCGGCTGCACGATGCGGTCAAGGGCGGCGATGAAGAGGCGATCATCATCGGCGAGGTCTGGGAGGACGCGTCCAACAAGGTCAGCTACGGTGTGCGCCGCCGGTATTTTTTGGGCGAGCAGCTCGACAGCGTCATGAACTATCCGTTTAAGGACGCAGTGCTGTCCTATGTCCGTTCGGGAAACGCCGCGCATCTGAACGACACGATTCTGACCGTGCTGGAAAACTATCCGAAGCCCGTTGTGGATGTGCTGATGAATTCGGTGTCCACCCATGACACCGAGCGCGCCATCACAAATTTGGCGGGAGAGCCGCTCGCGCACTACGGCCGCGAATGGCAGGCGTCCCACGCGCTGTCGCCGATCCAGTACCATCATGGCGTACAGCTTTTGAAACTGAGCTTCGTTCTGCAGTACTTCCTGCCGGGCGTCCCGTGCCTGTATTACGGCGACGAGATCGGCATGCAGGGCTATAAGGACCCGTTCAACCGCCGCCCGTTTGCCTGGGACCACATCGATGAAGAGCTGCTGGCCTTTACCAGAGAGCTTGGACGGGTGCGCAGCGAGTGCGCATTCCTGAAGGACGCGTTGTATAAGCCGTATCTGTGCGACGACCACATCTTCTCGTTTATCCGGCACAGCGGGGAGCAGCGGCTGCTGATCGCGGTCAACCGCACCGACCTCGAACTGACGATGGAGCTTGAACAGAAGATCCGGTGCGGGCAGCTGCATATCGGCGGCGGCCTCGATGGAAACCGGATGATTCTGCCGCCTTACGGATATGCGGTGGTATCTTTTCAAATCGTGGAATAGAATGGGAACAAGGGTGAAATATGCAGATCATGGAAGGATGGATAGAATATGACCAGAGCAGACGCGTTTTTTGAGTCGATCAGGGATCGGAATGTCGCATTCATCGGGCTTGGCGTGAGCCATGCCGATATGGTGAAGCTGTTTGTCAGGAAGGGCATCCGGGTAAGCGTGCTGGACAAACGCACCGAGGAGGAGCTGGGCAAAACGGCGGCGGACCTCAAAATGCTCGGCGTAACGTTTGTGGCCGGCAGGGATTATCTGAAAAATCTCGAACAGTACGACGTTGTATTCCGCACGCCGGGCATGAAATATTACCTGCCGGAACTGCAGAAAGCACGGGAGAACGGCGTCGTCGTCACCAGCGAAATGGAGATGTTCTTCGACCTGTGTCCCTGCCGCATCTTCGGTGTGACGGGCAGCGACGGAAAGACCACCTCCACCACGCTGATCGCGGAGATGCTAGGGGCGCAGGGCCGCAGGGTGCATCTCGGCGGCAATATCGGCCGGGCGCTGATGCCGATCATCGATGAAATCCAGTCCGACGACGTCGCGGTCGTGGAGCTTTCCAGCTTCCAGCTGATTTCGATGCGCAGAAGCCCGGATGTTGCGCTGATCACGAATATCGCGCCGAACCATCTGGATATGCACAAGGATATGCAGGAATACATCGACGCCAAGAAAAACCTGATCTGGCATCAGAACGCGTTTTCAAAGACGGTGCTGAACCTTGACAATGAGATCACGAGAAGCATCGCGCCAGAGGTGCGCGGCCAGTGTTACTTTTTCTCACGCAGGGAACCGGTGCGGTACGGCGCGTTCCTCGGTGAGGACGGCTATCTCTATATGGCGGATAAAAAAGGCGTGCACAAGCTGTTTTCCAGAGAGGATATCCGGCTTCCGGGCATCCACAACGTCGAAAATTATCTGGGCGCCATCACCGCCGTCTGGGGATCGGTCGACGCCGAAAACATCCACCGGGTTGCAAAGGAGTTTGCGGGCGTCGAACACCGCATTGAGTTTGTGCGGGAGACCGGCGGCGTGAAGTGGTACAACGATTCCATCGCCACCAGCCCGACGAGGATGATCGCGGGCCTCAACTCCTTCCAGCAGAAGCTGATCGTCATTGCGGGCGGCTACGATAAGAAGATCCCGTTTGCGCCGATGGTCCCATCGGTGCTGGAGCATGTGAAGACCCTGATCCTGATGGGAAAGACCGCCGACGCCATAGAACAGGCCGTCACGGGCGATCCGAATTACCGCCATGGCAAGCCGAAGATCCTTCGCGCCGAAAACATGGAGGACGCCGTTGGAAAAGCGCATAAGACGGCGGCCGAAGGCGACGTCGTCATGCTCTGCCCGGCCTGCGCAAGCTTTGATATGTACCGCAATTTTGAGCTGCGCGGCCGTCATTATAAACAGATCGTGGAAAGCCTGCCGGAACAGCAGTAGAATTCGGTCAACCCTTGTATCAATCCATCCTGTCCGGCGGATGTTGAGGATAGCCTATATCATTCTGCTTGTTACTGGAGGAACACCGGCGGTATATTAGCTGACGGCACAAGTCAATGACGGTATGAAGCTGTGTGAAAAAGTTCGGACAGATGACGTCATAAAACTGTATCATACATGGGATATCCACAGAGATTCAAACAGAAAGAAAAAATCAAAGAGCATAAACAGAGAGATTCCGGGAGCCTGTCTCCCTTTTATCTTGGCTTTGTTGGGTTGACATGAAAGAACAGTCCTGCAAGTGTCTTTCCTCACCGTAAGCGGGTAGGAAGGACAAAAAGACTGAGACCTTATGAAACAAGTGTCTCTTCAGAACTTTTTCATATGTTAACTGAACAGTGCCTTTATCTTTTCAAGGAGGGAATCCAACGGATGCAGATAACAGAACTGATAAAAGAGCTGACCGCGGTCCACGGCACATCGGGCAACGAGTATCCTGCCGCGAAATGCGCCGAAAGACTGCTGCGGCCATTCTGCAAGAGGATAGAAACCGACCGGCTGGGCAACCTGATTGCGGTTGTGCGCGAGCCAAAAGAAAACCGGCCGCATGTCCTGCTGGATGCGCATATTGACCAGATCGGTCTGGTCGTCACCTATATCGAGGAGAACGGCTTTCTGCGGGTCGCCGCATCGGGCGGCGTGGATATTCGTCTGCTGTGCGCAGCGGAGGTCATCGTCCACGGCAGGGAGGACCTCTTCGGCGTGATCTGCACCATCCCGCCCCATCTGCAGAAGGGCGAGGCCAAAAATCTGAAATGCGACGATGTTTACATCGATACCGGATATACCAAGGAACAGCTGGACGGCAGGGTTGCGCTCGGCGACACTGTGACCTTCCGGTCGGCCTTCACGGAGCTGATGGGAAGCACTGTGAAATCGGGCGCGCTGGATGACCGCGCCGGCTGTGCCGCTTTGATCCGCGCGGTCCAATTGACGGCGGATGAAGAGCTCAGCTGCGGCGTGACCGTTCTGCTGAGTACAAGGGAAGAACTCGGCTGCCAGGGAAGCAAAACCGGCAGCTTTGCCGTCAGTCCCACCCATGCGGTTGCAGTGGACGTCAGCTTCGGCTATACGCCGGACGCCCCAAAAGAAAAATGCGGAACGCTCGGCGCGGGGCCGATGATCGGGATCAGCCCTGTGCTCGACCGCAGCATCTTCGAAGAGCTCAAAACCCTTTCAGAACGGGAAGGTATCCCGTATCAAAATGAGGTGATGGGCGGTACAACCTCTACCAATGCAGACAGCATTGCGGTCTGCCGCGCGGGCGTAAAGACCGGACTGCTGTCCATCCCGCTCAAATACATGCATACGCCGGTCGAGGTGATCGACACGCGCGATGTGGAGCATACGGCTCAGCTGATCGCCGCATATCTGAAGGAGGTGGGACGCCGTGGTTGAGTTGATGGAACGTCTTGCGCAGGCTCCCGGTGTTTCGGGAGATGAGGGAAGCGTGCGCAGCATCATAGAACAGGAGCTGGAAGGCATCTGCACGCTTGAAACCGATGCGCTCGGCAACCTGATTGCGTTTAAGAAGGGCAAGGAAGCATCCTCCCAGAAGCTGATGCTGGCCGCGCATATGGATGAGGTCGGATTTCTCGTCACCTATGTGGAGGACAGCGGCATGCTGCGTTTCACGGCGGTGGGCGGCATCGATGAACGGGTTGTCATCGGCCGGCCGGTGCTGGTCGGCCGGAATCGTGTTGCGGGGGTGATCGGCACCAAGGCGGTGCATATGCAGACCGCGGCGGAGAAGGAAAAGGTCTGCAAGCTTGACGAGCTGTACATCGATATCGGCGCTGCCAGTAAAGCGGAAGCACAGCGGATGGTGAGCCTTGGCGACAGCGTGGTATTTGCCAGCGACTTTGTGCGGTTCGGAGACGGCTTTGTCAAGTCGAAAGCGCTGGATGACCGCGCGGGCTGTGCGGTTTTGGTCGCGCTTGCGAAGCGCGAGCTGCGGTATGACACTTACTTTGTCTTCACCGTACAGGAGGAGATCGGTTCCCGCGGTGCAAAGACCGCGGCGTTTGCGATCGATCCGGATGCGGCCATCGTCGTGGATGTCACAACCGCAGCCGACGTGGGCGGCGTCAGCAAGGACAAACAGGTCTGCCTGGCCGGAAAAGGCCCGGTGCTTTCCTTTATGGACCGTGCCACCAGCTATGACCGGCGATCCTATCAGGCTGTGCAGTGCCTCGCCAAGGAGAAGGGCATTCCCTGTCAGGTCAAGATGGGCGTATACGGCGGCAACGACGCGGGAAGCATCCATGTCAGCCGCAGCGGTGTGCGCACGCTGGCGGTGTCGCTGCCCGGCCGGTACATCCATTCGGCAGCCTGCGTACTGAAGCTTTCCGACGCTGAGGACACCGTCCGGCTGCTGCAGGCGGCAATTGAGCAGATGGATGCCGTGTTTGACGCATCATTTCAATGTTGATTTTGAAGCAGAAGTCTGCAGTATTGGCGGCGTAAAATATCCATAAGCCCCAGGCGGCTTATGGATATTTACATGAAGGCCGGTGATACAACCGGTACAGCAATAAAAGAAGGATGGGGAAGTCCATCTTTCTTTTATTTTTTGTGTTTTTCTGGCATGGAGATTAAAATTCACAACAACCGGCCTTTGTTTGTCTAAGCTGTTCCAGACAAGGGGGATGTTCCGCTGCAGACCAGCGGCTTTCTTTTATTTACCAAGTGTCACTTGGCAGAGTGGAAGTTCTTCTTTGCGCGGCCAAAGAAGAACCAAGAAAGGCCGCCAAAGGGGGAATGCCGCTTCGGTACAGTCAGTATGGACGTCATTCCCCCTTTGGAAACCCCCTCAGCCCGTCCGCACCACATTTAGGGCAAGGAAGCACAGCGTTCGCTGGGTTCGAACGTCCGTTATTCTGGCGGTTATATCTATATATTTCTGCTCGCTCTTGTATTCCGAATCCATAGGAACAATTGATCTGCTCTGTGCTGTGTGATAAAGGTTTCGTTTTGTACTCTAAATAAACAGGGTGGTTGCCCGACGTGCCTATCTGAGAAAGTTGAGTCCCTGTAGAATTATTCGTAAGATGCTTATTCGAAGAATCGTGATATATTCATGACCAATGAAATCCACAAAAATCGGTGTCAGTCCACGAACCAGCAAAGGTATTGGGGTACCATATGCACAACTTGTAACCGGGGATGCGTCCGCTGCTAGGTATGCCCAACCACTCAGCCAAAAGCAAAACGCCGCCCGCAGGCGGCCGAAGCGGAAAAAGGGATATCAGAGGGGATTTTCAAGGGGGCCATCTGGCCCTAAGCGGCACTGTGTATGGCCCCCTTGAACGGCCTTTCTTGGTTACTTCTTTGGCCGCTGCGTCACAACGGAACAACGGCCACACAGCCAAGTGTTACTTGGTAAATAAAAAGAAATCACTGGGATACAGTGATACAAAGACCACCCTGTCAAGGGACATTGGCAAACAAAAAGATGGCTCCGCGCACGGATGCAGAAAAATCCCAGTAAAAATAAAAAGACCCGGTTTAAAAACCGGGTCTTTTGCAATACAAAATGCAATTATCTGTATGATTTCTCCAGAATGTTGACGATTTCATCCAGCGTCAGCTTGTACGGGTCGTATTCAAACAACCCACCCATCGTGTCAAGCGCATGCAGCGCATACTTCTTCAAATCATCCTTGTCGACATCGAAGTCGGACATCTTCAGATCATCCACACCGCAGGCCTTCTGCAGATCCTTCAATGCCTCAATGAAGTCGGATGCCTGTGAGGCATCCCGGCGTCCAAGCGCCTTGGCCATCTGGACGTAGCGTTCCGGAACTGTCGCGGCGAAGGTTTCATAATATGCGGCCGATACCATGATCAGCCCCGCGCCGTGGGTCAGCTTCGGATGGTAACCGCTGAGCGCATGCTCCAGAGAATGCTCCGACGTACAGCTGGAGGTGGATTCCACAAAACCGGACAATGTGTTGGCCAGCGCAACACCGGCGCGCGCCTCCTCATCACTGCCATCCTTTACCGCGCGAACCAGATACTTGCCAATCAATTCGATGGCCTTCAGCGCATACATGTCGCTCATGAAGTTCGAGATGTTTGCAATGTACCCTTCGGTCGAATGAAACAGCGCGTCAAAGCCCTGATAGGCCGTCAGATACGGCGGGATACTCATCATCAGATCCGGATCGACAATCGAGAAATACGGGAAGGTCTTGTCATAGCCAAAACCAATCTTTTCACCGGTTTCTTCCTTTGTGACAACCGTCCACGGATCGGATTCGGTGCCGGTGCCGGCGGTCGTGGTGATCGCGATGACAGGCAGCGGATTATTTGGTACCTCCAGCCCCTTGCCGGAGCCGCCATTGACATAATCCCAGTAGTCGCCGTCGTTTGCCGCCATCACGGCGATGGATTTTGAGGAGTCGATGCTGCTGCCGCCGCCAAGCCCGATGACGAAATCGCATCCGGCCTCACGTGCAAGCTGCGCGCCCTCCATAACATGGCTTTTGATCGGGTTTGGCAGGATCTTTTCAAACAGCACATATTCTGTATGGTTTTTATCGAGCAGCGCGGTCACACGGTCAAGATATCCGTATTTCCGCATCGAGCCGCCCGCGCTCGTGACAATCAGCGCCTTCTTGCCGGGCAGTTTTTCGGTACCCAGGTTTTCAAGGGAGCCTTTTCCAAAAAAGATGCGGCTGGGCATATAATAATTGAATTCCAGCATAGGATGATTCCTCCTTTTATTTTATCCATATTCATTTAAAACACAACAATGGTGATGCCGAGATTGCCGCGCTGAAAATCCCGGTCCTCGGACAGCTCCGGGAATTCCTGAATCAGCTTGCGGGTATCCGGCTCGAAGATCGAAAGCTTTTCGCCGGGGATAAAGGTGCGGATCTCACCGCGGTCCATACGAATCTGCAGCTGCAGATGCACCGCGCGCTTGATTTTGCCGCCCGGTCCGCTCGAGCCGTAGCCGTGGATCAGCTTGAGCAGCTTGGCGTGCCGGCTTCCTGCCATGCGCAGATGAAAATCCAGCCGTTTGACCGCCTCATGTGCGAACGGATGCCCTTCCTCCAGATTGATCGTTTCAATTGCCATTTAACATCCCTCCTTTATGATGACGGTTTGGACTTTATCGGCCGATTGCTATAGAGCATCGCCGCTTTGGATATCCCGGAAACGCTGTATGGCGGCTCAGCCTTCAATCGGATGTTGAACGGTTTGCGTCTTCCGCAGAGCTTTCCGAAACGGAAGACACGGAGCCGCCCTGTGCGGAGCTGCCGCTCGCATCATGGGATGCGCCGGAAACGGAGGATGTACCGGATTCGAGTCCGGCACCGGGCGCCAGGCTGAATTTGGACGACGCGTTCCAGTCCTCGACATTTCCCTGGCTGACAGGGCTGGAGACGCTCGGTGTGTTCTTGTCATCGTTTTTTCCCCGTGTGAGCATCAGAACTGTGCCCGCGCCAACGAGCAAGACGACCAGCAATGCGCTGACGATAAGCACGGGCAGTTTGACGTTTTTTGGGTTCAGCACCCCATATTTCAGCATCAGCTCATACGGCTGCTTCTGCTTTTTCTTTGCCAGCTTGTAGAGGTCCTTGCGGGAGCCCAGATACTCCGCAATCGACTGCCCGATCACCGGAAGCTCATCGAAGTCCTTGAAACGGGTCAGCGTTTCAAGGAAGCGGTATTCCCGTTCCAGCGCCTTTTTATCGTTTTTCTCATCGCCGTCAAAAAAGGCCGGTTCTGTCCGTTCAAAATCGCAGGAGGTGATGACGCCGAATTCATCGAAGTTGCAGGCCGCATACAGCAGCGCGAGCGGCAGCTTGTGCTCCTGATAGAATTCCATGGCGTACCGGTCCATCTCCTTTTTGGAGATCTGCAGCCGGTTTGCCGTGCCAAACAGGTCAGAGTCCGCAATGCTCTCGATGCGCGGCGATCCGAAGGCTTCGCTGTATCCCGCGAACAGGTCCTCGCGCTCCTTGGTGCGCTGCTTCTGCTTTCGTGTCATCTGTTCCTGCTGTGCGATTTTATCGAGATGCTCGTCGACCATATCGGAGACCGCCTCGCAGATCTTCTTGAACGGCTCCAGCGGGTAGGTGTTCAGGCTTTGAGCCGTCTGCTTGACCATCTGCAGGGCCTGCTTGTTTTCGGGGTTACCGTCCACCTTTTCTTTGAAGTAGAGCGCGATGCTGTCCAACACCTTGGAGGTCGCCAGCGCCTTCAGCGAATAGCGGTTGACCATCAGGTCGATGTCGGTCATGATGTCCGACGACAGCCGCAGTTTGGAGGCAATATCGTCGATCAGCGCGCGCGGGATCACATCCTGCCCGATGCAGTACTGATAGAAATCCTCCTTGATTTTGTGGCGCTTGACGAATTCCGTGATGTAGCTGTCGTTCTGCTCGCCCTGTACGGCGAACATATAAGCGATCAGCTTTTCCTTGTCGAGCACCTTTTTGAGGTAGAATGCGGTCCAGACCACCAGAGAATCGTCGGTGATCACGATATCGCCGCGCTTTGCAAGCAGAAGCTCCTTGCGGTAGATGTTGTCGATGAAGTCGCGCGTGATGGTTTTCTGATCATAGAAGCTTTCCAGGAAGCTGAGAATCCGGCTGCGCTTCGGCAGATAGGTTTCCAGATTGTCCTCGGCGGAGCAGCTTTCCAGCAGGTCGAGCAGCGCGTCGTAAGCGGCGAGTTTGGTTTTGAGCTCGCCGGAAAGCTTCGCGTCGCATAAAAAGACCAGCCGGTCGATCTGCGCGGGCAGTGCGAACAGATGGTGCACATAGGAACCGACCGTCACAGCCGGTTCTGCCTTGCCGCTGTCCAGATGGAAGTAATAGCAGCCCTTGCCGGCGTAGCGGTCCTTATAGAACGCCATGTCGTCGGTGGTGCAGAACACCACCCTGTACCAGATGGTCTGCCCCTCGATGTTGTTGGCATAGGTGGTAAAGCCGAGCCGCCGGCGGGATTCCAGCGGCAGGAACTTTGCGATTTCGGCCATCAGGCCGCGCGCGCGCTGTTCATAGCCCGCGGTGTCGTCCAGGCAGATGAACACCTGCCGGTTGCGTTCGGTGTCCAGCGTGACCTCGGCCACAGCCTGCACGAGCTGCTTGAGGTAATCGAGTTCTACCCTCGGCGGAATGAAGTCGTCCTCAAACGCGGGCAGCGTCTGGGAAGCGGTCGGATAATCCGGCTGCCTTGCCGTGATGAACGGCAGGTTCGCGATCAGCTGCGGCAGCCGCATCAGATACTGGCCCTGGTCGAGCAGGTCGAGCAGATACTGCTGGCAGAAGAAGCTTTTGCGGCTTTCCCCCTCCTGGGCGTCGAATTCAGTGGTGTTGCCGAACACCATATAGCCGCCGTCGCTCAGCATATGCATCTGGTTCTTGGCAAAGCCGCCGGTTTCGCTGTACTGCTGCGCGACGCTCTTTATATTGATCAGCACGTCTTCCGGGATGCCGTCGGATTTCGCGATGGTCCCGTAGCCCTGGGTGCCGTTTAGTCCGTAGTAATGGTATTTAATCATCTTTCACACACCTGTTCTTCTGATTTCTTGCGGGGATCCGCTGCGTCCCCTGGATGGGTCAGATTTCTCCGTCGATGTAGCCCATCTTATAGAGCAGCCAGAGCACCGGTTCCTCGACACGGATCGGCATCGGATCGTTCGGGATCGAATAGCCGTTTTCTGTATCCTCCACCGGCGCCATGCCCAGCGCGGATACGATGAAGTAGCCGATGTTCTGCTTGTCAAAGGTCAGATCGGCGTTCGAAACGATGTTCGGCGCCTTGTCCTTGAAGAAGTTCGAGATGTCGTTGCCGAGGTTCGCGCGCTCCCGCACCGGGAAGCGTCCCGCGGCATGGTTCATGTTTTCATAGATTTTCGAAAAGGCCTCGGTGTCGCGGCGGAAGAGCGGCTCGCCGGTCAGGCCGACCAGCTCATCCGACTTGGTCAGGACGATGGACAGATATTTTTTCCGCCGTTCATCCGGCAGCACCACATGGTCGATGATGTTGTTGAAGATATCCACGGTCTCCTTATAGGAGGCCGCTTTTTTCTGCTTGATGTTGGAGATGTAGCCGATCTCATACGGGTCGACCAGCAGAACATAGGACTGTGCGTTGCTGATCTGCGTGCCGGCCTGTTCGATCAGGGTGTTCTCATCCTCGGCATCCTCACCGGCGATGTCGTAGAACGCAATGGTGGTGCTGTACTGCTTGGAAATCCATTCATATACAAGCAGGTCGCTTTTACCGCGAGCGGTCGCCTTGGGCAGCATGTGATTGCGGTAGAGCGGGCCGTAATAGAGTTCCTCATATTTCTGCCCGACACCGGCGTTGTAGTGGTTGAACTTGGCGCCGTAGAAGTGCGCCACATTCTTGAGCGTGTTGATGATGGTGCTGAGCATGACCGTCTTGCCGGAGTTGCGCAGCCCCAGGAAAAAGATGCCCTTGCCCATCTCGTAAAGCCCCGCGTTGGGGGACAGCACCTGATGACAGGTTTTGTTCGGGCAGACCCGCATGACCGAGACCGCACGGCTCGCCTTATGGGTCATCTTCATCGGCATGCCGCAGGCGTAGTGTACGTCGCAGCTGTCGTCGAAGATCGAGAAGTAGACGCGTTCCTTCTTCTGCGCGGGGGAGAGGTCTTCGTTTTCCCGCTCCACCTCGCCGCGCGAGAACGCGAACAGCACCTGGTTCGGCTGGAAGTATGCGCCGCAGAACGGGCAGGTGATCGGATGCACCTGCTGTACCTTCGGCTTGTCGCCGGTCAGATCGTTTTTCGGTTTGTTGTCTTTGGTTTTAAATCGGTCAAAGAAGCCCATAGTATTCCCCTTATATTGATGTTAATATGCCCGGTTCCAGCTTGAACGGCATGAAACCGGCAGCGTATCGGATTGACGGCTGCCTGCATCCGCCTGCCCGGTTTTCAGTATGGCGCGTTGTCTTTGGCTGGATGATCCTGTCAGGCCGTTTTCGGGAAGACGGACAGTGCGTGGGATGATGAAAGCAGCGCCCCGCTAAAACGCGCCGGGCAGCAGCTTGATATTCGGCCGGCCGGGTATCAGTTCGAGACGTTCGTTCTCCTGCAGCTCGATGTCGTCAAAGCGGCAGGGGACATTCTGCCGGATGGGACACGGAAAGGTAAAGCTGCCGCTCATACCGCCCTGGAAATGGAATCGATAGCAGAGGTCGCCGCCCGAAAGGTCGCTGGTGCTGATGAGATGCAGGCTCTGCACGGCAGGCTTGTGCTTGCCGAACAGCCCCTTGAATCGGCCCTCTTTCTCCGACGACAGATAGTACTTGACGATGATCGGCGGGTCCGGCCGGATGACGGTATCCACCTCGGGCGGCTGACGGATCAGCAGGCTGTCGTCGCGGTTGTCGACCGTAAAGAGAAGATACTGACACTTCTTTGTAAAGTCGATGGTGTCGGTAAAGTAGTTTTTCTGATTGGATGCGTGTACGACAAAGCTGCGGTAGCCTTCGCATGCATCGGGATCGAATGGTTCGGCTTCGGGCAGGACAAACACCATCAGCTTGCTGCAGCCGATCGGCCAGGACCAGCTCACCTTTAAGGTGTTGCCGGATATTTCGCTTTTCAGGTTGCAGAGCAGTTCGTTCTGAGACTGGATGTCGCGGAACCGCATGGGCCTTCACCTCGTTTCATATTGACATGCTGAAAATGGTTCTTTTATGATGGATATCGCGGGCATGTATCAGATGGATTTTACAGGGAGCAATCCTGTCAAATCCATCCCTGTCGCTGACGGGGATGGGGATGCATCCCGGGTGCCGGCGATATGCCGCTGTTGGTTTCTGTCATAAGGGGCAACGCCCGCTTCCAACAGAATCAAAAGCTCTGCCGTTTGCTGAAAGGGGACTTGGTCCGCTTTCCCTGGGCATGGTATTGATCTGAGTACGATGACCGATACCTTTCGCGGCAAAGAGGATCGTCTGCTTAGAAGCCGACCTTGTCACGGCAAAGCTGGCGGCCTGCTCAGAAGCCGCCCTTGTCAAAGGAGGAGATGCTGAACGGATCGTCGTCCGGCGGCACCTGTGCGACCGACAGATCGGCGTTCTTATACGGATCGTCATAGCCCTTGCTGCTGACGGTATACCGGCAGATGACGGCGACGACCAGCAGAGCGGCGATCATCCGCCACAGGAAGAAATCGCCGAACAGCCAGGTGGAGATCTCCATGATCAGTCCTGCGGCCAGGCCGGACAGGATGTTGATCACAATCGCCTCCTTGCTGTTGAGCAGGATGGTATAAGCCGCGCCGATGCTGCCCGCAATGAACATGAAGCACAGCAGCCGGATAAAGAAGAACCACAGCGGCGATCCGCTGATGTTGCCGGAACGCTGGAACAGCAGCACAAGGTTCTGGTCGCTGGATGTCCGAATCGAGTTGAAGGTGTCGATAAACGCTTCGGAAATCTCATCGGCGTCCTCAATCGGCGTGTATTCGCCGCCGGTCATCCGGGCAACCGAATTCAGCACCGAGCTTTCATCACCGCGCTCGTTGACCTGCACCGAATAGACCGGGATGCTGTCGTCGAGATAACCGCGGATCTGGTTTTTGAGGTCGCCGTCGTCCAGCGAGCTGTCTTCCCCGTCGGAGAAGAGCATGACAACCGGATTGCGCAGCGACGCGAACGCGTCAATCCGCTCATAGGCGTAGTCCAGCGCGTTTTGGATGTCGGTCTGGCCGTCCGATTCCAGCGCTTCGAGCTGCGCCTTGAGCTTCTCCTTGTTGGTGTCGCTCATGACGGCAAAATCGAACTTGGTTTCAGCCGTATCCGTGAAGGCGATCAGGGAGACCATCTGCGTTTCATCCAGCGTGTCGATGATATGCTTGGCGGCCTCGATGCGCTGGCGCTTCGGGTCGGTCGCCGGAAGATCTTCGCCGGAGGAATTCGTGGAGCCGTATTCCAGGCTGCCGGAGCAGTCCATCATGATGACGATGTCGCTTTTGCCGTTCTCTGTGCCGATGGCAAGGCTGTAAAGAAACTGGAACAGCATCGAAACGAGCATGACAAACACAATGCCGACGGCGCCGATGGCGATCAGTATCCGTTTGGAGAAGCTGCCGTGCGCCAGCTCGAAGTTGTTGTAGGTGGGACGGATGCGTTCCGACAGGATGACGCCCAGGCATCCGAACACGGTCAGGATGACAAAATAGATGCCGACGCTCAGCACATTCGGGACCTGGTTGTTCGGATCGCCGAAGATCAGGTTGACGACGATGTATTCAGCCAGCAGCCAGCCAAGAAAGCCGGTGCCGAGCGTACAGAAGAACATCAGCCAGTTCACTTGTTTCTGCATATCTCTTTCTCCTCTCAAGCCAATCGATTCTCTATGTAACGGCGAAGCTTCGCCGGGATGTCCGATAGGATTCGTGTCTTTGTTTGATTTGGATCGGTGGTCGTTGTTTCGCTGTGGCACAGCGGTTTTTCTTTGTTTGCCAAGGTGTCTTGGCATAGTAATGTTACTCCGCTGTGGAACAGCGGCTTTACTGTGTTTGCCAAGTGACACTTGGCTGGGTGGCAGTTACTTCTTTGCCGGCCAATGAAGTAACCAAGAAAGGCCGTTCAAGG
>NZ_CCYH01000008.1 GCF_000820765.1 Candidatus Soleaferrea massiliensis AP7
CTTTACTGTGTTTGCCAAGTGACACTTGGCTGGGTGGCAGTTACTTCTTTGCCGGCCAAAGAAGTAACCAAGAAAGGCCGTTCAAGGGGGCCATACACAGTGCCGCTTAGGGCCAGATGGCCCCCTTGAAAATCCCCTCTGATATCCCGCAATCCGCTTCGGCCGTCTGCGGACGGCTTTTGGCTTTGGTCAAGGTGGCTGAATGGCTGGTAGCGGATGTTGACGTTCCCTGCGACAGTCTTTACCAGTATCCCAATTTCCGCAGCCGCTGCGTAAATGATTCCTCGACCGAAGAACGCCACAGGCGATTGCCCCACCGCAGGTGGTGCGGACCGCGTTTGGATAGAGCTCTGTGTGAGGAATGGCTGGCAGCGGGCGTTAACAGTCTTTACCGGTACTCAGATTCTCACAGCCGCTGTGTAAATGATTTCTCAACCGAAGAACGCCATGGGCAATTGCCCCGCCACAGGTGGTCCGCTGCTGCGTAAACGATTCCTCGAGCGAAGGTGGTGAAAATCGTTATGCGTCGTTTTTTGAGAAGCTGGGGAACAGTCCTATGGCTGTTCCGGCGGGTTTTCTTTTGGCTGCAGTGACAGGTATGCTTCCCGGCAGGCGGAGACAAAATTGACCGTTTCCAGATCTGAGATGTCGAAAACCTGCACCATCGAAATGCTGTTGGTATAGCCGCCGGCCCCGATGACGCTGCTGCCGGCGATCTGTGAAAGCCGTTTGAGAAGCGGGCTGCCTTTGGCCCCGATATAATATTTGCGCGTATGCGCCTGTGTGCCGATCTGCAGGCTGAAGCAGTAAGGGCTGGATTTTTTCTCGAGGTCAAACAGCAGATCGCCGATGACCGAGTCGGAGATGTAATCCGCGCTGCCCACCGAGGTGTACAGGTCATTCTGCAGGATGCTGTCACAGAAGCTGTCCAGAAAGGCATACGCATCGAATTCCGGAGCCTCCTGCAAGGCTTTCAGATGCCGTTCAAAGAACTGCGGCGGCAGCTTGATGGTGTTCTGGATGCTGTCGGTGTAAAAATTTGAGATGGCCGATGAAATCTTGGCCGAACCGACGTACTTCTGAATTTCATAACCGAGATCGGAGAGCGCCTGTCTGCGCTGCGCCAGATTGCGGCCGCGTGATTTCATCATCCCAAGCAGTTCGGTCAGGATGCCGCACCGCAGCTCGAGCAGTTCGGCCTGCAGGCGGCTGTGATAGAGATGCTTGACAATTAAGTCACGCACCGTTTTGTTGGAATTGATGTTGAGCTGCAGGCTGCCGAGCGTGCCGGCAGAGGCTGACTGCAGCGCAAGCTTCTGATTTTCCGCGGCCTCGGCGGCAGAGGAGAGCAGCTCGCTGAGCTTTGCGCTCAGCGCCTGCGGGTCGGGCCGCAGCTGTTCTGCTATCTCCAGCAGCTTGGAGACGGTCTTCTCCCGGCAGGCTTCAAATTTTGCCTGCACCTGTTCCTCGTAATAACGGCTCAGCGATGTGCCGAACAGCTGCTGTTCGGCCTGCTCCAATGTCAGGCCGGTTCCCGGCTGGCGGCCCGGCAGGTAAAGCGCGCGGCGCATCTGCCGCAGGGCCAGCTCGCCGGCGGTTTCCAGCTTCTTGAGCTCCTGGTCGAGCGTTTCGACGACCGGAAGCGACGCGCCGTCCATGCCGCCAGGGTTGGTTGTAGCGCCAGCCTGCGCGGCGAACAATTCGAAGAAACGGGTGTAGAGGTTCGACAGGGTCAGCAGCGCGACATACTGTTCCAGAATCCGCAGGTTTGCAATGCCCAGCGCGTGGTACCGGCCGCCCTGCAGAAGGTTCGGCGCGTTTTCGCATCCGCTTTTGAGAAACGCGGTCAGCACAATCAGCTGAACATGGTTTTGCCGGACCTCGCGCGGCCGGTCGAACAGGGCGTTGAGCTTTTTGCTGCCCAACAGCACCGTTTGACGCTCCGTATGCCCTTGGCTGAGCGCTTCAAATGTCTCATGGGCCAGCGCGAGCTTCGGCTTGCGCGCATCGATATCGTTGTACAGGCAGAACGCCGTGAAATTCGGCGCATAGATGTGCGAGATGTTTTGTGCGAGCAGTTCTTCCACCCTGCCGTCGGCGGCATTCTGGGGGTCCTGCGCGCAGAATACCGAAAAGACCTGCATGACGCCGCCTTCCCGGTAGATGTCGCTGTACTCCATAAAGTAGTCGAGCAGCTCCATGCTCTTGTCATAGAACTGGTTTTCGAACGCGTCGGTCTGCAGATATTCCGCCACAGCCGCACGGCAGCCGGACAGATCATCCCGCTGGAGCTGTTCGGGCAGCGTCAGGGAAAAACAGCTGCCCTGCTGTGTACAAGGATGAAACCCGATCAGCAGGTACGCGATGCCGGCGGTGTCGCCATAGTATTTATCACAGCGGTGCCGGATATCTTCGAGATATTCGGCCGCTTCGTCGCCGATCAGAACAAACAGCGTCGGGCAGCTTGCACCGCGCTGTAAATGCCGGTGCTCGCTCCAGAAAATGCCGTCGATATATTTATCGGTGTATTGTTCGATATGCCGGGCCACAGTTTCAGACACGGCTTTCACCGCCTTTCTGCATGATCAAGTTCCTGCGCGGATGAACGAATCCAGTGTTTCGCACTGCCGCATCATATAAGAGTTACAATCGTATGTTTATGAGATCGGTAAGGTGCTGATCGCGGCATTTTGATGCCGCATCGGCCTGTTAAAAGATGATGGGTAACGATTGCCACACCACCTAGTCGTAGGGAAAATGCCTACGGCATTCTACGGCCGAGGAATGATTTACACAGCGGCTACGGGCCACCTGCGGTGGGACAATCCACCTACGGTGTTCTATGATCGAAGAATGATTTACACAGCAGCTACGGTAATCGGGGTACCGGGAAAGACTGTCGTAGGGAGTGTAAACGTCCGCTGCCAGCCATTCAGCCACCTTGCCAAAGCCGAACGCCGTCCGCAGACGGCGGAAGCGGATAGCGGGATATCAGAGGGGATTTTCAAGGGGGCCATCTGGCTTGGGGTGGCACAGTGCATGGCCCCCTTGAACGGCCTTTCTTGGTTACTTCTTTGGCCGGCAAAGAAGTAACGACCACATTGCCAAGTGATACTTGGCAAACATCGTAAAGCCGCTGTGCCACAGCGAAACAACATGCACCCTGCTGATGTATCTCAGCGAATGAAAAAATGCAGATGTGTCACAGCGACACATATACCCCGCCTGACAAAAATAACGTTTTTCACTTTTTTGACAGCCTGCCGCGGCATTCTGATGCCGTATACTGTAAATTTACAACGGTGTGTTTACCGCAGAACATCTGCTGCAAGGTCCTGCGGATTCATCTGCGCGGCTGTCTCTTTGCTCAAGGATTTTTTTAAATTTGCGGGCAATTTTCAAAACCTCCGGCAGCGCCGGGTATTTTGAAAAGGGTCCGCAGATCTGCACAAGGGGGGAACCCTTTAAAAAGGGTTCCCCGCGTATGCCGTACGGCGGTTATTGACCCAACCGCCGGGTTGATCCGTTTACAGGATGTCGAGACTCTGGATCATCTCGTTTAAGAAGAGGATCAGCATTTCATAGAATTTGACGGCGTCCGGTTCGGCGGTGCCGTCGAACTTGATCTTCTGCGAATCGGCCATTACCCGGGTCTTCATCTTCTTGAGACTTGCGACCAGGGTGGAAAGGCCTTCATCCGACGCCTCCCAGCCTTCGATGATCGAACCGACCTGCTCGCTCATCTGCTGCTGGATGTCCTTCTGCAGATCCTGCAGCGCGCTGTACATCTCATAGTCGAAGTACCGCACGGCGTTGGCCTTGAGCAGCTCGACCTTCTCCTCGTCCATCGGGTAATGGTACATGACGCCGCTGCGCTTGATGACATCCGAAACCATCGTGTAGATGTACACCTTGTAGGAGTTGCGCAGCTGGTCCGCGTCGCCGATGACCTCCTGCAGCGCGGCGATGGTGCTGTCCAGCTTCTGCAGCTTCGAAAGCTCCGCGATGGTCAGCTGCTGCAGCTCCGGCATCAGCAGGAAATGTTCGGTCGCCTTGTACTCGGCAAGCTCGGCGCTGTCCGCCTGCGTATCGTAGATGTAATAGCGTCCCTCGGCCGGCATGCCCTTCGCGCGCAGGTCCTTGAGCTCGAACAGGCACTGCGGGACCAGGTTCATGTCGATGTCGCGCAGGCTGTCAAAGGTGACGCCGTATTTCGACAGGATCGCCTTGATTTGGTTCTCCATCGCGTCTTTGCTGGTTAGAACGCAGTAGTAATCCTTGCTCTGCTCATCGACGAGGATGACCTTGTTGTCCCTTGCGGCCTTAAAGACGGCGCGGGTTTCATCATTGAGCTTCTTGACGCGCTCGTTGCTGTAATGGCCCCAGATCGATTCCGGGATGATGCTCGGCAGGTACTTCCAGTCGAAGCCCACCTCGTAGAGGTGCCGTCCGACCAGGTTGCCGCTGAGCGCCGATTCATATTCCGGCTCATAGCTCTTTAAGAACTGATAGGCGTAGACCGGCATGCCCAGCCCCGCGCGGAACCAGAACAGGCGGTTGGTCAGCCGGCTCGGGTTGACGGTATATTTGACGTTGGTGCCGTTCTTGACAAAGTCGTTGATTGCGTTCTGCACCGGCAGGCAGTTGTACGGGACGCTGATCGCGTTGTAGTCGATCTGCTTCGGCGCGACGACGCTGTCGACCGGGAAGGTCGGCGCCGACTGGTTGTGCAGCTCGCCCGCGACCTGCGTGATGTAGCTGCTTAAATTGTACTCCTTCAGGATGGTATCCATGCTCGCGCCGACGATGTCGGTGAACTCCACCTGGATGAAGTTTTCAATCTCCTGCATGACCGACTCGCTGTCTCCCTCGATCCAGTTCTGGGAACGGTCGATCATGTCGTTCAGGAATTTGTCGAGGATATTGTCCATCTGGTAGTTGTCGATCATCTCGTCGAGCATCGGCAGGATCTTCGGCGTTTCGACCAGGTTCCAGCTGAACACGCGCCCGGTGGCGACCGCTTCGGTTTTGCCCTCGACGATCAGCTCGCCGGTCTTGTTGAAGATGGCAGAAAGCTTGTTGAGAATCGCGACATACACATCGAAGATGCCGGTGTTGAGGTCGCTCAGATACTGGCTGAGCGCGCCGACATAGTAATCCTTGATCTTGGTGAAGATCACGTTGTCTAAAAACTCGGTGCAGTGCTTGAGCAGGTTTTCCTTGTAGTCGGTGTAGTGGCCGTCCTTGAACATCAGCGCCTTATTGCCGGCCGCGTATGCGTCGTTGGCGGTGCGGCGGCTTTCCTCGGCGCGCTGGGCCGCCGTCGAAGCGTTCGCGGCGATCTGCGTGACCGATCCGCTGACCAACTCCTTGAGTCCGCGGATGCGCTGGTCCGGCTCGGTGTAGCCGATGATGATGCGGTTTGCGTAGAACGGGCCTTTGGTCTTATCCTTGAAGATCATGTTCATGTTCTTGCGGATGTCCGCGCGCAGTGTGGAGTCGAGGTCGCGGATGACCTCGCCGATCTGCACAATTGCGGCGTTTTTGTAGTTGTTGAGCGCCGTCTCAAAGTTGCCCTTGGCGACCGGGTTCGAAAGCGTCTTGGTGTCGGTGCTTTTGCCCGGCAGCTTGACGCGGGAATTCACCTGCGCCTTGATGGTCTTGAACAGTTCGTTCGGCACCATCTTGACCGAGGTGGCGAAGTTGTTGATGTCCTGCTGCGATGGGCTCAGGTCCATCATATCGTAAACCTTCTGGAAGAAACGGTAGGTGACATAGTTTGCGATGTCCTCGATCGGCAGCTCCGCGCTCGCGGCGCCGACGACCTTGTAGATGTAGTTGCCGACGATCGGCTTGCCGCCGATGACCAGCGCGCCGCTGCCGCCGTCCGCCATCGAAATGCCGTTGACGTCGAACGAGGCGAGATTCATGCCGGCCGTATCGGACAGGTTCTCCTGCGCAATGAAGTTGACGACGCTCTCCGCCGCGACGTTCAGCGCGTATTCGTAGCCGTTTGTGAAGATGGTGCCGAGCTTTGTGCTGGCCGAGAGCAGGTAGACGCTGTCAAACGGCGGCTGGTCGGTGTCGATCGCGATCTTCGCGCCGGTGTTGTCGTATACCTGGCGGAACCGTCCGGCCTTCTGGGTGGAGTTGAGCGCCGTGCGGTTCTGGATGTTCATCAGATAGTCGAGCTCTTTGAGCGCCGCGACGCCGTTGGATTTGACGAACGCGTAGGAGGCGGTCGGAAGCTCCGGATTCGAGATGTTGACATCCGGCAGGAACAGATAGCTGGTGATGTTCAGCCGGTTGACGCCCGGAAGCAGGCGGTCCATCGCGACACGGGTCAGATAGCCGATGTCTAGGAAGGTGCCCGAACCGGTACCGCCGCTGATGCCGGAGACGATGACGACGTGAATCGGCGTCTGGGCCGCCGTGTTGGCGAGCAGCAGCTTCAGCTTGCTTTCAAGCCGCGTGATCACCGATCCGATGTCGTTGAACAGCAGCAGCCTGCCGAGCTGGCGCACGCCCGCCGCGCCGGTTCCGATGGCGGAAGGCGGCTGGATGGCCGGGTTCAGCCAGCTTTTGATGTGGTCCGGCCACAGATTGCGGTTTTTGATCTTCTGATCGATCGCGTTGTCCACCAGATGAACGACCTCGCTGTGCTGGTCGAATCTGGTGCCGCCGACGGTCTTGGTATAGATATTCTCATCGGTATCCAGCGCCAGGAACTGCACGTTCTCCGGCGGAACCGGATTGCCGCTTGGATCCTTTGTCACCTTGAAGCGTTTGAGCATCATGTTTTTGATCCGCAGCAGCGCGTCGGTGCCGGTGCCGCCGAGTCCAATGATCAAGAGGCGTTTCTCCTGGTTGACGCCGGTGCGCAGGTTGGATACTTCCAGCTTGGCGTTGCCCAGATCGGAGATGAATCGGGCCATCTGTTCGGATGTAAATGCCATTGCCTAATGTCCCCCTTTTAGCAAAGTATGGATTTGATAGTTGCATGCGGTTTTATGGGTTCTGTCAATCACAGGGCCGGTCTGCAAAAGATCATTTCATGCACTGCCGGAATCCAATTGGTGTGTTTGCCCTGTTCAAAATGATGTTAGAGTTACATGTGGTGGCTGCTTCTATAAAGAAGTCCATGGGTTTTGATGTCTGCAAACAACATGGTGATTTGACCGTTGTGGTGATGATTCATCTGCTTTTCATCCCCTGCCTGATGCGGCAGGGGGATGATCGATAAAGAAAAGTGAGCAATCTGTTCTTTGCAGACAACCAGGTGACGTGATGTTGTGGTACTGTATCTGCCGCTTATCCCTTGAATGATTGCGGCAAGGGCGGGGCCTGCAAAGGAAAGGGAACAGTCTGTTCTTTGCGGACAACCCAGTAACGTGACATCATGGTGCTGCTGCATCTGCCTTTCATCCCTTGCCCGATGAGCAGGGGAATTCTCTGCAAATGGAGGCGGCATACTGTGGTTTGCAGAAAACCTGAAAACGAGACGTTGGCGTGATGTTTCAGCTGTCGTTTATTCTTCACCATGATTCAGCAAAGGAACGATTTGTAGGTGAATTCAAGCTTTCTGGTATCTTCAAACAGCAGAGTCATCGTGTCGTCGGTGTTCAGTCCGGCTTCCAGTCCGGAAACGCCGGCCGGCGCGGAACCCTGGAAGGTGATTTCATAGCTGTAATCGTCGCCCTGGCAGACGAGGACGCCGCCAAGCTCCGAGAATCCGCTCAGCGTACCGAGCGTCACACGCTTTTTAAAGGATGCAAGCTCTACCCAGTCCTGCAGCGTCAGGATGGTGCCGTCCGGCTGGAAGAGTTTGACCTGCATGTAGCCCGGCAGCGGTGCCGCAGGCTTCCGCACCATCAGGAAGTAGACCGCCGCGCCGCCGCCCAGTAGGATGACCGCCGCCGCGACAATCCAAATCCACGGGAAGCCGCCGCCATGGTTGGAGTCTTCCGCGGAGCCGCTGGCGCCGGACGCGCCCTCAGAAGCCCCGCCCTGGGAGCCGGATGCGCCGCCTTGGGTTCCGGTGCTAATCTTCCATTCGACCCGCACCCGGTCGCCTTCCTCCCCGGAAACGGTGATGTTCCAGACGCCCTTCTCGGGTTTCTGCAGGTTGACCGTCGAGGTGGAGCCGTTGTTCTTGATTTCACTGACCGTATTCTGATCCTCCGTCTTGTCGTCGCCGCTTGGATTTTTCACCGACTGCACGGAGATCTCCCTGCCGTCCACCGACACGAAGCTGATGTTGCAGGAACCGACCGCATCCGGGATGTCGAGCGAGACCTCGCCGACCGGCACTTCGATGATGTCGCCGGTCTTGTAGATCATCGCGTCGATCTCCTGAATCGTCTTGGCAATATCGGAAACGTCGTCGAGCATGAACACCCGCTCGGTGCTGCCCGCGATCTTCTGTAAATAGCTTTGGAAGGATTCAACCGAACCGCTTTCGACGCCCTGGCTCAGCCCGATGACATAGATCGGGAAATCGACGTTCAGGCTTTTGAGAATCTCGTCGTTTTTCCACGGGTCCTCGGTGTCGCGCGCCGGGTCGTTCTCGCCGTCGGTGATCAGGATAATGGCTTTGCTGTCGGCCTGAGACTGCTCAAGCATTTCGGCCGCGGCTGCGATGCCGACCGGAATGTTGGTGCCGCCGCTTCGGCCGCCCTCTTTGATGCGGTCGATGATTCCGCTGAGCTCCTTGCGGACGGAGGTGTCATCGGTGCCAAGCAGGCCGGAGGTGCGGAAGGTATCGTCGCTGAGAATCGCGGAAAAGGACACGATGCCCATTTTTGAGCCGTTGAGCGGGGACGAGGAGATGAACATCTTGGTGGCCTGCGTGCCGATGCTTTCCCCGGTGTCCGGGTCGACCGGGTCGGTCGTGGTCATCGAGCCGCTGTTGTCCATCACAATGACCGTGTCGATGACCTGTGCCTGCCGGTCAGCGGAGATGGTGATGATGTTGGAGTCCGCGGCCAGCGCGGGGCAGGCAAGGATATATACAAAAACAGCCGTCAGAAAGAGGCTGAGGGTGGTTCGAAACCGTTTCATGAATTTACCTCCTGTATGTGAATCGGATAGGCGGATAGATAGGCTGAACGGTGAAGCGGATGGCCATATTTCTATCAATATAACACATTTCCATGGGATTTTCAACAAAGAGCGTCCAAACAAGCTGGAAACTTATAGAATGGAGAAAAGCCAGACGGCGAAGCCGCCGGCTGCCAGCAGAATGGCCAGGGCAATGAACAGCCATTTCAGGATGCCGCCGCGCACCTGCCGCTGTACCTTGGGAAAATATCCGTCAATATTCTGGATGGTGACAGGGTTTTCGGCGGCCTTTTCCGGGGCCTTGGTCTGCACCGTGGCCGCGCGGGTAAACGGCTCGTAAATCCGCCAGAGCTTTTCGAGCGCTTCGTTGGTGACGCCGTTTAAAAGCTCCAGGAAAACCGGCTTGACCTGGGAAACCAGGGTTTCGCTGAAACCGGCGAAGAACGCGGACGTCTCAGGCAGCGTGCAGATTGCCCCGAGGTCGTTGACGGACGCGAGCTTGAACAGGATCATGGCAATCGAACGCTGGTCCAGTGAAATGCCGCTGTTCAGCGGAAAATTCTGCGACTGCGGGCCGCGCAGGATCAGATGCTGGAATTTGAACCGGTAAAACGCCGGCTTTTCGGCGGTGACCGACCTGTTTTTGGCGATGTGGACCGTCTGCAGGTTCAAATTGCCGTGGAACAGCTGCTGTTCATGCAGCTCCTCCAGCTGCAGGGTCAGGGATTTCATCATTGTGAAGATCTGCATCAGGCTCAGGGCCTTCTGAGCGGGTATCCACTGCGCGAGCGCGGGCCATTCGATCCGTTCGCTGACGGCATAGGCCGTGTTGTTGGCTTCGAAAACCTGCGTGGCGCGGCAGATGGACGCGCTTGCGGGCAGCTGGGCCTGCTCCTTCATGATGTTGACGCCCAGGATAAACTTCTCCGCGCTGTCCGGGTCGGTACAGCGGATTTCGGCGCTGACCGAGGTGTCCCGGTCCGCGATGCCGAGCGGAAAGAATTCCTCTACATATACGCGCGTGCTGTTGGTCGTGTCGACCGCGCCGTATACGATGCACATATCGTTTTCATCTTCGACGCGCTCCAGCATATACCGTCCGGCGATAACGGTGCCGTCCGGAAGATATTGTCCCGGCGTGCGCGCGGGGGCTTCGGGCTTCGGCGCCTGCTGTGTGTGGCAGAACGGACAGACATCGAATCGATCTGTATCATAACTGTGACGCCGCTCACATGCTTCAATTTTCATATACGCTTCACTCCTACTCTTCCTCTATTATATTGTATTTTTATAGCCGTTTCTACCTATTTCCTTGAAAAATTCGGTCTTTATCCAGTTTTTTTCACCAAACAAATCCTGTACTGATAGGATTTTGCCCAAAGTGGCTGGTATGTAACGGCGGTCAGGAAGATTTTTCATCTGATGACTGCATATTGGCGGCAGCACGGCGTTTGCGGATCTTCTGTCTATTTCGGAAATATACTCCACATCATCATATATCGGAATCGTGAGGGCAGTATGTTCAAACTGCGTGAAGGCTGTGATGACGTCGTCGGCCGGAATATCGAAGGAACAGTGAAATTTGGATGGGGCAAATGGCGGAAGGACCAATCCGCTGCAAAGACTGCAGATAATGCCGTAAGCCGAAACATCGCAAGGGCGGTAAACTGTGAATGGACAGGATGGAGAACAAACAGCCGTCCTCTGCAGGGACGGCAGCAGTTGGGCTGCGGTTTTCCTGATGAAAAACAGGTCAGGGGGAGAACCTCTCCAATCAATGAATTCCGTATTGGAATTCCGGCGCAGACATCTTTGGTTTCAAAACAACAGGGCGCATCTGTCAGAACCATGCTGCGGACGGGTTTGAAATGGGAAAATCGGCGCAGCAAAAACCGCCGGCACCCTTTCAAAGAAGGGATGCCGGCGGTATACTTGTGAAAGCTAGTCCACTTTTTTCAGGACAATGGCGGTGCGGTTAGGCGCATAGATGCAGAAGCCCTGTCCGTTCTGGTCGTTTTTCTGAGCTTCATAGATGTAATTGTGGTCCACTCTGCCATGACCGCCGAATACAGCTTCATCGCTGTCAAAGATGGTCTGGTAGCGGCCCATTTCGGGTATCGGCAGATAGAAATCGGCAAACGAGCCGGTCGGATGGAAGTTGAACAGGAAGACAAGCCCGCCTTTTTCGAACGCGATGATCTTTCTGTCCTGGTCGATCCAAAGGCTCTTCATAGCCGTATCGCTGAGAACCGGGTACTGCTTGATGAGTGCGAGCATCTCGCGGTCAAATTCGCCAAGGTACTGGTATTTGAGGTCCTTGTTGTCCACAAGACTCCACTGGCGGCGCGCGTAATGGTAGCTCCAGCCGTTACCCTCGCGCGGGAAGTCGATCCATTCCGGATGGCCGAACTCGTTGCCCATGAAGTTGAGATATCCTTCCGAACCGAGCGTCAGCACGATGAAGCGGATCATCTTGTGCAGCGCGATGCCGCGGTCGATGATGACGTTTTCGTCGTCCTTCTGCATATGCCAGTACATCTCCTGGTCGCACAGCCGGAAGATCAGCGTCTTGTCGCCGACCAGCGCCTGGTCATGCGACTCGGCGTAGCCGATGCTCTTTTCCATCGGGCGGCGGGTAGTCAGCTCATGCATCAGCTGCCACATGTCCCAATCCTCGTCGCGGCGCTCCTTGAGCGTCTTGATCCAGTAATCCGGGATGCCCATCGACAGCCGGTAATCGAAGCCGATGCCGCCCCAGGCAATCGGCAGGCACATGCCCGGCATGCCGCTCATGTCCTCCGCGATCGTCAGGGCGTTCTTGTTGAGCTGATGGATCAGTTCATTGGCCAGCTGCAGATAGCTGACCGCGTCGAGATCGGTCTGTTCGCTGAAATAATATTTGTAGTCGGTAAAGTTTGCGCCGAGCCCGCGGTGCAGATAGAGCATCGAGGTCACGCCGTCAAACCGGAAGCCGTCGAAATGGTATTCCTCCATCCAATACCGGACGTTCGAGAGCAGAAAGCGCAGCACATCGGGCTTGCCATAGTTGAACAGCTTGGAATCCCAAGCCGGATGGTTGCCCTTGCCGCCGCCGTGGAAGAACTGGTAGTCGGTGCCGTCAAATTCGTTGATGCCCTCCAGCGTGTTTTTGACCGCATGGGAATGGACAAGGTCCAAAAGCACCGTGATGCCCTCTTTGTGCGCGGTGTTGATCAGCTTTTTCAAGTCGTCCGGCGTGCCGAACCGCGAGGAAGCCGCAAAGAAGTTGGACACCTGATAGCCAAACGACCCGTAGTACGGATGCTCCATAACCGCCATCAGCTGGATGGCGTTGTAGCCGTCGCTCTTGATGCGTGGCAGAACCTTCTTCGTGAAATCCGCATAGGAGCCGACGCCGTACTCCTCTTCAGCCATACCGATGTGGCATTCATAGATCAGCAGGGGCTCGTCCTTTTTCGGCGCGAAGGCTTCGTCGGTCCAGCGGAACTTTCTCGGCGGGGCCCAGATTTCACCGCACCAGTCCTTGCTCTGCTCATCCTGCACAGTGCGGGTGATGTAGAGCGGGATGCGCTCGGAGGACCTGCCGTTCGCCTCAACGAGCACCTTGACCTTCGACTGATGCGGAAGGCTCTTGACGCCTGGAAGGAAGATCTCCCAATTTCCGTCATCCAGCCTGGTCAGCGGATGGGAGGTGCGGTTCCAGTCATTGAAGTCCCCGAACAGGTACAAAGCGTCTGCGTTCGGCGCCCACTCCCGGTAATACCAGCCTTTACGGGTTTTCTGGAATCCATAGTATTCATGCCCGTCCGCAAATTCCGTCAGGTTCTTTGCGTTCTTCAGCAGCTTCTTTTTGGTGTCCTTGTAGTGCTGCATCCTCAGATCGATGTCCGCTTCATAGGGCTTTAAATATTCATCTATCTCCAAGATTTTGTAACCCACGACAATCACTCCTTATGGAAATTATTAACTGATAAACATTATATCATCTTGCCCCCGTTTTTACAAGGTTTCAGGCCGGAAAAAAAGGATTCTGCCCAAAAAAGCCCGCATTTACAAGCCAGAAATGTATATTGTATGCTTCACAGGCCGTGTATTCGCCATGATACAACAAATTACATGTTCTATAGTACGAACAGTATGGATTCCCTGCGATTATTGTATAAAATATTGGAGCCTGGATACCAGCCGCTTCCGGTATCCAGGCCCCAGTCATTTGATTATTTGACAGAACGTCTTAATTTCCTTCTGCGAAGTGCTGTAACAGTCAGGAATCCAGCACCCAGGAGGGCCAAATAGATGTAGTCGGTCCACGGCGCACGGGATCCGGTAGAAGGGTTTGTCTTGCTGACAGATGCATGCGAAGAGGATGCATCATTGGAGCTTGCGCTGTCAGAAACTGTTGGCTGGGATTCGTCCACATCGGATTCCAATGCGGCAAATGGGATGTTGTTTTCCTTTGCGTACTGTTCGGCATAGGAACCTTCGTTGGCATAGATCGTCACTTTGCTGCACATGAAAAATGCGTCTGAACCAATCTGTGTGACGCTGTCGGGGATAATCACCTTTTCCAAATCACTGCAAATGGCGAAAGCATGATCCCCAATGGATTCCACATTATCCGGAATGCGTAATTCCTTTAGTGAGGTGCATTCTTTAAAGCAGGCTGTTCCGATGGAACGAAGGCTGTTAGGCAGCACCACCTCTTCAAGGTAGGGATCGAGCTGGAAAGCGTATGCGGACAGGAATTCTATGCCTTCCGGCAGGGTGACGCTGACCAAAGCCTTGTGGGCCAGTGCATCGACGCCAATGCTTTTGATGGGCTGACCGTTTACGGCCGCGGGAACATTGATATGCGTTTTTCCTCCTGAATACCAGACCAGCTGGCTCAGGTTCTCATCCATAAAATATACGTTGTCTTCAACCGACAGGAAGTCTTCATATTCCTGCGAGGTGAGTGGGGAAATATCTGTTATTTGGAAACCGAAGTCGGTTCCCTCCCCGTCGGTCAAAAACATAATAAGAAGTTCGTTTCCTGGAATGACAACGGTTCTGCCAGCCAGGGAAGCACCGCTGTAAAAACCATAGTTTTTTCCGTATTTTCCATAGTGTTCATTGCTAAGGCGGGCAAAGATGCGGACAAAATCGCGGTCCTGCTGTGTTCTTGTTTCCTCAGAAAATGTAACGGCCAAGGCCGCGGCTTCTCCGTCATAGGTGTAATCCCAAAAATCCCAGCGGTCATTTTTATACGGATGGGAAGATTCATACACAACGTTCTTCGCTGAGGTGTTGTCATATTCCTGGGATGTCAACGGTGAAATGTCGGTGATTTGATAGCCGAAATCGTTGCTTGAGTCATTGGATTCGAATTCGATGCGGACAGTGTCTCCGGAAACAATGATGGTCTCTCCGGCCAATGCGCTTCCGCTGAAAAAGCCGTAGGATCGTTCAGCGGCGTCCCCCTGCTTGGAAGAATAGATCTTAATAAAATCATAGTTTTCTTCGGTCATGGTATCCTCGGAAAATGTGACTGCTAAGGCTGCGGTATCGCCGTCATGGGTGTAAGTCCACGAATCGGTCCAGTAGTTTGGATACGGATGCGGTGTTTCATAAACAGGATTTTCCAATGCATTTGCGAAAGGCTGCATGCCGCCTAGAATCGAAAAGGACAGCAGCAGGGATAATGATAGACTGAGTATACGCTTTCTTTTCATTCTAAAACTCCTTCTTGGATATTTGATTTATATAGGGTATATCCTTATTTTATACAATATTCGATTCTGAATAGGAAAAAGTGAAATGTATTTGTTTGTAATTATAATAATATGTAAATATCAAAATTTGTTTTTTCAGTATATATATGATTATTCAATTCTATTCGGTAAAGGAATGCGTTGTTTTAAGAAAAAAACGCAGAAATGTCCCATGGGACAAGCCGATGCGGTTTCTCACCCTTCGAAAACAGTTGCCATAGAATAAAGCGTGCAGGTTTACTCTGCTCTTACAGGGCCGGAAGCCGGCCACCTTAGCATGAAAGGGGATATGAAACTTGGAAAGAATGGATATGAATGAAGCGATGAATATGAACAAAGAACCGAAGGAAGTATTCTGTGACGATGATGTGCCACTGGCTATGGCCTACGTGCGTTTTCAGAAGTGGGGCATGCTCTACGACGATGCGGTGGGACTCGAGCGCGGAACCATCTTCAGACAGCTTGATAAGCCGTTCATAGGGGAGGAGGCGGTCTGCCGTGGATAACAACAACAGCCGCGAGGTGCTGCTCAAGCGCGTGCAGACGAGCACCTTCGCCCTGGTCGAAGCAAACCTGTTTCTGGATACCCATCCGAGAGACAGGGCGGCGCTGGAATACTTCCAGAGACATCACGACCTGCTGCAGCAGGCGACAAAGGAATTTACCGAGAAATTCGGCCCGCTGACCCCGGCGGACTATGACGGATCACCAAGCTGGGATTGGGTTTCCGATCCATGGCCTTGGGAAAATAAGGAGGAGGCGTAGCGTATGTGGAGTTATAAGAAAATGCTGGAGCATCCAGTCAACATCAAGAATCCAAATCCCGCGCTGGCGAAGGTCATCATCACCCAGCTGGGCGGCCCGGACGGCGAGATGGGCGCGGCTACCCGTTATCTGAGCCAGCGTTATGCCGCTCCGTATGCACAGGTTAAGGCTACCATGACCGATATCGGTACCGAAGAGATGGGCCACGCCGAGATGATCTGTGCGATCGTGCATCAGCTGACACGCAACCTGACCCCGGCGGAGATTCAGAAGAGCGGCTTTGCTTCTTATTATGCCGACCACACCACCGGCATTTATCCGGTGGACGCAAACGGCGTTCCGTTCTCTGTTTCAGTGCTGCAGTCGACCGGCGACGTTATCACGGACCTGAATGAGGATCTCGCGGCAGAGATGAAAGCCAGGACGACATATGACAATATCCTGCGCCTTGTTGATGATCCGGATGTGCGGGAGCCGATTAAATTCCTGCGTGAAAGAGAGATTGTACATTATCAGAGATTCGGCGAAGCGCTGCGCTTGAGCCTGGATCAGCTTGATTCCAAAAACTTCTTTGCATTCAACCCGTCCTTTGACACCAAGCAGAAATGCCCGCCGGCTCCGCAGCCAAGACGATAAGCAAACGGGTTCTGCCGTTTCAGCAGTGATGGGAATCATACGTTTTGTGTGAATAAAGCCTCCTGGGATCAGCAGTTTTGGCCGAACCCCGGGGGCTTTATCCTTTATTTCAAGCATTGTTTCCCATAGACAAAACAATCCATAGAGTTTTTTCTTTAAAAGGATATCAACCGTCGGGAAGGGATAGAGGAAATATGCTGGCATAGTGAAGAACAGAAAGATGCCCCTGTAAAGTGAAAGTTTCTTCACAAAGCTTGATTAACCGTAAAAAAAATTGTAATATAATGATATAGAAACATGATGGGAAAAGGAGGCGGTTCAGATGTTCACGGTAGATCGGCTTTCGAGGACACCAATTTATGAACAGATCGTGGAACAGTTCAAGGAATTTGTGCTGACGGACCGATTGGATATTCAGACGCCGCTTCCCAGTATACGAAATCTCTCGCAGGCGTTAGCGGTCAATCCGAACACCCTGCAGAAGGCATATACGCTGCTTGAGAATGAGGGACTCTGCTACTCGGTTCCGGGCAGCGGACGCTATGTGTCGAGGGATGCAAAGGCGATCATCTCGAAGGACCAGAGCAGACAGCTCGAACGCATTGCCGAGGAGGTGGTCAAGCTGGCCTACAAAGGGATGCCGCTGGAGGAGATATTGCGGATTGTCCGGAAAAGCTTCTTGAAAACGGCGGAAAAGAATGACGGATAGACGTATTCCGGATTTTATAAAAGGCTGTGCTTCCTGTTGAGAAAGCACAGCCTTTTTGTTGAGGTAACTGCCGCTATGCTGAGGTTCACCTGCTGTGCCACGCAGAACAATGTCCGCCCGCTGCGTGCCACTTGGCAAACGGCGTGATACTGGTGAACGGCAGAAACGCAGTCATCACCGTGCAAAGATATCTTGGCGTGAACAGTGGAGCCGCTGCGTCTTGGCGATACAACGGCCATCCCAACAAGCGTGTCTAGATAAACCCGAAGAGGATGTTCCAATCAAAAGAGGGTCCTGCCGTTTCTGGCAGGCCCCTCTTTTTGTGTTGATTCCTGATCTGCTGCGTTCAGAAGCCTCTGAGAATCATCAGCTTCAGCTGCACCAGGTCAAAGATGTTGATCTGACCCTCGGCATAGACATCGGCGCTGGCCGCCTGCAGGCCGCTGAGCGGCGATCTGCCCAAAATGTGCGCCTTGATGGCAAGCAGCGTTTGGACGCCGGGCTGATCGGAAAGTCCCAGATCCCCAATTACTGAGAGATCAAATTCCCGAAGTACGATGCCCGCATAGGTCAGCTGCACCTTCATACCGGTGCGCGCCGCTGCGCCGGCAGGGACGCCGCTGCCGTCCTGGCCGGCGATGCGCAGTCCGGCGCGTTCATCCTCAGCCGAAAGCCGGTTCAGGACAGAAGAGACATCGTCGCCGAACGCAGCGCCGGAAATGATGCCTTTTTCCTCATCGATGCGCAGGCCGTCCGCCCGGATTCCCATACCGACGGGAGCTTCCACCTCGATCGGCGTGAGCTCGAACCAGTTCAGATTGGAACCCGCTCTGGTACAGGCAACCTTCATCGTATGGCGGCCCGCCGGCAGCGTTACGGTAAACGGCTCGGCGGTCGCCCAGTTCTGCCATGCGCCGGTATAGGTTCCGTTGTTGCTGTAGCTGCCGGCCAGGTCTTTGTCCATATAGATGTCAAACGCGCCGCCGGTGCTGGAGGTGGTGGCGATGCGGAAGACCATCCGGTAGGTGCCGGCCTGCCGGACCGTGACATCATAGGTGGCCCATTCCCCCGGGTACAGGGTGCCGATGTTGACCTCACCCGGCGAATCCGCGCAGGATTCCACGTTGATGCGGTCACTCTTCCAGACGAAGCTTTCCGCTTCGATCCGGGTGGTTTCAGCGCCGCTGATTTCCTGTGTCTGTACGCCCTGCGTCACCTTTTCGAACGCCAGCGTGCGCATGACAAGCTCAAGGATGGACTTGGCGTTTTCTTCCATTTCCTCGCGGGTCAGCTCGCCGGATGCGAGCGCTTCCCTGACCGCGACGAAGCTGTCGTCAAAGGCGTTCGGCATCTTGACGTTGTTTCCCGCCTTGATCTCCTCGGGCAGCTTGGTGCTGGTGACCCAGTCGGTCATGACGATGCCGTCGAAGCCCCATTCATCCCGCAGAATGCCGGTGAGCAGCTCGCGGCAGGCCGAAGCAAACTGGCCGTTGATGCGGTTGTAGGAGGACATGATACAGCCCGGATGCCCTTCCTTGACCGCGATCTCAAAGCCCTTCAGGTAGATTTCACGCAGCGCGCGCTCGGACATGCGGCTGTCGCCTTCCTTGCGGTTGGTTTCCTTGTTGTTCGCCGCGAAATGCTTCAAGGTGACAAATACGCCGGTGGACTGTACGCCGTTCGTCAGCGCCGCGCCGGTTTTTCCGGAGAGCAGCGGATCCTCGGAGTAGTATTCGAAGTTGCGTCCGCACAGCGGATTGCGGTGGATGTTCATGGCGGGCGCCAGCCAGATGTCGCCGCCATTGATGGCCGCTTCGGTTCCGGCCGCCCTGCCGACCTCCTCGACCAGGCCGGTGTTGAAGGTGCAGGCAAGCAGGGTGGCGCAGGGCCAGGCCGTGCAGGATTCGGTGAGACGGATGCCGGCCGGTCCGTCGCAGGTGTTCGCGCCTGGAATGCCGTAAGCACCCATGTTGCCGATGGTGCCGGTTCCGCCAGGGATGCCCGCGCCGTGGCCGTTTGCAAGCCACGCGAGGTCGTCGTCCGAAAGCTGGGCGATGAATGCATCCATTGTGATGACGCCGTTGGCGACATCCTCCAGGATATAGGGGTCGGGCTTCTGAGGCTCTTCGGGGTCGGGCTTCTCAGTCTCAGGAGGCTTCAGGATATCGTCGGCCGCCTTCTCCAGCACGAAGTAGTCGAGGTTTGGGAAGGCGGACTGGTTTGTGACGAATTTGAGCTTGCAGGTTCCCCTGGGCAGCCGGACGCGGACCGCCGGGAGGTCGATGAAGTTCCACCACTGACCGGCATCGCGGTTTCCGGTGGTCGGCATGTCAAGCTGCGCTTCCTGCAACTCGTCACCGACATAGATCTTCATGAAGTTTTTGATCGGATCGTAGGCGCTCGCCGCATTCAGGATGAAGAACCAATCACCCTCCATCGGGCTGTCAATGGTGTATTCCACCCAGAGCTGGTCGGTGTCCACCTTGGCGAGCGTGGTGTGCTGCACACCGTTGATGACCGGATGTTCAAGCAGCAGGTTCTCATGTCCCGCAGACCAGTCCTCGGCTTCAATCTTGATCGGGTCGACCAATGGTTTCGGAGAGATGGTCATATAGTCCATATTCGGGAAGCTGACGACATTCGGCACGATTCTGAGCACCGAACGGCCCTTGGGCAGCGTGACGTTCACCTTCGGCATGTCGATGAAGTTGAACCATTCCGCCGCGCCCTGACCGTCGCCGGTCTGCGGCATGTCGAGATGCACATCCTGATCAATGTTGTTCACATAGAGCCGCATAAAATCGCTGTAGGGCTGCACGCCGTTGGCCATGCAAAACGAGATCTGATAATCGCCCGCCTCCAGCGCATAGAGCTCGTAGGTGATCCACGCGCCCGGAATATTTTGGTTGCCGATGGTCGTGATCTGCACGCCGTTCACGGTCGGCGTCTGGATCACAAAGTTCTCATGCGCATCCAGATAATCTTCAGCCTCCACGACCGAGGAGCCTTTGTTCCTGACAAGATGGCCCTCTGGCAGCTCGTCGCCGACGCGTTCGAGCGTGTAGTAGTCGAAGTTCGGCAGCTTGCCGAGCTTATCCGAGAAGCGGATGGTATTTTCCCCGGCTTCAAGCCGCAGGTAAACGGGGGAGAGGTCCTTGAAGATCTCCCAGCCGCCGGTGCTGACCGCCGTCAGGCTGGCCGGATGCTCGGCGCCGTTCACCTCGATGCGCATCATGTCGCGGTAGCTGTCCTGGCCAAGCGCCGAACGCCAGATCAGCCGGTATACGCCGGATTCCAGCACGTCCATCTTGTAGGTCAGATAGAGCCCGCTGGTGTTCTTGTTGCCAAGGTATACCAGCCCGGTCGGCATCCGGTTCAGGAAGAAGTTCTCGTGCGCCGCGAAGTAGTCCTCCGCTTCGATCCTGTTGACGCCGGTGCCCTCGATCTTCTGTCCGATGGCGTTCTAGTGTAAAGAAGTCGATGGCCGGGAGCCGGTTCGAAGATGCGGTTAATTTCAGCTCACAGTCGCCTTCCGGAAGGGAGATGTACACGCTGTCCAGATCGGTCAGCTGGTTGTCCCCGCCGGTGTTCGGCGCGTACAGCCTTGCCTGCGGCTGCGGCTGGCCATCCACGGTGATGGCCGCGAAGTCGTACATCGCGCCGCCGGAGTTGCCGGCGCGCAGCTGAAGCCTGTAGACGCCGGCCTGCTGAACCTTCAGCTTATACGAAAGGAAGAGCGAATCGGCCGGTTCGCTGTACATATAGTAGACGCTGGTGACCGAAAGCCAGTCGCCGTCCGGATAGCTTTCGACGCCGCGCAGGCTCGGGCTTTTGTCCATATAATATTCGGCTTCTATCTTTGTGCTGCCCCCGCTTTTGACGGGAAGGCCGGTATCGAGCGTCTCATGGCTTCCGTCGGCAAGCAGCCTCTCGGTCAGGTTGGTCGGTTTGACCTTCTCTGAAAGCTGTTCGGCCACCTGCAGGCTGTCCAGGTGATAGCTTCCGCGCACGCCGTTTTCACCCGCGTTCCGGATGGAGTTGCCGACATAGATGTCATAGTCGCCCGCTTCGAGCACATAGGCCGATGGATGGCCGGTTACGCCGGTGTCGTCGTAGCTGGCCATGTCGTCGATGTCATAGGTCATCGTGAGCGTCTGGCTTTCGCCGGGCGCGAGAAGATTGGTCTTGTCGAAGGCGGCCAGCTCCCTGGCCGGTTTGCTGAGCTTCGCGCCGTTTTCGCCCATCTGCGGCGCGCTGAAGTAGGCCTGTACAACCTCCTTGCCGGCCCGTTTGCCGGTGTTGATGACCGTGGCGGAAACCTCGATCCGATCGCCGTTCGGCACAGCCGAAACATCCGTGATGTCAAAGGTCGTATAGGACAGGCCGTAGCCGAATTCATAATGGACCTTCTGATAGTCCGGATCGAAGGTCTCGAAGTAACGGTAGCCGACAAACACGTCTTCGGTGTAGTTCACATAGTCGTTGTTTTCATGGAAGGACGGAGAGGTCGGGTAATCCCAGTAGTCCTTTGCAAAGGTGTCGCTGAGCTTGCCGGAGGGGTTTACATCCCCGACCAGGATGTCCGCTGTGGCAAGGCCGCCTTCCATGCCGGGCTGCCAGGCGAGCAGCAGCGCGTCCGCGCCGGAATCCGCAAACCAGGAGGTGTCGACGATGCCGCCGACGTTGAGCACGACAGCGATCTTGTCAAATCCCGCCGCCGCGACCTTCGCGAGCATCTCGGCCTCTGCGTCGCTGAGGTAATAGTCGCCCTTGGCGGCCGTGCGGTCGATGCCCTCCTGCGAATAGCGGCTGATCGTGACGACTGCGGTGTCCGCCGCTTCGGCCGCGCCCTCAAGCAGCTCGCCGCTGAGTGCCATCTCCCCGCTCTGGCCGGATGTGATGAAGTCGGTGTACGCGTCGGCCAGCGGCTGATAGATCCGTACCTTGCCTTCCCTCTGCTTTTCCTGCATGCCCTGCAGAAGATTGCGGACATATTCCACGGTTACATCGCCGCTTCCGCCGCCGCCCTTCTGAAAGTCGATCTGTCCGCGGCCGAACAGCGCGACGGTCGAGCCGGCCGGGATCGGGAGCGCGGAGCGGTTGTTTTCCAGCAGGACCATGCCTTCGGTGGCGGCCTGCCGGGACAGCTCAATGTTGCCGGGAGCGGAAACCGCGTTGGAAACGAATCCGGCCGGCGCCATGGTGAATACCATCGCCGCGGCCAGCATGGCGGACAGGATTTTTTTTGACTGTTTCATTGTTTGCTCCTTTCTCTTGCTTTTTCGTATGGTTTGTCGTGTGGATGATAAAGATAATAGAAATACCGCGGGTATATGTCCTCCTTTCCGGCAGTCTTTTGGAAATAGGGATGTTCCCGCTGTCTGATGCGGCATATGCTTTGTACAGGATGTATAAATATGGAATAAAAATTTTGTTAATGTGAATAATTGATTAAATACACGCTATAATATGAATAATATGAGTCTAAATATTTGATAAAATCATATCATTCCGAACAGGCGATGTCAACCGAAATATGCCGGAATCCCGCATAAAATCATGTGAAATTGACTCGGGAGACGATTGGGAAGGTGAGTAAACGAGCATGGAAGGCAGTCTTTGAGACATTAAACGAAATGGAAAACAATCGGGGACCATTAAAC
>NZ_CCYH01000009.1 GCF_000820765.1 Candidatus Soleaferrea massiliensis AP7
GGGAGATCAATAAATCGGAGTGGGAGGTAATTATAGAGCGATGAAACGAAGTGGAAACCAATCGCGAAGAACCATTAAATCAGCACTGGAAACCAATCGCTGAGTTGGTTTGAGACAAGGATTTCCGCAGCTCGGTCGGGCTCATAAGAAAAAAGATATGACGCGCAGCGTTCCGATGGATGTCTGCCGGAGTTAGGGCGGCTTGCCACGCAGGATTCCGCATGGATGCGGCCGCTCTTCCAGACGAAGCTTTCCGCTTCGGTCCGGGTGGTTTCAGAAGCAGGGGATCTGATCTTGCGGACAGAATAAAAATAACAGAAATTTTTTTTACAGGCCTTGACAAAGCGGAAGAAAGGTAGTATGATACAAGTGTACTGTGACACATAATACACCAAACACGTGAAAGGGGTGGAACCATGTTCACTGTAGACCGATTGTCCAGAACGCCGATCTATGAACAGATTATCGAGCAGTTTAAAGATATGATTTTGCAGGGGGAGCTGTCGGAGGATGTGCTGCTGCCGAGTATCCGGAATCTTTCGCAGGCGCTTTCGGTCAATCCGAACACGCTGCAGAAGGCGTACAGCCTGCTGGAGCAGCAGGGAATCTGCTATTCCGTACCGGGCAACGGACGGTACATCACAAAGGACGCGAAAAAGATCCTGCATCAGGACAACGCAAAGCAGATTGCAACCATAGAGGAGATTGTCGCGGAGCTGTGCCTGAAGGGCGTCTCGCTCGATGAGATACTGGATTGTGTGAAGATGGCCTACGAGCGGGTTCACATAAGCCAGACCTATACGGAACAATGAGGAGGATGAAGAGATGATTACAGCAAGCAGTGTCACCAAGAAATTTGGAAGCTTTACCGCGCTGGACAGCCTGAGCTGCAGCATTCCGGACGGCTGTATTTACGGTTTGGTCGGTTCGAACGGCGCGGGCAAGTCCACGCTGATGCGGCTCATCACCGGCATTTACAAGCCGGAGGGCGGCTACGTGGCGTTCGACGACCAGAATGTCTACGAGAATCCGCAGGTCAAAGAGCGGTTTGTGTTCATCCCGGATGAACTGTATTTCCTGCCGCAGGCCAATATGAACCGCATGGCGAAGCTTTACAAAGCGAGCTACAGAAAGTTCAGCTTTGAACGCTTCGAGGAGCTGACCAAAATCTTCGGACTCGATCCGAAGGCGAACATCAACACCTTTTCCAAGGGTATGAAACGGCAGGCCGCGACGATTCTGGGCCTTGCGTGCATGTCCGACTACATCTTCTTTGACGAGACCTTCGACGGGCTCGACCCGATCATGCGCAACTTGGTCAAGAAGGTCGTGTACGCCGATATCTGCGAGCGGAACGCGACGGCGGTCATCACGAGCCATTCGCTGCGCGAACTCGAGGACACCTGCGACCAGCTGGCGCTGCTGCACAAGGGCGGCATTGTCTTCGAAAGCGACATCAACGACCTGAAGACCTCCCTTTCCAAAATCCAGGTCGCGTTTGACCATGAATTTGACCGAACGCTGTTCGAGGGCATCAACATCCTCGAGTTCAGCAAGAAGGGCAGCGTCGCCAACATCATCATCCGCGGGGACCGGGAGAAGGCTGAACGGCTGATTCTGGAGAAGAATCCGGTCCTGCTGGAGGTGCTGCCGCTCTCGCTGGAAGAGGTATTTGTGCACGAGATGGGAAGCCTCGGCTACCAGTTCGACGACGTGCTGATATAACGCGGAGAAGGGGGAAGAACGTCATGAAAAACAAGCTATTCAATGCAAGACTCTATCAGGATTTTCTCAAGCAGCTGCGGCTTCCGGCCATCATCTTTGCGGTGCTCGCTCTGGTGGTGTCCCTGCTGGTGCCGGTGATTTCCTTTGTCCAGCAGTATACCTCGGGCGAAGTGTTCCCGATGGGGATGCCGAGCATCTCATCGGTCACGCCGATGCTGGTGTTCCTCATGTTCCTTGCGCCGGTGACACTGGTGATTTCCGCATTTTCCTTTTTAAATAAGCGCTCGTCGAGCGATTACTACCACAGCCTGCCGAATACCAGGCTCTGCACCTTTCTGAGCGCGATCTCCGCCGTGCTGACCTGGCTGTACGCGATTGTGCTGGCCACGGTCCTGATCACGACCCTTACCTACAATCTTCTGGGACTGCCGATGAACAACGGCTACATCCCGTACCTGCTCGGCACCTTCCTGTCCGGCATGACCTCAATTGCCGGCGTCACGGCGCTGGCGGTCAGCATCACGGGCACCTTCTTCACGAACATTGTCGTGACCGGGCTTGTCATGATCCTGCCGCGCTTCATCACTTCGCTGTATGCGCTTGCGGTCAACACCATCGTGCCGATTGCCAGCGCCGCGGAATTCGGCCTGTTCATCACGCCCGACTACAACATCCCGGTCGCGATGGTCTTCGGTGTGTTCGGCGGCGGGCTTCTGCCGGTCAGCCGGGGCCTCAACGATCTGATGACCTTCGGCGGAGGCATCCTCTACACCTTCCTGCTCGGCGTGGTACTGCTGGCGCTCGCGGCGCTGCTGTTCTGCCGCAGGAAATCCGAGGCGGCGGGCAGGAGCGCGCCAAACCGCGTGCTGCAGCATATCTACCGCTGCGCGGTCACACTGCCGATCGTGCTGATTCCAGCCGTGATGTTCGCGGTGGACCAGAACAAAGCGGAATTTTTGACCTACAACCTGCCGTTTTTGATCATCTTCTTTGTCGCGTCGCTGCTGATCTATTTCATCTATGAGATCATCACGACCAAGACCTTCCGCAAGCTTTGGAAGACCATTCCGGTCTATCTGGCCGTGCTGGCCTTCTCCGGCATCTTCTCAGTCGGCGTTGTGATGCTGTCGGATACGGTGCTGCATGTCACACCCGAGGCCGAACAGATCGAGAGCGTCAGCGTCCATGTGCCGAAGGAATACGGCAGGGACAGAACTTATTCGGAGATTCTTCAGAATGAAGTGAAGTTCGAGGATCAGCAGATGAAGCAGCTGCTGGCCGACAACCTCCGGGAGACCGTGAACATCATTGAACGCGACCGCAACCTGCTGAATCAGGAGGGCAACTATTACCAGAACTATTCGCTGCATCTCAAGAATGGAAGTACGGTGACCCGTACCATCTATATGTCGGAAAAGACCATGGAGCAGATTGAAAATATCCGCGCATCCTCAGAGGTCTATCAGTCCGCGTTGAAGAAGCTGCCCACCGATCAGGAAATCTCCAACATCTATGTGGATGGCGTCAAGGACGCGAAGGAAATCTGGGACTGCTACAGGCAGGAATTTGAACAGCTCACCCCGGCTCAGAGAGACAGGGTGCTGGAACTGGAAAACGGCGTCTACGCCGATGAAGAAAACCCCATTCACGACTACAGCTCCATCCGGATCAGCGGAAGCGTCGGCATGGAAGGCTACATGTCTTTCTACCAGATCAATTCGTTAATGCCGAAGACGGCGGCGCTCTTTATAGAGCGCATCAACGAAAACAGGGAGGACTTCCAGAAACAGCTCGCATACATCAAGGAATTGGACGAAGGCAGGATGCAGGATGAGTACGCCAGCATAGACTTCTATGCCGTGGAAGGCTTGACCTGGAACGATCCCGAAAACGGTCCGGTTGATCTGACAGACATGTCCTTCTCCGAGAAGTATTTCGAACCCGATGATCCGAATGCCCGCAGTATGATCGATGTCTATAAGTCCATCATTGAGATTCTTGAGGAACAGCCGCTGAAGAACGCTGTGCCGGGAGAGAGCTGCATCCGGATTACCGCGACCACCATGGAGCGCAAAAACAACTACCATTCCAACAGCATGTATCTGAGCCTGACACAGGCGCAGGTTGACGGCATTGTCGAAGTGGCGGGCGATATGATCATAGACAATATGACCGGCGCGCCGCTGGTTCAGGAGCGTGCCGTACACAAAAACTGACAGTTTCTTATCCTTCAAAATACCGGCCCCGGGGAATGGCGGAATGCCATTTCCCGGGGCCGGAACCTTTTTTCGAGTACACTCGATCCTCGCACTCTATTTTGCGGCTTATGCTGTCGATCAGGCTGTTTGCCAGTGGAACCCGGAATGGCTTTTGAGGAAACACAAGCGGCATATGTCCGGCAGCAGGGCGGGGTAGTCAGCGGATGAAATGGCAGCGGGCATCGGCGGCCAACATGATCTGACCGTGCGGTCAGCGGGACCAATGATGGAATTTTTGGAAGCAATTTGGACAGAATTCTTCTTTTTATACAGAACCACTTGCCATTCCTCTTGGTGAAATGTTATAATAGTAAAAATACAATCGTTTTATGGATTGGCCATTCGTACAAAACAGCGGACAGCATTTGGATGACGGCCGGTGCGGTGATGAAACGATGAACGGAGGAAACTGCCATGACAGTTGCAGATGTAAAATCCATCCTGGACGCCGAAGTCGTATCGGGAGAAGCGTATCTTGACCGGGAGGTCCATACCGCCTGCGGCAGCGATATGATGAGCGATGTGCTCGCATTTGTGAAAGACCAGTCGGTGCTGCTGACCGGGCTTGTCAATCTGCAGGTCGTCAGGACCGCGGATATGATGGATATGGTTTGTATTGTATTTGTGCGCGGCAAGGAGCCCAGCGGCGCGATGATCGAGCTGGCGGGCGAGCGCGGCATGGTTTTGATGAAGACGAAGGAACGGATGTTTACCGCCTGCGGTAAACTGTATGAAAGCGGGCTGAAGGGCGGAGAGGTGTCGCATGGATGAGATCATGACATTGACATTTGAGGTGCCGGGGGACGACTTTACCCGGGCGGGGGAGGCGTCCAGCGCCGTCAAGAAACGGCTCAAGCAGCTGGGCTTCGACCCGGACACCATCCGCCGCGTCGCCATCGCCATGTATGAGGGGGAGATCAACATGGTGATCCACGCAAACGGCGGCGATATCCAGGTGGACATCACGCCGAAGGCGATCGACATGCGCCTTAGGGACAACGGGCCCGGCATCGAGAACATCGAGCTTGCCATGCAGGAGGGCTATTCCACAGCGCCGGACAATGTGCGCTCACTGGGCTTCGGCGCCGGCATGGGCCTGCCGAACATGAAGAAATACACCGATGAAATGAAGATTGAAAGCGAGCTCGGCGTCGGAACCACGGTGTCGATGCGCGTTCTTACATAGATTCAGATTCCTGTCACGATCCGAAACAGGGAAAGGGAACTGGGGGTGGCATAAGCCATGAACTCGGATAAATTCTTCCATTCCGTGACGTTGGACAGCGAGAAGTGCAAGGGCTGCATCAACTGCATCAAGCGCTGTCCGACCGAAGCTATCCGCGTCCGGAATGGAAAGGCGCATATCATTACCCAGCGCTGCATCGACTGCGGAGAGTGCATCCGTGTCTGTCCGCACCATGCGAAGAAGGCGACCTATGATCCGCTGAGCGTGATGCATCAGTTCCGCTACAAGATCGCGTTGCCCGCGCCTGCGCTGTACGGGCAGTTCAACAATCTGGACGACATCAACATCATCCTGAACGCGCTGCTGCTGATGGGTTTCGACGATGTCTATGAGGTGTCCAAGGCGGCGGAGCTTGTATCGGACTGCACCAGAAAGATGATGCGGGAGGGAAAGCTTCCCCGGCCGATCATCAGTTCGGCCTGCCCGGCGGTCACGCGGCTCATCAGGGTGCGCTTCCCGGAGCTGATCGACAACATCCTGCCGCTGAACGCGCCGGTGGAGCTGGCGGCAAGGCTTGCAAAGAAGCAGTTCTCCGAACGGATGCAGGTGCCAGTCGAGGAGATCGGCGCGATCTTCATATCGCCCTGCGCCGCGAAGGTGACGGCGGTCAAGATGCCGCTGGGCGTGGAGAAGAGCCACATTGACGCGGTGGTCGCCATCAGCGAGGTGTACCCAAAGCTGCTTCCCTATATGAAAGAGGTGGATCAGCAGACCGAGCAGGAGCTGTCCGATTCCGGCAGGATCGGCGTGAGCTGGGGCAACTCCGGCGGCGAGGCGGCGGCGTTATTGAATGAAAGCTACCTGGCGGCGGACGGCGTGGAGAATGTCATCCGTGTGCTGGAGGATCTGGAGGACGAGAAGTTCTCAAAGCTGGAATTTGTGGAGCTCAACGCCTGTTCGCCCGGCTGTGTCGGCGGTGTCCTGACGGTCGAAAATCCATATGTCGCGCGCAGCAAGCTCAAACGGCTGCGCAAATACCTGCCGGTGGCCTGCAACCACATCGCCCAGGAAATTCCGCCGGATGCGAAGTTTGACACGCCGCTGGTCTTTGTGCCGGTGCTCAAGCTCGACAACGACATCTCGGTTGCGATGGAGAAGATGAAAGAGATCGAACGCATCACGGCAAACCTGCAGGGGCTGGACTGCGGTTCCTGCGGCGCCCCGTCCTGCCGCGCGCTGGCGGAGGACGTCGTGCGGGGACTGGCCAGCGAGGACGACTGCATCTTCAAGCTGCGCAGGCACATGCATTCGCTGGTGGACGAACTGGCGAAATTCGACGGCTACATCCCGCCGCCGTTCCGCCTGCCTGAGGATGACGCGGGGGCGCAGGAGTCCCAATCATATTGAGTTAAGTGAGCGGTATGCTGTTTCAGTATACCGTTTTTTTTATATCAGAGCACGGTTCCGTCAGAATAGATTTTCAGGTTCTGGAGGATATAAAATTTATCGATAGGGATAATTTTGCAGAATGGAGCCGTCCTGATGCGGACTGGGCATGCGGCTGCAGGAATCCTTGCAGCTATTTTCGGCGTTCCATCCGGGCATGGGGCACAGCGGAAATATAAGGGTGCGGCATATGGATATATCGATAAAGATATGTAAAATAGTCTCACGATATGCGAAAAGCAGGAATTGAAATATTTTCTATTTCCCAGAAAAAACAGAGAATTTTCAACAGTGCTTTGCTCCATCAAAGTGTTAATTGGATAAACTATTTAATCAATTCTAGGTGACTTTTCACAACAATGGAAACGATACCGGTTTTTTTGATGTACGTTTCGATAAAAAAATTGCGAAATATTGTTATTTTTTTAAACCAAACTCTTGACAGGACGCCTGCAAACGCGTTACAATAAGTCTGCAAAACACAATATTCAAAAATATCCGGTATTTTTATGCATTACCTCGCTAAAGCGGCGGCGGATTTTGTGACATCGTATAAACAGGGTGCCGAATTATTTGCCGATTGTTTTTAAATGGAGGCGCGATGTAAATATTGTGTGAATGGAAAATCGGTAAGAACATCAAAAATGCCAGAGCCCTTGTGCATCAAATCAAATGGTTGTGAAATAAAAAAGTGGGTGATGGGTTTACGGATTTCCAGCGGCGGGCGCCGCTTGCGGCCGCCTGCGAAATGGTTTGCCACATCGGCGGGCCGGCAATTGTCCGTTTGTAAGGAGAGCAATCTGCATGGCTGTCTGATGGCGGAAATCAGGCAAGGCAACTGTAAAAAGGATGGATGGTTTTGAATTTGTCTCCAGTGTTTGGCCAGATTCAAAGCTGTCTGCATTTTTGTTCTGTTTTTCGGGCCGGATACCGAAAACCAGACGGAAACGTGAAAAGGAGGAATTTGCAACATGTTCAAAAAGGCTTTAGCGGCAACAATGGCTACGGCGATCGCAGTCACAAGTCTGAGCCTGGGTGCATTCGTCAACGCTGCCGACGCGCAGTTCAAGGGCGAAGAATGGTATGACGACATTGAAACGGTCGGTCTCAACGTGGAACCGGCAAGGTCATATTTCATTCCATATCAGGATGAGGCTTCCGCGCTGACCCGCAATGTGGAAAACTCCAAATTCTATCAGCTCCTCAACGGAGAATGGGATTTCAAGCTGGTTGAGAAACCGGCGGACAGAATCCTCGGCTTTGAGGCGGACGACTATGATTACAGCGACTGGGACAAGATCACGGTACCAAGCTCCTGGCAGACACAGGGCTTCTTCGATCAGCCGCTGTACATCAATACAAGATATCCATGGTGCAACTATGAGTCGGTTTCCATCAATCAGAAGTATCTGACTGCGCCGACCGTCTACAACCCGGTGGGACATTATCGCACCGAATTTGAAGTTCCGGCAGACTGGGACGGCAGAGAGACCTTCATCTCCTTCCAGGGTGTCGAGAGCGCCTACTATGTCTATGTAAACGGCCGGCAGGTCGGCTACAGCGAAGACAGCTACACCGCACACGAATTCAACATCACCGATTACCTGAAGAAGGGTGAGAAGAACACCCTGGCAGTTCAGGTATATCGCTGGTCTACCGGAAGCTATCTGGAGAATCAGGACTTCATCCGTCTGTCCGGTATTTTCAGAGACGTATTCCTGTATTCGAAGGATGAAGTGGAGCTGCGCGACTACTTCATCAAAACCGATCTGGATGAAAACTATGTCAATTCGGATCTGATCATCGAAGCGGATGTCCGCAACAACGGTGCAGAACTTGCGGAGGGCTACAAGGTAGTCGGAAATCTGTACGATGCGGATGGAAATCTGGTCAAGGGAAATATCGAGATCGCAGCTGACAGTGTTGCGGCTGGCGAGACCGAGAGATTTACCACCACCGTTGAGATCGAAAATCCGGAAAAATGGTACGATGACAACCCATATCTCTACAAGCTGTCTCTGCAGCTGGTCAATGCTGAGGGCAAAACCATTGAAGCGGAATGCCAGAGAGTTGGTTTCAGAGAGATTGAAAATAAACCGATCGGTGAGAACGGCCAGTTTATGATGACCATCAACGGTCAGAGACTGGTTCTGCGCGGCACCAACCGCCATGAGACCGATCCGGAAACCGGACGTGCTCTCTCCAAGGAGAGAATCGAGGAAGACGTCAAGCTGCTCAAGCAGTTCAACACCAATGCAGTCAGAATGTCCCACTATCCGGAAGACCCGTACTTCTATGAGATGTGCGACGAGTATGGCCTTTATCTGATGGATGAAGCCAATATTGAATCCCATCAGGGTGCGACACAGGGCGGACAGTACCACATTCCGGCAGGTCCCGGACGTGGAAACCAGTTCCAGAATGCTGTCATGAGCAGAACCCAGTCGATGGTGGAACGCGATAAGAACCATCCTTCGGTTGTCATGTGGTCTCTTGGAAACGAAGCGGTTTACAGCCTGCCAACCAAGAATGACAATTATCTGTTCTATCAGTCCACCAAATGGATCTTACATAGAGACCCGACCCGTTTGAGAGCTTGCGAGCGTGACAATCGTGTAGGCGACAACAATTACTCTACCGGCAACTACGATGCAGCAGGTGCTTACGACTACAATGATTTTGCAAGCCGTGAAAAAGCCATGGTCGATGTCTTCAGCACACAGTACATCAGTGCCGGTTCCGCAGCAGGTTATGCAAACAACAAAAACATCAAAATCCCATTTGTCCATTCCGAGTATGCGCATGCAATGGGCCAGGCAATGGGTAACTACAGAGAATATTGGGATGAGGTCCGCAACAATCCGAGAGCGCAGGGCGGATTCATCTGGGATATGGTCGACCAGTCCATCTATGTTCCGGAACACAGCGTTACAACATACTATCCAGAAGATAAATCCTCCTATCAGAACAAGGTTACGCTGGAGGGTACCATTGAAGATGGCCGCAATGGCGATCAGGCTATGAATGGAAAAATCACTGTACCAAATAGCAGTGCAGTGAACCTTACCGGCAATGCCATTACACTGGATGCCTGGATTAAACCGCAGATGACCAGTACGCACGGTACAATTATCGGCAAGGGCGACAACCAGTATTGTCTGGCGCTGCGCCCGACACAGACCAGTGCGGCAAATCCTGAAGGTGTCATTGACTTCGCGCTGTACAGCGGCGGATGGTATGAATTGCTTGTGAAGATGCCGACAGACATGTATAACGGAGAATGGCATCATCTGGCAGCTACCTATGACGGCTCCAAAATGAAACTTTTCTACGACGGCGCAGTCATCGGAGAAATGGCCATGACCAGAAACATCGCCAGCTCGAATATCGATGTAGGCGTTGGCTACTGTGCGCAGTATGGCCGCCAGTTTAAGGGATTGATCGGCAGTGCGAAGATCTTCGACCGTGCGCTGACCTTGGAAGAACTGCAGAATGATTCCGTTCAGTCAACGGATCCGTCCGCCAGACTGTGGATCGATTTCAACAACGTGAAGAGTGAAACCCAGGTTGTCCCGCAGTACTTTGGTTACGGAGGCGACTGGGGAGAGACTGAGACCGACAACGACTTCTGTGCAAACGGCTGGTTCTCCGCGGACAGAACCCCGCAGCCGGAAGCGTATGAGGTTAAGAAAGCGCATCAGCAGATCTACTATACCGATTCCGATGTTGCAAACGGCGTCATCAACGTTTCGAACGAGATGCTGAGCACCAATACAAATGCATTCAACCACACCTGGAAGCTCGTCAAAGACGGCAAGGTCATTGAAGAGGGTACCTATACCCCGGATGTCGCTGCGATGAGCAATAAAGATGTCACCATTCCGTTCACCAGACCGGAAAATATCAAACCGGAAGACGAGTACTTCCTCGAAGTCAGCGCAACGCTGAAAGAGGATACCAACTATGCAAATGCAGGCCATGAAGTTGCCAGAGAACAGTTTGCGGTTGACTTCGGCGCAGAAGGCCAGAAGCCGACTGTCGATCCTTCGCAGATGCCGAATTTCTCCAGCATCGACAACGGCGACAATGCGCTGCAGGTTGCCGGTGAGAATTTCTCCCTGACCTTTGATAAAACAGCGGGAACCATCACCGATTATAAGGTTGGCGGCAAGACGGTTCTGACCGAAGGCCCGAAACCGAACTACTACAGAGGCCCGATCAGCAACGGAAACGGAAATGGCTCCGGTATGTCCAACTCGATGACCGTCAGCAATGTTCAGGTCGATCAGAAGGACAAGGTCATCACCGTATCGTTCGATGGAACGGTAGCTTCCGGTTCCAATGTCAAGATGACCTATGTCATCTTCCCGTCCGGCGACGTACAGGTCAAGCACACACTGACCACCACGACCACCGATCTCTGCCAGGTTGGCATGAGCATGCAGCTCTCGAAGGATTACGAAAACATCCAGTACTACGGACGCGGCCCGCTCGACAACTATGTCGACAGAAAGTGGTCGACCGATGTCGGCATCTACGACAACACCGTGGAAGGTATGTTCTATGATAAGTTTGTCAAACCGCAGGACAGCGGCAACAGAAGCGACGTTCGCTGGGCGGCTTTGACCGATGACGACGGAAACGGCGTCATGTTCAGTTCCGAAACCCCGATGTTCTTCGGCGCAAGCCACTACAGATGGCAGGATCTCAATAATCGTCACCTGTATCAGTGCGAGAAGACCGAAGATGTTGTCCTGAACATCGCATCCAAACAGCGCGGACTTGGCAACGGAAGCTGCGGCCCGGGCCCGCTTGGAAAATACACCTTCGGCAACGGCACCTTTACCCAGGTTTACAGAATTACCCCGATCACCGCTGACACCGATAAGATGACCGAGAGCAAGAAGACCGTCACCGTAGATCCGCTGCTCGACATCACCGTCAACGGCGTATCCATCGGCGGATTCAACTCCGATGTGACCGCTTATAACTATCCGATCCTGAAGGACACCGTAAAAGATGTTCCGACGGTGGATGTTGTCAAAGTGAATGACAGCGCTGAAGTCGAAGTAACCCAGGCTGATTCCATGAACGGTACGGCAACTATCAAGGCTGTTTCCGGATTCGGCGTAGAGAAAACCTACACCGTTCAGTTCAGCGAAACCGAACAGGCCTATGTGTCCGACCTGCCGTGGAGCACCGATATCCCGGGATACTTCCCGAACAGACGCGATATCCGTCCGGATGGCGGCGGCAAAATCCAGCTGGTTGTCGACGGCCAGGCGAAGACCTTTGAGAAAGGCGTCGGTGCACATGCTCCGGCCAAGGTAGGCATAAACATCGAAGGCAAAGGATACCAATACTTCGAAACTTATGTCGGCATCAACTACAACCAGACTTCCGCCAATGCTTCTGTCACCTTCAGAATTCTTGCAGATGGCAAGGAAATCTGGGCATCGTCCGAAAAGAAAGCACGTGAAGAAGCGACCTATATCAAGGTTCCAGTCGATGGCTATAAAGAAATCGTGCTGTACGCCGACATGGGCGACAACGACGGCAACGACCACAGTGTCTGGGCCGACGCGAAATTCACATCAGCTCCGCTGAGCGGCAACGAATCCCTGAACATCCAGAACGGCATGATCATGAATCCGCCGGAGACAGCCAAAGAGCTGAAAGATGCCTATGAAGGTCAGAATGTCGTAGTTCTGGACAAGGACGGAAACGCACTGGCGGATGATGCAGCCCTCTTCACCGGCGCAATTGTGAAATTTGCGAATGCAGGCGAGTATGCGCCGTACCATGAAGTCGTCGTCAAAGGCGATGTTCTGGGAGAAGGCAAGTCCAGTGTAACAGGCCTTTTGGCTATCAAGTCGCATATCCTGGGCAGAGCTTCTCTGGAAGGCGCTTATGAAGCGGCTGCCGACTACAACAGCGACGGCCTGGTCAACATCTTTGACCTCGTCGCGATCAAGATGGCGATCCTCAAAGGCTAAATAAAAATATAAAGCATCGATGTGCTTAGCAGTATGAAACAGGACGGACCAACTGGTCCGTCCTGTTTTTTGTTTTGAGCGGATCAGACACGTTTCTTATAAAGTTTTTCGGGTGAGTAAGATAGATAATAGATTGGAAATTGGAATCAAAATGGTCGGTCTTTTCAAAATTTTATTCTGTTATTTCTTGAGTCATGGTATTTCCTATAAAGATGATCAGATCCTCTTTCCTGCAGCCGATATGTATGCGATGTCATGCATGTTCAGTCTCAGCTTGAAAACTTGCCGGACAGTAGAATGCTTTAGCCTACTGCAATGGCATTGGACTGAATTATGTAAATAAATTCACATATTAAAAACGATTTCATAAATAAAATTCTTAATTGAATATAAAAAATAGAAAAATATAAGGTCTTTTTTCCCAAAAGCACTTGACATAACCATAATATTCAAGGTACAATGAAATTACTGAACATAATGTTCATAAAATTCCGGCATTCTGGAGTATTATTATGCTAAAGTGTTAAAACGCCATGTGATATGATATCATAAATGTGTACAGGTGGATGGGGCGCTTTGGCTGTGTACAAAAGGATGAATGTTGTGTAAATGAGTTTGGTGGAATTCCATGCCGTTCCTTGCTGTGTTGTGAAGTGCTGAGGGATTGCACGAAGCTCGGGCGGTTGCACCCTGCGATTGCCAAATCGGTTTTTTCTTTATCGGTTTATCTTCGATGAAGGAAAGGAAAGATAGCAGGATGGTTTTGACTTTGTTGTAAGAAACGCAGTTGAAACTGTCCCTGTTTTGCTTTGTACAGGAAGCCGGAACTGAAAAACAAAGCGGATACATGAAAAGGAGGAATACGCAAAATGTTGAAAAAGGCTTTAGCGGCAACCATGGCTGCGGCGATTGCGGTCACAAGCTTGAGCTTGGGTTCGTTTGTCACAGCGGTGGACTCCAGATTTGACGGAGAAGACTGGTATGACAACATTGCATCGGTCGGCAAAAATGTGGATCAGGCGCGTTCTTATTTCTTCCCGTTCCAGGATGAAGCTTCCGCGCTGACCAGAGATGAAAACAACTCCGATTTCTACCAGCTGCTCAACGGACAGTGGGACTTCAAGCTGGTGGAAAAACCGGCTGACAGAATTCTTGGATTTGCGAATCCGGAATTTGACATCAGCGGATGGGACAAGATTCGGGTGCCGGCATCCTGGCAGACACAGGGATTCTTTGACCTTCCAATTTACACGAACCAGAAATATCCATGGCGCAACTATGAATCGGTCAACCTTGCAACCGACTACCTGACCGCGCCGACGGTGTATAACCCGGTCGGCCATTACCGCAGGACCTTCGAAGTCCCGGAGAGCTGGGACGGCAGGGAAACCTTCATCTCATTCCAGGGCGTTGAAAGCGCTTACTATGTCTATGTAAACGGCCGGGAGGTCGGATACAGCGAGGACAGCTATACCGCGCATGAGTTCAACATCACCGATTATCTCGTCCCGGGCGAAAACACGCTGGCGGTTATGGTTTACCGCTGGTCCGACGGAAGCTTCTTAGAGAATCAGGACTTTATCCGTCTTTCCGGTATCTTCCGCGACGTGTTCCTGTTCTCGAAGGACAAGGTCGAGCTCCGCGATTACTTTATTAAAACCGATCTCGACGACGAATATGTCAATTCCGACCTCACCATCGACGTCGACATCCGCAACCACGGCGAAGCGGCGGCGGAGGGCTACAAGGTTGTCGGCAACCTGTACGACGCAGACGGCGGCCTGGTGAAGGGCAACATTGAAATTCCGGCTGACAGCGTTGCGGCAGGGGAGAACAAAACCTTTACCACGACCGTGCAGATCGACAATCCGGAAAAATGGTTTGCAGACACCCCGTATCTGTATAAGCTGTCCCTGCAGCTGGTCGATGCGGACGGCAAGACCGTGGAAGCTGCCTGCCCGCGCGTCGGCTTCCGTGAAATCGGCAAACGCACGATCAACGATGCCGGCCAGGAAATGATGATCATCAACGGCAAGCGCATCATCATCAAGGGTACAAACCGCCATGAAACCGATCCGGAGCTCGGCCGTACATTGACCAGGGAACGGATTGAACAGGATATCAAGCTGCTGAAGCAGTTCAATGTCAACGCGGTCAGGACCTCCCACTATCCGGAGGATCCGTACTTCTATGAGCTGTGCGACGAATACGGCATCTATGTCTGTGACGAGGCGAACATCGAGTCCCATGAGGGCGCCAACCAGAGCGATAAATCCTGGGGCATCCCGATCAGTACCACCAACCGGGAATCCAGAAAGGCCTGGAGAACCTCCGTCATGGAGAGGACCATCTCGATGGTGGAGCAGCATAAGAACTTCCCGTCCGTCATCATCTGGTCGCTCGGCAACGAGGCGGTCTATGGACTGCCGGCTCTGAACGACAATTATCATTTTTACGTATCCAGCAAATGGATTCTGCAGAGAGACCCGTCCCGTCTGAGAAAGTGCGAGAGGGACAACCGCGTGGGCAACTACAACACCACCTACAACCGCGAATCCGCCATGGTGGATGTTTACAGCGTGCAGTATCCGGCTGTTGGCACGGCTTCCGGCTATGCGAAGAATACAGGTAACAAGATCCCGTTCATCATGTCCGAATACGCGCATTCCATGGGCCAGGCGATGGGCAACTACCGCGAGTATTGGGAGGAGTTCCGCACCTACGAAAACGCGCAGGGCGGCTTCATCTGGGATATGGTCGACCAGTCGGTCATCGTACCGGAAAAATCGGTCACCACCTATTATCCGAAGGACAGCTCGGCTTATGACAATACCCTGACCATGTCCGGCAAGATTGAGGACGGCCGCAACGGTACCAAATCCATGAACGGAACGATTACGGTGCCGAACAACAGCAGCGTCAACCTGACTGGAAAAGGCATCACGCTGGACGCATGGATCAAGCCGAAGAACGTCGGCGAGATCAACACCATCATCGGCAAGGGCGATACGCAGTATGCGCTTGCGTTGCGTCCGGGCCGCGGCAACGTGATCAACTTTAACATCTATGCAGGCGGATGGAACGAGCTGGAGATTCCGATTCCGAGCGATATGTACAACGGCGAATGGCATCATCTGGCGGGCACCTATGACGGAGCCACGATGAAGGTGTTCTATGACGGTGCGATCATCGGCACCAAGGCGCTCAGCAAGAATATTTCCAGTTCCAGCTACGGCGTGGGCATCGGCCACTGTACACAGTACGGCAGAAATTTCTCGGGCAACATCGACAGCGCCAAGATCTTTGACCGTGCGCTGACCCTGGAAGAGTTGCAGAATGATTCCGTGAAAGCGAACGACCCGTCCACCAGGCTTTGGGTCGATTTCGGCGACGACATGGAGAGCGAAACCCATGTGACCCCGTCCTATTATGGATATGGCGGCGACTGGGGCGAGAGTGTCACCGACAACGATTTCTGCGCGAACGGCTGGCTGTCCGCGGACAGAACGCCGAAGCCGCAGGCCTATGAGGTCAAGAAAGCGCATCAGGACTTCTATTACACCGATATCGATGTCGCCAAGGGTATCATCAACATCTCGAACGAATTCCTGAACACGAATTCCGACGCTTACAACCATTATTGGCAGCTCGTCAAGGACGGCGAGGTGGTACAGCAGGGACAGTATTATCCGGAAATCGCAGCGCTTGAAAAGGCCAATGTCACGATTCCGTTCGAAAAACCAGCAGACGTCCAGCCGGAAGATGAATACTTCCTCAATCTCAGCGCACAGCTGAAGAAAGACACCGCCTGGGCGGAGGCCGGCTATGAAATCGCAGCCGAGCAGTTCCAGATCGACTTCGGCGCACAGGGTGAAAAACCGGTTCTGGATGTATCCGCGATGTCCGATTTTAAGGCGGTCAACGATACGGATGCAGCGGTTGAGGTGGAAGGCGACAACTTCTCCCTGACCTTTGACAAGGCCACCGGAGCCATCTCCAGCTATGTTGTCGACGGCAGGACCATTATGACGGAAGGCCCGAAACCGAGCTACAGGAGAGGCCCGCTCAGCAACGGCAACGGAACCAGCATCACCGCGGCCATGAGAGTCAGCAGTGTGGATGCGTACCAGAAAGATAATCTTGTCTTTATTGATGTGAAGGGAACAGCCAGCACTTCAGACGTCATGCTGACCTATGTCGTGCTTCCGACCGGCCAGATCGAAGTCAAGCACACCATCAATGCCGCCGTCAGCAATCTGACACAGGTCGGCATGGGCATGTCGCTCGCGAAGGATTTCGAAAATGTCGAGTACTTTGGACGCGGACCGAACGACAACTACTGTGACAGGAACTGGTCTGAGAATGTCGGCATCTTCAATACCACCGCGCAGGACATGTACTTTGATAAGTTCATCAAGCCTCAGGACAGCGGCAACAGGACCGACGTCCGCTGGGCGGCGCTGACCGATGAGAACGGCGACGGCATCATGATCAGCTCAGAGACGCCGATGAACTTCTCGGCGACCCACTACAAACCGGCCGACCTGAACAACAGGCATCTGTACCAGTGCAAGAAATCTGAGGATGTTATTCTGAACATCGCCTCGAAACAGCGCGGTGTCGGAAACGCCAGCTGCGGACCGCAGCCGCTTGGACAGTATACCATTGCGGACGGCGTGCAAACGCAGGTTTACAGAATTTCTCCTATCACAGCGGATACCAACAAGATGGCGGAAAGCAAAAAGACTCTGTCTATTGATCCGCTCGCGGACATCCTGATCAACGGACAGTCGATCGGCGGCTTTGTCGATCAGGTTTCGGATTACAGCTATAAGATTCTGAAACACACCGTCAGGGATATCCCAACCATATCGGTTGAGAAAGCGGATGACAACGCGAAGGTTGAAATCGTACAGGCGGATTCCATGAACGGTACCGCAACCATAGAAGCTGAGTCTGGTATCGGCTTAAAGAGAAGCTACGTCGTCCGATTTGCAGAGGTTGCCCCGCTTTATGTGTCCGACATGAATTGGACCACCAATATTCCGGGCTATTTCCCGAACAGAAGGGATATCCGTCCGGATGGCGGCGGCAAAATCCAGTTGGTAGTCGGCGGACAGGCGAAAACCTTTGATAAGGGCATTGGCGCCCACGCACCGGCTTCTGTAGGTGTGGACATTGCAGGCAAGGGATACCAGTATTTTGAAGCCTCTGTGGGCATCAACTACAACCAGGCATCCGGCAACGCATCTGTCATCTTCCGCATCTTTGCAGACGGTGAGGAAATCTGGCATTCCGATGTCAAACGCGCGCGCCAGGAGGCAACTAAGGTGAAGATCCCGGTTGCCCAGTATAAGGAAATCCTGCTGTATGCGGATGATTATGACGGCGACGGCAGTGACCACAGTGTCTGGGCTGACGCAAAATTCACAGCGTCTCCGCTGACCGCGGATGAATCGCTGGATCTGCAGGATGATCTGATCATGAATCCGCCGGAAACTGCCGGAGCACTCAAAGCGGCATACCCGGGTCAGGAGGTTGAAATCGTAGACAAGGACGGCAATGTGCTGGACAATGACGCGGCGCTCTTTACCGGCGCAATGGTGAGATTTGCCGGCACGAACGAGTACGCGCCGTATCACGCGGTTGTCGTCAAGGGCGATGTTATGGGAGAGGGCAGGCCATCCGTATCAGGCCTCCTGGCCATTAAATCGCATATCCTTGAAAGAAGCCCGCTTGCAGGCGCTTATGAAGCTGCGGCGGACTTCAACGGCGACGGCATCATCAACATCTTCGATCTGGTTGCCATTAAAATGGAGATATTGAGAGGTTAAGAATTAAGCACACCCCATGACAAAGGGGATAGAAAAAGGGACGGATCCTCCAGGGATCCGTCCCTTTTCTGATGTTCTGAAGACTGTGGCTAGTCAGGATTCTTAAGCGCACACCTCTGAATCATCCGTTTCGTTTAAATCAGGCGGCGATCCGGCCCGATGAAGATATATATCGGTGAAGGCCAGCGTATCGAAAGCGTTCTTTAGGATAGAAGGCGTATGGCGCGATGATTCTATAGGAAAGGCATGCGGGGTTTTCCATAAAGAAATAGGGCGTGGGGGATATAGAACGCCGTACAGTTTAACAAAGACACCCGGAATGATCATAAAAAAGACATCGCCATTAAGCGATGTCTTTTTGCAGCTGTTTAGAATTTAAGGCTGTCCTCTTCCTCGTCGAAGTCTTCCAGCAGGTCATCGAGATCGGTTTTGATCTGTACATCGGAAGGTGCGGAACCGGTGTCCGGCTGATCCTCTTCGGATGCCCGGCCTTCCGGCTGTTCTGTGCGGCTGATGGAGGAGACGGGATCTTCTTCCTTGCTGTTCACGGTATAGTATTCCGTATCAAAATCATCATCCAGATCATCGAAGTCAGCACCGTAGTCAAAGGCCTCGTCTTCATCCCTGCATTTGCATTTGTGATGCTTCAGAAGCGCGGAGAGCGCAACAATGATGCCGGCCAGCGTGACCAGAACGGAAAAAATCGAAATTACCGAAACAAGAAATTTTTTCATGGGAATACCTCCTTTATTTTAAAAATCGGATCTACCTCTATTTAAGTATATACAGGTATCACGATATTTATTATGTTACTCCCTATTATAATACCAAAAGAAAAAAATAACAACCGGAATCGGTCGATATCCGGTATTTTTTATAGGGAATGTTATCATTTTGACAAAGCCTTATTGACAATTCAGACACCCTCGGGTAAAATAATAAACAAAAATGATTCCATTGATAAAAAAACCACGGCTCTGTATCGTTTGCCTGACAGAACCGATCAAATACAGTGAGGATAGGAAATAATATTATGAACAAATGGAGATACTGCGAATTTATATTGTCCTCTCTGACCTTTTACCAGAAGGTTGCAGAGGATCATCTTATTTTAAAGCTGAGAGGGCTGCTGTCCGCCGCGGACAGGGACAGCATGCAGCTGATGACGGACTGGGCGGCCATCTACCGCGAACTGGTCAGCGGGGAATACCACGGCAGCCTGGCCGATTATCTGTTCGAACGGGTGCTGTTCGACGACAACCTGTTCACCCGGGAATGTGCGAAGGGGAATTTTGAAGCACTCGACCCGGGAATCAGGAACGCCGTGCTGCGGGACCTGTACGGCCTGAGCGTCGTGGCGTCGCTGGAGTGCGATGAGATCAAGGAAAACCTCTGTTCCAAGCTGGATATCCAGCGGAACCTGATCTATGACCTGCCGGATTGGAGTAACCGCCACCAGCTCTATTTTCCCGCCGACAGCTGGGATAAGGATATCCTGCGGCTGGCGGAATTTGCGAAGAACAATGGCTTTGGCATGTTTGCGAAGTACTATGCCTTCGAATTCAGCGCCGACAGCCCGTACTATCTACGCCCGGTCCGGGAGGTGGACAGCATTTCTCTGAAGGAGCTCAAGGAGTATCGGGCGCAGCGGGATGTGGTGATCGACAACACGCTCGCACTCCTGTCCGGGCATCCCGCCAGCAACATCCTGCTGTATGGGGACCGGGGAACCGGAAAGTCTTCGACCGTCAAAGCGGTCGCCAACGAATACATCGACCGCGGGCTTAAGATCGTGCAGATCTTTAAAAAGGATCTCGGCTGTCTCCGCGAGATTTTGGAGACACTTTCCCAGCTTCCATTTCCGTTTATCATCTTTGTGGACGACCTGACCTTTGAAGAGGATGACCGCGAATTTTCGCTGTTCAAAGCGGTGCTGGAGGGTTCCCTGGTTAAGCGCAGTGAAAACGTTGTGCTCTATGTCACCTCAAACCGCCGGCATCTGGTCCGCGAGAGCTTTTCATCCCGCGGAAACGACGATGTGCACCGCAGTGATACCATCCATGAAACGGTGTCCCTGAGCGACCGCTTCGGCATCACGGTGACCTTTACGGTGCCGAACAAGCAGAAATTCTTTGAGATTGTGCTTCTGCTGGCAGCGGATCTCGGCATCACCGGCCGGGACGAGGAGCTGAAAGCCGCCGCCAACCGTTACGCCTGCAAAAAGGGGGATTTCTCCCCCCGGACGGCGCGCCAGTTCGTCGACCATGCGGCGTCGAGACTGACTCGGGATCTGGAACTGTAGTATCCTTTTGTTCCTTGAAAATCCCGGCGATGCGAGAAAGCTTCGAAAAATCTTTTGCATTCAGCAGCATACGAGAATCTTGAAATAACAGCCCGCGTATGCTTTTCATAAAAATGGTTTCATGAAAAGGCATGTGTTAAAGAAGCAAGCAGAGACGAATAGCAGGATGTGAACCGTGCCAACTGGAATGGAAAAACCATCGGTCTGGAATTTATACCCGGTGCAAGCCATAACAAGCGCCGTTCGTGATATGTGCTTCAAGCGATGCTGGTAACATAGAGCATTCTTTACATAGGAAGTATCCCCTGCCAGCGGTTGAATAACCTTATTTTAAAATGGCGTATGCCTTTAAAAAAGACATAGAACAGGCCACCCAGGTGTATTCTGGGTGGCCTGTTTGTATGTTTCTTTCATTTAAACGGCAGAATAGGGAATCCAAAACCTATGCGACGGCTGGATCCGCAGGATCTATGGAATCCGCAGCGCCGCTCTCTGAAGCGGAGCCATTATCGTCGCCTGTTCCGGAATCGGTGGAGCATGCTGTCAAAGAGACCAATGAAAGGGCAATTGCTAACATAAGAGCCAGTTTTTTCATTGTTAACACTCCTATCTACAAAGTTAAATGATCGATTGAAACAAATACAAATTATTCAGCAGCCGGTTCGGATACAGAAGAGGTAGCGGAAGTATCGTCGCCGCCGGTGCTGGATGTGTCAGTGTCGCTAGAGCAAGCGGAAAACGCGAGTAAAGAAAGTGCCAAAGCCATAACCAATGCTAATTTTTTCATAATGTTTTTTACACTCCAATTCTTTTTTTGTTGCTGATTGCTGCGTTCTCTGAACTTAGGCAGCCGGTTCGGATACAGAAGAGGTGGCGGAAGTATCATCGCCGCCGCTGCCGCTGGTTCCGTCGTCGCTAGAGCAAGCGGAGAAAGCAAGCAGAGAAAGCGCCAGTGCCATAACCAATGCTAATTTTTTCATGTTGCTATCCACTCCAATCTTTTCAAAATTGACATCTTACGTATAAAAAACCTATCCTTATGGAAAACTGCGCTGAAAGAAATTCATTTCGGACAGCAATCCATGTCCCTATTTTATCATATTGAATTAAAAAAGCAATATTTTTCAAGAAAATATGGATTATAAATCAAAAAAGTTCAAAAATGACATCCTTTTTTTGTATGATAGTCATAATAAAATACAGCTAAAAACCATTTCGGATTAAATACCAAAAAAGTATGGTCAAACGTCCTGCGGCTGATTATCCTTCCGGCGTTCAAACCGAAGCCGGATAAGCTCTGCCGGAAGCTGTAACTGCCCGGCAATCTGTTCGGCGGTGAAATCTTCAAACAGCTCGGGCGCATATTCATCTGGATCGACCAACAGGAATGCGCTGAACAGATCGGCCTCATGTTCATACCGTGCGGCGCAGAAGAGGGTGCACCGCGCATTAAAAACGGCGTTCATATCGGTGTGCAGCAGAGCGTGCCCCAATTCATGCGCACAGACGACGCGCTGTTCCAAAGCGCTGAGCCTTTTATTCAGATAGATGATCCGGCGATTCTGGATATTGGTATAAAAACCGCGTACCTGTTCGGGAAGTTCACTTGGCAGCACGAGGATATCCAAACATTCACACAGCTCACGCGGCTCCTTGGTATGGTAGATGTCTTTGAGCTGCTGCGCCATCTGTTCAACATATCCCATGCAATCCCTCCTGCAATCAATCCGTGCGATTCCTTTCGCCGTCTTTTCTGCGCTGATGGTCCATCATGGCAACAGAGGTGCCGATCCGAATCGCTTCAACGACCTTGATAATGTCCTCCTCATCCAAAGGAAGCCCGTTGAACATCAATCCTTCCTGCCGCATCAGCGTTTCCTGCATCTGGTCGAGAAGCTCAGAGAGTTCCTGCGGTCTTACATCCTCCGAAGATGCGTACCGCCTTGTAAGACGGGCGGTTTGATCCGCAGGATAATTCTCATCGATAAAATAGTCGGACGGCACGTTAAAATACCGGCAGAGTTTGGCGAGTTTACCGTGGTCCGGCTCGCGGCGCCCCTGCTCATACATCCCGATGCTGCTGGCGGAGGTGCCTAACTCGTCGGCAAGCTGTTTTTGCGACAGATGATGCTCCCGGCGCAGTTGTCTAAGTCTTTTACCAATCACGCTGATCACTCCGTATCGTTTTTTCGTTGTACCATACTGATATTATAATACACGAAATGTGTAAAAGCAATAGAAAAACATCTGGAATATCTTGACTTTACACAAAATGTATGATAGAATCCAAAATAACACATATTGTGTTATTTTGGATAGATGGAAGGTGAAAGTATGCAGATGGTGGAGTTATCCCGGCAATATCGCGCCGCCGAAACCCCCATGCGTGTGCGGCTGAGATTTTTAAAGGGCGTGTTGCTTTCCCAGACCGATGAGGAGCAGCGCAAGCAGCTGGTTCGGCGTATCGATATGCTGCGCATGGAAATTGATCAGCTTGAGGAAATCTCCCGGCATCTGGAGCGGTATGCAGACCGGGCGGAGAAAAGGAGGCCCCTATGAACAAATCGAAGCTGATGTATCTGCAGGACATCGATGTCGTAAGCGCTTACACGAAAATCTCTTCTTATGATCAGGACAGCGAAGTAAAACGGGAACAGATTATCCGCACAGTGAAGCAGGCCATCCAGAATGAGCTGACTGAACGGCAGCGGGACTGTCTGACGCTGTATTACTTTGGAAATCAGACGGTAGAAGAGATTGCGCAGCGGTATCATCTGAACCGGTCAACCGTCAGCCGGCATTTGAAGTCAGCGAGACTGCGCCTGAAACGGGTGCTGCAGTACTATCTGTATTCCTGATGCGTGGGGAAGAATGGTGAAAATACGGTGTTCTGGGGCCAAGAAATTATTTATACAGCGATTACTGGCCACCCGCGGCGTAGCACCGCCTGCGGTGGGGCAATCACCTACGGTGTTCTCCGGCCGGGGAATCATTTGCGTAGCAGCTGCGAAAATTGGAGTACCAGCTAAGAATGTTGTAGGGAACGTGAGCGTCCGCCACCTAGCGGTGGAGCAATCGCCTACGGCGTTCTTCGGCCGGGGAATCATTTGCGCAGCAGCTGAGGGAATTGGGGTACCAGTAAGACTGTAGGAGGGAACGTAAACGTCCGCCACCTAGCGGTGGAGCAATCACCTACGGTGTTCTCCAGCCGAGGAATTATTTACGCAGCAGCTACGGGAATTGGGGTACCAGCAAAGACTGTTGTAGGGAACGTGAGCGTCCGCCACCTAGCGGTGGAGCAATCACCTACGGTGTTCTCCAGCCGAGGAATTATTTACGCAGCAGCTACGGGAATTGGGGTACCAGTAAAGACTGTTGTAGGGAACATAAACGTCCGCTGCTAGCCATTCAGCCATCCTGACCAAGGCCAAATGCCGTCCGCAGACGGCCGAAGCAGATAGAGGGATATTAGAGGGGATTTTCAAGGGGGCCATCTGGCTAGGAGCGGCACAGTGTATGGCCCCCTTGAACGGCCTTTCTTGGTTACTTC
>NZ_CCYH01000010.1 GCF_000820765.1 Candidatus Soleaferrea massiliensis AP7
CAACCACATTGCCAAGGTACCTTGGCAAACAAAGTGATACCGCTGCACCACAGCGATACAATACCACCCTGCCCAAATGTACCTTTAGGACAAAATGCACTTCAAACAAATTAAAAAAGGGAACGCCATAAAGCGTTCCCTTTTTTACGGTATGTTATAGAAATTAGTCTGCAGACGGAGCCGAAACCGGGCATACATCCGCGCAAGCGCCGCAATCAATGCAGGTATCGGCATCGATTACAAATTTATCATCACCAGAGCTGATTGCACCAACCGGGCACTCTGCCTCACATGCACCACAGCTGATGCATTCATCGGAAATTTTATAAGCCATTATGTTACACCTCCCTCTTGAGAGTTTCCTAATTACACTGAGACTAAAACCTCAGAATACATTGTTATTGTACCATATATTTAGAAAAAAGCAACCTTTTCGGTACAGGAATTTATGTCGGAAACTTAAAATTATTCCTTCTCCAAAGCCTTCAATTCGTGCAGAGCGGCCAATTCCTCGTGATCGAGCTTGATCTGCGCGTCCTTGATGAGCTTGACGTCCTCCTTGCAGTAGGGGCGTGCGGCCGCATCCTTGTTCTTGTCCAGAACGACCTTCAGAAGCCCGGTCAGGAGGTTGACCTCCACGACATGTCCCCGTCCGTCCGGCGTGGATACATACGCACCGGCCTTCGGCGTGGTCTTGAGCAGGTCCTCATAAGAATGCTGTTCATATTTCAGGCAGCACATCAGCCGGCCGCAGGTACCAGAAATCTTGACGGGATTCAGGGAAAGCCCTTGTTCCTTGGCCATCTTGATCGAGACCGGCTGGAACTCGCCCAGGAAGGTCGAGCAGCAGAACGGCTTGCCGCAGATGCCCAGCCCGCCCAGCAGCTTCGCCTCGTCGCGCACGCCGATCTGGCGCAGCTCGATGCGGGTGCGGAACACGCTTGCCAGATCCTTGACCAGCTCACGGAAATCCACGCGGCCATCGGCTGTGAAATAGAACAGGATTTTGTTGTTGTCAAAGGTGTATTCCACTCCGATGAGCTTCATATCCAGCTTGTTTTTCTCGATTTTCTGCAGGCAGATCTGGAACGCCTGCTTCTCCTTGACCTTGTTGTCGGCAAGCTTTTTGAGATCCGCTTTGTTTGCGGCGCGGATCACCTTCTTGAGCGGCTTCACGATGTCCTTGTCGGACACCTCGCGGTTTGCGAGCGCGACCTCGCCGCACTCGATGCCGCGCGCCGTTTCAACGATGACGCGCTGGCCGACCTCCATATGGGAATCGCCGGGATCAAAGTAGTAGACCTTGCCCACATCCTTGAACCGGACGCCTATCACTTCTGCCATGTTACTCCTCCGTTTCATGGGTTTTAACGTGTAAGAATTGCCGGATAGCCACAGCTGCAATCAGGGGCCGTCACTGGCTGTAATCTGTTGTATATTCTCTGCAAAGATACTGACAAGCATTCCTTTCACAGTACTTGCTATGTGTGCTTCTATATCAGCTGAGAGGTCAGCCAGGTCAGCATCAGCGTGTGGTTGGCATTCCCGCGCATCTGCTGCTGCGTCTGCTGAATCAGCTGTTCGAGCCGCATCAGCCGCGAGAGCCCAAGCCGCTCCTGCAGCATCCTTTCAAGCTTGTATATCGGAGCCTGTGCGGACATCTTCGCAAGCAGCGCGCTGTGCGCAAGCGTCTGCAGCACGCCGAGCACCTCGGCAAACAGGGCCTTGTCCTTCTCAAAGACCGCCATGGCTTTCAGTAGCCGGCCGCTGTCGTTGGCACAGAGGGCTTCGGCGATCTGTTCGCTCAGCTCCATAACCTTCTGATGGTTCGGATCGGAAAGAGCGGCGAGCATCCGGCCGATGTTGTTTCCGCAGAGCTCGGCGGCATCCAGGACCGCCTGTTCTTCAAACTGCGGATGACGCGCTTTAAAATAAGCCAGGCAGGAATCCCGGTCCGGCGCATGCAGCTTCAGGCATACCAGCCTTGACAAGATGGTGGGAAGCAGCAGCGCGCGGTTTTCGGTGGTCAGGATGAAGATGGTGTGGCTCGGCGGCTCCTCCAGGCTTTTGAGCAGTGCGTTCTGCGCCTGCGGCGTCATGCCTTCGGCGTTTGCCAGGATGTAGATCCGGTATTCCCCTTCGTTCGGCTTGATGTACAGCGAGGAACGGATTTTCCGGATTTCATCGACATGGAACGAGCGGCTGCCGGTCCCCTCCAGCAGCTGGACATCGGGATGCACCGACCCCAGCACCTTGCGGCAGCTTTCACAGCGCAGGCAGGGGACGGCGTCCTCTTTGCCGGTGCACAGGAAGCTGGCGGCCATGAGCCGCGCAAAGGTTTTTTTGCCGAGTCCGTTTTCACCCTCCAGCAGATATGCGTGAAACAGCCGTCCGCTCTCCACCATGTGGAGCAGCGACTGCTTCAGATGTTCATTTGCACAGAAATCATCCAGGTTTGCCTTCATTTATACCTTTTCAAACCTTTCTACATTCACCACAAAGATGGTGGCTCCGCCGACGGTGACCTCAAGCGGGACGGTGTCCCAGACGCCGATGCCGCCGTACATCATGTCGCCGGCCACAACCTCTTTGCGCGTTTTGCTGTATTCTTCAATGATGCGGATGCAGTCGTCAACCCGTTCATCCTCTGTTCCAATCAGCAGCGTGGTGTTGCCCGCCTGCAGAAAACCGCCCTGCGAAGACAGCCTGGTCACGCTGAACCCGGCCTCGATGAGGTGGTGGTTGACGTTGGACTTGTCGTCCTTCGAGACGATCGCAAAGATGAGTTTCATATGAAAACCTCCTTATCACAGGGCCTCCGGTCTTGTACGCATCCTTCCGGACAAAAATCAAAATCCGCGGATGCAAGCGGCACCTGTATATGATGGAACAGAAAGGGATCTGTGAAACAGACCTTTTCGGTACGATTCTATTTTAGCACTTTTAGCAACAAAATACCAGAATCATTTAAAAGTTTGATCAATTTCCGATCGATTTTTTCTCCCGGCATCACAACAGGGATGCCCGGCGGGCAGGGACTCTTGACCGCGGCGGCGATCCGGCCTTCGCATTCGGACACCGGCAGCAGCTCGGATTCCTGCAGAAAGGCCTGGGGCAGTGTCCGGCATTTCTCCGGCAAGACCGAGGGAAATAGATGGCCCGGCAGCGGCCGGCCATGCGGAAGGCTTTCGAGAAATTGCGCGACCGCATCGTATTCCGCCGGTTCGGTGAGCGGGGAGAACAGCAGGATGGCCCAGACAGCGTCCGCGTATTCCGGCTCGATGCCGTCCGCGCGCATACGCTGCGCAAGCGCTTTGCCGGTATAGCCGAGATCTGTCGCGTCCACCACCAGCTTGATGCCGTCGCGCTCCCCCTCAGGGATGCGCATCCCCTGCGCCAGAGCGATGTCCTCCAGCCGCCGGATGCGTTCGGCCATCAAACGGAAGTCGAGCGACGGGAGCTGCGCGCAGCAGTCCTCGATCGAAAGCATGATCAGGTAGCTTGGGCTGGTCGATCCGAAGACCGACATCATCTCCTTGGCTCTGCGGTAGAGCACGCAGCCCTGTATGCGCGGCGCGGGTAGCCGTCCGTCGGGTTCGTACCGGACGGCATAGTCCTTGCCCAGATGCAGCGCCGCGGCGCCGGTCAGCGCGGGCAGGGTTTTGTGCAGGCTGTCACAGCAGGCCGACGCGCCCAGCGTGATCGGATGCATGTCCCGCTCCATGAATTTCAGATGCGCGCCATGCGCGTTGTCGACAAGCAGCGGGACGCTGTGCTTTCGGCAGACCGCGGCAATTGCCGCGATGTCTGAGACAATGCCGTAATAGTCGGGGGAGGTGATGTACACGGCCAGCGCGTCGGGATGCGCCCGCAGCGCCTGTTCGACGTCGCCGGGCTGGACGCGTCCGGCAAGATGTTTTTCGCCGCGCGGGTACACCCAAACCGGATCAAGCCCCAGAAGCCCCATCGCGTTGACCGCCGAAACATGGATGCTGCGCGAGGCGATCAGCGTCCCGCCGCGTTTGGCGGCCATGGCCAGCATGGTCTGGATGCAGAGCGACGAGCCGCCGGCGCTCAAAAGGCTGTCCGCCGCGCCGTAAAGCGCGCTCAAACGAAGCTCAGTGAGCCGCAGCGGGCCGCCGCAGTCATACAGGCTGTCGGTGCCGGGGATTTCGGTGACATCATAGGCGCAAAGCTTACCGAACAGTCCGGATTCCTTTCCCTTGTGCCCTGGCATGTGGCAGCGCACGGTTTGTCGGTGCCGGTATGCTTCGATTGCCTGAAGCAGCGGCCTGTCCATCGGTCATCCCTCCCGTTTGTTTGGTGATGTCTTCATTATACACATTGGCTGGGAGGCTTGTCAACGACTGCGGCAGTTTGTTCAGGGCGCTGCAATGATTTCTTGATAACTGTCGGGATCATCCGGCCGGCAGATGACAGGACAGCGGTTCAGGTCGGCTGTGATGTTGCCTTTGACGGGTTTTCAGAACCGTGATGCCGATGAAATCGGTGTGCCGGGAGAAAACCGTTCTGATAAGCAAGCGGGTAATCCGGAGTATTTTGTGGGAATCGTCCGGTCTGGTTCCTGTTGGGGGTCCTTAAAATGGAGAGAGAGAAATGTCGAATACAATATTAATTCACGGATTTCACTAAAAAATAATTAAATTAGATAATTAATAGAAGTTCAATAGAAGCTTAACCCTCTAATTGTGAAATAAATACTTGACAAATCGGCTGGATAATATTATGATTGATAATAAAATGAAAGTATATTGTAAATAAAATGTTTTGCAATGTACAAATCGCTGACCTGAAAACGTTGTTGTACAGGATGGTTGGCAGATCAGCCGGTTTGTATAAAATAAAAATTCAGGAAAAAGGAGGGGCGGATTTATTTTTGGTTCCAGACACAGCCAAGACGAAATTATGAAAAATGACGGAGGAACATTATGGAAAAGAATCGGAAAAACAAAGTGATCAGCACCGTATTGAGTGCTGCGATCCTGTGTACAAGCCTGGTTGCCGTTCAGACAACCGCCTTTGCAGCGCCGTCCAACTACGGGCTGGAGGTTGCGGAGCGCATTGCGGACGAAGGTATCGTCCTGCTTAAAAATGAAAACGGCGGACTGCCGCTTGAGAAGGGTGCGAAGATCTCCACCTTCGGCACCACACAGCTTTCGCCGTATTTCAGCGGCGGCGGCTCCGGCGCATCCGCGACGGACAACTCCATCTCCTTCCTGCCCGCACTGCGCGATCAGGGCTTTAAACTGAATGAAACGCTGATCAATACATATCAAACCTGGTGGGACAACGGCGGAAAGGATCTGGATTACCGCCCGGTCGAGGGCGAAGGCGGCGCATTGGGCGATTATACGACCAACTCCGTGGCACATGCGGAGATGGAAGTGACCGACGACATGATCGCGCAGGCGAAGGCCTATTCCGATACGGCCGTCGTGCTGATCGGCCGCAACGGCAGTGAGGGACTCGACCTCGGAAACTCGGATATCGGCCTGTATGAAGGCGAACTGAAGATGATCGACAAGATCGCCAATTCGTTTGACCATGTCATCGTGCTGTTCAACATTTGCAACACGCTGGAAATGGGCTTCCTGGACAAATATGATTCGATCGAAGCGGCCGCCATCATCTGGGCGACCGGCGACGTGGGCATGACGTCCGTCGCAAAGATGCTCGACGGCACCGTCAACCCGTCCGGCAAGCTGGCGGACACGATTGCGTACAGCATCCACGACTATCCGTCCAATATGAACTTCGGCGATATCGTCAAGCCGAAGGAAGATCCGAACAATGCGGATGAGAAGGACAAGTACTATGTCGAGTACGAGGAAGACATCTATGTCGGCTACCGGTATTTCGAAACCGAGGAGTTCGGCGCGCTCGCAAGGGTGCAGTATCCGTTCGGCTACGGTCTTTCCTATACGAGCTTCGATGTTAGAAACGCGGGCTTTGCGGCGGATGAAAACACCATCACCGTCAAAGCGCTGGTCAAGAACACCGGCGACGCGGCCGGCAAGGAAGTTGTCCAGGTTTACTACGGCGCGCCGGACGGCAAGCTGGAGAAACCATCCAAAGAGCTTGTCGGCTTTGAGAAGACCGATCTGCTCGAGCCGGGACAGAGCCAGCTGGTCACCATCACCTTCGAAACCGATGAAATGGCTTCCTACAGCTCGGATGACGAAGGCTATCTGCTGGAGAAGGGCGCGTACAACATCTACATGGGCACCTCTGTCAGGGATGCCGAAGAAGCGGGCGTCTACAACCTGGCAAGCGACAAGCTGATCAAAAACGACAGCGCCACCGGCGTTGAAATCAAAAACCACTTCCAGGACATGGAGCACGGAGCCGATAAATTCGGTTTCACCAAGCTCTCCAAATATGATCCTCAAGGAACCTATCCGACGGCACCGGCCGAAGGCAACCGCACCGAGCCGGGCAGCGGCTGGAGCGCAACCGGATTCAACGCGCTGGGCACCGGTCATCCGGACGGCAAGTTCAACGAGCCGGACGCAATGCCCAAGATGGTAAACGGCGTCATCCCCATGGCGGAGGGCGAACAGCCGGCGGCGATCCAGCTCAAGGACGTCTATAAGAACCCGGCCCTGATGGCTGATTTCGTGGCCCAGTTCACCGATGAAGAACTGATCCTCATGCAGACCTGCGGCGGATTCCAGACACTTGGCATCGAGCGTCTCGGCATTCCGAAAACCCTGTCCAACGATGGACCTTCCAGCGTCAAAGCCGCCAGAGGCAGCGGCAAGACCAACGGAACCGCTTTCCCAAGCGCCACGATGATCGCCTGCACCTGGAATCAGGATCTCGTCAGGGAGATGGGCGTTGCGGCCGGTCTGGAAGCGAAGGATCTGGGCATCGACAGCTGGTATGCACCGGCTGCGGACTGCCACCGAAATCCGCGCGGCGGACGCAACTTTGAGTATTTCTCCGAAGACCCGATGCTCGGCGGCATCATGCTGGCGGCAATGGTTGACGGCTGCCAGTCCGAGGGACTGACCGCATGCATCAAGCACTATGCCGGCAACGACCAGGAGTCCAACCGCTGCGGCATTGAAACCTATATGTCCGAGCGCGCTTACCGTGAAATCTATCTGAAGCAGTTTGAAATGGCTGTCAAGGGCGGCGCCATGGGCATTATGTCCGCGTTCAACCGCCTTGGCGAAACCTGGTGCGGCGCAAGCTCCGCACTGCTGAACGACCTGACCCGCGGCGAATGGGGCTACGACGGCTTCGTTCTGACCGACGCCTGGATCGGCGGATACATGATCGCACCGGATGCGGCGTATGCGGGAAATGACACGATGCTGTCGTTCGGCGGCGCGTCCAAGGCAGCCCTGGCGGACTATTCCTATGAGTTTGAAAACAATCCGGAAGAAATCCGCGCGGCGCTGGAACAGTGCGCGGCAAACATGATGCCGTATGTCATGAAGACCTTTAAGTTCTCCGAAGTGATCGGTTCCACCGAAAACATGGATTATGAACTGAAGCATCCGTTCCCGTTCTCGACTGAGAAATCCGAGGCGGGAACCCTGGCGGACGCTGTCGCGGCACTGGAAGACCTGGTCAAGGAAGCGAAAGCCATCGACCAGAGCAAGTACACCGATGAGACTGTCAGCGTGCTGAACACCGCGATTGAAGAAGCCGAAGCGGCGCTTGCCGATATCCAGAGCTATGATCAGATCGTGGCAGCCGGCCAGAAACTGCAGGCAGCCATCGACGGATTGATCGAAAAGACGGCCAGCAGCAGTGAACCTTCCGATTCCCAGGGCTCCGGCTCCTCGGGCGGCGCTTCCTCCACAGCAAGCAAGCCGACCCCGAACACCGGCGATTCGGCGTTGCCGATCATCAGCCTGATTGTGTTGGCGGGCATGGCTGGAGCAGCGACGGTTGTCACCGCGAAGAAAAGAAGATAAAGTAAAGTGCATGCACTCCATTTAGAATGAATAGATAAAGGCGCTTCCCGCGGTTTGCGGGGAGCGCCTCTTGACATTGCGGGAGAGACCTTCCAGATGGAGAGATGCCCTACATTACATGGAAAAAACGACTGGCCGCAGATGGGACAATCGGTTCTGATGTTTAATCCATGCTGATTTCGCTGATGGCCTTGGCAATTTCCATATCGGCTTTGACCCGGGCGGCGTCGCACAGGGAGACGAATCCCTTCAGGGTGTTGTCCTCGATGACCGGAAGCCTGCGGATGCGGTGCTCCGCCATAATTTCCACGGCGTCCCGCACCAGGGAGCTCGGCGTGCAGTAGGTGATGCCGGTGCTCATGACCTCCTGGGCCTGGCAGTGATCGGCATTTTTACCCTGTGCCACACAGCGCAGCACGATGTCCCGGTCGGTCACGATGCCCCGAAGTTCGCCGTTCTGCTGGATTGGGACCGATCCGATGTTGTGCTGTTCCATGACATGCGCGACCTTGGTGACGCTTTCCTGTGCGTCGCAGCAGATGACAGCGTCGCTCATAATTTCTCTTACCTGCATGTAATACCACTCCTAAACTGTATCAGTCTTTGTTTTCCTGCTTGGGAGCAGGAACCATAGGAGTAGTATCGCACATTTCATCCTCCATTATACCCAGATTCCGATAAAGAACGCTTTTGGGACGATATGCAAAGGCGTAGCGGTCAATCGGCCGGCTCAGCAGATCGGCGTCGATCCGAAATACGTTGTCTTCCAGAAATGCCGGGATATCGGTTATGGGTAGGTCCCTGTTGTGCACGCAGATATCCTGGCATCGGTCGCAGCCCCAGATGACGCCGCTTTTTTGGATTTTCCGGCGCTGTTCACCGGTCAGCTCGCCTTTTTTCTGAGTTAAAAAGGAAAGACAGCGTTCTTTCAGAAAATATCCGTTTTCATCGAACGCCTGTCCCGGACAAACGGCGCGGCAGCGCCCGCACTGCCGGCAGGTCCCGGAGGACGGCGCGCTGTATGGAAGCCGCAGGGTGCTCACAATCTCCCCGATGAAGCAGAAGCTGCCGAACCTCTCGTGGATCAGCAGCCCGTTCATGCCGACGACGCCCAGCCCGGCCATCCGGGCCGCATGCACCTCACGAATCGGGGAGTTGTCCGCAAATGCCGCGAACTGTTCGGACGGGAAAGCATCCCGCAGTTTTAGACAAGCCTGTTTCAGGAGATCTCCCACGACGAGATGATAGTCGGGAACCCGGGCATATTTGGAAAGGTTTGCAACGGGGCTCTCGCCGGTATAATAGGGAAACAGGCAGACGATGACCGACTGTGCACCGGCAGGGATCCGGCTCTTGGCGCGGCATTCGAGCAGCGGCAGCGTATCCGTAAACCGGCAGATGCCGAAGTGCCGGATGCCGGCGTCACCCAATAAGCTCTGCAGCGGTTCCATCGATAACATCTCCTTTCCGGCCATGGGGACTTTTTGGTTCGGTATGGTTGAGAAGCTTGCGGGTTTTTCAATCAGCAAAACAGCAGCTCTTTCACCGCTTTATGAATCTGTATGAAGAAAACTGTTGTGGGATGGTTGAAGTGTCAATTCCCGCATGCGAAAAGCGCAGCGCGTGTGAGAAGCGGCGCCATCACATTCCACCGTTTGTACACGGGACGGGAATTGCGGCAGATGAAAGAGAACGCGGCTGAAAACTGCAAGCGGCACCGTATCAAATCTGCATATGCTGCGTTTGGAATTCATGTGGGCGCGGCGCAGCTTTTTTGCTGTGTTGTCCAACTCACGGGATTGATCCATTGCGCCTTGAGCGGGCACAGGGAAGCGTATCAAGGCGGGAGATGCAGGTCATCAGGTCGGTCTGGCGGAGGTCCTTTGAAAGGGATCGGCATGCGTCTCGACAGATGCGATGGACGGCTCACGAAACAGACCAGCGTTTGTCCTGAAAATGCGTGCCCCTCATTCGGTTGCCGTTTTTCTGTGAGATCCATCTCAGCAGAACGGGCACTGAGCGCATCTGACAGAAATTGCAGGGCCGATTTGGTATAATAGGTGGGGCTGAAATGGACCGCAGCAACCTGCTTGGTGTTCACCGGTCAAGTTTCTATTGTCATACTTTGCGCCTTGCTGTGGCGTTTAGTCCAGCTGTTTGATAAAGAGGAAGGTGTCGGCAAAGGAGCCGTCCTTCAGCCGGTAGCCGTGTTGGACGCGGCACATCCGCTCAAAACCCAGATCCTCGTACAGCTTGATGGCCGGCGTGTTGGTGCAGACCACGGCGTTAAACTGCAGCGCCGTGAAGCCGTGCGCCTTCGCGCGCTCAAGCGAATGCTCGACGAGCTTCCGACCGATGCCTTGTCCGCGCAGGCCCTTTTTAATGCCGTAGGATGCGTTCGCAATGTGCGCGCACCGGCCGATGTTGTTCGGGTGCAGGATGTAGACGCCGACGATCTCGCCGTCCAGTTCGGCGCAGGCCGTTTCGGTCTGAGAAGCGAACATATCGGCCGCTTCGCTGCTTTCCAGCGGATGATCGCCCGGAAAGCTGTCGGCGGCTTGTACAATTTCATTCCAGATTTCAGTGATGGCCGGCAGGTCCCGCTCGGTATAGGTGCGGATGATCAGACTCATAAATATCCCCCTTAATATAGGCAATTGATAAACCTATTATAGCATAAATTTAGAAGAATGCAAAATAGTACACAAGAAACAATTGGAAGCTTTATACAAGGTGTACAAACGTGAACAAAGAATTTATGCAATACATAGAAAATAAATTTTGTTTTTCAGTTTGTTCAAAAATGTATTGACTAATTGTATAAAATGCACTATTCTTAAAAATGGATGAAGAGTATTTTCTTCATGTTGTATGACGGAACTTTGACAAAAGGAGTTGTGAAAATGGGAAGAACAGTTAGGAAAGATAGCAAAGCGATTCCATCCAACCGGAAAAAAGGGCTGCTTAAACGAATTGCGGCGGTTGCGTTGAGTGCCTGCCTGCTGAGCTCCACCTTCAGCCTGTTTGCTTCGGCAAAGACCGTGGACGGCCTTGCGGACCTGTCACGCCAGGTCGCGACCGAAGGCGCGGTGCTGCTGAAGAACGATGGAAATGTCCTTCCGCTCGAAAACGGGCGCAAGGTCAACCTGTTCGGACGCATTGCGGTGAACTATTATAAGAGTGGAACCGGTTCCGGCGGTAAGGTGAACGTCACCCACGTGACCAATATTCTGGAAGGCTTGCGCCAGAATCCAAAGGTCCAGGTCAACGAAGAACTGGCAAGCGTCTATGCGGATTGGATCGCCAAGAATCCGCCGCAGGGCATCGGAGACTGGACGGAGCCGTGGAGCCAGGCGGAAATGCCGCTGAGCGAAGAAGTACTGGACATGGCGAAAGCGTATTCCGACACCGCCGTGGTCGTCATCGGACGCCAGGCGGGTGAGGACAAGGACCATTCGAACACCAAGGGAAGCTACCAGCTTTCCGACGGAGAACGCGACATGCTGCGTTCTGTCACTTCCAAATTTGACAAGGTTGCGGTTCTGCTGAACTGCGGCAACATCATGGACATGAAATGGGTGGATGAATTCGGCGTCGAGTCGGTCATGTATGTCTGGCACGGCGGCATGGAGGGCGGCAAGGCGGTCGCAGATGTGCTGACCGGCGACGTCACGCCTTCCGGCAAGCTTTCCGATACCATTGCGATCGATTATGCCGATTATCCGTCCTCCTCAAACTTCAACGGATCGAACTTCAACAACTATGCGGAGGACATCTATGTCGGATACCGTTACTTTGAAACCTTTGCGAAGGACCGTGTGGCCTATCCATTCGGTTATGGCATGAGCTACACCAGCTTCGACATCGATACCAAGGGCGTGACCTTCGAGAACGGACAGGTCAAGGTCAACGTCGAAGTCACGAATACCGGCGACTACAAGGGCAAAGAGGTTGTACAGGTTTACTACGGCGCGCCGCAGGGTGTGCTTGGCAAGCCTGCCAAAGCGCTCGGCGCCTTTGCGAAGACCTCCATTCTGGAACCGGGCGAAAGCCAGGTGATGACCATTTCCTACGACATCGACAACATGGCGTCCTATGACGACGGCGGCAAGACCGGCCATAAATCCTGCTATGTGCTCGAGGCCGGCGACTACCCGATCTATGTCGGCAACTCGGTGCGGGACTGCGAGCAGAAGGGCGTTTACACCCTCGACGCGCTCACCGTCACCGAAGAGCTTGAAGAGGTTATGCCTGTTGACCCGAAGAATCAGTTCAACCGCATGGTCGCGTCGGAGGATGAAAACGGCAATATCGTCCAGAGCAGCGAGCCGGTGCCGGTCAGAACGACCGATCTGCAGGCGCGCATCGAAGAACGGATGCCGGCGGAAATCGCACAGACCGGAAATCAGGGCTACAAGCTGATGGACGTCTACAACGGCACCATCACGATGGATGAGTTCGTCGCACAGCTCACCGATGAACAGCTCGTGCAGCTCCCGATCGCGGAGGGCATGAGCAGCCCGAAGGTCACGCCGGGAACCGCTTCGGCGTTCGGCGGACTCAGCACCGAGCTTCGGAACACCTTTGGCATCCCAATTGGATGCTGCGCGGACGGCCCGTCCGGCATCCGTATGGACGACGGCGAGGTCGCGACAGCGCTGCCGATCGGCACGCTGATGGCCTGCACCTGGAACCTCGACCTGATCGAAAAGGCGCATGTCGTTCACGGACAGGAACTGGTGCTCAACAATGTCGAGAGCTGGCTCGCTCCTGGAATGAACATCCACCGCGACCCGCTGTGCGGCAGAAACTTCGAGTACTTCTCGGAGGACCCCCTGCTGACCGGCACGATGGCGGCGGCGGTAACCAAGGGCGTGCAGACTTCCGGCGCAACGGTTGCGGCAAAACACTTCGTTGCAAACAACCAGGAACGCAACCGTCACAATGTGGACTCACGCGTTTCAGAAAGGGCGCTGCGAGAGATTTACCTCAAAGGCTTTGAGATCATGACCAGGACCGCGCAGCCGGGTTCCATTATGACCTCCTACAACCCGATCAACGGCATCTGGGCGTCCTCGAACTACGATCTGTGCACCACCCTCCTGAGAAAAGAGTGGGGCTTCACCGGCTTTGTCATGACCGACTGGTGGGCGGAGCAGAACTCCACGATTGGCAACAAGGATGACGCCGCGATGGTGCGCGCGCAGAACGACACGGCCATGCCGGTCGCCAACAAATCCGGTTCCCTGATGGACGGACTCAAAAACGGCCGCGTGACCAGAGCAGAGGTGCAGCGCAGCGCGAAGAACATCCTGAATTATCTGATGGATTCCCCGGCATTCGCACGGGAAAACGATATGGAATATGTCAGCCCCTATCCGCTCGGAACCGATTGGTTCGATGTGGAAAAAACCGAACCGGGCGACCCGCGTCTGGAGAACATCTATGTGGACGGCAGGAAGCTGGCCATCTTCAATCCGGCAGTTCTGGATTACAAGGTCTACATGAACATCAAGGGCGATATGCCGGTTATCACCGCAGACAAGGCGTCCGATGACGTCGAGGTCAGCATTGTGCAGCCGACAGAGGAAAAACCGATCGCGGTCATCTATACCAAAGCGGGCGGCGAAGAGAACATCTACAAGGTCATCTTTACAAAGGAATCCGGCCTGCCGCCGGCATTTGAGAACCCGGTCTATGCGACCCTTGAGAACATCTATCTGGACGGCGAGGCGCTTCCTGGCTTCCTCGATTACCAGTACAGCTACAACGTTGTGACGGACGACCTCGAAAACCTGCCGGAAATCACGGCGCAGCCGGCGCCGGGCGTGGATTACACGGTCGCATACGATCTTCCGAACAACCGCGCGGTCATCCGCTGCGAATCGGTTGACCAGGCGCAGGAATATATCCTGTACTTCGGCATCAAGCCGAAGAGCGACGACTTCGACGGCGATACGCTGGGCAGCTTCTGGACCGTCAACCGTCCGAACCCGAACAACCTGAAGCTTGAAAACGGCAATCTGGTCATCACGACCGAAAAGGGCGACCTCTATCAGACCAACAACAACCTCGTCAACTATGTGACCCAGCCGGCAAGCGGCAGCTGGGATGCCGTCACCAAGGTCACCTTCGACAAGAAGCCGTGGACCAACTACCAGGAAATCGGCGTCATCATGATGCAGGACGAGGACAACTATATCACCTTCCGCATGGAATACAACGGAAATGCCGCAAAGGTCTTCTTCTCGCAGGAGAAGAACGGCACCCACAGCCAGATTGTAGAAAACGCAAACCTCGGAAATCCAGTCACCGATACGATGTACTTCAAGCTGTCCAAACGCGACAAGGTCTACACCGCATTCTTCAGCACCGACGGCGTCAATTACACCTATCTGGGCAAACGGGTCGTCGTCGATTTCATCAATCCGCGCTTCGGTCTCCTGGCCTCTAACGGCTCGACGAATGTCGGCAGCATCAACGCCAGCTTCGACTATGTGCACTTCGACATGAAGGACGGCGCCGAGTCGATTCCGATCACCGACGACACCACGATCAAGGCTGCCGAACAGTTCACCGATATCTCCAGCAGGATGGGACCGGAAAACTGCTCCGATGTGGGCGGCGGACTCAACCTCGGCACCTGTGCGGTCGGCGAATACGCCACCTACAACATCGATGTGAAGCAGGCCGGCTACTATGACGTGTATGCGCGCATCGCGGGCGGCTACAATGACCTGCGGCAGGCGTCCTTCTCGCTGATGGTTGACGGCCAGGCCCAGGCAGCCTACACAACCGGCTACACCGGCGGCTGGCAGAAATGGGTGACATCGGCTCCGCAGGTGGTCTACCTGAGCGAGGGCGCCCATCAGCTGAAGGTCCAGTTTACCGGCGACGGCATGAACCTGAACTGGCTGCAGTTTGTGCGCCAGACCGAAAGCTTCGAGACTGATCTTCCGATTAAGGACGGCATCATCTCCGGCATCGCGGCGGACACGACTGTGGAAGCCCTCAAGGGCATGTTCCGGCAAGAGCTCGGCAGTATCGAAGTCACAGATCAAGACGGCAGCGAGCTCGCGGATGATCAGCTCGTCGGCACCGGCTGCGTTGTCAGCCTGGTACGGGATCCGGATCTTGTCTACGACAGCGCGGTCATCGCAGTTTCAGGCGACGTGGATGGGGACGGCGCGCTCGGCGTGAGCGATCTGCTGACCATGAAATCCGGCATCCTGGGCAGAACCGATCTCGAAGGCGCGTACTTCGCGGCGGCGGACGTCAACGCAGACGGCGTCATCAACATCTTTGATCTGGTCCAACTCAAATTTGCCATTCTGCAGGGTTAGATGCCGCAGACATTTTGGTTGTACAGGATAACGGGGGTTCCCGCGGGAATCCCCCGATACCTTGAAAACAATACATTACAGCACAGAAAGGACGAAAGAGATGAAAAGATTTAACAAGATTCTTGCAGCTCTGCTGTCGGCAGCGATGGTATTTACCATTGTTCCAGCGGCAAGTCTGGCGACATCAGAAGAAGAAAAAGCAAACCATATTCAATTGTCCAGACAGGTCGCCGCGGAAGGCATGGTCCTGATGGAGAACAACGGCGCGCTGCCGCTGCCATCGGGCGAAAAGGTTGCGCTGTTCGGCCGTGCGCAGATCGACTATGTCAGAGGCGGAGGCGGCTCCGGCGCCACCAACGTCGACTACACCCGCAACATTCTGCAGGGTATGCAGATCAAAGAAGAAGAGGGGAAAATTTCCTTGTACAAACCGCTGGTCGACCTCTACACACAGAAGGTCTCCACGGATGGCATCAAAGATGACGCCAACATCGAAATCACCGACGATATGCTGAACGCCGCGGCTGCGGATTCCAAAACAGCTATCATGGTCATCGGACGCTATTCCTCAGAGGGAAGCGACCGCACGGCGACAAAGGGCGACTATTACCTGTCCGATGCGGAGACCGCGCTGCTGACCCGTCTGGGCGCAGCCTTTGAGAAGGTTGTCGTCGTGCTGAACGTCGGCGCGGTGCTCGATACCAAATGGGTGGATGAAATCCCGGGCATCGACGCGGTGCTGAACGGCTGGCAGGCGGGCATGGAAGGCGGACTCGCGACTGCGGATATCCTGGTCGGCGATGTGAACCCTTCGGGCAAGCTTGTTGACACATGGGCAAAGGATTACACCGATTATCCTTCTTCCGCGAACTTTGCGAACACCTCACACAGCGATTATGAAGAGGACATCTACATGGGCTACCGTTATTTCGAAAACATGGACCCGACCTACAGCAAGGTCAGCTATGAATTCGGATACGGCCTGTCCTACACGACCTTTGATACCAGCGACGTTACGGTAACGCCGGACGGCGACAACATGGTTGTCACCGCAAAGGTCACCAATACCGGAGATGTCCCGGGCAAACAGGTCGTTCAGGTTTACTTCAGCGCGCCGCAGGGCAAGCTTGGCAAGCCGAACAAGGAGCTGGCTGCGTTTGCAAAGACGAAGCTTCTGAATCCGGGCGAATCCCAGGTCTTGACCATGACCTATGCGATCAACGATATGTCGAGCTATGACGATTTCGGCAAGGTTCAGAAATCCGCGTGGGTGATGGAAGCGGGAGACTACAACATCTATGTTGGAAACTCGATCCGGGATGCCGGTGAAAATGGCATCCGGTATACCTATAAGGTTGAAGAGGATCTCGTCACGGAGCAGCTCTCCGAGCAGTGTAAGCCGATCCAGCTGAAGAGAAGAATGCTGGCGGATGGAAGCTACGAAGAGATTCCGGTTTCTCCGGAGTTTGACCCGTACTACACCATCTCCGCGACAGAGCCGACGGTTGTTGAGAGCGAACGGTTCCTCAATTCCTCCGACGGCGTCAACATTGAAAGCTACTATAACAATGACGGCACTTTCGGCAGATGCGTGGCGATGCTCAATCAGAAGGGAAAATATGTCGAATACGATCTGACCACCGAAGAAGCCGGCACCTATGCTGTTACAATGCGCTATGCAAACGGCAACGCCAAGCTGACCGACTGCTTCTCCGTATTTGTAGACGGACAGCAGCAGCCGGGCATCCGCTTCGATGCGGAGCAGACCGGCGACGGCAGCGGCGCATCCGAATGGTACAACTTCGACGATGCCGCGCCGTTCTATGTCAACCTGCCGAAGGGCCACTGCATCCTGAAGATTGTTGCCAACAAGAACAATCCGAACTATGACTACATGACCTTCGAAAAACAGGATGTCACAATCGATTACCACACCCCCATCAATCCGGAGGGCAGGAATAAGATTGAAGCGGAAGAATTCATCTTCTCCGGCGGAACCAGCAGCAACACCGTCAGAACCGAAGACTTCACCGTCGGCGATTACAACGGCACCTGTCTGGCCTACATGAACTACAAGGACAACTACGTTTCCTACTGGCTGGATGTCAAGGAAGCGGGCGACTATAACCTGTACTTCAACGTGGCCAACGGCCGCGCGGCATTCAATTTTGACCCGGGCATCTCCATCAACGGAGAAGCGGTATCTGTTCCGAAGATCACCGTCCCGCAGACCGGCGACGGCAACGCCTCCGAATGGTACAACTTTATCGACCTGGAACCGGTCACCGTCACACTGCCGGCAGGCCACTGTGAACTGACCTTGAAGGCGCCGGCCGATTCCTATCCGAACATCGACTACCTTCTGGTAGAAAAACAGGCCGCTCCGGCGCCGGTTGCAAACCTGCTGATGGCAAGAGCCGCAGCGGCTCCGGTCAATGAAGCGGTCAGCACGGCGGCGAATGACAAGATCATGCTGATCGACGTCTACAACGATAACTCCCTGATGGACGCTTTTGTAGCGCAGTTCACGATTGACCAGCTCATCAATATGGCGGGTGGACAGCCGAACACCGGCGTTGCGAATACCGGCGGCATGGGCAACCTGATGGAATACGGCGTACCGAATGCGATGACCGCGGACGGACCGCAGGGTATCCGTATCGGCGTACACTGCACGGCTTGGCCGGTTTCCACCAACCTCGCCTGCACATGGGATGTCGACCTGGTGGAACAGGTCGGTAAGGCGGCGGCAATTGAAGCGCGCACCAACGGCATCGACATCTGGCTGGCTCCTGGTATGGATATGCACAGAGACCCGCTCTGCGGACGTAACTTCGAGTACTATTCCGAAGATCCTCTGCTCACCGGCAAGATGGCGGTCGCTCTCACGAAGGGCTGCCAGTCTGAAAAGGTGGCAATCGCGCTGAAGCACTTCTGCGCAAACGAGAAGGAGAACAACCGCAACAGCATCGACTCCAGAATGTCCGAACGCGCGCTCAGAGAGATCTATATCAAGGGCTTTGAAATCGCGGTAAAGGAAGCGGATCCGTGGACGATCATGTCCTCCTACAACTTCCTGAACGGAACCGAAACATCGGAAAACAAAGAGCTTCTGACCAACATCCTGCGCGATGAATGGGGCTTTGACGGCATCGTCATGACCGACTGGGGCAACAACTCCAACCACGCGAGAGAAATCCTCGCCGGCAACGACATCAAGATGGCTTCCGGCAATCCGACCCAGCTCAGGACGGCGCTCAACAATGGCATGCTGACCCGTGAGGACCTCGAAAAGACCACCAAGAGAATCCTCGAAATGATCATGAAGGTCAATGTATTTGACACCAAGATCGTAAACCCGCCGACGGTTACCATCGGCGACAGCACGAAAATGAAGCTGGCGGAAAACATCCTCTGGTCCGGCGGCAGCATCAGAGGCGAAGCCACCGGCGATACCGACGGCGGACAGAACCTCGGCTACTGCGATGCGGGCGCCTGGGTACAATATCAGATCGATGTGCAGACGGCGGGACTCTATGACGTAGCGCTTCGTTCCGCATCCAACGCGGGCGGCGGCGCGGTGGACCTGCTCGTGGACGGCGATGTCGTCACCTCCTTCAAGGCGGTCAACACCGGCGGCTGGCAGAACTGGACCACGCTTGAAGCGCAGAAGATTTATCTCGAAGCGGGCAAGCACGAGTTCAGAGTGAACGTCACCGAAAGCGGCTCCAATATGAACTGGCTGCAGTTTGACCTGGTGTCCAGCATCAGCGGCAACATCACGGTCGAGGGCGATATCATCACAGATGCGCCGGCTTCCCTGACACCTGCTGAATTCAAAGACCTGTTCACCGGTTCGGAAAACATGGTCGTTGTCGACGCGCAGGGCAATCCGGTTGCGGATGACAAGCTTGTTGGAACCGGCTGCAAAGTACAGTATCTGGACGGCGACAAGCTGGTCAAGGAATTCACCGTCATCGTTCCAGGTGACGCGGATGGCGACGGTATACGCGGCGTCATGGACCTCTTAGCTATAAAGCAGAGCATTCTTGGCAAAGAGGACGCACAGCTCGAAGGCGCTTACTTCACAGCGGCTGACCGGGATGGAAACGGAAAGCTCAACATCTTCGATCTGCTCCGTGTGAAGCTGGATATCCTGAACGGCGGCGTATAAAATCATCTATAATAAAGAAACGATCTTTCAATTAATAAAGAGGGTCCGGTATTCTGCCGGACCCTCTTTATCTTTTACACATATTAAGAATAGGTCCGGAAACAAATTCTCTACTGATAGGCATGTAAAAATACCCAATATTTAAAATAAAAATCGGATACTACATGATATTTTTATGGAATTTAAGCAATAATCGTAGAAAATTACTAAAAAATCGTAGAAAATTGTATTCACAAACGATCGGAAATCCTTTATAATGGGCAGGTATGATGTGAACACAGGGGTTTGCATCTGTATGGAGACCTATAAAAAAGAAAAGGAGCAGAAAAAATGAAAAAACAGACCAAGGTACTCGCGGCACTGTCAGCGACTTTCCTGTCTGCGTTGATGTTGTCAGCGACCGTCAGCGCCCATGACAACGGCGTGGCAAAGACGCCGCCGATGGGCTGGTCCAGCTGGAACACCTTCAGGCAGAACATCGATGAGGATCTGATTATGGAAACGGCGGACGCTATGGTGAAGTATGGCCTGCGCGACGCCGGCTATGAGTTCGTCAACCTGGACGACAACTGGCATGCTTCCGAAAGAACTGTCGACGGAAGGCTTACGAGCGATCCGGTGCGTTTCCCAAGCGGCATCAAGGCTTTGGCGGATTATGCGCATGACAACAGCTTGAAGCTGGGCCTCTACACCTCCAACGGCCTGTTCACCTGCGAGGACCTGCCGGGATCTGAGTTCAAAGAGAAGAGCGATGCGGCATCCTTTGCGGAATGGGGCATCGACTACTTTAAATACGACTACTGCCACCATGTGCAGCTCTCCACCAAGGCATACGGCATCAACTTCATCCGCATCGCGAAGCCGTATGAAAAGGGCACCGACATCTATACTTATCAGGCCAGAGAAGCGGCATTGGAAGGCACCGCAAGGCTTGTGGACAACAGCTATATCACCGGCCTTGGAAACAACGCCGGCTTCGCGACCTTTACGGTCACGGTTCCGGAGGACGGCGAATATGCACTGGACCTCAACTACCGCAAGGAAAATTCTGATGAAGAAGTCCCGATGTTTTTGGACATCAACGGCGACAGCGTGCATCCGATCCGTATGATGCTGCCACCGAAATCCTCCTGGAGCGGCTTCGGACGCGCTACGGCGACCCTGGAGCTGAAAAAGGGCGAGAACACCCTGCGGTTCTACAACCCAATCCGCACCTCCAACAGGGATTATGACTCCGCGCGCTATACCTACGGCGTCATGCGCGACGCGCTGATGGACGCCACCAAGGCGCAGGCCGAAAAGACCGGTGAGCCGGAACGCCCGATCACCTTCGGAATCTGCGAGTGGGGCGGACGCCAGCCATGGATATGGGGACCGCAGACCGGAAACCTGTGGAGAACCACCGGCGACATCAACGCGAGCTGGAGCTCGATCATGGGCATTTACGACGTCAACGTCGCGCTCTACCCGTATGCGGGACCGGACAAGGGCTGGAACGACCCGGATATGCTGGAGGTCGGCAACGGAAGCCTGACCCACGACGAGAACGTCTCTCACTTCAGCCTGTGGTGCATGATGGCGTCCCCATTGGTTCTGGGCAACGACCTTCGCCTGCTTGAGGATAAAGAGGAGGTTCTGGAGATCATCACGAACAGGGATGCCATCGCAGTGGACCAGGATACCCGCGGCGTGCAGGGCATCAAGTTCCGCGACGACGGCGACCTCGAGTATCTGGTCAAGCCGCTCAACGACGGCAAGGTGGCGCTTCTGATGTTTAACCGCGGAAGCAGTGCCGCTGAGATGAGCGTACAGCTCTCCGAAATCGGCGATATGGTTAAAGCGAAGGATCAGGACTATTATGACGAGCACTTCGACATGACACCAGCCTTTATCTACAATGTCAAGGATGTCTGGGAGAAGGATGAAAACGGAAACAATGTGACATATGACGCGGTCAGTGTCAAAGAAACCGTCCCGTCCCACGGCAGCAAAATGTATATCATCGAACCGACCAGCACCAAAAGGGGCGCTTACCTGCTTGGCTCGATCAGCAAAACCACCCTGAAAGCCGGCCAGAAGGCCATCGTCACCGCGAAGTTCGCGAACGGCGGAAGCATGGAGATCCGCACCGTGGGCCTGTATCTGGATCTGCCGGAAGGCTTTCTTGCGAAACCGCTGACCTCGACCACCTCTTCGTTCATGAAGACCGGCGATTCGATCACGGTTCAGTGGGAAATCACGGTGCCGGAAGGCGCCGCGGAGGATCTGCCGATCGATATCATAGCGGACCTGCTGTACACCGGCGACAAGGAGATTTCCAGCGTCAACAATGAGCTGCGGGTGGATGTCGTCGACAACAGCGGGCTCACGCCGCTGGAAGACGGCCCGCTTACGATCCACAACTGGATCAGCGGCGTCAGTGGATGGAAGACGCCGCAGCAGGATAAGGGCGTCGGCGGCGGAGCGCTTACCATCAATGGAACGACCTATGAGACCGGTATCGGCACCCATGCGCCGTCTGAGTTTGTCTACTATATCGGCGGACGCGATATTACCTTCACCTCCCTGATCGGCATCGACGACGGAGCCGGCGGCTACCGCAACGGCGTCATCTTTAAGGTTTACGGAGACGACGACCTGCTCTACAGCAGCGGCGTGATCGAATATCAGAAGGATCCGAAATCCGTGGAGGTTGACCTGTCCGGATATGACTACCTGAAACTGGTGGTGGATCATCGCGAAGACGACTGGTTTGACCACTCGGACTGGATCAATCCGCAGATCAAGGCGACCGAGGGACGTAAATATACCGAGGGCGCACTGACGACGAAAAACTGGATGAGCGGAGAAAGCTTCTGGAAGAATCCGCAGGACGGCAAGAACATCGACGGCGGCGCACTGGTGCTCGGCGGACAGGAATACACCGGACCGGAAGACGGCTTCGGCGTCAACGCACCTTCCACCATCACCTACTATGTCGGCGGAGCGCCGATGGTCTTCACCGCAAAGATCGGCATCGGCGATGAGGTCAAGGAAGCGCTTGAGACGAAAGCGGGCGGCACCGTGGTCTACCAGGTGTGGGGCGACGACGATCTGCTCTATGAAAAGTTCTTCGACGCCAACACACCGGTTGAGGATCTGAATGTTCCGCTGATCGGCTATGACGTTTTGAAACTGGTTGTCACCGACGCGGACGACGGAACGGCATACGACCATGCATCCTGGGTACAGCCGAGACTGACCATCTCCTCCGAGCCGCTGAACGGCCTGATTGAGGATGCGCAGCAGCTGCTGGATACGACGGCGGAGGGCGAACTGAACGGACAGACCCCGGCCGGCGCGTTCGAAGAATTCCAGGCCGCGATCGATGCGGCGCGGGAAGCGGCGGACAAGACGGATGCAACCCTCGAAGAGATTGCCGCGGCAGCCAATGCGCTGAGAGAAGCGGCCGAGCAGTTCAAGGGCGCAAAGGTCGTTGTGGACAAGTATGAACTGGCGCTGTGGATCATGAAGGCGGAGATTCTGGACGAAACCCAGTATCCGGCAGAAAAATGGCAGAAGCTCGAAGCTGTCCTGGAAGCATCCTGGCAGGTATTCACCACCGAGGCGGTTTCCCAGCAGCAGGTGAGCGACGCGGCGGCGGCGCTGCAGAAAGCCATTGACGCGCTGGCGGAATCCGTACCGGGCGATGTTGACTCAGACGGCCAGCTGACGATGAACGACCTGAACATGATCAAGGATTTTGTATCCGGCAAGATTGCGTTTACACCGGAACAGATTGAACTGGCAGACTTTGATAAGAATGGCGTTGTCAACGTCATCGACCTCCTCCAGTGGAAACTGCAGCTTGCAGGCAAATAATATCTGTGAAGAGCGGCCCGAACACTGATAGCTTTGGGCCAGTGGAATATGAAAAAGGCTATGCGCTTTAAAAAAGCGCATAGCCTTTTCAACTTGGATCTGGTATCATGGGGGATATTATCACGTTCCAAGATGGTTTGCCGTCCACGGTATGGCAGGCAGCCTTGGAACATAACAGGAAAGGAATCGGATGATGCTTACGATACAATCTGTTACCAAGCATACGGCCGATATAGGAACGATCAAAGAGCTGTTCAACAGCGCTTTCCCAGAGGCAGAGAGAATTCCCATCTGGTTTTTGCTGAGAAAAGCCAGAAAGGAGGGGATTGATTTTCTGGCCTGCTGCGATCAGGGTTCCTTTGTCGGCATGATGTATTTGATTACCAGAAAAGACCTGACCTTTATACTGTATCTTGCAGTCGGCAGCGGCATGCGGTCGAAGGGCTATGGAAGCCGCATGCTGGAACAGGTGAAAGCCATGTATCCCCATCATAGAGTGATCCTCAACATCGAAGCGCCGGATGACAGTGCGGACAACCGTGTACAGCGGGTCAAGCGCAGGGATTTCTACTTTCGGAACGGCTTTGGTCCGGCCGGCTTCACATTGACCAATCGGGATGTGACATATGAAATGCTGATTGCGGGCGGTTCATGCACGGCGGAGGAATATCTTTCTCTGACCAGGATGTTTACCGGCGCCATCATATTCCCTTTCGTCAAGCCGAGAATAAACAACGTTGAATAGATATACCAACGGCCGCATCCGCGGTTTTTCACATCCTAAACGGATGCGCCGGGAAGGATGACTTTTCTTGCATCCGGCATCTGATAAGGGGCAAGCAGATACTGGATGCCTTTGCCGCGCATCGTGAAGCGGAATTCTCCGGATACATGGCGGACATCTCTGAAACTGGGCTGACTTCCATTCCTAGCATATGGGATATCTCGGCCGTTGTACGATACAGACAGGAAAACAGAAAAGGAGAAGAATTTCATGGAAGATAGACGAATCCGGGAGGCGGACAGCGGCGACGCGCCGGTTATCAGCAGGATTTTTGCGGCAAGCTGGAAAACCGCTTATGTCGGGATGGTCCCGCAGGAATATCTTGACGGGCTTTCCGAGGATCATTGGACCGGGCATTTTAAAAAACGCGTTGCGGATGACGACTGGACGGTTCAGGTCGCCTGTGAAGGGGAGCAGGCGGTCGGCGCCATTGTTTACGGAAAATCCAAGGACAGCGCGATGCCCGGATATGGAGAAATCGAGGCGATTTATCTTCTCCCTTCCCATATTGGATGCGGAATGGGAAGGCTTTTAATGGATGCCGCGCTCGATGGGCTGGCCCGGCGGGGGTATGCGGACTGTTTCCTCTGGGTGCTGCGGGAGAATGTGCGCGCCAAGCGATTTTACCAGAAACATGGGTTTGCATGGACTGAGGACATCTGCGAAGTGGAGCTGGCTGGAAGGACACTGGTTGACCAGCGCATGGTGCGAAGCCTGCGCGGACAGTAAAAAGGAACGGGACCATCTGGTCCCGTTCCTTTTTACTGTGCTTGGAATACGTATGATGTCAATATCCAAGGATTGCTTTTCTTTGCTGTCAGATGCCTTTCAGGATGTTCAGCTTGATCGTGACCAGGTCAAAGATGTTGACCTTTCCGTCGTTGTTGGCGTCGGCCAGATAAAGCTGCTTGTCGGTCAGATGGGTGTTCTGCAGGATGACGCTCTTGATCATCAGCAGGTCGGTCACGCCGACCGTGCCGTCGTCGCTGAAGTCGCCGACCTGAAGCGGGGGGATGCTTCCCACGGTCAGGAACTTCGCGTCGCACCAGTCGGAATGGTCGGAGTCGTTGCTGCCGTTTTTATCGCAGACCAGGCGGATTTCCTTCGCGCCGGTCACATCGATGCTTACAAATTTGGCAGGGTCGTCGACCTTCATGACGCCGCTGTTGAACCGCTCTTCGCCGTCTACGATGACCTTGAAGATGACAGAGCTTGCTTTGGCGTTTTTGATGGCGTTGACGCCGACATAGCTTTCAAATTTGTTGAAGCCCATGCCGTCGATGTTGAAGATGACGTTCGCGTCCGCGTGGGTGCCGATGCCGCGGTCATAGATCACGGTATTGCCTTCGGCATCCTTGACCGCCAGCGGGTTGTAGCTGCCGTCGGAGAGCTTCTGGTAGGAATGGTCCTTGAAGATGGCGTTTGCGTGCGCCGTGGAGGCGGAATCCCAGTCGAGATCGCTCGCGTAGGTGGACTGGAATGGGATTTCCTTGACCGTCATCAGCTTCGCATCGCACCAATCCGCATGGTCGGCTGCGTTCGCGCCGTTCGGGTCGACGACCAGCCGCAGCTTTTTGGCGCCGGTGATGTCGACGCTCACGAGCTTGGCCGGGGTTTTGTAGCCCATTACGCCGCTGTTGAAGACCTCTTCGCCGTCCACATAGACCTTGAAGATGACCGAGCTGCGGGAATCGTTCTTGAGCGTGTTGATGCCGACATAGCTTTCAAATTTCTGATAGCCGCGGCCCTCAATGTTGTAGGTGATGTCGGCCGGCGCATGGGTTCCAAGGCCTTTGGAGAACTGCTGCGTCTGGCCGCTTGCGTTGATGATGGCGAGCGGGTTTTCATACGACCGGTCGATTTTAATGCCGCCGTGCGCGGTCGATCCGGGCTCGTAGCTCATATCGCTCAGGTAGCGGATGAAGTCCGGCGCGGTCTGCAGCTCAACCAGTGCGCGGATGGCGGCAAGCAGCTCATCCCTGGCCTGTGCAACCGCTTGTTTTGTTGCCGCATCGTCCCGCAGTACGGCATTGGCCCTGTCCAGAGCCGCGCGCATCGCTTCGTAGCTGTCCGCCGTGTAGATCGCCTCGTTGATGCTTTCCCCACGGGAGATGGCGTCCTTCAGCTCGGCCAGCGATACCAGCTGCGCTTTGGCCGTTTCGATAGTCAGAACGGCGGCCGCGACCTCATCTTTGGAAGCATTCGCCTTGGAGAGCGCCGCCCTCTGCGCGTTTGCGGCGGCAGTGTACTGTGCAAAGGTGGATGCCGTGTAATCCGAAGCGACAGCCTTGTCCGCTTCGTTGATCAGTGTTCTGAGTCCGGAAATGTCAACCAGCGCGTCCATGGCGCTGGTGAGATCGTTCAGCGCGTTTCCAATCATCTCAGGCGTGGCGTCAGGATTGCCGAGCAGCTTGGCGGCATCTTCGGCGACAAGCCGCAGCGCCGCGACGCTCGAGGCGGTGTAGTTTGATTCGTTCAGCGCTTCGATCTCCTTGAGCTTGGCGTCCAGCTGCTGGAAGCGGTAATCCGGGAGGGTGTTGATCTCTTCCTCGGTCGCCGGGCGCAGCTTCACCGCGTAGCCGCCGCCGTAGACCAGCTGGCGTTCCAGCGTTGTGGTGCTGTCCACGATGAAGTGGCTGACCTCAACCTTTTTGCTGGCGTTGTTGTTGGGGCGGGAATCAAGCGAATCCGCATAGATGTCCGCGACATATTTGACGGCCGGGTCGATGAAATCCAGCGCGACGCGCAGATTGCGGTCCTCGCCGGCTAGGCTGCCGATGTACCACTCGTCGCCGTTGCGGCGCGCAAAGGTGGAGTATTTCTTCAGTTCAGCTTCCAGAACGACCAGCTCGTCCCATTTGGTCGGAAGGTCCTTCCAGAACTGCACCTCTTCGCGAGTCTTGTCGTTGAGCACATCCGGCTTGTCATACCAGAAGATGCATTCAAACGGGGAGTAGAACAGGATCGGGGAGGCCAGCGCATAGACCTTGGTGGATTTGCGCGGTCCGTTGCCGTAGCAGAAGGTGTGGTCCGCCGGTCCCTGAATCATGCGGGTGTACAGATGGGTCAGGTCGCCCGGGATATAGCTCGAATCGGAAAGTCCCTCATCGCCTAAAATGCCCTCGACCGACAGCACGTTCGGATAGGTGCGCTCGGTGCCGGACAGCACATATTCGTCGTGGATGGTCATCACCAGCTTGTGGTCCGCGGCGGATTTGATCATGTCTTCGAGCCGTTTTTCCATAGCCTGGGTTCCGTTTGCGACGAAGCCCGGCTTGATGGCCTTGACGCCCCAGCGTTCAAAGACGGTGAACAGCTCGTCCACGGTGTATTTGGAGTTGAACAGAACCTTGTCGTTGACATACAGCATCATGCCGACGCCTTTGGAATTCGCGTAATCGCAGAGCATCGGGATGTCGACATCGACATTCATGTCGCCCTTCTCGTCGATCTTGCCGTATTTGTTGAATCCGAAGAGCGTGAACACGCCCTCCGCCGGATTGTAGTTTGTGAAGCCTTCCGGCAGGCCGAACGCCGCGCATGCGGCCGGCCACTCCTCATCCGTATAGCCGGGCAGCCTTGCGTCCATTCTCGAATCGTTCTCCGAGCCGTGCCAGCCGGTGTCCAGCAGGATGTACTTGATGCCCATCTCAGCCGCCATGTCGATGTTTTCGATGATGGCGTCGTTCATCAGCGTCACGCAGCGCATCGCCGAGCCGGGATCGATCCAGGAGGTGTCGAAATCCGGTTCGTCGTTGAGGTTGACGATGATGTCGTTGTTGAGATGCAGCTCGCCGATGTTGTCGCCGATGACGAAGGTGCGCCACGGGAACGCGTCGTTCTCATCCGCGCCGGCCTTGATATTGACCTTGCCGCCGCCCCAGAGCTTGCTCTTGAGGGTGGCCGGACCGGCTGTCTGGTAGCAGAGCCGAGCAAAGTCGTGCAGGCTTGCCTCGACCATCGTCATGGCGACGCCGTTACCGTAGACGAGGGTCAGCGGCCGGTAATAGTTGCTGGAGCTGAAATTGGTGACCTTGACCTCCTTCGGGATGCTCTGGCTGTGTCCGTCATGGGCATAAGCGGTCGCATCGGTCGGGATTTTGAAGTAGCTTTCCTCCGAGTTGACCGTGAAGTTTTCGGTCACGTTCGGGAAGACGTAACGGAACGCGACACCGGTGTCGTAGGCGCGCATTTCAAGGTCCACCTGAATCGGCGGTTCGGTTTGGGTTTCCAGGGAAACCACGGTTTCACGGTAGCTGTCGCGGATTTCGCTCTTCTGTCCGGTGACCGGTTGCCAGGTCGTATCGTTTTCTGCCGTTTTCACGTCCACGATCTTTAAATTGTCGGTGAACGAGCCGGTTGACAGGACCATGCCGAGGGAGGAATCCTCCACCAGCGTCTGTCCGTTGTGAATGACGTTGTAATACGGTTTTCCGCTTTCATCGAGCCAGAAGTTGATGGTGTTGTTACCGTTGGGAGCGTTGGTTGCAAGGATGTTGTCTTCAGCCGAAGCCCCCAGGGGGAACGCGCCGACGGAGGTGAGTACCATCGATGCGGTCAGCGCCAGGGACAAGAGCCTTTTCTTTAGCACATCAATTCCTTCTTTCACTTTTTTTAAAATTACCGTTTTATCCATGCCGGTCATTTCGCTTCTATTATAACATGTCCGTTTATAAATTTACAGGAATCTGTAACAGAAATATGAACCAAAATTGATCGCGATGTTTTGTGCAAGTTATACAAAAGTGAAATGCGAAATTTAATGATTATGTTATTTAATTAAATAAAGAAAGTAAAATTTGACAGGGTTGGGACTTTACATTCATGAATATTTTTTGTATAATATAACATAAGGATATATGGGGTTTTTGATTTATTTAGATAATTGGGTTCATTTTCTTGTTTTGAAAAAACCAGATACTTTTTCACGATGAAAAATGGGCTGAATCGGATGGATACCCATCTTCTGCATACAGCCTGTTCTCATAAATTTTAAAGTAAAGGTGGCATCAAAGAAGAGAAAAGAGGATCAATGACAAAAAGATAAAAATGAAAGAAGGTAAAACACGCATGAAGAAACGACTGATTTCGTTTTTGCTCGCGGCTGCCATGGTCAGCACAAGCGTCGGCCTGACGGCCTTTGCGGACGCTGAGTGGACCGGTGTGGAATGGGACGCAAACCCCACCGTGTACAAGGTCAACCGCGAGGACGCGCACACCGCGTTCGTTCCGTATGACAATGAACAGGACGCACTCAATTACACGGCGTACAACCGCTATGAATCGGATTACGTCAAGTGCCTCAACGGCAACTGGAAATTCCAGTGGGCAGTCAATCCGGCATCCAGAAATACCGAATTCTACAAGGTGGATTATAATGTGGACAATTGGGATGATATCCCGGTTCCGCAGAGCTGGCAGACTGTCAAGGACCAGAACGGCCAGTTCAAGTATGACAAGCCCATCTATACCAATGTTACCTATCCGTGGACAGGCAACGGAAACGGCAACCCGGGCGGAACGGCTTCCGCGGCAGGAGAAGTAGTCAAGACCAGAAATCCGGTCGGTTCCTACCGGACCACCTTTACGGTTCCGGAGAACTTTAAAGACCGCCGCACGTTTATTTCGTTCCAGGGCGTAGAGAGCGCATTCTATGTCTGGGTCAACGGCAGACAGGTCGGCTATGCGGAGGACAGCTACACGCCGTCCGAATTCGATCTGACCGATTACCTGGTAGAGGGCGAGAACGTCCTGGCGGTACAGGTGTTCCGCTGGACCGATTCGAGCTATCTGCAGGATCAGGACTTCATCCGGCTTTCCGGCATCTTCCGGGATGTCTATCTGTACTCGAAGGATCAGGTCGAGCTGTTCGACTTCCGTATCGAGACAGACCTGGACGAGCAGTACAAGGATGCCAACCTTAAAGTAGAGGTCGACGTCCGCAACCACAACGAAGAAATTGAAGAGGGCTACAGCGTCGACGCCATGCTGTACGATATCGACGGCAACCCGGTATTGAAAAGCCCGATGAATATCCCCGTCAGCTTCGCGGGCGCGAGGGACGACAGCATGGGCAAGCCGGTCGCAACGGCGATGGGCCAGACGCTGGTTGAGAATCCGGCGAAATGGTCCGCTGAGAAGCCGAACCTGTACAAGATGTCCTTCGTTTTGAAGGATGCCGCCGGCAACCCGATCGAGTACGCCGGCAACCGCATCGGTTTCCGCGAGGTTGAGCAGACCAACAAGGGACAGCTTCTGGTCAACGGACAGTCCATTAAGATGAAGGGCGTCAACCGTCACGATACCCATCCGGTCACCGGAAGACGGATCGACTATGACACCTACGTCAAGGACGTCCAGATCATGAAGCAGTACAACATCAACTCGCTGAGGACCTCCCATTACCCGAACGACAGCATCATGTACGATCTGTGCGACGAGTACGGCATCTATGTCTGCGACGAGGCGAACCTCGAGACGCATGGACTGGCCGGAACGATCCCGGGCAACAACGACAACTGGCGCGCCGTCTGCGTCGACAGAATGCAGGGTGTGGTGGAACGCGACAAAAACCACGCGTCGGTCGTGTTCTGGTCGATGGGCAACGAGTGCGGCGGCGGCAACGTCTTCAGCTCGATGCACGAAGCAGCCAACGCCATCGATCCGACCAGGCTGATCCACTATCAGGGCGACAACTCCCGCGCGGACATCGATTCCACGATGTACCCGTCGGTCAGCAGTGTGGAGAACACCGGAAAATCCAACAGCTCCAAGCCGTTCTTCATCTGCGAGTATGCGCATGCCATGGGCAACTCGGTCGGCAACCTGCAGGAATACTGGGATGTCATCGAGCGCTATGACCGTCTCATCGGCGGCTGCATCTGGGACTATGTCGATCAGGCGATCTACACCCCGACGCCGCAGAACTACTACATGACCGATTCCAGCGCGAATGCCTTCAGAGGCCAGCTTCAGGGCGAACAGGTCACAGCGGCAGGCAAGACCGGCATCAAAGGCCAGGTCACCCTTCCGGCAGATGAGAAGCTCAACATCACCGGCAAGGCACTGACTCTGGAAGCATGGGTTGTGCCGCAGCAGACCGAGCAGGTACATAAGACCTACATCGCGAAGGGCGACACGCAGTTCGCCATCAAAACCACCAAGAACCATCCGCAGGCCAGGGGCAAGGATGTTGTGGAGTTCTTCATCTATGACGGAACGCTTTCCAAAGACCAGTGGATTTCCTCCTATTTTGTTGTCGACCCGGATACCTGGTACAACCAGCTGCACCAGGTCGCGGGCGTCTATGACGGCGAAAACATCATCCTGTATGTCGACGGCGAAGAGAAGATGCGCGTTGAATTTACCGGCGGCATCACGGCAAACAGCTATGACCCGGCTATCGGCATTGACCATCAGACCAACCGTACTCCGTGCGACGATGTGATCGTCTCTTCCCGCATTTACAACAAAGCGCTGACCGCAGAGCAGATCAACGATGACAGCAGGACCGCGGCGGACGACGGCGTCGTGCTGTGGATGGACTGTGATCAGAAGCTTGAAACGGTCGGCTACGAGCAGAAAGAGTTCTACGGCTACGGCGGCGACTGGGGCGACAGTCCGAACGACGGCAGCTTCTGCGTCAACGGCATCATCAACGCCGACAGAACCGTACAGCCGGAAATCATGGAAGTCAAGAAGGTTTACCAGTATGCTCAGTTCGATGACATCGACCTTGCAAACGGCAGACTTTCCATCAAGAATAAGTATCAGTTCACCAACCTGAACGAGTTTGACGCGAAGTGGGAGCTCATGGCAGACGGTAAGATTCTGCAGTCCGGCGATCTGGACAGTGCGACCATGGACATCAAACCGGGACAGACCAAGGAAATCACCCTCCCGGTCGCAAAACCCAATGTGACGCCGGGAACCGAATATTTCATCAACATCACGCTGACCCTCAAGGGCGATACCAAATACGCCGAAGCGGGCCACGAGATTGCAACCGAGCAGCTTAAGGTTGTCTTCGACGACTCCGTTAAGGCTCCGTCTCTTGACACAGAGAGCATGCCGGAATTCCAGAGCGTTGACAACAATGAAAACGCGCTGAACATCACCGGCGAGAACTTCGCGCTGACTCTGGACAAGGCGTCCGGCGAGATCACCTCCTACACCGTGAACGGCAAAGAGATGATTGCGGATTCGCTGAAGGGCAACTACTGGAGAGCGCCGACTGAGAATGACCGCCAGGTCGACGGCAAGTGGAGAAACGCGCCGAACACCTTCGCGCCGGATTCCATCCAGGTCAACAACAAGGGCAAGGTCGTTGTGGTAACCGTCGACGGCAAGCTGACCGGCGCGAACAATTCCGCGAACAGCTTCACCTATGCGATCTACTCAAGCGGCGACGTGGTCGTCACCAATTCGCTGAACCCGTCGAGCATGGGACAGCTTGCACGCTTCGGCATGCGCTTCCAGATGCCGGCCGGCTTTGAGAATGTCCAGTGGTTCGGCCGCGGTCCGGAAGAAAGCTATTGGGACAGAAAGACCGGCTACGACGTCGGGCTCTACAGCAAGACGGTCGACGAGATGTACTTCGACTATGTCAAGCCGGAAGAGAACGGCAACCGCACCGATACAAGATGGTTCAGCGTCACCGACAACGCGGGCGACGGACTCATGTTCTCCTGCCAGGACCTGATGGAATTCGGAGCGCTGCACTATACGCAGGAAGAGCTTGCGAAGTACCGCCACTCCTACCAGATGGAGAAGACCGCGAACACGGTCGTCACAATGGACTGGCACCAGATGGGCCTTGGCGGCGCGAGCTGCGGACCCGATAAGCTTTCTCAGTATACCCTGAATGGCGGAAACAGCTACACCTTCACCTACATCATGCGCCCGGTCACCTCTTCGATGGATACCGACGCGAAGATCGATGCAGGCAAGAAGGCTGTCAACGTCAAATTCCTCAATGATCTCAAAGTCAACGGCGAAACCATCGACCGCTTTGACGAAAATAAAACAGAATACGATTACACGATCGAACGTCAGGCGTTCGACAAGATCCCAACCATTGAAGCAACCGCAGCCGGCGACAACATCGAGCTGACAGTAACCCAGGCGACCACGATGCCGGGCGACGCAGTGGTTGTTGCGAAGAATACCACCTTTGATACCGAACGCACCTATACCATCCACTTCGCCCTGACCGACGGCGTCTATCTGGACACCATCGAGTACAAGAGCGGAACCACCGGCTGGAACGACATCGGACTCGGCGAGTCCTGCGACGACAACCCGCTGAGAATTCAGGTGGACGGACAGACCAGGACCTTTGAGCACGGTCTCGGCGCCCATGCAAACTCCACGATCATCTACGATATCGAGGGCAAGGGCTACGACACCTTTGAAACCTGGGTGGGCGTCGACAAAGAGGTCGGCGGCGGCAGCGTCATCTTCGAGATTTATGTGGACGGCGTCAAGAAAGCCGGCACAGACAGGATGACCTCTTCCACCAACGCGAAGTTCTTCAGCGTCAATGTCTCCGGCGCGAAGGAACTCAAGCTGGTGGTCGGCGACTCCGGCAACGGCAACGGCGAAGACCATGCCGACTGGTGCGACGCGAAGCTGCGCACCTATCCGGTCCTCGTATCCGACACATTGAAGGTAGACAATACCAAGCTGAGCATCACCGGCATTGCCACCGGTTCTACCGTGGCGGAGGTCAAAGCACAGCTGAAACCGAGCTATGACGACGCTTCGTTCAAGCTGGTCGACGACAAGGGCAACGACATCGCGGACAGCGATATTGTCTATCCGGCTTACAAAGCACAGCTGATCTATGGCGGCGAAACGGTCCGTGAATATCTGCTCACCGTCGGCAAGGGCGAGGACGCCAACTGGACCGGCAATGAGTGGGACGCACAGGTCGATCAGTTCCGTGTCAACCGTGAGGACGCGCACAACGCGTTTGTCGCCTACAACAATATGGAAGACGCGCTCGGCTACACCGCCAACACCCGCAATGAGTCCAGCTATGTCAAGAGCCTGAACGGCACCTGGAAATTCCAGTGGGCGGTCAACCCGGCGGCAAGAAACACCGATTTCTACAAGGTCAACTATGATGTCAGCGGCTGGGACGACATTCCTGTTCCGCAGAGCTGGCAGACCATCAAGGATGAGAACGGCGAGTTCAAATATGACAAGCCGATCTACACCAACGTCACCTATCCGTGGACCGGAAACGGCAACGGAAATCCGGGCGGAACGGCAAACGCCGGTGCGCCGGTGCCGAAGACCCGCAACCCGGTCGGTTCCTACCGCACCACCTTCACCGTTCCGGAAAGCTTCGACGGACGCCGCACGATCCTCTCCTTCCAGGGTGTGGAAAGTGCGTTCTATGTCTGGGTCAACGGACGCCAGGTCGGCTATGCTGAGGACACCTACACCCCATCTGAATTCGATATCACCGATTACCTCGTAGAGGGCGAAAACGTCCTGGCGGTACAGGTGTTCCGCTGGAGCGACTCGAGCTACATGCAGGATCAGGACTTCATCCGTCTCTCTGGTATCTTCCGCGACGTCTTCCTCTCCTCAAAGGGACAGGTAGAGCTGTTTGACTTCCGCACCGAGACCGATCTCGATGAGGAGTACAAGGATGCCGACCTGAAGGTCGAAGTCGACCTGCGCAACCATACCGGCAAGGATGTCGAAGGCTACAGCGTCGACGCGATGCTCTACGATATGGACGGCAACGAAGTGCTCGACGAAGCGATGAACATCCCGGTCACCTTCACGGATAAGACCGACACGAACGGCACGCCGATCGCAACCGCATCCGGCACCGTGTTTGTCGAGAATCCGCTGAAGTGGTCCGCTGAGAAGCCGAACCTCTACAAGCTGGGTCTTGTACTCAAGGACAAGGACGGCAACGCGGTCGAATACGCGGCAAACCGCATCGGCTTCAAAGAAGTCGTCCAGACCTCTAAAGGACAGCTTCTGGTCAACGGCCAGTCGGTCAAGCTCAAGGGCGCGAACCGCCACGACACCGACCCGACAACCGGCAGAACCATCCCATACGAAACCTATGTCAAAGATATCACGATCATGAAGCAGAACAACATGAACGTGGTCAGAACCAGCCATTACCCGAACGACAGCAGATTCTATGATCTGTGCGACGAGTACGGACTCTACATGGTCGACGAGGCGAACCTCGAGACGCATGGACTGGCCGGCACAATCCCGGCAGGCCGCGATGAGTACCGCGAAGTCTGCGTCGACAGAATGGTCGGCGTGGTCGAGCGCGACAAGAACCATCCGGCGGTCCTGTTCTGGTCGATGGGCAACGAGTGCGGTGGCGGCAACGTCTTCAGCTCGATGCACGAAGCGGCCAACGCCATCGATCCGACCAGACTGATCCACTATCAGGGCGACAACTCCCGCGCGGACATCGACTCCACGATGTACCCGTCGGTCAGCTCGGTTCTGAGCACCGGCGCAAACGGCAGCTCCAAGCCGTTCTTCATCTGCGAGTACGCGCATGCCATGGGCAACTCGGTCGGCAACCTGCAGGAATACTGGGATGTCATCGAGAGCTATGACCGTCTCATCGGCGGCTGTATCTGGGACTTCGTGGATCAGGCGATCTACACCCCGACGCCGAAGACCTGGCATATGACCGATTCCAGCGCGAAGAAGCTGGTCGGCACCTTTGCCGGCAAGCAGGTCGAAGCGGCCGGAAAGACCGGTATCGAAGGCTACATCAGCATGCCGAACGATGAAAGTCTTGACATCACCGGCGATCAGGTCACGGTCGAAGCTTATGTGGTTCCGAAGGAAAATTCACAGAATTACAACACCTATATTGCAAAGGGCGATACCCAGTTTGCAATCAAAAATACCAAGGTTCATCCGTCGGCTTCCGGCAAAGACGTCATTGAGTTCTTCGTCTATGACGGCAACCGCGAAGGAACCAGCAAATGGGTTTCCGCTTATACCGAAGTGGATGCCAGCACCTGGTACAACAACCTGCATCAGATCGTCGGCGTGTACAACGGCAAACAGGTCCTGATCTACATCGACGGCGAGCAGAAAGCGGCAGTTGATTACGAAGGCGGCATCACCTCGAACAGCTATCCGCTCGGCATTGGTATCGACAACGAGACCAACAGAACCCCGAGCGCACATGTCATCACCTCCGCACGCGTCTACAACCGCGCGCTGAGCGTAGATGAGATCAAGGATACCACCCGTACCGCCGGCGATGAAGGCGTTGTCCTGTGGATGGATATGGATCAGACGCCGACCTCCACCGGCTACGAACAGAAAGAGTTCTACGGCTACGGCGGCGACTGGGGCGACAGCCCGAACGACAACAGCTTCTGCGTCAACGGCATTGTCAACGCCGACAGGACCGAGCAGCCGGAGATCAAAGAGGTCAAGAGAGTTTACCAGTATGTGGGCTTCGACGATGTCGACCTCGCAAACGGCAAGCTTTCCATCACAAATAAATACCAGTTCAACAACCTGAATGAGTTCGACGCCAAGTGGGAACTCATGGCGGACGACAAGGTCATCCAGTCCGGCGAGCTTGACGCCGACACGATGAACATCCTGCCGGGTGAAAGCAAGGAAATCACCCTTCCGATCACCAAACCGCAGATCAAGGCGGGAACCGAATACTTCGTCAACATCACCATGACGCTGAAAGAGGATACCCTCTGGGCGAAGGCCGGTCATGAGATCGCAGCCAAGCAGCTTGAGGTAATCTTTGACAGCAGCATCCAGTATCCGTCCCTGACCACCGACAATATGCCGGCGTTCCGGAACGTGGACAACAATGACAGCGCACTGGTTGTGACCGGTGACAACTTCAGCCTGACCCTTGACAAGGCGTCCGGCGAAATCACCTCCTATGTCGCAAACGGCAAAGAGATGATGGCGACCGCGCTCAAGGGCAACTACTGGAGAGCACCGACCGAGAACGACCGCCAGGTCGACGGAAAGTGGAGAAACGCGCCGAACACCTTCAAACCGGCATCGATCGACGTCCAGGATAAGGGCAAGGTCATTGTGGTTTCCGTCAAGGGCAACCTGACCGGTGCGAACAATTCGGCAAACAACTTCACCTATGCGATCTATTCGAGCGGCGACGTGGTCGTCACGAATGAGCTGAATCCGTCCAGCATGGGACAGCTTGCACGCTTCGGCGTCCGCTTCCAGATGCCGGCCGGCTTCGAGAATGTCAAGTGGTTCGGCCGCGGTCCGGAAGAGAGCTATTGGGACAGAAAGACCGGCTACGACGTTGGACTCTACGGCAACACCGTCGAGGGCATGTACTTCGATTATGTCAAGCCGGAAGAGAACGGCAACCGCACCGATACAAGATGGTTCAGCGTCACCGACGACAGCGGCGACGGATTGATGTTCGCCTGCCAGGATCTCATGGAGTTCGGCACGCTGCACTACACGCAGGAAGAGCTTGCAAGCTACAGGCATTCCTATCTGATGACCCCGACCGAAAACACCGTCGTCACGATGGATCTGCACCAGATGGGTCTTGGCGGCGCAAGCTGCGGACCTGACAAGCTCGCACAGTACACCCTGTACGGCAACAAGAATTACACCTTCTCCTATAGAATGCATCCGGTCTCCTCTTCGATGGATACCGACGCTATGATGGCGGAGAGCAAGAAGACCGTAGCGACCAAGACGCTCACCGGCCTGATGATCGACGGACAGAAGTACGATGCGTTTGATGAAGGAACCGGAACCTATACCTATGAAGTCCAGAGAGGACAGGGCGGAAAAATCCCGCAGGTTTCCGCAATCACCGCAGGCGACGATGTCAAAGTGACCATCACGCAGGCAGACGGCATTCCGGGCACCGCAACGGTTGTTGCAAGGAACACCCTGTTCGACATGGAAAAGACCTACACGATCAACTTCGTGTACACCGACGGCGATTACCTCGATCAGATCGAGTATAAGAGCGCGAAGACCGCATGGGGCGTCATTGGAATGGGAACCTCCTGTGAGAGCAATCCGATCCGTGTCCGTGTGAACGGTGCGGCCAAGACGTTTGAACACGGCATCGGCCTGCACGCTCCGTCTGAAATGGTTTACGACCTGACCGGCAAGGGTTATGACACCTTTGAAGCCTGGGCAGGCGTCGACAACGAAATCGGCGGCGGCAGCGTGACCTTTGAAGTCTGGGTGGACGGTGTCAAGGTCAAGGAAACCGGCAGAATGTCCGCTTCCACCAACGCCGAATTCATCAGCGTCGATGTGACCGGCGCGAAGGAACTTCGCCTTGTCTCGACCGACGGCGGAAACGGCAATACCGAGGACCATTCCGACTGGGCGGACGCAAGGCTCAGAAGGAACCCGGTTGCGGTATCCGACAGCCTGATCGTGGACAACAACAACCAGATCATCTCCAGCATCGAGCGCGATGCGGCTGCAGCGGATGTTGCGGCACAGCTCGGCGTAAACTTCGAGGATGCATCGATTAAACTGGTCGATGAAGCCGGCGAAGAACTGGCGGCAGACGCTCAGATGATCACCGGATACAAAGCCCAGATCCTCTTTGAGGGCAAGACAGCCAGAGAATACACCCTGTCTGTTAAGGGTGATTTCGGCGAAGGAAGAATGCCTGGCGTTCTGGATCTCATCTCCATGAAGGGCTTTGTGCTCGGCAAGCTGGATATGGATCCGATGCAGATTGCCTGCGCTGATATGAACGGCGACGGCGCAATCAACATCTTCGACTTGGTCCTGCTGAAACTCGTTATCCTCAAGGGATAGACCTCAAAGCGGCAAGATCTGTTCCATAATTGGTAAAAAACGCCCCGTGCTTTTATTAGCACGGGGCGTTTTGATGGTTGTATTCGAAAACCTGGTTCTTCCGGTGAAAGATACGGCGGCAGTTGTTGTTACAAGTAGGAGTAGAGTAAATGGAGATGAAAATGCTTTTTGATAAGCGAAAATCTGTCGGGAATAACTGCTTTATCAGCTGCCGCGAGGGTGGTAAAGGGCAGTTTTTTGGGGGGGGTTCTTCAATAAGGGTTCGTATGATACCCTTATTGAAGCTTGCGCATCCTATTCGTTTGAGGTTCTTAATTGATCGCGTCAGTAAAACGAGTCTGAAAAAACAATAGTACAAAACAAGGATAATCTGAAGACTAGATTTGCCAGGATATGATATAATAGATAGAAAGACAAGATCAAACAGTGTAAATGTCAACGGGGAGATGATTCATATGCAGGAGATGCTGTTTCAAACCAAAGCGCTTTGCTATCAGGGCTTTCTGGAATATCAGGATATCGGGATACCGGAAAACAAGGTGACGTTTCTGACAGGAGAGAGCGGATCCGGAAAGAGCACGCTGCTGAAGCTGTTCAACCGCTCCATCTCACCGAGCAGCGGAAGCCTGCTGTACAGGGGACGTCCCATTGAAGCCTATGACAGTATCCCGCTGCGCCGGGAGGTATCGCTCGTATCGCAGTCGGCGTACCTGTTTGACGGCACAATTCTCGAAAATTTTGAGACGGTGTACCGTCTGCGCGAATGCTTTCTTCCCGATGAGGCATATTTGGAAAAGATCCTGCGCATCTGCATGCTGCAGTTTCCGTTGGATCAGCCGACGGCCAATCTGTCCGGCGGTGAGAAGCAGCGGCTGTACATCGCGCTGTTTTTGTCCTTTGCGCCGCCTGTTCTTCTGCTGGACGAGCCGACCAGCGCGCTGGACCAGGCGAATGCACACGGCATGATGGAAAACCTGATCGGTTTCTGCAGAGAAAAGAAGATGACGCCGATTATTGTGAGCCATGACCGGACGCTTGTCGAAACCTATCAGGAGTGTATCGTCGAACTGCAGAGGAGGAATGCCGTATGAACGGGGCCGTACAGCTGACCCTCTGGCAGTTTCTTCTGATTTATCTGCTGCTGATTGTGGTGCTGATCATCATGAAGCGCGCCAAGGCGTCCAAAACGAAGCTGCTGTTCATCGCCAGCATCCGCATGACCGTGCAGCTGATTCTAGTCGGTTTGCTGCTGCAGTATATCTTCGAGCATCCGCATCCGGTTTTCACAGTCCTGTTTCTGGCAGCGATGCTCGTGTTCTCCATCCACCGGGTGCTTTCCACCCGAAAGGACCTGAACCGCAGGTTCAAGGCCGGCGTCGCGCTGGCGTTGGGCGTTTCGGGGCTGGCGGTCCTGATTTTCTTCGTCTGTGCGGTGGTGGGGGAGGATGTGTTCAACCCGCAGTACACCATCCCGCTGGCCGGTATGATCATCGGCAACGCCATGACCGGCGTCTCGCTGGGGCTGAAAACCTTTATGGAAAGCATCGAAACCCAGCGCGGCAAAATCGAAATGATGGTCAATCTCGGGCTGAGCTTCAAGACCATCCTGCGGCCGTTTGTCAACCGCGCGCTGGAATCGGCCCTGCTGCCGACCATCAATTCGATGCTCGGCATGGGCATCATCTTTCTGCCCGGCATGATGACCGGCCAGATCCTTTCCGGCACGCTGCCGACCACGGCCATCATGTACCAGATCGCCATCATGATCGCGATCTGTGCCTCCGTCTGCCTGAGTGTCTTCCTTTCCCTGTGGTGGGGTTACCGGACGCTTTACAACGGTGACGATCAGTATATCGGTTAAATTGGGCCGGTATCAGCAAAAGAGATTCCGGCATCGAGCATATACAGGATAAGAATAGGGGATGGAGATCTGGACAACATGATTTATCATGTATGCACTCTCCGCGTCTGCTCCAGAGAGCCGATTCTTTTTTAGAAATATACAAACCGGCCCGGATGAAGCATACAGCGTCATCCGGGCCGGTTTTATAATCTTCTGTTATTCTGAGTTAGAACACGGACGTCGGTTCGATAGAGACCAGGTATCGGGAGCTTCTGCCGTCACCCGACGATGATTTTTCCCTGGGGCATGACGGATTTCTTGTTCCTGCTCCTGCGCATGGTGAAGAACAGCGCGAGGGATACCGGGCCGACGCGCCCGATAAACATCGTGATGATCAGGATGACCTTGCTCAGAACGCTTGCAACGCCTGAGATGCCGACACTGACGCCGACGGTTGCGAAGGCGGATACCGCCTCAAACAGCGAGTTGATGCCGCTGACCAGTGGGGAATCGGTCGTGAAGAAGATGGTCATGGCCGCAATGCCGACCGCAAACAGCGCAATGCAGGTGATGGCCAGCGATTTATACACGACATGCTTGTCAATGCATTTCCGGGTGATGGTGGTGTCCTCCTTGCCGCGCGCGACACAGAACACCGTCATCAGGATGACCGCAAAGGTCGTCACCTTGATGCCGCCGCCGGTCGAACCCGGCGCGGCGCCGATGAACATCAGCCCGATGGACATAAACTTCGTGATGCCGTGCATGGCATTCATGTCAATGCTGTTGAACCCGGCCGTTCGCATGGTAATCGATTGGAAGAACGCGCCCAGGAACCGCTGTTCGGTGGGCAGGGAGCCGAGCGTTTCGGGATTGTTCCATTCGAACAGCAGGAATCCGAGGAAGCCGAATACAATCAGCCCGATGGTCATGATCAGCACAACCTTGGTGTGCAGCATCAGCCGCTTGGTCTTTCGGTAGTTCATCAGATCATACCAGACGATGAAACCGAGTCCGCCGATCACAATCAGGGCGGCGATGGTGATCAGGACGAGCGGTTCACCCTGATAGTTGGTCAGGCTGCTGAAAGCGCCCTCCCGTCCGAGGATATCGAAGCCCGCGTTGCAGAAGGAGGATACGGCCAGAAAGATCGAGATGAACACGCCGTCCGCGCCGTATTTCGGGACGAAGTGCGTGCTCAGCAGCAGCGAGCCCGCAAATTCCACGATCAGGGACAGCCAGACAACGATCCGCACCATCTTGGTCACATCGATCAGGCTGATGTGGTTGACCGTTTCCTGCGCCAGCTTGAGGCCGCGCAGCCCGAGCTTGCGCCCGACGATGACATTGAAGAAGGTGGTCAGCGTGACAAGTCCCAGTCCGCCGATCTGAATCAGAATCAGAATGACGGTCTGTCCGAACAGGCTCCATTTGATGTAGGTGTCAAATACGATCAGGCCGGTCACGCAGGTGGCGCTGGTCGACGTGAACAGGCAGTCGATAAAACCGGTCATCTGTCCATCCCGGGAGCTGACCGGCAGCATCAGCAGGATCGTGCCGGTGATGATGACGCAGAAAAAGCTGACGGCAATGACCCTGGTCGGAAAGGAAAAAAAGGACGAACGTTTTATTTCATTCGGTTGCATGATAAACAAGCTCCTGTCGTTTGTTTTCAAAAATCATTTCAAAAGATATTGCCCATTTATCCGAACGGATAGATGGACAATGAACGCTTATACAGTTTGGTTGACCGGCGCGTGTTTTTTCAGATATTCCTTGGCTTTCCCAAGAAGCTCGCGGTCATTCTTGAAGGTGACGATCCTGAGCGCCTCTTCCATATCCGCCCACATGATATCCCCGATCTCCTCATCCTGTTTCTTGATGATATCGGTCAGCGGATAGGCCAGGAAATAGACGACCATCTTTTTTGTGTCCGGCTTCGGGCTGTAGTAGACGCATTCCCGGAAGTTGTCCTGGATATGGACCTTCAGCCCGGTTTCCTCCCGGATTTCCCGCAGCGCGGTCTGAATCTCGTTTTCGCCGCTTTCAACATGTCCTTTCGGGAAGGACCAGTGTTCGCCGTAACGGTGTTTGAGCAGCAGTATCTGAATTTTGTTGTTTTCACATTTGTAAACCAATGCACCGCATGATTTTTCTTTTCTCATCGTTTTTATACACACCTCTTTTGGACCTTTGAGACAATCTATTTCATCCCGCAGCATCAATACGGGACCGGAATCAAAGACGATTTGCGAATGTCTTCTTGATATCTATTATAATATACCACTTTCTCGGCAAATAGTGAAGTGCAATCTCACAAAAACAGAAAAATTTTCTGATGACCCTTGTCCCGGTCTTTATTTTTCCCCAATCGGCTCATAATAAAGATGGATTGGAATCATTTGAGGAAAGAGTGATGAGATGGAACACCTGATCGATATCAAAAACGTTTCAAAAATTTATAACCCGGGTGAAAATGAAGTCAGAGCGCTGGACAACGTCAGCTTACAGGTTGATGAAGGGGAATATGTCTCGATTGTCGGACAGTCCGGCTCCGGAAAATCGACGCTGATGAATATATTGGGCTGTTTGGATATCCCGTCGAGCGGCCGGTACATCCTGAACGGCACCGGCATCGGCTCGATGCCCGACGATGCGCTGTCGGAAATCCGCAACAAGACGATCGGGTTCATCTTTCAGGGGTTTAATCTGGTCAGCAACCTGAGCGCGCTGGAGAATGTCGAGCTGCCGCTGCTCTACCGCAGGATGGGCCGGGAAGAACGGCAGGCCATCGCGCTGGACGCGCTGCATAGGGTGGGCCTGTCCGAGCGGGTCGATCACCTGCCGTCCCAGATGTCGGGCGGACAGCAGCAGCGGGTGGCCATCGCGCGGGCCATCGCCGCCCGCCCGCCGATCATTCTGGCGGATGAACCGACCGGCAATCTGGACAGCCGGTCCGGTGAAACCGTTATGGAGATTCTGCGGGAACTGCATGCCGAGGGGAAAACCGTGATCCTGATCACGCACGACAACGCGATTGCCGATTCGGTCGACCGCACCATCCGCATTCTGGACGGCCGCATTGTCGAGGACAGGACCCGGGAACTGGCCGGCTAAGTACGAATTACCGCTCGCTGACATGCGAATCCATGTCGTCGTAAAAGATGAAGTCATCCAGGTCCCCGCCTGCCTGCAGCCAGTCGTGATCGTAGTAATCGTAGCCGGGCCATTCGGCCTGCAGCTGATTGGTCTGATGTTCACACATGTCGAAACGCTCCTTTGCCGTTGGTGTTCATGTCTTTTTTTAAGCTTGTTTCCCCCTTTTACGCACGCGGGAAAAACAAAACGCTTCTACCAGTCTATGCAGGCGCAAGGCAAAAAGATACCGATATGCAGCGAAAGGATGCTACATATCGGTATCTTTTACACGGTATAACCGTTCGGCTTCGGGGGAATCCATTAAAAACGGCGGTTCCACGCGCAGAAAGGATTTTGCCCCCTTTTTTCCCTGCACCAGAAAGAGCCACGGGCGCGACCGGGCGTTCTTCTGCACGAAGCGCAGGCGCTTGGGCTCGATGCCGCTGCCGCGCATGGCGTCCACCACATCCACCAGCCGTTCCGGACGCTGGCACAGGCAGAACGAGCCGCCAAAGCGAAGCAGGCGAGAAGCGGTCCGGCAGATGTCCTCCAGCGTACAGAGCACCTCGTGCCTGGCAATCCGTTCGCTTGGGGACAGGCTCTGAATGCCCGCGTCCGGTGCCTTGTACGGCGGGTTGCAGGTGATCAGATCGAACGAAGCCGCGGGGAGAACGCCGCCGAGCGCCTTGAGGTCGGCAAGCAGCGGCGTGACGCGGCTTTCAAGGCCGTTTCGGCGTACCGTCCTTTTGAGCTGTTCAATGGCCTTTGCCTGAATGTCCACCGCCGTGATGTGCCTGGGCGCGGCATCTTGGCTGCGGAACCACAGCAGCGGGATGATGCCGCAGCCGGTGCCCAGATCGCAGACGGTGTCCTTCCTGCGGGGCGCGGCGAAATCCGAAAGCAGAAACGCGTCGGTTCCGAAGGTGTGTTCCTTGGATACATAAATGGAAAACCGTTCGTTCAGCGGTTCCAGTTGCAAGCGCATCGACTCCTTTGCTGAAATTTCTGCGGATAAGGCTGCAGCCGGCAGTGTCTCTGCCGGCCCGCGCAGCGTTTCTTTGCCGGTATGCGGGAAGATATATCGGCGCGAACCGGGCATGATCATGCGGAATGCTCCAAACACCGATTCAAGGACCGGATTCATCAAAGACCACTGGAAATCAAAGTTATCCGGCTGCGGACTGCAGCAGGTCCAGCAGCTGTTCGGGATGTGCCGGGTCCACAGGAAGGGTGCGGACCGCTTCGGCGATATCCCACAGATAGTGCGCGTCCGAGTCGGTCACGACACGCATCGGCCGGATGTTCGGGTACTGCTGCCGGTAGGGTTCGATATTCTCCACATGCGCGATTTCCACCGCCGTAAAGGCGCACTCATCGGGAATCCAGCCGAGGTTGGCGATGATGCTGTTGGAATCCTTGTCGATATGCGCCGGGAAACAGAGCATATGGAACTGCCGGGACAGTTCCTTTAAATCCATGACCGAGATGTCCGCGGCGTTGATCAAAAGCTTCGGCTCGGTGCCGATGAGGTTGTCCTGTTCGTCCAGAATCCGCTGCTCGCCAAAGATATCCGGCCGGTTTTGGATGTCCGGCAGCTTTTCATGCACATAGGCGTCAAAGGCCATCGCCTCGGCGAGGCTGTAAAACAGGCAGACAACGTGCACCTCCTCGGAGGTACACAGCTCCATGCCAGGGATGACGGTCAGCGGCAGTTCCTGTGCCGCTTTCAGAATTGCCGGGCAGTTTTTGCAGCTGTTGTGGTCGGTCAGCGCGATGATCTGCAGGCCGTTGAGCACCGCCATGTTCGCGATGTTGTTCGGCGTCATGTCATTGTCGCCGCAGGGAGACAGGCAGGAATGCAGATGAAGGTCGTAGAATGCGCCGCTCATGACAGCAGCTTTGCGACCGCCGCAGCGGTTTCATAGACCGGCAGCTCGGACTGCAGTACGGCGACGTCCTGCTGGAGCGCCTTGGATTTGCCTTCCGCATCGCACTGCACGTTTTCGGCGATGATGATGCAGGACACATCGGCCAGCACCGCGACGGCGACCGCGTTGATGTTGCCCATCACCGTAATCCACGCGCTGTCGGCCGGCGCGCGGCCCATCACAATGCTCAGCAGGTCACAGCAGTACACGCCGTCAATCTGCCGCTGAAGCGATGTTTCCCCTGAAATAACTGTAAATCCCAGCTTTTGCGCAAGTTCCTTGACTGTCATAAAAAGCCCTCCCCAAATCTTTCTGTTATGGAAAATATCATACCATAGAAACCGGGAAGTTGCAAGGAAAACAGCCATTCAAGCCGCCGCAGTTCACAGCATATCGGCAGGCGGCGAGATGAACGAAGCGGAGGTGCGAGAACGTCCGAAGACATTGGTACGGCGGCAGCCGGAATACTGAGACCAACATCTGAAGCGCGGTGATTTGTCAGATATATGATCTGTAATGGGGGCGCGGACAGAGATGTCCCTCAGGGGACGAAGCCCTATAAAGCATATGATGGACGAGAAGCGCCCATATGGTGTCTTATGACAAGACAGTGGAAAAGAAAAACCGGCCGTCCGGTGGATTCCGAACGGCCGGATAATTCTATGACGCATGTGAAACGTCTTTAGATGGTTCAGGTGCATCCTCATGCGGCATGCTGCGGAATAAATAAAGCACCAGAATTCCGCTGAGCAGGAAGCAGACCAGCTCGGCGGCCGGGACGGAAAGCCATACGCCGGTCATGCCCCAGATTTGAGGAAGGACAACGATAAACAGGATGGTCAGCACGAAGCCGCGCAGGATGGAGATCAGGAAGGACGGCTTTGGCCGCGCGATGCAGGCAAACAGCGAGATGGTCACAATGCTTACGCCCATCAGCAAAAACGCCGTGAAGTAAAGCCGGATGCCGTCGGCGGCAAGCAGCGCGAGCTGCTCGTTGCCGTCCCGGTTAAAGAGTGCGATGATCTGTTCCGGAAACAGGTTGCTAACCAGATAGACCAGCGTGCCCAGCACGAACACACAGATACAGGAGGTCAAAAAGGCGCGCCGGATGTTCTTTGGCTTTTTGGCGCCGTAGCAGAGACTGACGACCGGCTGCATCCCCTGCGCGACGCCGGTGAAGATCGAGATGCAGACCAGCGCAATGTTCGCGACAATGCTGTACGCGCCGACGCCGGTGTCCCCGGCGATGCTCAGAATCACCTGGTTGAAGATCAACAGGACGATGCCGGTCGAAATCTCATTGACCAGAGACGGCATGCCGGTCGATACGATGGACACAAACCGGTGCGGACGCAGCGGACACCGCTGGAGTTTGAAATGATGCCGTTTGCGCAGAAAATGCGAGGACAGCACGCACATACTGAGAATCGGCGCAATGCCGGTTGCAAAGGCAGCGCCGAATATCCCCATCCCAAGCGGGAAGACGAAGATGTAGTCGAGCAGGATATTGCCGAAGCTGGCCACCAGCATGGCAGTCATGGCGAGCTGCGGGCTGCCGTCGTTGCGCACAAACGCAATCAGGATGTTGTTCGGAATAAAGGCAAGTGAAAAGCACAGCACGGTTTTTAAATAGGTGGACGCAAGCGCATGGGAACCGCCCTTCGCACCCATCAAATTTGCGAGCTGGTCGGAGCAGAACACGCCGAGCAGCGTGAGAATCCCCGCGAGAACCAGTCCCAGCAGGAGGGAATGGGTGAAGATTTTGTTGCACTGCTCACGGCTGCCTTCGCCGACGGCGATGGAAAAACGCGTCGCGCCTCCGACGCCGATCATCAGTCCGATGCCGTTGATCAGTGAATAGACCGGAAGCGCCAGATTCAGCGCGACCAGCCCGTTGTTGCCGACGCCGTTCGCAACAAAGAAGGTGTCGGCCAGAATGTACAGCGACAGGCCCAGCATGCTGATGACGTTCAGCGAGACATACTGCAGCGTGACACGGTAGATGTTTTTCTGTAAGATAGCGGTCTGTTCCATACGTTCCTCCCCAAATAAAAAATCACCAGACCCGCGGTATCCACAGGCCTAATGACACCTTTGCGACTGCCTTCTTCTTAGTATCCCCATAACCCGGCGGCTATAACGATGAAGGCAATATTCTTTTGTTGTAGTATAGCATATCGGCCCCTGTTTGGCAAGCAGATTTTTACATACGGCAAAAAGCGAAGAAGGATTGTAATAATTTATAAATTTTTCATTCCATTCGGGGGGAAAGATGGTATAATAGCATCATAAAGGGGGCGTTTGCATGAACGAACAGGAAAATCTCCGGGAAGAAACCGGGGAGACGCAGGAAATCGATGAACAGCAGTCTGTCCAGCCCGAAGAGCAGGACGACGAGAGCGAATATATGACCATGACCTATGGCGAAGCGGTTGAAAAACTGGAAGGATATGAGGATGACGAAATTGTCCAGACCACGGCGAAGGCCGTTGTCCACACGGTGGAGCGGGAACGGGTGAGATTCCACCGCCTGATCTGGTGGGGCGCGTTTCTGCTGGCCGTGATCGTGATGTCCGGCGCATACGGCATCATGACCTCGATGAACAACCTGTTGTTTTCCATCTTTGCGGTCGGCGCGGCGATTGCCTGCGCGTTCGGCGTCTGGAAGGTCTGGATGGGACTGTATGTCGATTATAAATATGCTGTCAAAAACGGTTTCTTTGAGATTCAGCAGGTCAACTCGGGCCGCAAGGTCATCCCGATGGTCAAGTTTGACTGTAAACGCATCACCAGACTGGCGCCGTACGACAGCAATGTCAACCGGCAGGATTACAACTATGTGCTGGAGGCCTGCATATCGCCGCGGGATCCATCCAAAAACAACACCTGGGTCATCGAGATGAAGGACCGCACCAAGGGACAAACCCTGATTCTCTTCAATCCAAATGAAGAAATTCTGGAAGCCATCCGCGCCAGAATGAACGAATATGACGAGGTGTATGACGGTGTACGGGAAGAATAACAGCATATGCGGCGTCGGTGTCGACATGGTCGAGATTGAACGCATTGCAAAAAGTATGGAAAACCCTCGTTTTTTGACGAGGGTATTTTCTATAGAGGAGCAGTCCTATTTTGAAAGCCGCTCCTTTCCGATCCAGACCATTGCCGCCGGGTTCGCGGCAAAAGAGGCGTTCTCCAAAGCCATCGGCACCGGTGTTCGGGGGTTCTCCCTGCAGGATGTGTCGGTGAGGCACGATGCGCTTGGAAAGCCAATCCTTGCTTTTTCGGGGCCGCTGGCACAGAGGGTCCGGGAAGAAGGATGGCACTTTGAATTGAGCCTGTCCCACTGCAGGGAATATGCGGTGGCATTTGTGGTGGCGTCAAAGCTTCAGGAACAGATAGCGAAGCTTTCGGACGGCGAAACCCCAAATCAGAACAGGTGTCCCGAAACGAAATGTTCAGAAGAGTACCTGTAATTTCAATGAAGGTATGCTGGCAAAAGCACATTGACATTGGTTCGGGTGAATCTGAAGAATCATAGCATCATGTCCAGGTGGTCCGGACGGACATGACATTGCATTCAGGTGGTCCGGACGGACATGACATTGCATTCAGGTGGTCCGGATGGACACGGCATTGCGTCAGGTAAGCCGGAAGAACCATGGGATCGTGTCCAAATGAGCCGGATGAACATGGTGTCGTGTTCAAATAAGCTGGACGAGCATGGTATTGTGTTCAAGAGAGTTGAAAAACCATAGTATTCTGTTTATGAAAACCGGACGGTCGTGGCATCATATGTCAGATTCATGGAACGATCGTGGCATTGTATTGCAGTAAATGCATTTCTGCAGGGTGCCGATATTGATATAGAGCAGTAAGGAGAGAAAAATGGATATACAACTGAGGCTGGAACAGCCAGCGGATTACCGGAAGACGGAAACCGTCACAAGAGAGGCGTTCTGGAACCACTTTTCTCCCGGCTGCAATGAGCATTATCTGCTGCATATCATGCGCGGGAACCCTGCGTTTCTTCCCCAGCTGGATGTAGTCGCGGTACATGACGGCAGGATTGTCGGAAATATCGCCTATATGAAGGCTGTCATCCATGGGGATGATGGAAAAACATATGAGGTGCTGAGCTTGGGGCCGATTGCGGTGCTGCCGGAGTATCAGCGCAAAGGCGTCGGCCGCAGACTCATTGGATACACGCGGGAGCTGGCCCGAAAAATGGGGTTCCGTGCGATATTGCTTTGCGGCGACCCGGCTTACTATGGACGGCAGGGGTTTGCGGCCGCGGAACAGTTCGGCATCCGGACGGCGGACAACATGTATGCCGCGGCGCTTCAGGTCTGTGAATTGTATGAAAACGCTCTGTCAGGCATCAGGGGACGGTATATAGAGGATGCGGTTTATGAAGTCGATCAGGACGCTTCCGCGGCATTCGATCAGGGCTTTCCTGCAAAGGAAAAGATCGGCGGCACACCCTCACAAAAGCGCTTTCAGGAGATCGTGGCGATGCAAAAGCGCGCGGATAAGCATGGTTGATTGGTATATGGGAACAGCAGAATCGCTGTGCATCAATCTTTCAGGCGGTTGAAAGATTCCTCTGCAGGCAGTAAAATGAGACACGGGCGCGACAGGTTTGATAGGAGGTCATAAGATTGTATATCCTGACAGCAAAGCAGATGAAAACCGTAGAGAATGAGGCCAACCGGATGGGGGCCGCCTTCCTGGATTTGATGGAAAACGCGGGCACGGCGGCGTTCAATGTCATCCGTAAGCAGAACGCGGTGGAGAATATGAACTGCTCGGTCTTCTGCGGAAAGGGAAACAACGGCGGAGACGGCTTTGTCGTCGCGCGCAAGCTTTCGCAGATGGGCGCGAATGTGCTCATCCTGCTGACCGACGGCATCCCGCAGACGACCGAGGCATATGAAATGTATCTGGTTGCCAAGCAGCTCGACATCCATATCAGTGACGCGGATGTCGATCTTGGTGCGGTTTACGGGTTCATCAAGAAGAGCGACATCATTGTCGATGCCGTTTACGGCACCGGCTTTAAAGGCGCGCTCAGCGAGAAGGCAATCAAGATCACCGATATCATCAACGCCAGCAAGGCGCAGGTCTATGCGCTGGACATTCCCAGCGGCGTCAGCGCGGATGAGTGCACGGTGGATGAAAGAGCTGTCAGGGCCGACTGCACCATCGTATTCGACAGCTATAAATATGCGCATGTCTCAAATGTCAGCAAGCACCAGTGCGGCCGCATCGAGCTCAAATCGATCGGAATTCCGGAGGACGCCCATCTCGCGGTTAAAACAAAAGCGCAGCTGATCGATGAAGATATGGTCTTTTCGGCGGTGAAAAAACGACGGGACGACGCCAACAAGGGCACCTATGGCAAGCTGATGAATGTCAGCGGAAGCTTCGGCATGACCGGCGCGGCGGTGATGTCCACAAAGGCCGCGCTGCGGGTAGGGACGGGCCTTGTCACAGCCGCGTCCCCGGAGAGCCTGATCCTGCCGCTGGCCGGGCATCTTGTCGAGGCCACGATGCTGCCGCTTCCGGAAACAGAAGGGCATCTGGTAGCATCTGATGCGCACACCCTGCTGGCCGAGAAGCTGCAGGGCTATTCGGCCTGCCTGATTGGCTGCGGCATGGGTGTGAACGACAATACCCATGAAAACCTCACGCATCTGATCAGGAACTGTGAAAAACCATTGATTATCGATGCGGATGGCATAAATTTGATCGCGCGGAATATAAATATACTGAAAGAGAGAAAGGCCCCGGTCATCCTGACGCCGCATATGGGGGAAATGGCGCGGCTGCTCGAATGCAGCGTGCAGAACCTGCAGCGGTATAAGCTCGAAGCCGCGCTGAAATTCGCGAAGAAATTCGGCGTCGTGCTGGTGCTCAAGGATTATAATACGGTGGTGACCACGCCGGATGGACGGCTGTACTTCAATTCAACCGGGAATCCGGGACTTGCAAAGGGCGGCAGCGGGGACATCCTGGCCGGTATGATCGCGGGCTTTGCAGCGCAGGGAATCGATCCCGCTATGGCTGCGTGCGCCGGCGTCTATCTGCACGGGCTTGCCGCGGACCGCTGCGCGCTGCGCAAAAGCCAGTACGGCATGCTCCCGACCGATATCCTGGATGATCTGTGCGCGGTCTTTCTGGAACATCAACGTTAAGGCCTCCCTTCCAACTCCCGCCGCGGGAAGGGTGCGAACCGGGCATGTCCCGGCGGCCTTTCAAAATCGCTGGCGGCAGCGGAGGATGGTTTTTGCATGAAGAGATTAGCGGTCTTTTTGTCGATGGTTCTGTTGACGGTCTTTTTTACCGGCTGTTCCGGCGGCGACTCATCCGGCGGATCGGGCGGAAAGAACAGCTCAATTCCGCCCGCGGTCAGCGAAGCGTACGGCGGCGCATACAACACCACGGCGAACATCAAATACCGGGATATCACGGCACAGGCGGTCTTTACCAAGGACGCCGGCGGCACCGCGACGGTCACCTTTACAAGCCCGGATTCCCTCAAGGACATCAAGTTTGTCTACACCGAGCAGCTTGTGACCGTATCGTATAAGGAGATGGAGTTTTCACTCGATCCCAATTCATTTTTGGCGTCGTCCGTGACGCAGACGGTCATCTCGTCGATCGATATGGTGACCCGGCAGAACGGCGTTCGGGTTCAGCTCAAAGAATCGGGCCTTTGCGTGACCGGCGAAATGGAGACCGGCAACTTCGAGCTTGTGCTGGATAAGGAGAGCGGAAACGCGCTGCGGCTCAATGTCCCGCAGGATGAACTGGAGGTTGAGTTTGTCAACTTCAGCTTTGTCAAGTAATACGCAGCCTCATGCCGGTGCGGATATGCATTCCTGTCAGTAAACGACGGCGGCGGAGTTTTGATATCAAGTATTCAAATAAAATATGGCGGACAGTCCGGAAGAAGGGTTCCGAACTGTCCGCCTTTTTATCTGTCTATGATACAGCAGTACACGCGGCGGCACCGTGCAGCGAATGTGCCGGACGGTGCTGAAATGATTCGGAGAGGTCGGTCGAGCCGAAACAGCCGGATGAAAAACAGGAATGTTTTTTATCCGGCTGTTTCCATGAATTCTGCAGGAGTGTCCGGCCACAAACGGCCTTCTTTGTTTCACAAAACGGCCGAACGCGCCGGGGCCGGGCCGGGACAAGAGTGTCAAATCGCCTGTCCCGGCAATAAGATGATAGTGGGATAGCCGCGGTCTTTTATCCCGCCGGGTTCAGGGACATTCCTTCCCGGCTTCATTCTCAGAATTTTATGAATTCGATGATTAATCATCCGATAAACCGGCTAAAATACAATCAGAGCAGAACAAAATTTAAACAAGGCGGAGCGTGAGAAGCGTGACTGTCAAAAGAGGCGAAATTTATTATGCAGATTTGAGTCCTGTCGTGGGATCTGAACAAGGCGGAGTCCGACCTGTTTTGATAGTTCAGAATGACGTGGGAAATAAATACAGCCCAACCGTGATTGCGGCTGCAATTACCAGCCAGAAGGAGAAATCCAAACTGCCGACGCATATTGAACTACGATCCATGAACTGCGGTCTCTCAAAGGATTCGGTGGTCCTGTTGGAACAGATCAGAACCATCGATAAGAAACGGCTCAAAGAGAAGATGGGCAGACTGGATGAAACCTCCATGGATATGATTAACCATGCATTGAGTATCAGTTTCGGATTGGATCCGGATCGGGAGTAAATAGATCAGACGTTGAATATGCGATAGTGCATATCCGGATTGGATCGGCACTACATAGGACTTGAAAAGCTGCAAAAAAGAGCATCCCGCAAAAAACGGGATGCTCTTTTTCTATATTCCGGTTCAGAACATCTTTTTTCTCCATAAGAAGATAAAGGTGCCCAGCGTGCCCAGCAGCGAGATGCCCATGACAATCCAGAACCCGTAGGGATGCCCCTCAAACGGGACAGGCACGTTCATGCCCCAGTAGGCCGCAAAGATTGCGGGAATCGCCAGGACGATGGTCAGCGCCGCCAGTAGCTTCATGACGATGTTCAGGTTATTCGAGATGATCGACGCATAGGCGTCCATGGTGCCTGAAAGGATGTCGCGGTAAATCGAACACATCTCGATGGCCTGTTTGTTCTCGATGATGACATCCTCCAGGATATCCTCGTCATCCGAATATTTTTTGATAAACTCCACCCTCAGCAGTTTTTCAAGCACCAGCTCGTTGCTTTTCAGCGAGGTGGAGAAGTAGACCAGGGATTTTTCCAGCGCCATCATCTGCAGAAGCTCCTTATTCCGGTAGCTTTTCTGCATTTCGGTGTGGACCCGGTTGCTGGCCGAATCGATCTGGCGCAGATAGTTTAAGTACCTGCCTGCATTCTGCAGCAGCAGCTGGAAGATGAACCGCGTTTTCTTGGCGGTGTACAGCCCGCGGATGCGTCCGTCCAGAAAGTCGCGGACCAGATGCGACGCAATCAGGCAGGTTGTGATGATGTATTCCTCGCAGTGCACGATGCCGAAAGGCAGTGTGGTATAGACGAAGCTGTCGTTTTCCTTTTCAACGCGCGGGATGTCGACGAGGATCAGCGTCTGATGTTCCTCCTCCTCGTGTTCGATGCGGGAACGCTCCTCCTCATCCAGTGCGGCCTTGACAAGCTCCGGCAGCGCGCCGGTCGCCTGGCAGACCAGGGTGATCTCCTCTTCGGTCGGCGCGGTCAGATTGATCCAGCAGCCCGGCTCGAAGTTTTCCAGCTCCACAATCTTGCTGTTGGAGCTGCGGTAGATATTCAGCATTCTTCCGTCTCCTTTCAGGATGGAACGGGGAATGCCCTGTCACTGCTTTCCGCCGGCCCATCCATATGTAGTGTTTTGCACAAGTGCATACCCTCGAGGGTCAGCTTCCACAGTGAGTCACCTCCAACATATTAAAAAATCCATGTCTTATTATATCCGTTACGGGCGGTCTTTTCAAGCTTTTCCGACAAATTAAGACCGAAAAATCAAGCGGGAAGACTTTCGACCGGGATACGGCGCGCAGACGGTGCGGCGAAGCATTCCCCTATACAATTTGCCCGAAAAAACGGCTGGTAAACAATCTCTTTTACGATATGATATGGAATATCAGCGCCGGCTGTGAAGAGCGAGACGCTTCCATATCATCATTTGCTGTTTGTGTCGGGTAGCAGCCATGTTTCTTTCCTCTATTCTTCCTGATAGAACATACCCATTAAGATCCCAACAGCGCGTTTCTGCTTAAAGATGGAAAGCCTTCGATAGGCGATCAGCAATTCCAGTTCCGCTTCCGACAGATCTTTTTGCAGAAAATGTTTCATAGAAAAAGAAACATCGGTTCGGTCAAGCAAGAAATCAGCCGAAACATCCAATTCATCACAAAGCTTTAACAAGGTACTGACACTGGGATTTGACCGTCCGCATTCAAACGCGCTGATGGTTTCCTGCGACACGCCGATTCTCATAGCCAACGCAAGCTGATTGATACGTTTTAATTCCCGGATTTTCAGCAGATTCTTCATGGCAGATAAGCATTTCTATCTGCGAATTTTTGAAAATTAAATAGGAAGTTCGATTTGGACGGTCTCATATCACGATCAAATATTTGCTTATTTGGATTGTAAATGTCATTCATATCATCACCCTATTAAAAGATAACATATTTCCAGTATAGTCGAGGAGAAAAAGTCTTATCTGGAATATGGTTTTTATTGGTGATGTTCCATTGAATTTGTTATGGATATCCATTGTGGCTCAGCCGTATGCCGCCGGCAGTCTTTCTGAATGTGCTTCCGGAACACGGAGCAATGTAAAAAAAGAAGCTGTCCATGATGTGGACAGTTTTTTTCTGATCATCGATCAAAACCTCGAACCCCGGACGCCTTTTCCAGTACCCCTCGCCGATGTTGGCACCGTCCTGTTTCAGACAGCTTCGCAAAGACTGCTTACAAAATAAAAAGCACCCCGAAGGGTGCTTTAAAAGGTCGTTATCTTCTGTTGCCTTCAAAACATTCGCTGCAATAAACAGGACGATCGTTTCTGGGCTCAAAAGGAACCTTGCAGGAATTTCCGCATGATGCGCAAACAGCATCAAACATCTGTCTGGCACCGCCGCCGGAATTGTTCTTGCGCGCGCCACGGCAGGCTTTGCAACGCTGAGGCTCATTGGTGAAGCCCTTTTCAGCAAAAAACTCCTGTTCACCAGCAGTAAAAATGAATTCTTCTCCGCAATCTTTGCAGATAATAGTCTTGTCGTTGTACATGAAAATACCTCTTTAAATTATTGCGCTCATTGGAGCGATGTTATTTATTATACTTTATTCATTCGGAAAAGTAAAGAGATATGATAGAAATTCATAAAAAATAATTTGTCAGCCCCCAATTTCGACATTCAGAAAAAGAGCACTTTTCAATAATGGGATTATTGGGCAGCTTTTTAATGCGTCATCTGTATAAACCTCTTTGACTTCTTTATCATACAAAGGAATTTCTATTTTAAACCTGTCCACATATCCTCTTTCCATACAAGCATATAAAAAGGATCGTAGATGTTTGACATATGTCGCTGTCGTTACATCTGATAGAAATTCCACTTTATTGCTCTGACTGGATTTGTGCTGTTTCTTTTCAGAGTGAGAAATTCTTCAAAAGTTTCTTTGACAGTCTATCGTTTGTATGCGTTCTCATTGTCATTTTCATGGCGTTCACAATGATTCTATTCGGTTACGCCCTATTTCATGACAAAAATAGAGCACCTGATTGTGTAATTTAGTCCCTGCAATCAGGTGCTCAATAGAACTTATGATTTCTATTTTTTACGAATAAAACAAAAAAAATCGAGTGGACAAACCCAGCATTTCTGCGGACAAGCCCACTCGATTTATAAATTTGGTGATCCATCGGAGACTCGAACTCCGGACACCCTGATTAAAAGTCAGGTGCTCTGCCAACTGAGCTAATGGATCATAGAACCTATTCACTTGCGACTTTTATATTATATCAAACTGGAAAATGGATGTCAACACTTTTTTTCATAATTTTCGGCTTTTTTCCCCTAAATTTTAGGTCCGGCGTTGTTTTGGGTTTCCAGCACTTATTCTAACCGTAAAGTTCTGGATTTATGCAGAAAGGTATTGACAAAGCATATGCTGAGCGGTATATTGTATATAGTGGATATATACAATATACGGAATGGGGATGGGATATGGATATCATCATCAGCAATGCGAGCGACAAGCCCATCTATGAACAGATCGTCTCCCAGATCAAGAACCTGATCATCACCGGCAATCTGCAGGAGGGAGAGATGCTGCCTTCCATGCGGCTGCTGGCCAAAGAGCTTCGCATCAGCGTCATCACGACAAAACGGGCGTATGAGGAGCTGGAGCACGAGGGCTTTATTGAGACCGTAACCGGAAAGGGAAGCTTTGTCGCACGCAAAAACGTCGCGTTTATCAAGGAATCCCAGCTGCGTGTGGCCGAAGAACTGATACAGAAGGCGGTTTCGGTGGCCAAGAGCAGTGGAATTGACTATGAAGAACTGGCCGAAATCCTTCGGCTGTTATTTGAGGAGGAATAATCGATGGAAGATATCCTGGAAATCAAGAACCTGTGCAAGCAGTACCCCGGCTTCCGGCTGGAGGATGTCAGCTTTGCACTGCCAAAGGGGGCCATCATGGGATTTGTCGGAGAGAACGGCGCCGGAAAAACGACGACGATCAAACTGATTCTCAATCTTATCGAGCGGGACAGCGGACAAATCAAGCTGTTCGGGCAGGACAACATCAAGGATGAGCGGGCCATCAAGGAACAGGTGGGCGTTGTGTTCGACGAAGGATATTTCTACGAGGGACTCAAGCCGAAGGAGATCGGGAACGTGATGAAGGGCATCTTCAAGAGCTGGGACAGCGCGCTGTTCCACGGCTATCTGGACCGGTTCGGCCTTCCGGCAAACAAAACGATCAAGGATTACTCCAAAGGCATGCGCATGAAGCTGTCGATTGCAACCGCGCTGTCCCATCGGCCGAGGCTGCTGATCCTGGACGAGGCAACCAGCGGGCTGGACCCGATTGCGCGCAGTGAGATTCTCGACATCTTCCTGGAATTTATCCAGGATGAGGAGCATTCGATCCTGTTATCCTCCCATATCACCAGTGACATCGAGAAAATTGCCGATTATGTGACCTTTCTGCACGACGGCAGGATCATCTTCAGCAAGCCGAAGGATCAGCTGACCGAGCTGTACGGCGTACTCAGATGCGGCAAAAACGAGTTCGGCCGGATTGACCGCGATGACATCGTCGCCTGGCGCAGCAGCGCGTTTGGCTGCGAAGCGCTCGTAAGGGACCGGTTTGCCCTGCGTGGAAAATACAGCGGTATGGTGCTGGAAAGCACGACGATTGAAGATATCATGTTATTCTATATCAAGGGGGAATTGGTGTGAAGGGTCTGATTTTAAAGGATTTATACAATTTGAAATCCTATATACGCTATATTCTGGTGGCGATGCTTGTCTTTTCTGTGATTTCCATGTTCAATGAGGTCGCCTTCATTGCGGGAATGCTCACAATTATGATATCGATTCTGTCCGTCACTTCATTTTCATATGACCAGCAGTCCAAATGGGACCGGTATGCGTTAAGCCTGCCGATTTCGAAGACACAAATTGTAACGGCCAAATACCTGCTTGGAGGCATCTTTGCACTGACCGGCGCAGTGCTTTCGTTTGTATGTGTGACAGCTGTGCAGCTGTTGAGGCATCAGCCGATTGATATGGGGATTGTGGTTCTGGTGTACGCCTGCTTTGCTGCCGCGGTACTGATGATCAGCATTATGCTGCCGCTGACCATCAAGTTCGGCGTGGAGAAGGGCAGGATCATGATTCTGCTGGTGGCATTCATTCCGGCGATACTGGTTGTACTGCTGTCAAAGGCCGGCGTGGCAATGCCCAGCGATGCGCAGGTTATGTTCCTGATAAAGCTCAGTCCGGCAATTCTGGCGGTTGTGGCGTTCCTGTCCTATCTGATTTCGTGCGGGGTATACGGCAGGAAGGAAATATAAATATGGCATCAAAAGAGCCGGTGAAAATGATTTTCACCGGCTCTTGGTTTGTCCATAAAATAGAGGATGCTCTGAATTTGTTTGGAAGGTATGGCTGTATCAGCTCAGTCGATGTAACGCTGTGACGCGGCGGACTCATGGTGCTTGTCAGGACGCATTCGCAGGGATGTTGTATCGTTGTGATACAGCGGTTTTGCGTTGCTTACCAGGTGAGACTTGGCAGGAAAGCGTTGTTCCGCTACAGTGCGGCAGTTTTACTGTGTTTGCCAAGGGACCTTGGCAATGTGGTTATTACTTCGTTGCCGGCCAAAGAAGGTACCAAGAAAGGCCGTTCAAGGGGACCAGCTGCGCTGGCGCACGCGCTACGCGTCACTGAAATAAAAAAGAGCCTATGACCAACACACTACAACAACGCAGCCAAAAAAGCGGCGTAGCCGATTGCCCCACCGCTAGGTGGTGGCCCCCCTTGAAAATCCTCCTATGGTGTATGTTTATCTGTTTCGGCCGTCTGCGGACGGCTTTGAGTCGGAATGATTCCCAGGTCGAAGAACGGCGTAGCCGATTGCTCCACCGCTAGGTGGTCGGCCGTCTGCGGACTGCGTTTAGAAGGCAGGGTGGATGAATGGCTGGTGACGGACGATTGCGTTTCCTAAGACTGTCTTTGCGGGTACACTGATAGCCGAAGCCTCTGTGTAAACGATTCCCCACCCAGAGAGCGCCGTAGACGATTGCCCCACTGCAGGTGGTGTTCAGAGGTTCGGCTGGTGTCTGTGTCGCTCTTTGTATTGACCCTGATTATCTTCGGTGATAACGATCAGATAAGCCCGGAGCCGGATACAGTCAAAATCCATTCGGTCAAAAACACTGTGCCGGTTGCGCCAAGCGCGACAATCAAAAGCCCCAGCTTGCGCCAGGCGAGAATCAAAGCGACAACGGTGCCGGCAATGGCCGAGACCAGGCAGGCGGTTGACGTGAAGATATCCGGAAAGACCATGGCGGCCAGCACGCCGTACGGCATGTATACCAGAAAGGACTGGATATATGGGTTTTTGATCTTTTTGCGGAAGACAGCCAGCGGAATCACACGCGGCAGATAGGTCACCAGCGCCATAATCAGGATGACCAGCAGAATTCTTTTATAGTCCATCGCCATCCTCCCCATCCTTTACCTGTGCGACCGGATTCAGATAGGCGCCGACGCCGGCGGAAACCACGCCGCAGATGATGAACACCCAGCCGCTGCCAATGGCGTTGAGGCCCGGTACAAACCGAAAGATGCAGCTCATGATAATTGAAATGACGACCACCCGCAGGACGGGCCTTGCGCTTTTGGCGGGCGGGACGATGATCGCGATAAACATGGCAAAGATTGCGATTCCCAAGGCGGAACGCACCGAAAGCGGCAGGATGGAGCTGGCGAGAGCGCCGAGCGCCGTCCCGGCGTTCCACCCTAAATAGGATGTCAGGATCAATCCGATCATATAGCGGAAATTCAGCTCGTCCTTCTGCTGAATCGAGACGGCAAAGATTTCATCGGTGTTGCCGAACGCGATGACCAGACGCTGCCAGAACTTCACATCGGGCGACAGCTTCTGGGACAGGGACAGGCTCATCAGCATATAGCGCAGGTTGATGATCAGCACGGTGAACGCGATCTCAAATAAAACCGCGCCGGATGCGATCATGTTGACGCCGACGAACTGTCCGGTACCGGTGAAATTGCTCAGGGATATCAATATCGGGGACCACAGCGGCAGACCCTGTTCGACGGCGGAAATGCCGAACGCGAACGACACCGATATGTAGCCGATCGCAATGGGGATGGCATCCTTGACGCCTTTATAAAAGACAAGGCCGTTTCGGTTGGACATAGCATACACTCCCTCGTAAATCTTACCGGACTATTTTATCACAATCCCGCATTTTTTTCAAACAGGATAAAAGCATTTGCGACAGAAACAGAAAAGGATCCTCTCAATGCGGTGCGGATTTGTAAAAAAGGGAACACACAGCTGTCATATTTTTTTAGATTGACCAAATGTATCCTGGTGGATAACTTGTTCAAAATAGGACAAATTTTTCAAGAAATGAAAAAATATTGTTATAGTTTGTTAATCTATTGCAATATAGTTTTTACATGGTTTATTACTAGGATATCCATTCTAGACTATAATGGAAGAAAAAAGATAGTCTGGAGGGATAAACTATGGGAGTGGATTATGAAGCGATTGGCAAGAGAGTACGCGGATTCCGAACAGATCTGGGTTTGACGCAGGAGCAGGTGGCGGAGCTCGTCGAGCTGTCCAACCCACATATCAGCAACATCGAGCGCGGCACGACCAAGATGAGTCTGCCGACATTGGTGGCCATTGCAAATGTGCTGGAAGTTTCAGCGGACGAGCTGTTGTGCGACAGCCTGGAGCATTCCGAACCGGTTTATCATCACGAAATCGCAAAGATCATGGAGGACTGCAGCAGCGAAGAGCTCCGCGCGCTGACGGAAATTCTGAAAGCGGTCAAAGAGACGCTTCGCAAAGTGTATCCCAAGGAGTGAAAGCCCGAAAGGCCGGGTGTCCGGGATGAGCAGGGCTTAACAGAAGATCAGTAAAAAGGATACGGCCCGAATTTGGACGGTATCCTTTTTGTGCTGCGTTCCATGACAAAGGGACTGTCCCATCGGGGCAGTCCCTTTGTCACAGAGGGGTGTTACGCGTTTAAAATATGAAGCTTGATCCGCAGCAGGTCTAAGACGTTAAGCCTGCCGTTTCCATCCATATCCGCCGCCCTGAAGGCTGCGGCGTCCGAAAGCCCGCTGCTCAGGATGGCCGCTTTGACCTGTAAGAGATCCGAAACGCCGATTTTTCCGTTGCCGTCCACATCGCCGCCGATGACGACGGTGCCGCTCTGCAGGACCTCTCCGCCGGCGGTCAGCACGGCTTCGCAGCCGGTGCCGACCAGCGCGTCGCCCTCAAGCTCATTACCATCCTTGTCAACGATGCTCAGCGCCGCGTCGACATTTTCGGAGGTGTGGGAGAGCTTCTCCAGCAATGTGGAAGCGGTGGTATTCTCCTGTACGCCGTTTACATAGCCCTCGCTGTCCAGCGCGATGGAAGCGTCGTTCGAGGTGATTTCACCCGCCGCGTTCACCTCGCTGAGTGCGATGGCGCTCAGGTTCATGTTTGCCCAGGTGTCGTCGTAGACCTTGTCAACCAGCATGCGGACCGTCAGCACATCGTCCGGATTGTCCAGCTTGTAGTTGATCGTGAAGACGCGGCAGAGCGCGCCGGAGGTGGTCTGTGATTTCTCAAACGAGCTGGTTGTGCAGGCAAGCTCCTGATCGCCCGCATAGGCGGTCAGCTGGACTCTGGAAGCCCAGGAGCCGGCATAAATCTTGACCTGCTGTTCCTTTTCGCTGTATGGGAGCGTGAACTCGAAGCCACTGCCCAGCCCGTTGGCGATGCGGGCACGGCGGCTGGTTGCGGGGGAAACCGCGTTCTTGGTGCCGTCGCTGTAGACCATGTTGGTGGTGTAATCGCCGGCATTGCCCTGTGAACGTCCGATCAGCTTGATGCCGCCGATGGATTTTTCCGTGACGTTCTTACGCTCGATAGTATCCATGTTGTCGGTGTCGAAGTAGACCCAGTCCTTGGTTCCGATGGCGGTCAGGTCCGCTTCGGCCGGGACGTTGTCCACGCGGCTCATGATTTTGGCCGGCGCGTAGATGTCGGTGACGTCCGGGGCTTCATCGGTTTCCCGCAGGCTGATGGCCTGGATGGTCAGGTTGCCGGAGTTGCCGGAATAGGATTTTTCCACATACAGCTTGACCTGTACGTCGTCGTCCGGATTCTGGGTCAGGTAGTTCACCTCGAAGACATTGCACAGCGCGCCCGAGGTGGTTTCGGTCTTGCCGAAGGTGTCGCTGTAGAGGGTTTCGCCGTTGATGGTGAGCTGCAGGCGGACGGTGGATGCCCAGGAGCCCGCGTAGACACGAAGCTTCTGCATCCTGCCGCTGGCCGGGAGCTTAAACGAGAAGCCGTTGTTCACGCCGTTGGCTTTGTAGCCGGTGTGGTTGTTTGACGGGGACTGCGCGCTTCCCTTGCCGTCGGTGTAGACGAAATTGGTTGTGGTGTCCCGCGCGATGTCGTTGGCCAGGACACCAAGCGGCGTCACATCGGTGATGAAGCTTTCGGGGATGTCCTTGCGCGCGTAGCTCTGCAGTGCGGCACTGCCGAACTGCGCCCAGTCCTTCGCGCCCTCCTCGGTCAGGTTGGCGCTTGCCGGCGCCGCGCCGACCGTACCGGCCGCATACGGCTCCTTGCTTGGGACGATGGTCTTGATGGTGATCGGGAGAACCTTCTCCACGACCGCGGATTCATAGGTGACCTTGACGCCCAGCTTGATGGTCTTGTCCAGCTCCGGCAGGCTCGGACGGATGACCGCGCCGGTTTCGGAGATGCGGGAGACATCATAGTTCACAAATTCAAATTGACTGCCGTAGATCGGTCCGGTGACGTCGAAGTTCAGGTCAGTTTTGACATTTTTGACGCTTTCATTCCCGTTCAGAATGGCGTCGATGGTCTTCTCAAAGTCGATCGCGGCACGCTCGGCGTCGGACTTCGGCTCCTCTTCCGGAACCTGGTTCACGATGTCGCTCATATCGCTCGGAACGCCGTCCTTGATGCCGACGACTGATACGTAGTATTTCTGGTAGTTGTCGAGGCCGGTGATTGTATAAGGAAGGCTTTCGGTTTCGAAGGTCTGCGTCAGTCCCATCGGGTCGGTGCCGCAGAGGACCTCGAAGCTGTCATACTGTCCCTCGGCTGCGTCTGCGCTGACGGTGAGCTGGCCGTTGCCGGATGCGAGCGTCACGTTCTGCGGGATGGCCGGCGGCTTCGGATACTCGGTTCCGCCGTCCTCCAGGATGACGCCCTTGAGGGTGATTTTGCCGGTTTTTCCGGACTGGTTCTGCGCAATGCGGTATTCGGCCATCAAATATTTGCCGTCGCTTGCCGCGCGGAACGGGATTTCAACCATGACGACGTGTTCCTCGTCGCCGGCTGTGATGGTTTTGGTGAAGTTCTGCTGGGACGCATCCGAAAGCGACGCCTTGACGGTCGCCTTCGCGTTCTGGACGCCTAAAACCAGCTTCATTGTTTTGAGGTCGTGTCCGGCCTTCGCCATGACCATAAAGCCATCCCGTTCGCCGGTTTTGACATATTCGAAGAGTTCTTTTCCTTCTACCAGCCCGTCCATCGCGCTGCTCTTCTGGACAGACGCGTTGCGGAAGCCGATCGTGTTGATGTTGTAAAGCGAGGAATCCTCTTTGCCGAACTGCTTTTTCAGGCCGTCGACAACCGCATTGTCGTCCTCGTTCTGGAACAGGACATAGTCGCGGCTGCCTGCAAGGTCGATGCCGGACTGCTGGAAGCCGGAGACGATGCCGCCGAGGTAGGCCGGGTTGTTCTCGGTGCCCTCTACGGCATAGCTGGTCTCGCCCGCCGGAACCTCGAAGGTGTTCTTGACGCCGTCGATGGTGACATTCAGCGTGAACGGCTTCGTTGCGCTGACCGTGATGGTGGTGCCGGAATCGGCGGACGCGCGCTTGTCGGCGCGCAGAGAGATGCGGTCGCCTGCCATGTACAGGTTGTCGATGCCGCATTCCTCGCTGAGCTTCAGGTTCCAGTTGACCTCGTTCTTCGGTGCGCTGAGCGTGACGCCGAGCACATCCTCGATTGTGGAGCCGATGGCCAGCGCGCCGGTCCAGCCGACAAAGTTGAAGCGGACGATCTGTTCGCGGTTGTGTTCCCTCGCGGGCGCCGTGTAATCCGAAGAATAGCATTCCCACAGCGTATGGCGGAAGGTGCCGTTGTCGTCATACGCGCCCTGCTGGTACAGGTTGGTCAGCATGTTCAGATGCTGAATGCCGGACTGGAATGCCAGATCGTCATAGCCGTATGCCTGCAGGCCCTTGAGGAACTGGTAGGAGGTCGGCGACCAGACCGAACCGTTCCAGTAGTAGCCCAGCGGGTTGAAGGTCGAATAGTCATAGGTGACGGTCGAAAGGCCGTTCGGACGGAACATCTTTTCGGAATTGAGCACATAGCTGTCGATCATCGCCTGTGCGCGCTCCGGTGTAGCGACCAGTCCGGACATGGCCCACAGGCCGGTCGGCGTCGCGATGTTCGTGAAGTTCTGGTTCTTGTCGAGATTGAAGTAGAAGTCTCCCTCCTCGCTCCAGAGCTTTTCATTGATCAGGGCCGAGAGGTCCTCGTATTCCTTCTGATATTTCTGCTGGTTCTCGGTGTCGCCGATCTCTTCGGCGATCTTCGCGATGTAGTAGGCGGACTGCGCCTGCTGGATGCTCAGATCGTTGTAGGTCTGTTCACGGCGTCCCCAGTCCTGGTTCGGCGTGTCGTCCAGGCCGTTGCCGTCGCCGGAGGTGTGGCCGTAAAGGCCGTTGTCCATGATGCGGGTGCGCTTGATGAACTCATAGTGCGACATGATGCGCTCCAAGACGGTCTTGCCCTTGATGACCTTGTTAAAGCGCTCCTTGTCGCCGTGCACCTGATACTGCTCCCATTCGGCCCATGCCCAGAGCGGCGGGTTGAGGGCGGAGGTGGATTCATAGCCGTACCAGTTTCTCGCATCCGATTCGGTGATGCGGCGGCTGATGTGTCCGTCGTCCGGGCCGTCGGAATCGATCTGCTGGTAATAGAAGTTGTCCAACGCCTGCAGGGTCGGAAACTGATGCAGGCCGTACTTGTCGAACATCATCATAAACAGCGTGTCCCATGCGAAGATGGTGTTGTCGAACGCCTCGTCGACATAGTACACATCTTCCGGGTTCAGCGGAAGCGGGGATTTTTTGATGTTGCCCTTGTGGAATTCCCATGCCGCGTTGTAGGTTTCCTCCCATTCGGGATGCTCGGCGAAGTGCACCTTGGGAAGGTCGTTCATGTCGATCTCGTAGCCGCCGGCGACAATCTCTTTGCCGGATGCGGCCATATCGGACGCTGCCGCCGGGAAGGCTGCAAATGAGGAGAGAACGGTTGCCGCGGCAAGGGCGCATGACAACGTTTTCCTGAGTCCGTTGATCATTTTTTTCTTCCTTTCCTTTTTCAAAATTTAAAAACAGACCAGTCGGTATCAAAATGAAGTCGGCTGATCTGCTTCCAGACAAATTCTATCACACACCGCATGAAACTCACACAATGTCTTGAATTTATTATAGCATAAAGCGAAATTGTGTCAAGATTTTTGATGAAATTTAAATGGTATAATTCTATAACCAATTTTTGTTCAATCTATCTAAAATTCATCCCGTTGTCTCGGCGGATGCAACAGGATTTGAAATTGTCCGGCTGCATCCGAACGGATTGTTAAGAGAATGGAAAAGACATGGCGGATTGCGATGATTTATGGTAGAATATAAGAAATAGGAAAGGCGGGGGAAGCGCGTATGGTTCAGAAAAATGAGATCCTGGAGCTTGAGATTGTCGATATCACCGAGGAGGGGAACGGCGTCGCAAAGCATGACGGCTTTGCGGTGTTCATTCCGAACACGGCGGTGGGGGACCGAGCGCAGGTGCGGATTGTCAAGGTGCTGTCCTCCTATGCGTTCGGCAGGGTGGAACGGCTCATCTCCCCGTCAAAGGACCGGACAGACCCGGGCTGCGCGGTGTTCGGCCGCTGCGGCGGATGTACGCTGCGGCACATCGGTTATGAAACCGAGCTTCAGCTCAAATACAAATGGGTGGCGAACCATCTCAGGCGCATCGGCGGCATCGAGGTTGTACCGGAGCCGATCCTGCATACCGGACGCACGGCGGGATACCGCAACAAGGCGCAGTATCCGGTCCGCGTCGAGGACGGCAGGGTTATGACCGGCTTCTTTGCGAAGCGCAGCCACCGGATTGCCGCGTCGGACCTCTGTGATCTGCAGCCGGCGCTGTTTGAGGATATCTTAAAGGAAATCCGGACGTTTGCCGAGAAACAAAAGATCCCGGTCTACGATGAGCAGACGCACAGGGGCTGCCTGCGGCACATCTATCTCAGGCTGGCTGAAAAGACCGGGCAGGTCATGGTCTGCCTGGTTCTGAGCGGCAAGGGGATGCCGAAGGAAAAGCTGCTTGTCAAGCGGCTGACAGCGCGTTTTCCACAGATTCACAGCATCATGGTCAACGTGAACCAGAAAAAAACCAATGTGATTCTGGGAGACAGCTGCCGGACGATCTATGGAGCGGATTACATCGTGGACGAGCTGTGCGGCGTGAAGCTGTGCCTCTCGCCGCTGACCTTCTATCAGGTCAACCGCGACGCAGCCGAGCTGCTCTACCGGCAGGCGCAGGAATATGCGCAGCTCACCGGGGAAGAGACATTGCTCGACCTCTACTGCGGGGCCGGTTCGATCGGCCTTTCGATGGCGCATCGTGTGAAAAAGCTCATCGGCGTAGAGGTCGTCGAAGCGGCGGTGGAGAACGCGCGGCAGAATGCAAAGCTCAATGGCATCGGGAATGCGCGGTTCTTCTGCGCGGATGCGTCGTCCGCCGCGAAAAGGCTGGCAGAAGAGGGGACAAAGCCGGATGTGGTCATCGTCGACCCGCCGCGCAAGGGCTGTGACAAATCGGTCATCGAAAGCATCGTGCGGATGGCGCCGAAGCGGGTGGTCATGATCTCCTGCAACAGCGCGACCGCCGCGCGGGACTGCAGGGCGTTTGAAGAGATGGGCTATCAGGTCATAAAGGCAAGGCCGGTCGACCTGTTTCCGAGGACCGGGCATGTGGAGTGCGTGGTGTTGTTGACAAAAACTGAGAAGTAAATATACGAGAATAGCAGGGCGATAAACTATTAATGCCAGTCGGATAAAAAGTGAAAAATATGGTTTAAAGAGATGAAATGAAATTTAATTGGAAAGGAGAATAGTGATGAAGCTATATTTAAACGTTCCCTATAGTGAAAAAGAAGAAGCGAAATCTTTAGGTGCTAAATGGAATGCAAGAGTGAAAAAGTGGTATATAAATACAGATCCTAAGGAGTATACCAAATTTTCAAAGTGGATTTTAGGAGATACAGATGATGCGGTAATTGCTACAGAATACATTTTTATCGTTGAGAGTCAGCAAAAATGTTGGAAGTGTGGTCAGTCAACCAGAGTAGTAGGATTGGGAATAGGGGAATTTGTACATATATACGGTGATGCGGATGATCCTCACTTTGAGATTGTTGAAGATTATGTTGAGCCGGGTGAGGAATTGCATCTTGCATGGGCTGATAATGAAAATGATATTCCTCCCAAATTATTAAAATATTTAAAAGATACTTATTCTGTGAAGACAGGGTACTCAAAAACAATTGGCCGTAAATGCTTTGCCAATCATTGCGATTGTTGCGGAGTGCTGCAAGGCAATTGGTTTTTATTTAATGAACCTGATAGTCCCTTGTCTTCTTGTGTAGGCGGCGACGAACTTATAGAAAGAATGTGCAAATTAAAAATAAAAGGGATTCCTATTAAGGATGATTTACAGCTTGATTGGAATGTTGGTTTTTGTTCAAATGACTATGCTTACTTTAAATATGGACAATTTGAGGAATTGGTTTTATCGACAGATCCTAATGATGAGTATATTTCATATGAAGAACTCTATTGTCTATAAAAAGTGAAAGATATGATTAAAAATCAAAATAGCCAAAACACTTGCAATAGAACGATGATGAAATAGAGCAGTTGTCGAGTTAAGAAAAACAAGAGTTGTTGGTTATGATAATATATTTAGAAACAACTGAACTAGTGTAGTGCGTCATATTGTTGACGAAGAAGCAGTCAAATGAAATTTGAAACGAGGGTACATGATGAATGATCATTTTATAAACGTCACAGCGGAAAACCTTGCGGATGAACATTTATGCTGTATTATACGCACGAAAAAGCTGCATCCGGGCGTTGAGGCAAAGCGGCAGTGGCTTTCCGAACGATTGAAGGAAGGGCATGTCTTTCGGAAGCTGGATGAAAAGGCCACCGTTTTTATCGAATATGCTCCGCTTGAAACAGCATGGGTTCCTGTCCTGGGCGACAACTACTATTACCTGTATTGTTTATGGGTGTTGGGTAACTTCAAGGGAAAAGGATATGGAAAGTCGCTGATGGAGTATTGTATAGCCGATGCCAAAGAGCATGGAAAGTCCGGCATCTGTATGCTTGGATCGAAAAAACAGAAGTCGTGGCTTTCTGACCAGTCGTTTGCGAAACGGTATGGTTTCGAGGCGGCGGATACCACCGATGACGGCTATGAACTGCTTGCCCTTTCTTTTGACGGGACAATGCCAAGGTTTACACAGAATGTTAAAAAGCAGGAAATTGAAAACAAGGAACTGACCATTTATTACGATATGCAGTGTCCTTATGTTTGCCGATATGTCGAGAAGATCGGACAGTATTGTCAGGAGAATGATGTTCCTGTATCGTTTATAGAAGCGGATACATTGGAAAAGGCAAAGGAATTGCCCTGTGTCTTTAATAATTGGGCGGTGTTTTATAAAGGGATGTTTCAAACAGTGAATTTATTGGATACTGCCGCCCTAAAAAGAATCCTGAAAAAATGAACAGGCGGATGGAAGATGTATGAAATACAGCTGGAACGGGAGTGCCTGTCATCCCATGTTCCGGCGCTTGACAGGACGGGAACAGGGAGGCTTAGATGAAAGCGGACAGAAAAGAAGGAACGCGGCCGCCGTGACGGACAAGGCTGAAGCGATGAATGAAGAAGGGATGAATATCTATGAAACGGATCACAGCTTTTATCAAAAAAATAAGAGGCAAAAGCGCCGATTATTTTTCAGAATATCAGGGGGATATCGCGGGCAACAATGCGATTATGCTGAGGTTGTTTGGACAGAAATGAGGTGATTTGTATTAATAAGTACGATAGATACTACTTTGAGAAATATGCCCTTTTATCAATATGTCACCTCTTAGACTTAAATATTGAGGATTTTGAGCATAAAGATCGACCGGATTTACAAAGCGAAACGCTTAATATGGGTATTGAAGTTGTTCGTGCTATTACGGAACATGATGGACTTGTTAACTCTTTGGTTGGAAAATATTTCAACAAAGGGGTGTCTGGAGATGAAGTTATTGATTTAATAAACAAAAATAATCGTCAAAGTAGGTTTAAAGGTTCAGTCTATTCTGTCAACGGAATTGCAGTCTTATCAGATACGAAAGGCTTATATAATATTGAAAAACATAATAAACTAATCAAAGAAAAAATACAACAAAAGTCTCTGCTAAGCGAACATTATAAACGCTACAAAGTCAACGGACTTTATTGTTTTGCCCATACATCTTGGTTAAATGAATCGGGTTATTCTGACATAATAGATGAATGCAAAAGAAGCGCGTTTAATCTTGTATTCATTAACTGCGAGGACACTATACTTCAGTGGGACGCTTCACTTAGTAGCTTTACAGAGCACGAAGTGTCTAAATGTTTGGCAGAGTGGAAACAATCAGCGGAAAAAATGAATGTGTAATGTCATATTCAATGGTATAGGAGAAGGAACGCGGCCGCCGTGACGGACAAGGCTGAAGCGATGGATGAAGAAGGGATGAATATCTATGAAACGGATCACAGCTTTTATCAAAAAAACCAAAAGCAAAAGCGCCGATTATTTTTCAGAGTACCAGCAGGACATCGCGGGGAACAATGCGATTATGCTTAAGAAAGCGAATATCCTGTACATCGCGCTGCTGTCTGTCTATACGGTGGTTTCGGCCTTGATCTTCCGCAATACCATGCTCCTGATGATTTATATGGTGTTTATCATCTGCGCGGCGGCTTTTCTGCTGGTACAGGACCGGATGATCCGAAGATATCACCATTCCTTTGCCATCACGCAGGCGCTTTGTATGGACTTTATCATGATGGTCATGGCGTTTGTCATCGTCATCAGCGTCCTGCCGTTTCCCGAAAGACCAGCCATCTTTTTCCCCATATTGTATCTGGTCATGACGGTGCTGTTCATCTTTCCAATCTGGCAGACCGCGATCCTGCTGACAGGCGTGGAGGCCGTGTTCCTGCTCTGCGTGTACCTGTTTAAAACGCCGGGATGCATCTCCTACGACGTCTTCGCATCGGTGACGGCGTGGGGCCTGGGGTTTGTGTTTTCCTATCTGGTGCTGGACCTGCGGCTGCGTGAGAACGATGTGCGCCGCGAGCTGGAACGCATCAGTGTGATGGATGAGACCACCGGGCTGTTCAACCGGCGGTCGTTCAACCAGTACATCACACGGACCTATGCGCACTGCCGCGAAAACAGCCTTCCGATCGCCTTTTTCATGATGGATATCGACCATTTCAAGGCATACAACGACCTGTACGGGCATCCCGCGGGAGATGAGTGCCTGACGGCGCTGGGCCGTGCGCTGCGCGCGGCCTTCCAGCCGGAGGACGCCTACATATGCCGTTACGGCGGGGAGGAATTTGTGCTGATCCTGGCGGGGGACCAGGTTCGGGATGTCGCCGGAACAGCCCGGGCCATCACAGAATGCGTGCGGGGATGCGGGATCGAGCACAGCGGAAGCAAAACGAACTGTGTCACGATCAGCGTCGGCGTTGCGCAGGAAACCCCGGCGGCGCGGGAATCCTATATGCATTTGATCCGGCAGGCGGACGCTGCGCTTTACCACGCGAAGGAAAACGGACGCAATCAGGCGGCGTTTTATGAAGAAGGCATGGGGCTGAAATAAGGGGAAATCGTATGTATAGCACGATGGTATTTATTGTGTTAAATATATGATTGAGCAGGAGGAGACATCAGTGGATAAAAGAATTTATCAGATGACAAAAAATATTCAAAGGGAATATTATTATGACGAAGTGACGGTCAGCACAGAGCAGTGGATACAAGTTTTGAAAGAACCCGATGTTTTTACAGACAAGAGCTTGAAAGCTATTATGATGCTGTATGAACAACCCGAGCATCGAGGTACTTGCTATGAGATTGGACAAAAGTATAATGTGTCACCGCGAAGCATTAATGGAATCATCTTGCATTTGGCTAAACGTGTCTGTAAATACTTTGATATTCAATATTTTGGTGTGGGAGATAAGTTTGTATATTGGATTGCGCTTATGAAAAAAGGCCGACATGTAAAGACGGAACAAGGTGAGCATTTTGAATGGGAACTTCGTCCGGAATTGGTGACTGCTATAGAGCTGTTAAACAGAAAAGCGGATGAAGAATTCAACGATGATTTAATAAGTGTTGTTGAGATTCCTGGAGCGGATAGTAATTTCAAAGGGAGCAGGGAAGGAAAGCGCGTCGGCTATTATACTACCAAGTATGAAAGAGATCCAAAGAATCGTAAAGCGGCAATCCAGATTCATGGAGCTGTCTGTGCGGTTTGCGGCTTTGATTTTGAAAAGGTATATGGAGAGATTGGCAGAGGATTTATTGAAGTTCACCATCTAGTTCCTCTGTCAAGCACAGGTGCTATTGTGGACATTAATCCCTATACCGATTTGGTTTGTCTTTGTTCGAATTGTCACAGAATGATACATAGAAGAAGAGACAATGTGTTGACGATTGAAGAGTTGAAGACAATGATAGCAAGCAGAAAAATCTAATCAGAAAAGTATATAAGTTTATTTATCTTTACAATATCTCTGAAACTCCCTGATCACGATATCCGACATATCGTCTATATGCCAGATATCTTCCCACAAAAACATTTTGAATAGTTTTTTATCCTGCGTAATAAGGTTATTTCTAATCCAAGTACCAAGCCCAAAATGATACAGGTATAAATCTTCTGGCGGGGTATTTTTGAACCGTTCCATTTCAGCTTCACTAAACAGCTTTTCAATTTCAGGAAAGCTGTTTTTTAAATATTTGTATAATGATTTAGTCATGTATAATCACCTCATACTACAGTATAGAGTTTATAACTCTAATTGTCAATAGTGGAATAAACTCTGCCCTATAATGAAGAAAAAAACATGGGGTGGTAGTATGAATTATTTGGAGAGAATTCGTGGGCTTAGAAATGATCGGGATTTATCGCAGAAGACCGTTGCGGAACTTCTACATGTTGGACAGAAAACATATTCTGATTATGAAAAAGGTAAAACCCGTATTCCGCTGGACAGTATGATCATATTGGCACGGTTTTACGATGTGGATATGAACTACATCTGCGGAGTCAGCAATGAACGGCGGAAATTCCCACAGAAATAGCGGTGTTTTGGAAAGGATGCACGATGGAACTTGAAACAACCTCTTTGAAGCTGATCCCGCTTTCGCTGGAGCAGTTCGCGCGGCTTTTGGACAGCACGGCGTCGATGGAGCGGGCGCTTGGGCTGTCGTCGTCCGGCATGGAGCTGGACACCGAAACCAAAGCCGCCATGCAGTCGCTTTACGCGATGGCGCAGGAGCATCCGGCCTGCTTCTGGTGGTATACAAACTGGCAGATTGTTTTAAAGGCGCAAAACCGTTCGGTCGGGAGCTGCTGTTTTATGGGCGGCCCGGATGAGAACGGGGAGGTCGAAATCGGCTACGGCATCCATGCCGGGGACCGCGGCAGGGGATACATGACCGAGGCCTGCGGCGCGCTGGCAACCTGGGCGGTATCCCAGCCCGGCGTGCGCGCGGTGAAGGCCGAGACCGGCCGCGGAAACCTGTCCTCCCAGCATGTGCTGCGCCGGAATGGGTTTATCCTGACGGATGAAACCGGTCAAAGCCGGTTCTGGAAGCTGGATGCTCAGCGGACAGCGGAAGCGCCGGATTCGCGGTGAAGGCTTTATCCATCGGAAAGCGGTGAGGCCTGAGGCCGCCGGCAAGCCTGGCGGGCGTATACACAGAGGAGGATGCGGTATGAAGATGCCTGCGCACATCGATGAGCGGATGCTGGCCCCCTGCGGGATGAACTGCATGGTCTGCTACGCGCATCTGAAGCCGAAAAAGGCCTGTCCGGGCTGTCTTGCGGACGATCAGGACAAGCCGAAAAGCTGCCGGAGCTGTCTCATCCGCGAATGCGCACAGCAGCGCGGGCTGAGACTCTGCGCCGCGTGCGGGGATTTCCCGTGCGTATCCGTCAAAAAGCTGGACAAGACCTACCGCAAGCGGTATGATGTCAGCCTGATTGCGTGCGGCAGGGATGCGCTTGCGGATTTACAGGGCTTCCTGCTTAAGGAGCGGGAACGCTGGAGCTGCCAAAGCTGTGGCGGCGTCCTGTCCCTGCATGACGGATGGTGCAGCGGCTGCGGACAGAAACCGGATTGATCCCCGTCCCATGGATGCATGGGGCGGGGATTTTGCCGTTTTTCCAAGCTGATATTCATATATGGCCTGTCCGGGAGGCGGAAAGCGAAATAGTATACAAAAATATCGCGCATTCAACCGATGGATTTTGATTGTAATTGTCATCCTGATGCCGTATAATGGGTAAAAAAGCTGGGAGGTACCAAAACTATGATGCGGGATAAGAACAAGACCATCGGGAACATCATCGATCAGCAGAAGACGGCATATATCGGCGTTGTGGAGGAGGATGGCTATCCGGCCATCAAAGCGATGCTTGCGCCGAGAATCCGCGAGGGCATCCGGGTATTTTACTTCACAACCAATACATCTTCACAGCATACGGCCTTCTATCGGAAGAATCCGAAAGCGACCATCTATTTCAGTGAACGGCGGTTCTACCGCGGCGTCCTGCTGCGCGGCACCATGGAGGTTCTGACGGACGATGAGAGCAGGCGGATGATCTGGCAGGAGAAGGACGTCATGTATTATCCGCTTGGCGTGACCGACCCAGATTACTGCGTTTTGAAGTTTACCGCCGAAAGCGGGCGATATTACAGCAACTTTAAATCCGAGGACTTTACAGTGGAATAAAGCCTATCCACATGCTGGAAGTGCGTGGCGGAGGAATTTATGGTGGAATGAAGCATAGCCGTATGCAGGAAGCGCATGGGCGCATGGAGAATGCCTGTGCGCGATAATATGAGAAATACCTGAAAAGGTTTTCTATAGGCCGTCCGGCCTTCACGCCGGACGATTGAGAGGAGAGAAATGAGATGTCTGTGATCAAGGTGGAGCATCTGACCAAGGATTATGGCATGAACAAAGGCGTGTTCGATGTCTCCTTCGAAATTGAGAAGGGAGAGGTCTTTGGCTTCCTTGGGCCGAACGGCGCGGGAAAGACCACGACCATCCGGCACATTCTGGGCTTTTCCAGGCCGCAGGACGGCCGCTGTGAGGTGGATGGGATGGACTGCTGGAAGAAGCCCGACAAGATTCTGAAGCAGCTTGGCTATCTGCCCGGCGAAATCGCGTTCCCGAATGATATGAAGGGCATCCAGTTCATCAGATTCATGGCGCGCATGCAGGGGATGTCCGGCCTGGGACGGGCTGAGGAGCTGATCAAACGGTTTGAACTGGACCCGTCCGGCAGTTTAAAGCGCATGTCCAAGGGCATGAAGCAGAAGATCGGCATCGTGTGCGCCTTTATGCACAATCCGAGCATCCTGGTCCTGGATGAGCCGACCAGCGGGCTTGACCCGCTGATGCAGAATGTCTTTGTCGAGCTGATCGAAGAGGAGAAGAAAGCCGGCAAGACCATCCTGATGTCCTCGCACATCTTTGAAGAGGTCGAGAAGACCTGCGACCGGGTGGCGATGATCCGGCAGGGCCGCATCGCCGCCACGCTGCAGATGGATGAGATCGAGCACAACAAGAAAAAGGTGTTCAAGCTGGAATTCCTGCAGATTGAGGATTACCAGAGGTTCCTGCGGGAGCAGCTGGATTTCCAGGCGGCGGATGAAGGCAAAAAACAGGTCTGGGTGCGGGTCAAGGACAAGGACATCAATGCGTTCATCAAGGTTCTGGCGAACTATCCGCTCAAGTTTTTGAGCGAGGTCAAGAGTACGCTGGAGGATTATTTCATGAATTTCTACGGAGGTGATTCCAATGTTCAGTAGGCCTCTGTTTATGCGCACCGTCAAATCCAACTACAAGGTGCTTTTGATCATCACGGCGGTGCTGAGTTTTTATCTGATCATGATCTGTGCGGTGTTCACACCGAAGGCGCTGGGCGAGATGATGAATTTTATGGAGAACATGGGCGAAATGAGCAATATGTTCGGCAGCATGAACAGCGTCATCGGCTTTATCGGGCAGGGCTACTACGGCATGATCGCCGTGATGTTCCCGATGATTTACTGCATTGTGGTCGGCAACAAGCTGATCGCGGCGCAGGTCGATAAGGGCTCGATGGCCTATCTGCTGTCGACGCCGACCAAGCGCAACCAGATCACCATCACCAACGGCATCTACTCTGCGTTGTCGATTGCCGCGATGTTTGCATTCATCACGGCGCTCGGCATCGGCGCCTGCTCGATCTTCCAGCCGGATGAGCTGGACATCGGCAAATTCCTGATATTCAACCTCGGCGCGTTCCTGCTGATGTTTGCCATCAGCGGCATCTGTTATCTGTCCTCCTGCATCTTCAACCAGTCGCGGTATTCGATTGCGTTTGGAACCGGCATCCCGCTCGCGTTTTTCCTGTTCAAGATGCTGGCGGAATCCTCTGAGGAGCTGAGCTTCTTCAAATACCTGTCGCTCAACACGCTGTTTGATCCGAATGGAATCCTGATGGGAGAGAGCTTCGCGCTGAAGTTCTGCATCCTGGCAGCCGTCGGGCTTGTCTGCTATATCATCGGCATCCGCGTATTCCGGGAGAAAGACCTGCCGTTATAAAAGGCATCCGGTGTTTGGATAATATCCATATTCTTGAGAACAACGGACAATTAACGTACCAGCAAGGTATTGGGGTACTATAAGAGAAGCCTGTAACCGGAGAAGCGTCCGCTGCTAGCTATGCCCAACCACTCAGCCCAAAACAAAACGCCGCCCACAGGCGACCGAAGCGGAAAGCGGGATATCAGGGGGGATTTTCAAGGGGGCCACCACCTGCGGTGGGGCGCTCGGCTACGCCGCCTTTACTACTACATTGTTGCGGTGCGTTTGTCATAGGCTCTTTTCTTATCTCAGTGACGCGTAGCGCGTGCACCAGCGCAGCTGGCTCCTTGAACGGCCTTTCTTGGTTACTTCTTTGGCCGGCAAAGAAGTAACGACCACACAGCCAAGGTCCCTTGGCAAACATAGTAAAGCCGCTGCGCTTCAGCGATACAGAAGCATACAGCCGGGTTGGTTCGGCAGACAAAAAGAAACCACTGCGCCGCCGCAGTACAACAACACCCTGCCGAACCAGTATGCTGGCAAACAAAGATCGAATACTCCGCTGCTATAACAAGTGAAAAACGCCCTGTCCCGCATGAGCGGGGCAGGGCGTTTTTATGTGATGCATATGCTATCGGATGAATTGGGTGATATGCCTGCGTTCAGAGAATATACACATCCTGGATTATTCAGTTCTTTTTGTCCTGAACCTCCTGCACGCACATCGCGATGAATTCATCGACCGGCATCGCGCCCAGATCACCGTTCTTGCGGGAACGGACCGCAACCTTGTTTTCCTCCATCTCCTTATTGCCGATGATCAGCATGTATGGGATCTTTTCAAGCTGCGCTTCGCGTATCTTGTATCCGATCTTCTCGCGGCGGGTATCCTGCGTGACGCGAAGGCCGCTCTTTTTCAGCAGGCTGGCCAGATTGCCGGCATATTCATGCTGGCCTTCGCCCATCGGCAGCACGGCGACCTGCACGGGGGAGAGCCAGAGCGGCAGCGCGCCCGCGTATTTCTCGATCAGCATGGCCAGCGTGCGTTCGTAGCAGCCGATCGAGGAGCGGTGGATGATATACGGATGCTTCTTGATGCCGTCCGCATCGACATACACCATATCGAACCGCTCGGCCAATGCAAAGTCGATCTGCACGGTGATCAGCGTGTCCTCCTTGCCGTGCACGTTCTTCATCTGGATGTCCAGCTTCGGTCCATAGAAGGCCGCCTCTCCGGCTGCCTCAACATAGTCGATGCCCAGATGGTCGAGGATCGCGCGCATCTCGGTTTCGGTTTTTTCCCAGGTCTCAGGCGCGTCGATGTACTTCTCCTTATCATTTGGGTCCCATTTTGAAAAGCGGTAGGAGATCTCATCGATGATGCCCAGATCGGTCATGATGGTTTGAATCAGGCGCACGACGCCGCGGAACTCCGCCTCAACTTGCTCCGGCGTCACAATCAGATGACCGTCGGACAAGGTGAACTGGCGCACGCGGATAAGCCCGTGCATCTCGCCGGATGCTTCGTTGCGAAACAGCGTGGAGGTTTCGGCATAGCGGATCGGGAGATCCTTATACGAGTGCAGGTCGTTTTTGTAGATCATGTACTGGAACGGGCAGGTCATCGGACGCAGCGCGAAGACCTCCTTGTCCTTCTCCTCATCGCCAAGTACGAACATGCCGTCCAGATAGTGGTCCCAGTGACCGGAAATCTTGTACAGGTCGCTTTTGGCCATCATCGGGGTCCTGGTCAGCACATAGCCGTTCGCCTCCTCCAGATCCTCGACATACCGCTGGAGAATCTGGATGACCTTGGCGCCCTTGGGCATCAGCAGCGGAAGCCCCTGGCCGACCGTTTCACAGGTTGTAAAGTATTTGAGCTGACGGCCCAGCACATTGTGGTCGCGCTTTTTGGCCTCCTCAACCCGTGCGAGGTATGCGTCCAGTTCGGCCTGTTTCGGATAGGCCGTACCGTACACGCGGCAGAGCATCTGCCTGCTGGAATCGCCGCGCCAGTAGGAGCCGGTCGACTGGGTCAGCCTGAACGCCTTGACCTTCGATGTGTCCATCAGGTGCGGCCCGGCGCACAGGTCCGCAAACTCGCCCTGTTTATAGAAGCTGATGGTCTCACCCCTGCCGGCGTGCTCACGAATCAGCTCGAGCTTGTATGGTTCGTCCTTCATCAGCTCCATGGCTTCCTCTGCCGGCAGCGAAAACCGCTCGATTTTGAGGTTTTCCCGGACGATCTTCTTCATCTCGGCCTCGATCCTTTGAAGGTCTTCCGGCGTGAACGCGGTTTCAACGTCGAAGTCATAATAGAAGCCGTTGTCGACAGCCGGGCCGATGGCGAGCTTCGCGTTCGGATACAGGCGCTTCACCGCCTGCGCCAGAATATGGGACGCGGTGTGCCAGAAGGTCTTTTGTCCCTCGATATCCTCAAAGGTTAGAATCTGAAGTTCACAGTCGGTTTCGACCGGGGTGCGCAGGTCCACGGCCTTTCCGTCAATTTTGCCGCAGCAGGCGATTTTATACAGCGTGTTGTCAAGCGTTCCGGCGATTTCATACACCGTCGTTCCGGATTCATAGGCTTTGACGGTACCGCCTTTTAAAGTCACATGGATCATGGGATGCTCTCTCCTTTATTGTTAAGATATCCGGTTATCATCCGGAATATGGTGGTTAACAGATGGCTTGTAAACAAGAATACAGGGAAACTGTTTGTATGGAAACTCTGCGCAGTGTTTGGGACAGGCGTCCCTGCCAGCCGTCTTGCAGCCTGTACAGAGGATGTTCTGGAGATGGGCGGGGGAAAGGGCAGCAAAAAAAGCTCCATCTTCCGAATCCATCCGTACATGCATGTACCGGGATGTTTTCGAAGATGAAGCTTGTATTCACAAGGCTCCACGGTCCCACTTCGGTTGCGGAAGATATTCCGCCCCTCAAACGGCCTTAACGCGGCTGCTACGGCATGCTTGGCTCCATTCGGAGTATTTCACATGCGCTCCGAGGCGGTACCGCGGCCTGTCTTTCCCATCCATGCTTTCAGCCGGTGACACGGACTCTCTGATCGGAAAGGGTTGTCGGCGCTGCGGCGTCCTCTTCCACACTTTAGAGCTATCTTAGCACGCCGGAATGCGGATGTCAACCCTGCCTGTGTAAGTTTTCGGTAATGGAGATGTCATGGCAAATTCAGCTTCCCGCAATTGTATTTTTGCCCAATCCGTGCTATACTAAAGCAATATGATCGATCAACCAGAGTTAAAGGAGAGTTGCAGATGTCTGTAGAGAAATTGATACTGCCCGAAGGATACCATTCCAAACTGGATATCATCGAGACGGAGATCGCCATCAAGCTGGCCAAGGATACCTTTGAGAGACTGTTAGCCGAGCGGCTGAACCTGCTGCGCGTTTCCGCGCCGCTGTTTGTGCGGCCGCAGACCGGACTGAACGACGACCTGAACGGCGTGGAGCGCCCGGTTCAGTTCGACATCAAGGAGCTTGGGGGCGATGTGCAGATCGTGCATTCCCTCGCGAAGTGGAAGCGCCTGGCGATCAAGCGCTATGGAATTGAGCGCGGCCGCGGCCTTTACACCGACATGAACGCAATTCGGCGCGATGAGGATCTGGACAATCTGCATTCTGTCTATGTCGACCAGTGGGATTGGGAGAAGAGCATCGTTCCGGCGGACCGCAATATGCAGACATTGAAGCAGACGGTCCACGGAATCGTGGATGTGCTCAGAAAGACCCAGAAGACGCTGCATGAGCGTTTCCCGGTGCTGGAAAACTTCCTCGAGCAGGATGTCACCTTTATCTCCACGCAGGAGCTGGAGGACCGCTGGCCGAACCTTACCCCGAACGAGCGGGAAAACCGCATTGCAAAGGAGAAGGGCATTGTGTTTATCTCCGGTATCGGCGGCAGGCTCAGGAGCGGCGAAAGGCACGACGGGCGCGCGCCGGACTACGACGACTGGACGCTGAACGGCGACATCCTGATCTGGTACCCGGTATTGGGCCGCGCGGTCGAGCTCTCCTCGATGGGCATCCGCGTCGACGCGCCGAGCCTGACGCGCCAGCTTGAGCTGAGCGGCTGCGAGGAGCGCCGGCATCTCACCTTCCACAGGCAGCTGCTGAGCGGCGAGCTGCCGTTGACCATGGGCGGCGGCATCGGGCAGTCAAGGCTCTGCATGGTGCTGCTGCAGAAAGCGCATATCGGAGAGGTGCAGGCGTCGGTCTGGAGCGACGAGATGATCGAAACCTGTGAAGCGAACGGCATCCATCTGCTGTAAGAGGAGGATGTCCGTCATAAAAACATCCATCTGATTTGGAAAGGAAGGATTCGATGAGCAAAGAACTGGAGCTTAAATACGGCTGCAATCCGAACCAGAAGCCGGCGAAGATCAGTGCCGCGCAGGGCGAGCTGCCGGTCGAGGTGCTGAACGGCCGGCCCGGATACATCAATTTTATGGACGCGCTGAACGCCTGGCAGCTGGTCTGCGAGCTGAAGGAAGCGACCGGCCTTCCCGCGGCGGCGTCCTTCAAGCATGTCAGCCCGGCCGGCGCGGCTGTGGCGGTGCCGATGTCCGATGTGCTCAAAAAGATCTATTTCGTCGATGATCTTGCGCTTTCCCCACTTGCGACAGCCTATGCGCGGGCGCGCGGCGCGGACCGCATGTCCTCCTACGGCGATTTCATCGCGCTGAGCGATACCTGCGACGAGATGACCGCGCTGCTCATCCAGCGGGAGGTGTCCGACGGCATCGTTGCGCCGGGCTACACCGACAGGGCGCTCGAGATCCTCAAAAGCAAGCGGAAGGGCGGCTATACCATTTTGCGCATGGACGAAAGCTACCGGCCGGATCCGATAGAACGCCGCCAGATCTATGGCGTCACTTTCCAGCAGGGCCGCAATGAGCTGAAGATCGATGAAAGCCTGTTTACAAGCGTCCCGACCATCGCGAAGGAATTCCCGGCGGACGCGGTGCGGGATTTGATCATCTCGCTGATTACGCTCAAATATACCCAGTCCAATTCGGTCTGCTATGCGTTCGACGGGCAGGCCATTGGCATCGGCGCGGGCCAGCAGTCGCGCATCCACTGCACGCGGCTTGCCGGAAACAAGGCCGATACCTGGTTCCTGCGGCAGCATCCGAAGGTGCTGGGCCTGCCGTTTAAGTCCGATATCCGCCGGCCGGACCGTGACAACACGATCGACGTCTACATCTCGGACGATTACATGGATGTGCTGGCAAACGGCATATGGGAGAATTTCTTCACCGAAAAGCCGGAGATTCTGACAAGGGATGAAAAGCTGGCGTGGCTCGAGAAGATGGACGGCATCAGTCTCGGGTCGGATGCGTTCTTCCCGTTCGGCGACAACATCGAGCGTGCGAAACGCAGCGGCGTGCGGTACATCGCGCAGCCGGGCGGTTCCATCCGCGACGACCATGTCATCGAGACCTGCGACAAGTACGCGATCGCCATGGCGTTTACCGGAATCCGCCTGTTCCATCATTGAGCAGACGGTCATCGATATAATACAGTGATGATTGTTGAAATTTTATCGTTCTTAAATATTATAGTGCCGAAAAGCCAATCCATGGAACATGGATTGGCTTTTTCAGTTCACGTGTCGGCTTGTCTGCAGAATGCGGATTGTCCAGAACCCCACCTGATCCCCGCTCCGCTTTGGTCAAGAAATGACATGCATCGGCAGGCAGAAGCGCAGTGTTCAATCCTGTTAAAAGCAGAACGAATATATTTTTAATGGATAAAGCGTATGATATAAATCTTTACCCGCATGTATGGGATGGGCCAGAATTATTTGCGATTCGTAAAAATTCATCCGCCATTGCTTCGGGCGTTTCTTTCATGCCGCTCTCGAGCCAGCAGAGCAGCATGTTATAGAAGGCGCCTGAAAAATAGTAAAGCTTATATTTGGATATGGAGTTAATTGACATATTGCCGCTTTCGTCGATCACGCAGTCGGTGATGACGTCCAGCAGGGTGGTCGCCAGCTTTGCGTGATGGAAAGCCAAAACGAGGCCGGCATGCTTCTAATAGAATTGAAATTTGTAAAGCATCACTTCTCTGTTATGAAAATCTTCTGTAAGAAATGGCTTTTCCTCATGATAATGCAGTGCCATTTTTTGTATGCCATAGTCTATGAGCTCCTCCACAGACTTGAAGTTGCGGTAAAAGGATGCCCGAGCGACGCCGGATTGTTCAATCAGCTCGGTAACGGTCAGCTTTGACCAGTCCTTGTGCCCCGCGAACTCGATCAGCGCGGAAAATAAGCGGTCTTTCACCTTCTGGTTGGCTGCTTTTCTCTTGTCCATGATACAATTTCCCTCCTTTTGTCTCAGGTTGGCCGGTTGACAATCAATCCCTATATGATACAATGTGTATCATATAGGGCGATCATCATTTTGTCAAGAGGAGAATATTATGGTTTTATATTTTAGTGGTACCGGCAACAGCTAGCATGTGGCGCTTCAAATTGCAAAAATCATATCGGACGATGAAATTGTTTCAGTCAACCAGTATTTGAAGTCCGGCGGAAAGGCCGCAATCCAGTCAGAACGTCCGCTGGTGTTTGTGGCGCCGACCTACAGCTGGCGGATGCCCAGGGTCGTCGAGCAATGGATTTTGGAAACGAGCTTCAGGGGCAGCCGGGATGCCTATTTCATATTGACCTGCGGCGGCGGATGCGGAAACGCCGCGGCCTATGCGAGGAAATTATGTGTCAAAAAGAACTGGCGGTTTTGCGGGCTGGCCCCGGTCATCATGCCGGAAAATTATTTGGCGCTGTTCCCGACGCCGGAGGAAGCGGAATGCCGTTCGATCGCGGATCATGCGCAGCCATCCATCGCCGCGCTTGCAGAGCGGATCCGGGCGGGTGAATGCTTTGACAAACCCGCGGTAACCTTTGGAGAAAGGCTGCAAAGCGGCCCGGTCAATCCATTGTTTTACACATTTTTTGTGCGGGACACAGGGTTTACCGTTTCGGACCGCTGCATTTCCTGTGGAAAATGCGCATCCCGATGCCCATTGAACAATATTGATCTGAAAGCTGGAAAACCAACGTGGAACGGCAGCTGCACGCATTGTATGGCGTGTATCGGCGGCTGTCCCGCCGAGGCAATCGAATATAAGTCCAAGTCCAGAAAGAGGCACCGCCATTATATCATGAATGATGCTTTGTGCTGGGGAAGCGGAGGTCAGGTGAAATAATGAGAAAACATACCGTTCAAATCGACTCTCAAACATGCATTGGATGTGGTCTGTGCCGAAAGGATTGTCCCACAAACAACATTCAGCTGGAAAATAAAAAAGCGAAGATCATCGCGCAGGACTGTATCATGTGCGGCCACTGTGTTGCGGTTTGCCCGAAAGCGGCAGTCTCCATGACAGGCTTTGACGAGCCGCCGGAAGAGATCGGGAAACCGACCGTATTGGATCCACAGACGCTGTCAGCGGCAATTAAAACGAGGAGAAGCATCCGGCAGTTCACAAAACAGCAGGTGCCGGCGGAAGTCATTGCGCAGGTTATCGAAGCCGGCCGCCTGACGCCTACCGGCGGGAATGCGCAGGATGTGTCGTTTATCGTGTTAAAAGATGAAATGGACCGCTTTGAGAAATTGGCGGTGAAGCTGTTCAGACGGCTTCTCCCGCTGATGAAACTGGTAAATCCGGCGGCGAGACGGACGGACATTGACGATCATTTCTTCTTCAAAAAGGCTCCGGCCGCCATTGTCCTTGTGTCCAGGAATCAAGTGAACGGCTCCCTTGCCGCGGCCAATATGGAGCTGATGGCGGAAGCCTGCGGTCTGGGCGTATTATACAGCGGTTTTTTCTCTATGGCCGTGAATCGGTCCCGTGCTCTGCGCAAGATGTTCCAGCTTAAAAGAGGGGATAAGGCTGTCATGACCCTGGTTCTTGGCTATCCTGCCGTAACCTATCGTCGAACCGTACAAAAGGACCCGGCTGCTGTCCGGCAGTTTTGACAGCAGCATTTTGCGCAGTGAGCCTTCGGGGATATGCATGCTCCATATGGATGCTTCCAATAGCGGCGGGCAATCTGTCTGTGCATCGATGCGGAACGTAAGCTGCGGAACCCATTCCAGCGGTGCGGCGAACATTCCCAGTACGGGATGGCAAAACAGCCTGCAGGGTCTGCGAGCGGGCGCTGCGGGCGTCCCGGCAGTGCCAATGAAACTGCACGGCATCCCCTGTTCGCAGACTCTGCCAATTGAACAGCCGGACCGATGTTTTCAGCATATGTACCCGAGAGCGGGCTTTCTGAACGCAGCGGCGCTCGGATTTACCGGGTGGAGAATGGAATAAAATACCGTCCGGTTTTTTAAAACAATCCGATGAAAAGCTTCAGCGCGGCATTTACAAAAAATATGCAGGCGCTGATTGCGAACGGTTCTACAGTGTATCCTGACCGGCAGCTGTACGGTTTCTGTGCCGGTGTTTACAGTTCAGCCAAGAGTCTCTGTGAAGCCCGGCTTCACAGAAACTTGATGCAACAGGCCCCCCGCCGGCTCAAGCTGGCGGGGGGCCTGTTGCATCGATGGAACGAACATCAGATTTGTTTGGATTAAGACGCAGTATTTCCGCAAAAGAATTGACGATAACAGTCGACTGTGGTACAATATAGACATAATTTATGAAAAGTATGTACATATAAAGGCGTGGATAAAAAGCGCATCAACAGGGGTTCCTGTGTGCGTTATTTTATAAACAGTTTCAGAGAAAAGGAGGGCAGACATTCTTATCCCATCAAACGAATGATCAACCATAATCCACAATGCAGGAGGAGAAAAAACATGGAGAAAAAGAACACAAGAAGATCGCTTTGGGCCTGCGGGCTGTCCATCATCCTGTGCCTTGCAATGCTGATCGGCACAACCCTTGCATGGTTCAGCGATACGGTTTCCAACAAGGGCAACCGCATCCAGGCGGGTAATTTAAACGTCCAGTTCTACAAGTACACGGGCGAAGGCGCGCCCGGCACGCTGAACACCAGCTGGAGCGAGATCGACAACGAAACCGAAAAGGACTTCATCTTCGGCGAAGACTTCAAAAACTGGGAGCCGGGAGCCGAAAAGACCATCTACCTGGCTGTCAAGAACGCGGGTACCCTGAATCTCAAGTACAACATGGACCTCGTGATACAGGATAACACTCTGACCGATACACTGCTGTACGGCGTGTCCAGCAATAAGACAAGCCCTGAAGCGCAGGTGAACGCGGACGGATCGATTGCGGCGCTGATTAAGAACGGCGTCATCGCGGCCGCGCCGAACGGCAGGCTGGATGCCGGCGAGGTGGAATACATCACGCTGACGATCAAGATGATGGAATCCGCAGGAAACAGCTACCAGAACGACGGCTTCGAAGCGGACATTGTCCTGACGGCGACGCAGACGAACGGATCGGTCAAGAAGGCATACAGCGTCGCGGACATCAACGCGGCGGCGGCAAACGACACAATCGTGCTGATGAAGGACATCAACGAACCGACAGAAAGCGTCAATCTCAACGATTTCGCGAACATCGACCTCAATGGCTATACGCTGACCTGTGACGGCTTTACGCTGAACGCATCCGGCTACGGCACCATCGATTTTGCAAACGGCCGGATCAATGCGGGCTCCTTTACGGTAAATGCTGAAGACGCGGCGGTAAACCATGCGTCCGACTGCACCATCACCGTAGCAGGCACCGGCGTCATCCATGTCGCACAGCATTCCTACAACCTGTTTGGCAAGCTGCAGGCAGCGGAGCTTGACCTGAAAGGCGAAACCAAATTTGTTGCGAGACCCGGCTCGGTTCTTGCGACAAACACCATTACAGCGGCAGTGGGCGTTGTCGCGCAGCAGCAGGGCGGCTCCACGGTGACCAATGTTGCCGGAGACAGCAAGCCGGACGGCGCTGAGCTGACCCCGGTCGAGGGTGAGACACAGGGCGGTACCCAGATTCCGGCCGGTGCTGTCGCTGTCACACCGCAGACCGCACAGGACACACTGAACACCATCCCGAACGGCGCGACGGTCTATTTTGCTCCCGGCAATTATGATGCGCTGGAGCTCAACAACCGTCCAGGCTCGGACATCGTGGATCAGGCGGCCGATTGGAACCCCGGAAAGAACCTGGTTGTGACCGATACCATCAAAAACTTGACGCTGCTCGGCGATCAGGCGGTGATTACCGGCGGCTTCAAAGCCGGTGTGGGCCACAATCCCAACGTGCAGTATGATACGGAAACGGGATATTACCATGAGCAGATGGGTTCCCATTACTACAAGAAAACCTATATCGACGGCCTGACCATCAAAGGCTTCACCTTCAAGGGCTGCCGGATGGAATTCGGCTACTACTATGGAAATGATACAACGAGTTTTGGAAGTGTCAAAAACCTTGTGGTAGAGAACAATGTCTTTCTCGACATTGGAACGTCAAATTCCGCGCAGGCGATCAACGCCGGCTGTTCGACGACCGGCGTCTTTGAAAACTGGATTATCCGGAACAACCGGGTGGAAAACGCGTTCCAGGGCTTTTACATCCAGAATGTATGCGGCCTGGAGGTCAGCGGAAACGTCATCAAGAACACCGTTCACAACGCGATCGCGGTTCAAAGCGACGCGTCGGGAGCGAGAGGCCGCATTTTGCTGCAGAACAACACCATAGAGAAGGCCAGCGACCGTGCCATCCGGTTTGGCAATCTCATCGATGCGCAGGTGACCATCACCGGCAATACGTTTATCGCATCCGGCGATTCCGACGGTGAGATTCTTAAGACAGTTAATGTGGATGCGGCGAGTACCATCTCTGTGCAGAACAACCTGTGGAAATCCTCTGTCGATGCGGAGGCTGTCCCGATGCCGACTCTGGAGAAGGCGGCCGGTGAAGCGGCTTCCAATCTGGTCGTCAGACATCCGTAAATCATTTTTATGTATCTGCTAAGAAAGCGGGAAACATTTTGTTTCCCGCCTTCTTTTTTCTTAGGATGAAATTTCTTTTTGCTGTTGGAATAAGTTTTGCTGTGTGAAGGTGATTCTGCACTGGCGCGCAGTGGCTTTTTTATGTTGCCAAGACAGCCTTGGCAAGGTGGCAGTTACTCTTTTGCGTGGCCAAAAGAGTAACCAGAAAAGGCCATTCAAGGGGACTGCCGCCCCCTTAAAAATCCCCCAATCACGCAGCTTTTACGGAATGGGGCAGTTTCTGCTTCTAGATGACGGCAAGGCTCCCGCAATGGCTCGGTTCAGAGGCACCATGTTGCGCAGTGCTCCAATGTATCGTCGTTCTGTCGCTGTCAGCGTTATCTTCCATCGAAGAGCGGTTATCGTCTAGCCTCATTGTTTCAACCACGCCATAGCGGGATTGGTTTATCTGAGGATATAAGCGCATTTAAGCTGAGACATGTGTAAAAACAACTTTTTCACGGATATGGAAATTTAGTTACCTCGCGGCTAAGGGAATCGGGATACCGGCAAAGAAAGCCTCAGGGAACGTTGACGTCCGCTGCTGGCCATTCAGCCACCCTGCCATCTAAACGCCGCCCGCAGGAGGCCGAAGGAGAAAGAAGAATATCATGGGGGGATTTTCAAGGGGGGCCATCTGGCCTGGGGGCGGCACTGTGCATGGCCCCCCTTGAACGGCCTTTCTTGGTTACTTCT
>NZ_CCYH01000011.1 GCF_000820765.1 Candidatus Soleaferrea massiliensis AP7
GAACGTTGACGTCCGCTGCTGGCCATTCAGCCACCCTGCCATCTAAACGCCGCCCGCAGGAGGCCGAAGGAGAAAGAAGAATATCATGGGGGGATTTTCAAGGGGGGCCATCTGGCCTGGGGCGGCACTGTGCATGGCCCCCCTTGAACGGCCTTTCTTGGTTACTTCTTTGGCCGCGCAAAGAAGTAACGACCACACTGCCAAGTGTCACTTGGTATACACAGCAGAGCCGCTGTGCCACAGTGGAAGTAACAACCACAATGCCAAGGTTCCTTGGCAGACAGGTAAAGCCACAGCACCGCAGTGGAAGTGACGACCACATTGCCAGGTGTCACCTGGTATACACAGTGAGACCGCTGAAATACAGCGGAACCAGCACCACACTAAAGTTTCTTGGCAGAAACAGCCCAGCCAAGTATCACTTGGCTGACAAGGTGATACCGCTGCGCTGCAACAACCTTGCCAAGAAATTTTAACAAACCATGACGGCCGCCGCTCTTCAGCGGAACAAGTGTTCTATCCGCTGAACGCTGGCGGTACAACCACGCTCAAAGTACGCTTTATCGTCCAGGAATAAAATTCTGGACAAGTTGAAAGCCGTGCTTCTCAAAAAAGAAGCACGGCTTAACGGTTATTTTAACTGCTTTAAATACTTGTTGACCGAACGCTCCACCTGCTGCTGGTCATCGATCATCAGAAGGATCTGATAGCCCTCCCTGTCGTAAACCTTGCCGTTCTGGGCGATGGCGAGCGCGTTGTAGACATCGTAATGTTCGAATTCATCCTGTCTGGCTTTTAAGATGCTTTCCAGCGCTTTTCTGACCTCCTGTTCCTTGTCGGCCTTCGGCTTCAGGATGTAGACGTCCGCCAGCCCGTATTTGCCGGAGGCGCGCTTGATGGCGTAGCTCTCAAGGCTGTCCGGGTTGATCTTGAGAATCTCTTTCATATTTTCATCGGTGATTTCGACATAGTCCTTGATGTCGACGCCTTTATATACTTCGTTGATGATGTCATCCAGATTGGTGATCGGCACCTGGATATCCATCGATTTCTGCTGCTTCGCGTCTACGGTTTCGGCTTCTGCGCTGGAGCCGCATCCGGTCAGCAGTAACAAAAACAAACTCAGCGCCGCAAAAATCACGGCAATTTGTTTTTTCATAAATTGGTTCTCCTCCTAGATATAACGGGGATTTTTCCTGAGAAACGTACGGTGTGATTATAAATCATTTGCCCAGTGAAATCAAGCGGAACTGTCGATTTTTGCGGCTATTTTACAAAAAATTCAGATTGAGGCACAAATTTTAACCTTCATCTTATTTTCAGTCTGTACATTTTCACGTTTTTATGCTATGATATTATCCATGTACCCGAAGCTTCAGGCTTCAAAAAAGATATCTGCAACAAGTAAAGGGATGTGTTTTCAATGGACCAGATTTATTATGTGATTTTTGGCGCGGTCACCATCATCCTGGTGGTTCTGCTGATCCTCAAAGTCCGGCAGAACATGCTGGAGAACAAGGGGGTCCTCGGCAAGCGCAAGGTCGCCGCGATGCTCAAAAAGTACGCGTCTATCCGCAACTTCAAGGTGCTCGACGACATCGACTTGCGTTTCAAAGGCAATACCTATCACATCGACCATGTACTGATCGGATTCTTCGGCATCATGCTGGTGAACACCATGCCGATGCGCGGGGATTTCTACTGCAATGAGAAGGAAAAGGAATGGGCCTACTACCGTGCGCAGGGCGGCAAAAAAATCCGCCTGCCGAATCCGGTCATGCAGAACACCGAAAACACCGTTGCACTGCGCAGCCTGTTCGCGTCGGACAACATCTATAAGATTCCGATGGAGACGGCGGTTGTGTTTCCGGGTTCCAAGAAGAAATGCCACATCTATGTCACCGGCGGCAACATGAGCGCGATGTATCTCAAGCAGTTTAAAAAATATCTGCGGCACTCCAAATTTGAAGCGGACAAGGACATGGATGTGCCGATGCTCACCGAAGCCATCATGAAATATGCGGGAAAAACGGCCGATCGCTAGGAGCCGTTATTCGAACAGAGACAGGCTGGTGCCGGACTGTACGTACAGATTGCAGAGCTCATGCAGTCCCTCTACAATTTCAGCGCGGGTGTAGTCGGCCTCTTCGAGAAGCTGGTCGTCGAAATGCGCCAGCAGGCGGTAGAATTCCACCGCAGCGGCGATGTCGTCGGCGGTGTGATGCTCCTCCAGCTGTTCGAAGAGCAGGTCCTCGGCATCGTTGATCTTTCCCTGCAGCGCCATCTGACGCAGCGTTTCGGGAAGCAGCTTGTCGGTGGTCCTGCCGTTCACCTCGTATTCCTCATCGGTCAGGCTGATCAGATCCTTTCCGTAGAGGAGCTTGTAGATGAAATTGGCCATCAGTTCGATCTGTCGGAGAATGTAATCCTGCTGATACATGATGTTTTACCTGCTTTCTTCTGCATAATATGTGATCTGAAATCATATGGTACTTAGGGAAAGAGCCGAAGTTCCGCACGCCGGAACAGGGGCTCTTTGATTCTTTCCCGGTTGTGAAAGGGGACGTTGTAAATGGAGAGACGCCCGGTTCTGGAACTGGAAGGCATCTCGAAGAAACTGAAAGGCGGCTTCGCGCTCAGCGATATCTATCTGACGCTGTACGAAGGGGAGGTCCTGGCGGTGACCGGCGCCAACCAGAGCGGAAAGACCGCGCTGTTCGACCTTGTGACCGGATGGCTCAAGCGCTATGACGGAACCGTCAGGCTGTTTGGGGAGCCGGTCAGCATCAGGAACCCGCAGCAGCTCAGGAAGTACGGCATCCTGTACATCAGGCAGGGATACGACGTCATCGAAAGCTTCTCAATTGGAGAGAACATCCTGTTCGACGACGCGTTTGCCAGCAAGGACAAACAGAAGATCCTGGAGCGCGCACAGGCGGTTTTAACGGAACTGTGCCTGCCGCTGCACGCCGATTCGAGTCCGGATGAGCTGAACGCTTCCCAAAAGGAGCTTGTCAAGCTCTGCCGGGTCTATGCATCCGACTGCCGGATTGCAGTGCTGGATGAGCCTAAGGCTATTTTACATCCGAATCAGCGGAAAGTCTATGAGAATCTGATAAATAAAATAAAAAATCAAGGCAAATCATTGATCCTGATCACCAAGCAGCCCGACGACATCCTGTGCCTTGCCGACCGTGTCCTGGTTCTGGACGACGGCGTGCTGGTGAAGGACATCCCGGCGGCTGAACTGGAGTCGCAGCGGCTGCGTCGCCTGCTGCTGGGCGCGGCGTCCGGGAAGGTGTTTGACATCAAGAAGAAGCCGAGAAGCGCGAGGACAGTGCTGGAAGCAAGCCATCTGCGCGGGGAAGAGGTTCTGCGCGACTGCTCGTTCCGGCTGTATGAGGGTGAAATCCTCGGCGTTTACGGGGATGAGGACAGCGGCATGGAGGAGCTGTTCCGGATTTTGACCGGCTTTAAAGCGTATGGCGGTGAAATCCTGCGCGAACAGGAGCGCGTGGACCTGCAAAGCCCGTATGACGCGGCAAAATGGGGCTTCTACGGGTTCTGGAACGAGGATTTTGAACGGGAGTTCTTCCGGTTCTATGCGCTTTCCAGGCAGGGAGATTTTGAAGGCTCGGCCAAGGACAGGAAGCTTAAAAATCTTGGCCGGACCGCGACGCTTGAGGATATGGGGCGGCTTGCCGGCGGGATGTTCCGTAATCCGTACCGGGCGGTGGATGTGCCGCACCGGGACCGGCAGAAGAAAATTCTGGACCGCGTCGATAAGCGTCCGTTCGAGATCGGGCTGTTCATGGAGCCGTTCAGCATGCTCGACCTGCGCGTTCAGTCGGAGTTTTTGGAGAACCTTCTGACCGAGCACCGGGAGCAGAGCTTTTTGATTTTCTCGCATGATCTGGATATGTTGCACAGATTCTGCGGCCGCATACTGCATTTGGAAAAAGGACGGAACAAAAATTAGTTTTTCCCATTGCGTTTAGGCGCGTTTTGGTGTATAATATTCTCTAGTTATTATTTTAACAATTGGAGACGGGAATTTGAACAAATGAAAGCGGGGATGATGGGGATTTCTGCTTTTTTCGTCGTTTCCAGGGAAGTATTTGAGTCATATTACAATAACGCAGGAAACATCCTGCAGGGGAGGATTTTTTCTATGAGCAGAGTGTACAATTTTTCAGCAGGGCCGTCCACCTTACCGGAATGGGTGCTCAACAAAGCTGCTTCCGAAATGCTGGATTATGAGGGAAGCGGACAGTCGGTGATGGAGATGTCCCACCGTTCCAAGGTCTATTCCAGCATCATTGAAAGCTGTGAAAGTTTGCTGCGTGAAATTCTCAGCATCCCGGACAATTACAAGGTTCTGTTCCTGCAGGGCGGTGCGTCCAGCCAGTTTGCCATGGTTCCGCTGAACATCATGAACAAAAACGGCAAGGCGGATTTCGTCCTGACCGGCCAATGGGCAAAGAAAGCCTACGCCGAGGCGCAGAAGTTCGGCGAATGCAACGTTGTTGCATCCAGCGCCGACAAGACCTTTTCCTATATTCCGAAGCTGACCCCGGATATGTTCTCGAAGGATGCGGACTATGTCCACATCTGCTACAACAACACCATCTACGGCACCCGCTTCCATGAGCTGCCGGATGTCGGCGATAAGCCGATCGTTGCGGATATGTCCTCCTGCATCCTGTCCGAGCCGATGGATGTCTCGAAATACGGCATCATCTTTGCGGGCGCGCAGAAGAACATGGGCCCGGCCGGCCTGACGGTCGTCATCATCCGCGAAGACCTGATTGGAAACGCCCGCGAGGGTACGCCGACGATGTTCGATTACAAGACCCATGCGGAAAACGGCTCGATGTACAACACCCCGCCGACCTATGCGATCTACATCTGCAAGCTGGTTCTCGACTGGATCAAGAACGAGGTGGGCGGCATCGAAGCGATGAAGAAGCTCAACGAGGAGAAGGCCCAGATGTTCTACGATTATCTGGACAGCTCCAAGATGTTCAAGGGAACCGTCGTCAAAGAGGACCGCTCGCTGATGAACATCCCGTTTGTCACCGGCGACGAGGAGCTGGATAAGAAGTTTGTCAAAGAGGCGGACGCCGCCGGCTTTGTCAACCTGAAGGGCCACCGTTCTGTCGGCGGCATGCGCGCTTCCATCTACAATGCGATGCCGAAGCAGGGCGTCATCGACCTGATTGCGTTCATGAAAGAATTTGAGAAGAATAACTAAGGGGGTCACTGAAATGTTTGAAATTAAGCTGCTCAATAAGATTTCTCCGGCAGGACTGGAGAAGCTCGACAACTCGAAATACAGATGCGCGGACGACAGCGAAAATCCGGATGCGATTATGGTACGCTCCGCCGCGATGCATGAGATGGAATTCGGCAAGAAGCTCAAAGCCATCGCGCGCGCGGGAGCGGGCGTCAACAACATCCCAATCGAGCGCTGCTCGGAAAACGGCATCGTGGTCTTCAACACCCCGGGCGCCAATGCAAACGCTGTGAAGGAGCTCGTTCTGGCCGCTCTGCTGCTGTCCTCCAGAAAGATCGTGCAGGGCATCAACTGGACCAAAACCCTCAAGGGCAAAGGCGACGAGGTCGGCAAGCTGGTTGAGAAGGGCAAGAGCCAGTTTGCAGGACCGGAAATCGCAGGCAAGAAGCTCGGCGTCATCGGTTTGGGCGCCATCGGCATCCTGGTTGCAAACATCGGCTGCCGTCTGGGCATGGAGGTCTACGGCTATGACCCGTACATCTCGGTGGAAGGCGCGTGGGGCTTGTCACGTTCGGTTAAGCACGCAAAATCCCTGAAGGAAATCTTCGAGAACTGCGATTACATCTCGGTGCATGTGCCGCTGACTCCGGAGACCAAGGGACTGGTCAACTCCGAATCCATCAAGCTGATGAAGAAGGATGTCCGCATCCTGAACTTTGCAAGGGGCGAGCTCGCTGTTGCCGAAGATATCAAGGCCGGCATTGAAGAAGGCAGAATCGCCTGCTATGCGACCGATTTCCCGACCGAAGAGCTGATCGACGTCGAAGGCGTCCTGACCATCCCGCATCTGGGCGCGTCCACGCCGGAATCGGAGGACAACTGTGCGAAGATGGCTGCGGTGGAGCTGGTCGGCTACCTCGAATACGGCAACATCAAGAATTCCGTCAATCTGCCGGATGCCGAGATGCCGTATACCGGAGACACCAGGGTTACAATCATCCACAAGAACATCCCGAATATGCTGACCCAGATTTCCAGCGCGTTCTCCGGCGCAAATGCGAATATCGACAACCTGATCAACAAATCCAAGAAGGATTATGCATATACAATGATCGATCTGTCCGGTGAAGTGGAGGCGCAGGTCATCGAGAACCTCAAGAAGATCGAAGGCGTCATCCGCGTCCGTGTCATCTAAGCGTACATTTATAAAAAATCAGGGCAGTCCCGGCAGAGACGCGGGGGCTGCCTTTTTTCTGCAGAAGTATCTGTTGCAATAGCTGCAGCGGGATAAAAGAGGGATGCATCCATTCAGGATGCATCCCTCTTTGTGCCATCAAAATAATTGATATGGTTTGCTGTTTCTGTGAGCAGCTATTTTTGCGGTTCAGCGGAAACTGTGGTACCGCTTAAGTGTTCCGACTTATAAAGAATTACTTTAAGACCGGGAAGGAACTGCCGGAAACATCGGTCCAGACCTGCAGGTCGTTCAGTGTGAATCCAGCCGGCAGATTGTCGGCATTCCAGTAATTGTTCAGCTCAGCGGCGGTCAATGCGGCTACGCTGCTGGTAGATGCGTCGGAAGGAGCCAGCTCGATGTCGGACGGCGTATCAGTCTTTGTGATCTCGACTTTTACACTGCTGTCCGTGAAGTTGTGCGCCGTTTTGATGCTGCTGAAATAGAACAGACCTTCAAAAGCATGAGCAGCGTAAGTTCTATCCTGTCTGTCTCCAGAAACGCTGGGTCCAAGTTTTGCGGTAATATCCATGGTGGTGAAGCAGTTCCGGAGATTGGTGGAATCTAACATGGTATAGCCGATGAATCCGCCCACGGTGCAGCCGTCCCAAGGACCGATAAATTCCAAGCTGCCTGCCGCGTAGCAGTTTGCAATGGACGTCCGGCTTACCATACGGATAACTCCGATAAATCCACCGATTCCGAAATTGCCCGGCAGTTTGGCGGATATCTGCATATTGGCGGAACAGTTGATCATGGAGACGTCGTTTGCGGCAACTGTACTGGTAAATCCACCAATACCATAGCATACGTTTACATCCGAGTCGTATGTGATGTTTCCGGAGACCGAACAGTTGTAGATGGAACCGTTGTTGAGTCCGACAAATCCTCCGGTATAGTAAGAAGTGCTGGTGTAGATAGCCGCTTCGGCATGAACATCATGGATAACAGCCTTGCTGCCGGTTAGACCAAAAAGGCCGGTGCTGAGCAGCTTGTCGTCATAAGCGGACGGGCTGCCGATCTGAATTCCCTTGATGGTATGTCCGTTTCCATCAAAGGCGCCTTCAAAGAAATAAGCTTTTTCAGTATCCGGCGTATAGCCGATCGGTGTCCACTGGAAGCCGGACAGGTCCAGATCGGAGACAAGCTCGAAGGCCTCGCCGGAGAAGGTATTTCCGGCTTTGACCTTTTGGGATATCCAGGCAAGCTCTTCGGCGCTGGTGATGGTGTATGTACTGCCGTTTTTCTGCGGCTCCTTGCTCTTGTAAATCCATTCGTTCGAGTCGACCGAGATATCCCCGTCGAAATCCTCAGGCGGCTGTCCGTTGACAGTGACGGAGGAACCGGACTGGTTGTTCAGCTTACCGATCTGGCCGTGGTTATCGATGACCGCCGTACTGCTGCCTGAAGGAACCGTGACCGCCCCCACCTGGCCGCCTTCCTTGACCACCAGTTTGCCGGCGTTCATAATGATGCTGCCGTCGGTGACGCCCGCAAACGTGAAGGTGTGCTCAGAAACGCGGACGTTAAGGATGACATTCCGATAGATGCCGCCGGCATAGCCGGAACCGGTTGGAATGTTGTATTCAATGGTGCCGTTCTGTACGGTGCCGCCGTCCAGATCCGTTGTTCCCACTTTGTCGGACGATACGGTCAGCTTGTGGCCATTCAGATCAAGCGTGTATCCGTTCAGCACAACATTCACATAGTGGCCAATCGTGATATCCTCATCCAGTGTGATGTCCTTCATCAGCACGATGGTGCTGTTTGGCACAGCGCCGGCAATATCCTGCGCGGTTGCCGCCTGGACGATGACGGCGTCATGGTTGTCCTGTGTCGCGGTCAGGATGACATCCAGGCCAAAGTCAAAGGTATTCGCCGCTTCGGCATTGTAGCTGTTGCCTGCGGATTCCAGGAATTTCAATGTCACCTTGAAGATCTGGTAATCATCCTGTCTCGAAAGCTTGCCGTTCATCTTGATGTTTTCAGCCGCTGCGCCTGACGCAGTGCCGTTTTCTACAGTAGGTGAATAGGAGGACGGCGTTACATCCACCTGAATGGCGTCGGCAAGCATGTCGTTTTCGCCGGACAGCACGAAGCCGATGTTGTATTTGAGTGCAAGCGTGCCGGTGTTTTTGACCCGCATATATCGGGTGTAGGTTTCACCCGGCTGCCAGTTGCTGAGCTGAAACAGCTTCGCATCTGGATTGGCGAGGTCTGCAAAGTTTGCGTCGCTCAGGTTTCCAGTAACCTCATCCAAGCTGTCCGCCGCCGCAAAGCCCACCTTCAGGTTTCCGGCCTGAATGCGGTTTCCTTTGTTTGACACGGTGTCGCTGAACCATGCAAGCGTTGTGCCGATGAGCATCGCGATGCACAGTAAAAGGGAAAGCCCGGTTGCGATAAGTGACTTTTTGGTATTGCTCTTCTCCATGTTTTTTCCTCCTTGGTTTTTGAGGTCTCGGTTGATAGGCCAATAAGAATAGGAATAGACTGTAAATGCATTACAAAAGAAATGTTACAGTCTATTCGTATTATATGCCTGTCTGTGACAAATGTCAATCAAAAACGACGCCATTGGTGTTGTTAATTTGTTCCCTTCTTAAGCTGCTCGAAGGATTGATACCGTTCTGTTCAAGACAGGGATGCACATGGATATAACACTGGAAATTGTCAGGCCGTATGATTTGCCAGATTGCTTATCTGTACAAAAAAAAGCTCGTATCCATTAATGGATACGAGCTTTTTGTTGTTTTTGGGTTACCGGTAGGTCGATAAG
>NZ_CCYH01000012.1 GCF_000820765.1 Candidatus Soleaferrea massiliensis AP7
CCATTAATGGATACGAGCTTTTTTGTGTTTTTGGGTACCGGAGGTCATAAGCGACGGTTTATTTCGTCAGAACGCCGTCCTTGATGATATAGATGCCCTCGCCGTCCATCGGGAAGGATTTACCGTCAAGAACCATGGTGTTCCCCGAAGCATCGGAATTGTGGTTGATTGCCGCTTCTAGCGAGGTTGCGTCTGCTCCATTGCCCTTGAAGCGGAGAATCTGTGTATTCTGGAATTCCATCGTGTTGTTTTTCGAGCCGTACTGGAATGAAACGCCGTACTGAGCAGTTTCGGTCAGTTCATAGCTGTAGATTTTGCAATCGGTAAACCGGAAGTTGTTGTTGACCGAGAACTGCGGATTTTCGTTGAGTCCGTTGCCATCCAGTACGATTGTAGAAAAGTTGTTGGAGATTCCGGAATGTCGGTTGGTTCCAATCAGCGTGCTTTTGCTGACATTGACGCTGGAATTGTTGGCATAGGAATTGATGGCGGCCCATCCGCTGAGTTCACTGCGGTCGATGCGGCAGGTAAGGCCTTCGTTCAGGGATGCCAGATTCAAAGCATAATAAGAAGCGGTGATCTGGCTGTCAGCCAGGGTGAGCTTTGCGTTCTGTGTATCGTAAATCGAGATGCCCCGGGTATAGTTGGCGGCGGAGTCGGTGTTGATATGGCTGTTCGAAACGGTCAGCTGCGTATTGGCGCAGCTGGAGATACTGACCGACTTGATGTTGTCCTGTTTGACACGGGTTCGAACGGTGCAGTTCTTGAGGGTGAGCTTCACGTTGTCCTGATCGATGGTGACCGGAACGCCGCTGTCCGGCATGATGGCCGTCTGGTCGGCGCCTGCGCCCACCAGCGTGATATCCTGTCCAGCTGAAAGCACGACATTTTCGGCATAGGTTTTCGCGCCCAGCAGAATGGTGGTCGGAGTGGTGCCCGCGTTTCTGACAGCTTCCATGATCGACTGGGATTCAGGCAGCTCCGCCGGCTTGGTGACCGTGATGTCTTCGCCCGCGCTGTTCTCCACCTTGACGGAAGCGTCCGCGTTTACAGTCTGGGCGGCGACGACACCTTCATCACGCTTGACAAAGCGGGTTTCTCCCTGCAGGGTCAGCGTGGACTGGACATGCAGGAGGCCGTACAGGTTGTAGGTATTGCTGGAAGCGGTAAGGGTGGCATTTCCGGTATAGATGTCCGCGCTTTGATTCACGGTGCCCTGCTCGACGCTGACATGATAGGTGTCGGTGTAGATGGCGCCGCCTGCTATATCGACAGTGCCGTATGCATCGTCCTTGACAAGCGAGAAATCCTGGCAGGTCAGCGTATAGCCATTGAGGTCGATGTTCGCAAAATCGTTGAGATTGACGCTTTCTGTCGGTTCGTTGATGTCCTTCATCAGCACGATTGTGTCGTTTGCCGCCGCCGCGTTGATGTCCGCGACGCTGTACGCCTTCTTGATCGATCCGTTCGTCTGTGTCGCCGTCAGGACGATGTCCGCTTCGAAGCCGTCGTTCTGGTAGCTGTTTCCTGCGGATTCCATCATCTTGATCGTCAATGTGATGTATTCCACCTCGCCGGCATCCAGCCTGCCGTTCGGCGCGGCCGCGATGACGCCGTTCTTAATCAGCGCCGCAATCGATCCGTCCGCTGTGACCTGCGCTTGAGGGCTCGTCTTGTTGCTCGCCGCGCCGTACAACAGCGTATCGGCCAGAGCGTTGTCCTGCATCACGAGGTCCATGTTGTATTTGAGGTTCAGGGTACCCGCGTTCTTGACAGCCAGGTAGATGGTCTTTTCGGCTCCCGGCTCCCAGTTTTTGAAGTCTTCGCCGAAGATGAAGTCCTTTTCGGTTTCGTTGTCGATTTCGCTCCAGCTGGTGTTCAGCGTGCCGGGCGTGCCTTCGCCCGTGTACTTGTAGAACTGGACGTTTAAATTACCCGCCTGGATGCGGTTGCCCTTGTTGGAAACCGTATCGCTGAACCATGCAAGGGTTGTGCCGATCAGCATTGCAAAGCACAGGATGATGGACAGCCCGCAGGCCCAAAGCGATCTTCTTGTGTTCTTTTTCTCCATGTTTTTTCTCCTCCTGCATTGTGGATTATGGTTGACCATTCGATTGATGGAATGAACTGGCTGTAAAAGCTGGGATGCTTTAACAGCCTATTTACATTATATTAGGTGTTATAACAAAAGTCAACGTTTATTGGCACAAAGACTTCATTTTCTGCGCAAAATGTGATTTTGGGGCAGCTCAGCGTATCGGCAAGCACTGAGGTCTGGAAGCGTCGGTGGCAGAACAGACTGGTGCATGGGAACGCTTTATGGATTGTGCCGGTTAATCAAATTATTTAGGCGGGTCAGCGGTATGACCTATAAATGATGCCATGTAAGAAAATTTGCAGGATGGCGCTTCGAAAATAAAAAAATAATGGGGAAAAGTTGCATACTTGTATGCAACTTTTCCCGTTTTGGCAGGCAATAGGTGAAAGGGGTGAAAAAATTATGCCAAAGACCACGATTTCGGCAAAGGAGCGGCTGTTCTGTTATTATTTCAGCCGGCTGCAAAACCATCGGGAAGCGCTGCTGAAAGCCGGGTATACGCCGGAACAGTGCAGCCGGACGGCGGCGCGGTTGCTGCAGAGAAGGGATATCCGCCGGCAGATCGACCAGTTCTCCGACAAGGGGGATCCGGTCAGGCAGCAGGTGGAGGCGGGGCTCAGACGCATCGCGTTCGGCTGTGTGACCGACGCGTTCAAGCTGGTCTGCGCCTATCAGGGCGAAACGCCGGTCGATCTGGACGGATTGGACCTGTACAACGTCTCGGAAATCAAGGACAGCGGAAAGGGGCTGGAAATCCGGTTCTTTGACCGGATGAAGGCGCTTGAGATGCTGTCGAATCTGGAGCAGAGCCGGCAGCAGAATGAAGCGGGTCCGCTGTATGAGGCGCTGGAGCGGTCGGCGCAGGCTTTAAACGGGGAACGGGCGTGTGCGGATGATTGAGTTTCGCAGGTTTTCTCCCAAACAGCTTCGGGTATTGAACTGGTGGTGCAAAAACAGCCGGGACGCGGGACGGGATGCCATCATCTGCGACGGCGCGGTGCGAAGCGGCAAGACGCTGTGTATGTCGATCTCCTTTGTGTGCTGGGCGTTCTACCGCTTTGACAACCAGAGCTTTGCCATCTGCGGCAGAAGCGTCGGGTCGGTGCGGCGCAATGTCACCACGGCCTTGCTGCAGGTTTTGGCGGGGATGGGATTTGCCTGTACTGAAAAGCTGACGCAGAAGTACATTGAGATCCGGTTCCAGGGGCGGTGCAACCGGTTTTATCTGTTTTCCGGCAAGGATGAGTCCTCGGCCGCGCTGATCCAGGGCATCACGCTGGCCGGGGTACTGTTCGACGAGGTTGCGCTGATGCCGCGGTCGTTCGTCGAGCAGGCGCTGGCGCGCTGCTCGGTGGAGGGGTCGAAATTCTGGTTCAACTGCAATCCGGAGCATCCCTACCACTGGTTCTATCGGGAGTGGATTCAGAAGGCAAAGACGAAGAACGCGCTGTATCTGCATTTCACCATGCGCGACAACCCGTCTCTCACCGAATCGATGATCCGGCGGTATCGGACGCTGTATGCCGGCGCGTTCTACGACCGGTTTATCCTGGGAAGATGGGTGGCGTCGACCGGGCTGATCTATCCGATGTTCTCGCCGGAGAAGCATCTTGCAAAGAGCCTGCCCGCAGGCTGTGAACGCTATCTGATATCCTGCGATTACGGCATTGTCAACCCGGCATCCTTCGGGCTGTGGGGACTGAGCGGCGGGAGATGGTACCGGCTGGACGAATACTACTACGATTCCAGGGTGCGCGGCGGCTGCAGGACCGATGAGGAGTACTATGCGTCGCTGCAGGAGCTGGCGGGAGGATATCCGATAGAAGCGGTGATTGTGGACCCGTCGGCCTCCAGCTTTATCGAATGCGTCCGCAGGCATGCGCGGTTTCAGGTGCGGCCGGCTGTCAACGATGTGCTGACCGGCATCGGGCTGGTATCCGCGGCGCTGCAGAACGGCGAACTGCTGTTCTCGGAGCGCTGCCGGGATACCATCCGCGAATTTTCGCTGTACCGCTGGGAGGAGAACCGGCAGAAGGACTGCCCGCGCAAGGAGAACGACCACGCCATGGATGACATCCGGTACTTCGCGATGTACGCGCTGCACCGGCCGCAGAACGCAGGATTCTGCGCGCTGTCATCCGAGCGCGGCCGTCCGGACGGCGGATAGGTTCAAGCTATGCGGTAGACATGTGTTGAGTTGTTGGGGATGGGAAGATGGGCGGGATTGTCCGGAAGGGATTATGTGCAAAAATGGATACGGATTCGAAGAGCAGGATAGAAATCTAAATAATGTTCTGCAGGTTAAAGGGGCATTATGAAACAATTCACACATTCGGCCGCAGAAAAAAGCATAGAAAATTTGATGCGGAATGCAGCGGATGATGGTGTTTCTTCCAGCCAGTCTAACATGGAGGCAGATCATATCCAGCATCGGCTGAAAGACTCGAAGAATTTTCGGTATGGACTGTAGCCGGAAGGTTCGAAGGGTCCGGACTGGACTGTAGCCGGAAGGCTCAAAGGGTTCAGTATGGAATGAGCCGTATGGCCCGGAGAATCCGGTATGGAGCAACACACATGTTTCTGCTGCAAATGATGGAAAGGAGGGCGCGGTGACCTGGTTTAAAAAGACAAAGAAACCGACCGCTGGCGCGGTGCTCTGCCAGACGGCGGCATCCCGGAGAAACGGGCTGTCGCCGCTTGAAACAGAGAGCTTTGGACAGATGGGGCTTTCCCTGTATGAAGGGCTGCGGGAAAATATCCCGATCATCGACGCGGCGGTCACAAAGCTGATCCGCCTGCTCGGGACCTTCAGGGTGGAGAGCGGGCACACCCAAACCGACCGGCAGATGGCGGAATTCCTCCGGTATCTGCGGGTGGGTTACAACGGCATCGGGATACAGCGGTTCATCGAAGGTTATCTGGATGACCTGCTGACCTATGGAAACGCCGTCGGCGAGATGGTGCTGACAAGGGACCGCAAAAACATCGCGGCGCTTGTCAATGCGCCGCTTCGGAACATGAAGATCGAAAAGGATGAAAAGCGCCTGCAGCCGGTCTATCTGGTGCAGCGGGATGCGTCCGGGTATGAGCGTGTACGGTATCCGCAGTACATCCTGTTTTCAGCGCTGAACCCGGATTCCGGGAAGCTGCTGGGCAATTCATTGTTGAAGGGGCTGCCGTTTGTCAGCTCGATTCTGATGCAGATCTACCACTGTGTGGACAAAAACTTCGAACGGCTTGGAGACCTGCGTTTCGCGGTGACCTACAAGCCGAATGGAAGCGCGGTGGATCAGGCATATGCGCGCCAGATCGCATCCAATATGGCAAACCAGTGGAGCGACGTGATGAACAGCGCGAAATACGGGCAGGTGAAGGATTTTGTGGCCGTCGGCGACGTGGACATCCGGGTGATCGGCTCGGATGTGCGGATGATCGACATCGATGTGCCGCTGCGGCATATCTGTGAACAGATCATCTCCAAAACCGGCATCCCGCCGTTCATGCTGGGCATCAACTGGTCCACAACCGAGCGCATGAGCCAGCAGCAGGCGGATATCCTGACCAGCGAGCTGGACAGCTACCGGTCCCTGCTCGATCCGGTCATCCTGCAGGTCTGCAACCTGTGGATGCGTCTGCACGGGCATACCGGCAGGCTCAGCGTGAAGTGGAACACCGTCAAGCTCGCGGATGAGGTCGAGCTGGCGCGCGCGAGGCTGCTGAACGCGCAGGCCGAACAGCTTGAGCGGACATTTCTGGAAGGAGGGGACAGCATTGACCCAGACGATCGTCAAGGGGCGCGCCGAAACGAAGATAACGCCCGAGGAGCTGCGGAACGTGAACCGCTATACCCGTCGTGAGCTGGACGCCGATGAGGTGTATGCCTTTTCGCTGATCCTGTGCGACAACGAAGTGGACCGGGATTATGAGTGTTTCACCGTGGACGCGCTCCGGAAACTCCAAACGCTGTTTTTGGGAAAGACCGGCATCTTCGACCACAACCCGAAGGGGGAGAACCAGTCGGCAAGGGTCTTCGAGACGTCGGTCCTTCGGGATGAGACCCGCAGGACCAAAACCGGCGACATCTACCACTGCCTGAAGGCGAAGGCCTATATGGTGCGCGGCGAGAAGAATAAAGAACTGATGCTGGAAATCGACGCCGGCATCAAGAAGGAGGTCAGTGTCGGCTGCAGCGTGGCATCCTCAGTGTGCAGCATCTGCGGAAAAGACCATCGGATCGACAGCTGTGAACACCGTCCTGGAACGCGCTATGACGGAAAGCTGTGCTACATCCTGCTGGATGAGCCGACCGACGCATATGAGTTTTCGTTTGTCGCGGTGCCTTCGCAGGTTGGCGCAGGGGTCGTCAAACGGTTTGAGGGAGGGATGAAGGATATGGAGCTGATGAAGCGGTTTTCAGCCGGGCGGCCGGTCAGCCTGTCCGCCGAGGAGGCGGGCCGGGTGCATGCGTACATACAGGGCCTGGAGATGGACGCCCAAACGGCAAAGGCGTACCGCCGGTCGCTGACCGGGGAGATTGTGCGGCTGTCCGCGCTGGATGACCTGCCGATTTCTCCACAACTGCTGCAGTCAATGGTGGAAAAAATGAGCGTGCCGGAATTGAAAACCCTGCGGGATGACCTTTTGAAGACCGATCTGCCGGGCGCATGCCAGCTGGGCGGCTTTCAGGATGAAAAGGATGATGAAACGGACCGGTCCTTTCTGATTTGAGATGGTGAAGATTGAAAGGTGCAGAATGGGGTATCCGGCCTGCGGAATGTATCGTGGTCAAGCGAGAAGCCGTACACCGCAGATTGAAAAATATCTGCTGGCGGGACGCAGCACGGCATCCGTATGGATTGCGGGGAAGATTGACAGATGAAAAGAGCCGCCGTTTGGCGGCGGAAAGTAAAGGAGAGAACCATATGAACAAGGTTTCTTTGCTGGGCGCGGGCGAGATGGTCGTCACGCTGAAGGCATCCGGCGCCGTGGCGCTGGGACAGCCGGTCAAGCTGAGCGCGGACCGGACGGTCGCCGCCTGCGGCGACGGCGACGCGGTTACGGGGATCTGCGTCTCTAAAAACGGCGGATATCTGGGCGTACAGCTGGCGGGATATCTGCGCGTCAGCTATTCGGGCTCACTGAGCTACGGCTGGCAGCACATTGCGGCGAATGGGACCGGCGGCATCAAGGCGGCCGCGGATTCTTCAGCCGGCGCGAAAAGCAGGCCGTGCCTGATTGTGGAGTTCGACGCTGCGGCACAGACCGCGGGCATCTTATTATAGGAGGTACAGGATGGAACAGTATCAGAATATTCCGCTGGAGCGGTCGATGTATCACATTGCAGGAAAATCCTTTTCCCAGGTGCTCGAGGAGCAGGACCCTTCGGACCGGTACAAGGGCACACCGCTTGCGGGGCTGGACGCATTCCAGCGGCAGCTGAAGCGGTTTGACATCCGCGTGGGCAGTTCGCAGTCCGACAAGGTGGAAAAATTCTTCTCCACCTCCTCGGCCGCCGTGCTGTTTCCGGAATACATCGCGCGCGCGGTCCGGCAGGGCATCGAGCAGACCGACTATCTGTCCGAAATCACGGCGACCAGGACCATGACCGATTCTCTGGACTACCGCTCCATTCTGGTGGATCCGGATGAGGATGAGAAGGAGCTCAAGATTGTCGCCGAGGGTGCGGCGATCCCGGCGACCTATATCAGCCTGACCGACCATCTGATTCGCATGAACAAGCATGGCAGGATGCTGGTGGCATCCTATGAGGCGGTGAAGTACCAGCGGCTGGATTTGTTCACGGTGTCCCTGCGTCAGATCGGCAACTATATCTGCAAATCCCAGCTCAAGGATGCCGTGGATGTGCTGATCAACGGTCATGACGTGGATACGGCGGCCCAAGCGATCGAGACGCAGAGCGGCGGCGCGCTTTGCTATGCGGACCTGCTCACGCTGTGGGATGCGCTTGGGGATTACGAGATGAATGTGCTGCTCGCGTCGCCGGACATGATGCTGAAGCTTCTGAGCATCGAGGAATTCAAGGACCCGCGCACGGGGCTCAACTTTCAGGGCAGTGGCCGTCTGAGCACGCCGATGGGCGCCAGCCTGATCCGCAGCGACGCGGTGCCGCAGGGTACGCTGATCGGGCTTGACAAACGCTTTGCGTTGGAGATGGTCGCCGCCGGCGACGTGCTGGTGGAGAATGACAAGCTGATCGACCGACAGCTTGACCGCACCGCGGTTTCCACCATCACCGGCTTTGCGAAGATCTGCCCGCAGGCGGTTAAGATGATCCAGCTGACGCAGGGCGGCGAATCTAAGTAAGGTACGAACGATATTCACAGGGGATCAAGAACCCCGTCCGGTAAAAAGATGGGACCGTCTGAGGACAGCGGAAGTCACAGCCGCATGCCGAAGGACGGCAGGCGATGACCGCAGAATCAAACCGATACCGGGCGGGGGATTTGCCCCCGGCAGAAAAATACAAAGGAGGCGGGAGGTTTGTTGGAGCTCGGGGATATCCTGCCGCTGTTCAGCAGTATGGCGGGAATTACGCAGGATGAGGCGCTGGAGTACGACGAACTGATTCATAAAAATATCGGGACGCTGCGCGCAAGGCTCAAGCCCGGCGCGGATGCCGCAGAGAACCGCGTGAAACTGGCCATGGCCGCGGCGGCGCTGTGCTTCTACGACTATGTGCTTGACCAGATCGTGAAGGATCCGCAGACATCCTTTCAGGCCGGAGAGATTTCCGCAAGCCGGAATCTGGAACAGCTGCTGGCGGTTGCGAAGGAATACCGGGACAGCTTCCTGCTGGCGGCGCAGGACTGCATGCGGTATGACGGCTTCATCTTTGAAAGTGTGGGATGATATGACCTTTTCCAATGTGATTAAATCCAATCTCAGGCGGTATGGACGCCGCATGACCATTCGGTTCCCGGATAAGACCGTACGGCGGCAGTATGCGCTGCTGTGGAGGGCCGGGCAGAAGCATTTTTCCAGCCTGATCGGTGGATATTCGGCGCTCGGCGAGACGGATGAGGAGCGTTTTCATCTGATCTGTCCGCCGTGCGAGGGCGGAAAGGCGCTGGAGAAGCGCTGCATCGTGGAGGACCGGGGCGAACGCTATCTGGTGCTGCACACCGATACCGTCATGGCGGGCTGCGAAACCTGTTTCCTGACCGCGTCGCTCAGAAGGGTTTATGGGGAGGAATCGGTATGAACGGCTTGAGTCAGCTGACCGGCGCGGTGCTGGATTATCTGGCGGGTACAGGGAAATTCGAGGACGTCAAGCTTCTGCAGGCCTTCCTGCCGGGCACAGGGCCGTATCCGATCACGCGGCCGATGCTGGCGCTGCGGCCAAAATCGGCGGCAGTCAAACGCACGGTGTTCTCAGATGATTACGGGGAAGAAGGGGCGTCGTCCGTCCGCGGCAGGATGGCGCAGATCGAATGCTGTGCCGAAATCTATGTGCCTGCAGGACAGGATGGCACGGCGGCGCAGGCGCTGTTTGACCGGCTTTGCAGTGTGCTGCTGCTCACACAGAACCCCTTCTGCATCCACACGGCAATCATATCCAAGCAGACCTATGAAAAGGCGCTGGAAGCGTTCCGGATCGAAGCGGTATTTTCGTTGGACGCGGTACTGGCGTCGGATGGCGCTGCCGATGAGAGTACGGAAAACGGGCCTGCGGCGGTATCCCCGGCGGATATGCCGGGAATCCACGGCACTGGATGGAGCGAAGCATCCCTGTCGGAGCCTGGGAATACGCTGCGCGTCCTGCCCATAGCATCCGGGGAGGATGTTTCCATTTGGGCGGGGGAGCATAAGCTGGCGCAGGTGGAGGGATATCAGGTCGTCGCCGACCGCGCGCTGCATCTGATCGAAGCCTGTGAGGAAGCTTCGCCGGTTGGGTTTGTTTCGGGAGAACCCGTTTATAAGATTGTGCTGGACCGCGTGTGGGCTTTGCCTATGGCGGAGGATTTGGAATCGCTGGACAGCTTTACGCTGACGGTGCGGCGGCCGGGCTGTGAGGTTCGCTACGGCGGATGTGTCTGGACAAGGCTGGAGCGGTCGGCCAGGGGAAACGGCCTGCTGTTGGAAAAGGCCGAAATCATGGCGTTCAGCAGGACGGTTTCCCACATGGAAGGGGTGAAAACAGGGTGGAACACAGAGGACAAAGAATAAACGGGACAGGGACGCAGTCTTTTTCCCGGCCGACCGCGGGCCGTTTTGAGGATATGTCGAAGATCGGTATCGACAGCCGAACCATCCATTCCGTTCAACCGCAGGAGCCGGACGGGTACGGCGGATGGCAGAGATTCTTATCCAGACAGGTCAGACGTCTGGATACGCAGTATTAGAACAGAACCAAATCCGCATCGGAAATGGGGAACGGTGCATACCATTTTGACGGCAGGTCCAGAAAAGATCTGCCGCCTGTAAGGAGGCGTATGCGTATGAAGATACCCCAAATGACTCATCGGTACCCGTGCAGACGCCGGTTCCGGTTTGCTTTGGATCACGGAATGTTTCATCGGGACCGGCCGGATATACCGGTACGCATTGGAAGGAAGGGATGGGACAGGCATGCAGTATAAGGACTATCAGTTTCCGCATAATCCGCATCGGATTCAGCTGTACTGCGGCAAGCAGGTGCAGAACACCTTTTCCCCGATTCTCGGGGATGTTGTGCGGGTGCTGGGCAGACGGGCGCGGACCGTGAAGGGGGAGGGCGTGTTTTTCGGGAAAGACCGGCAGGAACAGTTCGACGGCCTGTATGCGGTGTATGCCGAACAGACCCCCGGCAGCCTGCAGCTGCCGGGGCTTAGGCCGTTCAGCGCCTTTTTCATCGAGCTGGAGCTGCTGTGTGAATCCGGGCCGCAGGTGCTTTCCTACCGGTTCACCTTTCTGGAGGATATTGGTTTGCTGACAAGCGCGTCGGGCGGGGAGGTGATCTGATGCTGACAGTCAGACTGTACGATCAGGACGGCGAAGAGACGGCGGTTGCAAACCTGTTGTATGTGGAGCTGGATATGGATTTCTTTGCGCCGGCGCACAGCGTGCGCGTGCAGTTTTCGGCGGAGGGGAACAGTTTTGCCAAGACCTATGCAAGGCTGACGGTTTCCTGTGAAGGCGAACAGATCTTTGCGGGCTTTGTCGACCATGTATCCTGCACGAGGACCCCGAAGGGGCGGTTCATCGAGTTTGCGGCGCGCAGTCTCGTTTCGGTGCTGATCGACAATGAGGCGCTGCCGATGGTCTGCCAAAACCTCTCGCTGCAGCAGCTGTACGAGGAGCACATCGGCGTGTTCGGCTGCTTTTCTGGAATCCATTATGACCGGAACGCCATGCTCAGCGCGTTCACGATTCCAAAGGGAACCAGTGAATGGGGGGTGCTGACGCAGTTCTGCAGGCTGGCGCTCGGCACAGCGCCGCGGCTGCTGGCCGATGGATCGATCGATGTGCGGCAGGAATACCAAGGGCAGACCTATACAGTGTCCAATGCGCTGCCGGATGCGCTGCGCTACACCACGCTGGAAATAGAGGATCATGCGGAGGAGGTCATCACACGGGTGTGGCTGATCGACCGGGATAACCGCTACGGCGTGGTGGTGAACGAGCATCTGCCGGGCTTTCAGCCGCCGCGCGTGCGGGTGCTGCGGGAGGGCGGCGACTGGCAGAGTTCTTACAGGACCGGACCCGAAGAGATGATCAAGGAAGGAATGCTCAAGAAGAAGGTGGTGCGGTGCGCGCTATCGGGAATTTATCCGATGCAGATCGGGGACCGCGTCAATCTCAACGACAGCATGCTGGTGAAAGCGGGCCTGTTTGTGGGCGGTGTCAACCTGAAAGCGGATGCATCCGGCTTCTGGACATCGCTGACGCTGCTGGAACCGGATTATCTGTAAAGCCTTTCGGATCAGCCGGAGGAAACAGAGCGCTGCTGTATCACGGGTATCTCACCGCCTGCTGATACGGTTTTGGGGGCATTCAAACTGATGACATGAGGAGGAACTGATATGTGGATATCGGAGCTTGCGAAGCCTTACCGGACCGCGTTGCCGCGGCAGAGCATGATGGCTGCGGGCGTGGATGCAGCCGGAAGGATTGCGGTGACGCCGGGGCAGGTGCTTGAACAGAACACGGTTCCGTTCTTCACGCCGTACGGGCTTTCCTACAGGATGCCGGCGGGACAGGAGCCGCTGCTGCTGCAGGACGACGGGCAGGTGGTCTGTCTGGGCGTCAAAAACGATCCGGGCAGCCTGCGTCCGGGAGAATTGAGACTGGAGTCCGCCGGCGGCGCGTCCATCGTGCTGTGCGGGGATGGAAGCATCCTGCTGAACGGCTGTGTCACCATCACACCGGATGGACAGATTCAGACACCGTGATGGCATAAAACCGCGCAGGGATTCGCTTGAAGGACGGCGCAGAGCTTTTCCATAGAGACAATTTTGATATGGCAAGGCTTTTATCATAGAAGAGAAAGCTCCCATCTGTGACTGTATCATCGTCACAGATGGGAGCTTTTTGTGCGCTAATGTTTCTTAAGTAAAAGATATTCGCTTTCCAAAAGTATTCCGGCGGCTGTTGAAGTGAAGGCGACAGGCTGTTGTATCCCGCTCTTCACGCTGTTATAGGGTGCAGAAGCGCGTGCAGGCAATGCCGCATCCCCGCATGCTGTTCAAATGGTTGGCACATCCGGAAAAAGTGCCGCATTCCGACAAATAAAAATTTAAAAAATAGCGGAGAAGCTATTGACAACGGAAAATTGTTTGCTATAATAAACATATGAACAATTATTCATATGAGAAGGTGAACCGATGAAGACCGATGAAATGATTGACAGCTGTGAACAGCTCGAAGTACACGAAAAAATCGTGTTGGCGGTCAACCAAAAGGTGCCGGATGACGAGGTTCTTTATGATCTGGCGGAGCTTTTCAAAGTATTTGGAGATTCGACCAGAATTAAGATACTCTATGTGTTGTCTCAGTCCGAGATGTGTGTGTGCGACATTGCGCAGCTTCTGGGAATGAGCCAGTCGGCGATTTCCCATCAGCTGCGCGTGCTCAAGCAGTCGCAGCTGGTAAAGTTCCGCCGGGAGGGAAAGACCGTGTTCTATTCCCTGTCCGACGGCCATATCCAGACCATCCTCGGGCAGGGGCTGGAGCATATAGAAGAATAAAATTACAATTGGAGGAGTTATTTATGTTGGAAAAGGTAATCATCTTAGAGGGGCTTGATTGTGCAAACTGTGCTGCCAAGGTGGAGCGCGCCGCATCCAGAATCCGCGGCGTGGACAACGCAAACGTCACCTTTATGACCCGCAAGCTGTTTATGGAAGTCGAAGACGGCAAGCTGGAGCAGGTTATGAAGGAGCTGGATGAGGTCATCCACAGAATCGATTCCACGGTAGTGTTAAAGGTAGAAAAGTAACAGGTCCTTGCGCATGGGAATATCCTATCGGAAGGGCCGCAGTTTAGGAAGGACGGGGGATAGGTTATGAAAGAGAAGCGGACGCTCATACGCATCATCACAGGAGCGGTGATTTTTGCGGTTGGCATGTTGGTTCCGGTTTCGGGCATTTGGAGGCTGGTCATCTTTTTGGCAAGTTATCTGATCACCGGCGGGGATGTGGTTTGGAAAGCGGTCGTCAACATCCTGCATGGGCAGGTGTTCGATGAGAATTTCCTGATGAGTCTTGCGACCATCGGCGCGTTTATTGTCGGAGAATATCCGGAAGGCGTTGCGGTCATGCTGTTCTATCAGGTCGGAGAGCTGTTTCAGTCCTACGCGGTCAACAAATCCAGGGCGTCGATTGCCGATCTGATGGATATCCGTCCCGATTATGCCAACCTCAAGCAGGGCGGGGAGATCAAAAGGGTTTCTCCCGATGAGGTGCAGGTTGGCGATATCATTGTAGTCCGTCCCGGCGAAAAGGTGCCGCTGGATGGAAAGGTGCTGTCCGGGTCCTCTCTGGTGGACACCTCCGCGCTGACCGGCGAATCGGTCCCGCGCGAGGTGCATGAGGGCAGCGAGATCCTCAGCGGTTTTATCAACCAGAACGGCCTTCTGACCATCGAGGTCGAAAAGATGTTCGGCGAGTCCACGGTCAGCAGGATTCTGAACCTTGTGGAGAACGCCAGCAGCAAGAAGGCCCATGCTGAAAAATTTATCACGAAATTTGCAAGATACTATACCCCGGTGGTTGTCCTTGTGGCGCTGGCGCTGGCGGTTCTGCCGCCGCTCATTCTGAGCGAGGCGTTCAGCGACTGGATTTACCGTGCGCTGATCTTCCTGGTGGTTTCCTGTCCGTGCGCGCTGGTCATCTCGATCCCGCTGAGCTTCTTCGGCGGCATCGGCGGCGCGTCGCGCTGCGGTGTGCTGGTGAAGGGCAGCAACTATCTGGAGGCGCTGTCCAAGGCCGAGGTTGTCGTGTTTGACAAGACCGGTACGCTGACCAAGGGAACCTTTTCGGTCACCGAGGTTCGCCCGAAGGATGTGAGCGCTGAGGAGCTTCTGCGCTTTGCCGCGCTGGCCGAACAGCACTCGAGCCATCCGATTTCAGTGTCGATCAGGAAGGCCTATGGGCAGAAGCTCGACGAGCTTCCCATCAGCGGTGTGGAGGAGATATCCGGACACGGCGTCAAAGCGGTTGTGGATGGAAGGCAGGTTTTTGCCGGCAACGCCAGGCTGATGGAGCTTGAAAACATCGCATACGACCGCACCGAGCAGACCGGAACTGTGGTGCATCTCGCTTTGGACGGCAGATACGCCGGTTACATCCTGATCTCGGATGAGGTCAAGGAGGATGCGGAGAAGGCCATCCGGGAGCTTCGGAAGAGCGGCGTGAAGAAGACGGTCATGCTGACCGGCGACAACAGGACGGTCGGCGAAGCGGTGGCTGAGAAGCTCGGCATCGATGAAGCCTACACGCAGCTGCTGCCAGACGGCAAGGTGGAGCGGGTGGAAAAGCTTCTGCTCGAGAAATCCCCGAAATCGAGCCTGGTGTTTGTCGGCGACGGCATCAACGACGCGCCGGTCCTGGCGCGGGCGGACGTCGGCATCGCGATGGGCGCGCTCGGTTCGGATGCTGCGATTGAGGCGGCGGATGTCGTGATCATGACCGATGAGCCTTCGAAGATCGCTTCGGTGATGAAGGTGTCCCGCAAAGCGCTGCGGATTGTCAAGCAGAACATCGTGTTCGCGCTGGCAGTCAAGGCCGCCATTCTGGTTCTGGCCGCTTTCGGCTTCGCAACAATGTGGGAAGGCGTCTTCGCGGATGTCGGCGTGTCGGTGCTGGCGATCCTCAACGCGCTGCGTGCGATGCGCGTCAAACAGTATCAGTGATCATTTCCGGATTCCGGGAAGGCTTCTCTCCTTTGTTTTTCCGGGATGACTGTATAAGAGAAGGGCAGGACGTTTTTGCGTCCCGCCCTTCTTGTCATAATATTTGATTGTGCTGAGGTACAGCGGTCTCCCGCTGTTTACCAAGTGGCGCTTGGCAAAGTTGGCCGTTATTCCGCTGTGGTGTAGCGGCTTTACTATGTTTGCCAAGGTGTCTTGGCAAGGTGGTCGTTACTTCTTTGCCGGCCAAAGAAGTAACCAAGAAAGGCCGTTCAAGAGGGGCCATGCACAGTGCCGCTTAGAGCCAGATGGCCCCCCTTGAAAATCCCCCTATGATATCTCGTTTTCTGATTCGACCGCCTGCGGGCGGCGTTTTGTTTTGGGCTGAGTGGTTGGGCATGGCTAGTAGCGTACGATTTTCTGGTTATAGGCTGTCCTTATGGTACCTCAATACTTTGGCCGGTACGTGAATTTTCGGGATATATTTTTCTTTATCCTGTATATTGGACAATCACTCCGTCGGTTTGGATATTGAACGGGTCCCCTTTGTATTACAGGAGTGATACCGCATAAAATGGCCGTAGCGTGAAAAGGCGGACCGGATGATTCCGGTCCGCCTTTTCTGTATACCACTTTACGGGGGGAGAGCTTATTTGAGCAGTCCCTTGGACTGTAGAAATTCTTTCGCCACGTCCTGCGGCGATTTGCCCTCTACGTCGCATGCGTAGGTGAGATTTACCATATCCTCATCGGTGAAGATGCCGCTGAGCTTGTTCAGCACCTCTTCAAGGTTTGGAGCGGCTTCCTTAAACTTTTCAAAAATATCATCGCGGACCAGCAGCGCGCCGTTGTATTCCGGGAAGAAATGCTTGTCGTCCTCCAGAATCTTCAGGTTTGCTTTTTTGTTGAGCCCATCGGTCGAATAGACGATCACGACGTCGATGTTGCCGCTTTCCACTGCGGAATATTTGAGTCCGATATCGACCGGATTGCCCGCCTTGAACTTGAGTCCGTAAAATTCGATCATCGGGTTGTATTTGGCGCTTCCTTCTTCACTGAAGAAATCATGCTCCGCGCCGAAGGTGAGCTCTCCAGCAACCGGTACGAGATCGCTGATGGTGTTCAGATTGTATTTGTCCGCGATCTCCTGCGGAACGGCGATTGCATAGGTGTTGTTGATGCCGAGCTTGTCCAGCAGGTGAACCTGCTTTTCAGCGGTGGCCTTCTCATTGACAAAATCGTACAGCGATGTGCCTTCCGGTACGTCGGTCGGGTCATATTTCAGGTAGGTGGTCAGCAGTGTGCCGTCATAGCAGTTCAGCAGGTCGGAATTGCCCTTGATCAGCTCGTTGAACTCGTTGACCGGGGACATCTCGTCCATGATTTTGACCTTCAGATCGGTGTCTTGCTCCACCAGCTGCTTGACCATCTGATGGATGATCTTCATCTCGGAGTACAGCCCGTCATAGATTTTCAGGGTGCTTTTGTCGTCTCCGGAACTGCATCCGGTGAAGGACAGCGCCAGCGCGGCGCTCAGCAGGATGGCTGCGAATTTTTTCATAGTTTCACCTTCCATTCGTCTTTCGTGTGTACATCTATTTTGTGGATGACCGGCGGTAAAGGCGTTTTTCAATGTACGCCATGACAAAGTCGATGGCCACAGCCATCACCACAAGGGTCAGCGTGCCGGTCAGGATCTGCATGGTATTTTGAATGCGGATGCCGTTGTAGATGACCGATCCGAGTCCGCCGCCGCCGACAAAGGTGGCGAAGACCGCGACACCGACCGCCGTCACCGTCGCAATGCGGATGCCGGTGAAGACCATCGGGAACGCAATCGGCAGCTCGACATGGATCAGCCGGTACATCTTGGTCATGCCCATGCCGCGCGCAGCCTCCTTGATGGCGGGTTCAACGCCGCTCAGGCCCAGATAGGTGTTGTGCACCACCGGCAGCAGCGAGTAGAGCACAAGACCGATGATAACGGTCAGTTTGCCCGCGCCCAGGAACACCATGATGATGCCCAGCAGCGCCAGTGCCGGCACGGTCTGCAGGATGTCCACCATCCACAGGATGACCTGCCGCACCTTTTTGAAGTAATAGGCCAGCACGCCCAGCGGAAGGCCGACCGCAATCGTGAAGACGACCGCGAGCAGGACGATATAGAGATGTTCCAAAACCATGGTGATATTCATCTTCTGCCCCTCCTCAATGCCTTCGGTGTCAGCAGCTTCTGCAGGGAGTCAATCAGCAGGCTTAAAACCACCGCAATGATGGCGGCGGGGATCGCACCGGCGATAATCAGCATATTGTTGTTGGTGCTGACGCCGATATAGATGAAATCGCCGAGCCCGCCGAGCCCGATCATCGAGGCAAGCACCGCCCAGCTGACCGTGTAGACGGTCGACATGCGCAGTCCGCCGATGATGTTCGGCAGTGCCAGCGGGATTTCCACCTTCAGCAGCCGCTGCAAGCTGGACATGCCGCAGCCCCTGGCCGCATCCTTATATTGGGCCGGCACCTCGATGATGCCGACATAGGTGTTCTTTAATATCGGGAAGATCGCGTAGATCGCCAGCGCTGTGATGACCGTCTGCGGCACCATGCCGAAGACAAGGAACAGCATGCCGATGAACACGATGCCCGGGATGGTCTGGAAGACGGAGATGACCGGCAGGATCACCTTGGCAAAGCGCGGAACCCTGGACAGCAGGACGCCCAGCACAAGCGCGATCACAAACGCGATTGCCACCGAGATGAACACATACATCAGATGGACGCCGATGGCGGTCATCAGCTTCTGTCCGTAGAGATCGAAGAAATCAAGCACTCGTCTCACCCCACAATGCGTCCGCCATGGCCTTTGCCATACTGGTTTTTGTCACAATACCGGCGACCGTATCGTCCTTATTGAGCACGACGACATAGCTGTCGCCGGAGGATACCAGCTTGTCAAAGCATTCCCGCGCATCCTCGTCGACATAGGAAACCGTGTTGGTGGTCGACATGATGTCGTCGATGCTGCCGCCCGGCTTGCCGTATTTCTTGATGTCCGCAACCGAGATGGTGCCCGCGTAGGTGTCGTCCGCCCGGACGACCAGCAGGCTGTCCACATGATGGCGCGCCATACGCTCGGTACAGGCCCGCACGCCCTTGCTGAGCGGCACGCTGTAGACGCTGGTGCGCATGAAGTCCGCCGCGGTCAGCTCGATGGGTTCGGAATCCTGGATGCGTTTGCCCATGAAGGAGCGGATCAAATCGTCCGCCGGATTCTCAAGCATCTCTTCCGGCGAGGCCATCTGTGCGATGTGGCCCTGTTCCATGAAGATGATGCGGTCCGCGAGGTTGAGCGCCTCATCCATATCATGCGTGACAAACACGATGGTTTTGCCCAGCTTCTTCTGCAGCTTGCGGACCTCCTCCTGCAGGACCGAACGGGTCATCGGGTCGAGCGCGCCAAACGGCTCGTCCATCAGTACGATCGGCGGGGAGGCGGCAAGCGCGCGCAGCACGCCGATGCGCTGCTGCTGTCCGCCAGACAGCTCGGAAGGATATTTGTGCGCGTACTGGTCATAAGGCAGGTTCACCATCTCGAGCAGGTCGTGCACAATCTTATCGCAGTCCTCTTTTTTATATTTTAACAGTTTCGGCACCACACAGATGTTCTGTGCCACCGTCATATTCGGAAACAGTCCGATCTGCTGTATCACGTATCCGATGGAGCGCCGAAGCTCCACGCGGTTGACCGTCGCAGTATCCTTGCCGTTTACAATAATCCGTCCTTCATCCGGCTGGATCAGACGGTTGATCATCTTCAGCGTTGTGGTTTTGCCGCATCCGCTGGGGCCGATCAGAACGGTAAATTCCCCCTCGGGAATCTCGAAGCTCAGATCGTTGAGCACGGTGGTTTTGCCATAGGTCTTCTTGACATGTTCAAAACGAATCAATCGGTTCCTCTCCTCTCGGGACGGTCTAACAACCTTGTAAATATTTGAAGTTGTTAGATTTATTATAATGGATTTTGCCGCTAAAGTCAAATCGCCGGCAGGTGTTTTGACGAACTTTCTGAAATGGCCGCAATGAAAGATATCTTTTTCTATAAAAGCACGGTCCCGCCTGTCAGGCGGCATTGCGCTTTTATAGAATGAGTTTTAAAGATCTTGTGGATTTTCACTTTATAAGGAATAAATTTTTATGTTGTTTCGATTCCAAGTTTATTATGAAGAATAATTTATACTTTTACACGCATACACGCCAGGAATGTAAAAAAATAGCTAAATGCAATCGGGTGTTCCTGTTCATACAGGGCCGCAAGCACCGGCGGCCCTGTATGACGGTATTGATTCAAGCCCTATTTGCCGCCGGGCTTCCAAAGTACATCCCGCAGGATGCATGCCTCGTCATGGCGGCGATACATATGCACGCAGCCGTTCAGAAGCCTTTATCGGCGGACGACGGCTACTCCGTCTCCCGGATGTACTTTTCCGCGGCTTCGGCGGCGGCGAGGTCACCGACAAAGACGACGGTGTCTCCGGCCAAAAGCTGCGCATACGGACCCGGAGACAGGATGATGTTGTCTTCCCGCCGGATCGCGATGATGGTGGCGCCGGTGGCCTGCCAGAACTGCAGTTCCCCAATGTTTTTGCCGCACACCCGGCTGTTTTCTTCGATTTTGACCTCATAGTTTGTGAATGGCGCCGCGATCGACGCGGATTCCTCAATTTTGGAGATGACGGCTGCAGTATCGGAGATTTTTCGGCTGAGCTCATTGTGCTGTGCAATCATATTTTTGAGCTGGTTCTGCAGCTGGCCGAGGTCCACGCGCTTACCGAACCGTTCAATATATTTCTGTGCGTTGTCCGCGGACAGGATGTAAACGCCGCTCTGCGGCTTGATCTCCACGACCTGCATATCGGACAGCAGTTTGAGCGCGCGCCGGATGGTTTCGGGGGATACGCCGTATTCCGAAGCCATCACGCTGCGGCCGTAGACCTTGCTGTTCTCCTGAAGCTCTCCGCGGGTGACCCGGGAGGCGATGTCCAGCGCAATACGCAGGTACTGCGGCTGGATGATGCGTTCAGACATTTCATCACATTCTTTCATGGTTGTTTGCGGCGGGAATAGACACCGTCTGTTGTCATCCTGCCCATTGTTGTCAGGGGTATTCGCACCAAATAAGTGTATCATCAAAACCACAGGCAGAACGAGTGGGTTGTACCAGTCCCCTGAAAGGGAATGTTATCTTCTTCCATGAGGAGGTATCCAACAATGTGTCAGCCGCATCATACGCACGGCAGCTGCTCAGACAGCGCCTGTATGATTCCTTTTCAGCCGCAGCGAACGATTGTGATGGACGTTCGTTTCGCTCCATGCTGGAAGTGACGGCTGACAGGGTACCTGAGTCGCATAGCCGTTGGTTTCCTTTATAAAAAGGCAACGGACACAGGTTTCCCTGTGTCCGGTTCATTCTGTTTGATAAACATGTCAGGGAATTCGGGAAGCGCTTGGAGCTTCCGCATAGCAACGTTCCAGGAAAAGCCGTTATTTTTCCAATGCGGCGCGGATGAAATCCGCAAACAGCGGATGCGGACGGTTCGGACGGGATTTGAACTCGGGATGGAACTGTACACCCACAAACCATTTGTGCTGGGGGATCTCGACGATCTCCACGAGCTTTTCATCCGGCGAACGTCCGGTGACCTCCATGCCGGCCGCCTCAATCTGCTTGCGGTACTCGTTGTTGAACTCATACCGATGGCGGTGGCGCTCGTAGATCAGCTCATCGTTGTAAAGCGCACGGCAGCGCGAGCCCTCCTTGAGCTTGCAGGGATAGAGTCCCAGACGCATGGTGCCGCCCTTCTCGGTGACATCCCGCTGTTCCGGCATGATGTCGATGACAGGATACGGCGTTTCGGTGTCGAATTCACCGGAATTGGCGCCCTCAAAGCCGAGCACGTCGCGCGAGAATTCCACAACCGCCATCTGCATGCCGAGGCAGATGCCGAAGAACGGAATATTGTTTTCCCTTGCGTATTTGATCGCGGCGATCTTTCCTTCAATGCCGCGGTCGCCGAAGCCGCCGGGAACCAGGATGCCGTCGCAGGAGCCGAGCTTCTCCCGTGCGTTCTCGCCGGTGATGTCTTCGGAGCTGACCCAGGCGATTTCCACCTGCGCCTGATTCTCGACACCGCCGTGGCGCAGCGCCTCAGCGATCGAGAGATAGGCGTCCGGAAGCTCGACATATTTGCCGACAATCGCGATTTTGACCTGCCTGTTCGCGCTTTTGGTGCGGTCTACCATATCGGTCCAGCTGCTGAGGTCCGGCGTCTGATTTTCCAGTCCGAGATGGAATGCGACCGCGCGGGCAAGGCCTTCCTTTTCGAGCAGCAGCGGCACCTCATAGAGGGTCGGCACGGTGAGGTTCGGGATGACATCCTCCGGCCGGACGTTACAGAACAGCGAAAGCTTGTTGACCATCTCTTCCGGCAGATCGGATTCGCTGCGGCAGACCACGATATTCGGCTGAATGCCCAGCGAAAGCAGCTCTTTGACGCTGTGCTGGGTCGGTTTGGATTTTAATTCATGGGAACCGGCAATGTAGGGGACCAGTGTGACGTGGATATAACAGGCGTTCTGACGGCCGACCTCCTTGCCGACCTGACGGATCGCCTCCAGGAACGGCAGGCTTTCGATGTCGCCGACCGTGCCGCCGATTTCGGTGATTACGATGTCGGTGTTGCCGTTGTGGCCCACGCGGTAGATGCGTTCCTTGATCTCATTGGTGATGTGCGGGATGACCTGTACGGTGGTTCCGAGGTAATCGCCGCGGCGCTCCTTGTTGAGCACCGTCCAGTAGATCTTGCCGGTCGTGACATTGGAGTTGATGGAGAGGTTTTCATCGACAAAACGCTCATAGTGTCCGAGGTCCAGATCGGTCTCCGCGCCGTCGTCGGTGACAAATACCTCGCCGTGCTGATACGGGCTCATTGTACCCGGGTCCACATTGATATACGGGTCGAACTTCTGCAACGTTACCCGGTAACCGCATTCCTTCAGCAGCCGTCCCAAGGAAGCCGCCGTAATGCCCTTTCCAAGTCCGGACACCACGCCGCCGGTTACAAATATATACTTCACTGCCATGTTTTAAAATCCTCCATTAATCTATTTTCTAAACGCAGACAAATTGCAGCCCTTCTCAGAAGGCCTGCATACATCCGAACTTGCCCGGTGACCGGGGGATGGCCGCCGCACCCTGTGCCGCCGCCATATTCGATTCAATACTTTATTTATTGTACTATTTTTGCCCGAACAGGTCAAGTGAAAATACTATTAACTTTGGCAAAGTTCGCGAAAAAAAACCGCCTGAACGCACAAAAAGACGGATATCGGACAGAACGCCTGCCGGTTATCCGCCTTCATGGCTGTGCCTTGGAAAATGAATGGAGCGTTCTTTCTGAAAGTTTTTACGGAGAAACCGCTGCGTGCAGTCTCAAGAGCGGCACCATCAATCAAAACCACTGGTGAACAAATGGCGTGCAACCGCCTTAAAAGGGAGAAACCGAGCATCTTTTTAACAGCGGCACAACAAATCGAAATCACCGGTGAATGGGCGGCGTGCACCAGCCCCAAATGGGCTGGATACCGGACCGCTTCTTTAGAGACAGGGAACAAGCCGTCAGTTGCATGAAACGCACGGCTGCATGGCGGCAGTTATGGTATTCATTCAACCGTAGGGAAACGTTCTTATTGTCCCTTGGCTTGATCCATGCTGAAGCGAGAACAGATGAGGGCAGCTTCACCGGCATGCGGACGATTTCCGCCATTATGAAAGTCACAAGTCAGACTGGAAAATAACACGATGAATCTCTTTAAACACTTCCTCAAGACGTATACACATCTATGGATCGATAAAAATATCTGTTACAGATAATCGATGTTCAGCACATCGGAAAGCATGGCATAGAAGGTGGAAAAATGGTTGGTCAGATATTCTTTGGGGTTCGCCGAGATAAACAGCGGACGGTCGTCCCGCGTGACCGGCAGCCGCACAGACACAGTGGTGGACTGCCCTTCCTCGGAGGAGACAGACAGCTTGCCCCAGTGCTTGTGGATGATCTGTTCGGTCAGATACAATCCCAGCCCCAGCCTGTTATCCGCGCTGGCATGCGGGATATAGGAGAAGTAGGGATCTGCCACATGCTCAATACGGTTGGAGGCGATGCCCTCTCCGTTGTCCGCAAAGGTGATGACGGCATCCTGCTTTTCCACTGTCAATGTGACCTCGATGCAAATATTCTCCGGATGCTCCGCGTGTTTCCGTTTGCAGGAAGCGATGGCGTTGGAGAGGATGCACAGCACAGCTGTGGTCATTCTCTCCGGATCGAACATGGTGACCAACGGCTGAGAACCATGATAAGCAATCTTGATACCGTCCTTAAGGCCCAGCTCGCTGACAACTTCGCACAGATAGGAGAGAAACCGGTTTAAATCGGTCTGCTTGGTCTGCAAGGGCTGTTCGCTGTATTTGAGTTTTGCCGATTCGGCCAATGTGTAGTTGTGTCCGTAAAGGATATAGAGATTGCGGTAAACAGCCTGAAAATACTGCCGGGTTTCCTTTTCCATTCCCTTGGTCTTCGTCTGGAGAGCCTTCAGCCCGGATAAAATGACTGCAAACGGGGAGCGGTAGTTGTATTCCAGCTTGTTGACAGCCGACTGTGTGTCATCCGTTTCTGAAATCTGTTCATACGACTGCTGTATACCCGGAAAAAACTGCACGAGACAGCCCGTAAAAGTGCCTTCCCGGGACATCAGCGGCGTAAAAAAGAGCTGATGCCGTTTTAGACGCTCAATGGAAAGCGGCAGGATCAGTGTTTTTCCGGCTTCCAGCTTGCGGTAGATGTTCTGATAATTGAAAAATCCCAATGTGATTTTAAAAAACTGCTGCTTTTGCAGGACCGGATGTTCTTCGGTCCCAACGCGGTTCACCCAGACAATATTCAGCTTTGCATCGGTGACACAGACCGGTTCGGCCATTTCGCCGTAAACCGTCCGAATCATCTTCAATGCCGCTTCTAAACCTTCTTTCAAAAAAAACACCCTCTTCTGGCAGATAGCAATAGTAGTATTCACACCTAAACGGCAGGAATACCCTTCTCACCTGAATTTTCTTCTGGATTTTGCTTTTCTGTTTTTCTGAAGCGTTAGTGTGGCAGATCAATATTTTTTGATGAATTGTATGTTGAATATCTTAAAAAACACTATTATTCGACTAATTTCGACATTACACCTCTATTATACATCTAATTTCATCAAATGACAAATTTTTCTTGAGAAAAACTGCACGATAAATTCTTCATATTTTATATATCGTTTATTTACTGATTTTGTCATGAAATCTATTGATTTTTTGTGCCCGATCATATAAAATGAGAATAGTTAATTTTATGTCAAACAGCAAGACAGTGATAACAATCAGGAGGTAATTCTAATGGGAATTAAAGTAGGTATTAACGGTTTCGGCCGTATCGGCAGACTGGTTTTCCGTGCGGCAATGGCCCAGCCGGAAATTTTTGATGTTGTAGGCGTCAACGATCCGTTTATCGATCTGGACTATATGGTATACATGATCAAATATGATACCATCCACGGCAGATTCGACGGTACTGTCGAAATCAAGGGCGACAAGCTCGTTGTCAACGGCAAAGAGATCAACATCTATGCCAGCATGAACCCGGAAGAGATTCCTTGGGGCGCATGCGGCGCTGAGTATGTCGTTGAATCCACCGGCGTATTCACCTCCACTGAAAAAGCATCCCTGCACATCAAAGCTGGCGCCAAGAAGGTAGTCATCTCCGCTCCTGCAAAGGATAAAGAGACTCCGACCTTTGTCTGCGGCGTCAACCTTGAGAAATATACCAAGGACATGACCGTTGTTTCCAACGCGTCCTGCACCACCAACTGCCTGGCTCCGCTTGCCAAAGTCATCAACGACAACTTCGGCATCGCAGAAGGCCTGATGACCACCGTTCACTCCACCACCGCTACCCAGAAGACCGTTGACGGTCCGTCCAAGAAGGACTGGAGAGGCGGACGTGCTGCTGCCGGCAACATCATTCCTTCCTCCACCGGCGCTGCAAAAGCAGTTGCACTGGTTATTCCGGAACTGCAGGGCAAACTGACCGGTATGGCGTTCCGCGTACCGACTCTGGATGTCTCTGTTGTTGACCTGACCGTCAAGCTGGAAAAATCCACTTCCTATGATGAAATCTGCGCAAAGATCAAAGAAGCTTCTGAAGGCGCTATGGCCGGCATCCTCGGTTACACCGAAGAGATGGTTGTTTCCTCTGACTTCTATTCTGACGCCAGAACCTCCATCTTTGATGCAAAAGCGGGCATCATGCTGAATGACACCTTTGTCAAACTGGTTTCCTGGTATGACAACGAGTGGGGTTATTCCAACAAAGTTCTTGAGCTGATCAAGCACATGAACAAAGTTGACAACGCATAAGTTTTTTAGATTTTCATAAAAGAAGCCGTCCGAAACTGGTTCGGTACGGCTTTTTGCGTTTGGTCTGGATGAGGGACCTTATTATGATAATTTACCATGGCAAGGAGGGCACCACACCTTGACAAGATGGATTACAAACAAAGCGAGACCGCTGAAATACAGCGAAATAAAGGCTATACAGCCAAGAAACAATTGGCGATAAAGCTGCTGTCTTATAGCCGTGCAGCAACCCTGCGGTCATATGTTAGCAAACATAGATAGGTCAACCCAGTTTTAAACAAACTAAAAAGCCAGGAACATGATGTTCCCGGCTTCGGCTTATCCCTTTTAAATTCAGCACTGTAAAACGAATTCAGATTGCTATTGAGAAGTTGATGCCCACCGCAACCGGAACCTTCAGCGTTTCGTTCTTCAGGAGGCTGCGCGCGTTCTTCTCGAACATCTCCACATATTCCTGACCGGCGTCGTTGAGCACGACATCGAAGGCCTCATGGAATTCCGGGATGCGTTTCATCAGATTGTGAAAATCCGATCCCAGAAGCTGCACCATATGGTGCTTGATCAGCTTGATCGCCGTGCGGACGGTGGTCTCGTCGGTCAGGGAATGGGTGTTCATCTGCGTGTAGCATCCGAGATCCAGCAGGTCCAGTATGCGGTTTGGATTCTTCATAATGGTCATGTAGCGTTCAATATGGGAGATGATCGGAATGATCTTCCGTTCATGGATGATCCTGTGCAGGCTTTCATAGACCTCTTTGCTCCAGCAGCTGCAGGGGAGTTCCAGAAGGATAAAGCGGGTGCGTTCAATGCACAGCTTTTCCAGCCCTTCCAGATCGGCAAGATCCTCGTTCCAAAGAACCTCCGCACCTTTGATGATGTTCGGGTAATTCTTGATGACATCGAGGTTTCCAACCAACTTATTGTACGCCCTGTCCCGCTTTTCAATAAATTCAGAAACCGACATGCGGTCGGGACGGAAATGCGGCGTTGCCAAAACAGTCGTGATTCCATTTTCAACACATAATTTGAGCATTGCAACCGATTCCTCAACGGTTTTTGCGCCGGTATCGATGCCAGGCAAAATATGTGAATGTAAATCTATCATGATAACCCTTTCCTTTGTACCTATATGCAAAATTTAAGGCAATGCAACAAAAAAACCAGATTACTATTTTATTCCCACAAAAGAAAGCCGCTATACAGCCGCTTTTTTCCTTTTCTTATCAGAAAAACAGAAATAAACAATATTCTGCCTATGTCACATCACCATACAGGTCCTATTCTCGTGACCACATTATACTACGTTCCCATATGGAATGCAAGCCAAAGAAGATTTTGCTGTGAAATTTACAATTGGTTCATAATCGCTCGCCTCAGCAAAGACAGCATTTTTTTGGAAGCAAGGGAATTCTTATGCAGCCGACAAGCCTGATGTCGAAAAAATGGAGAAATAAATTCAAAAAAAGAAGTGATATCGTTAAAAAGATATGTTATAATAAAATAAGTATAGCTTTTTTCATACATCTGCGTTGATCGGGCGGTGTGGACTGTGGGCAATTCGGCAGAAGCTTTCTGTGCGGTTTGAAGACGGTCTGAAACGTCCTGTCAGGGCATGAGCTTTTGATTCCGTGAGTGGCTGCGGATGATCTGTGACACAGGGAATCCAGCTGCGGACAGGCCGGCCGTTCCGGCGGAATGCCGTCCGGGCTGGGACAGCCAACCAAGAACAGACGAAAGGGATCGGTGTTTATGGGGAACTATAAAGAATACGACGTCATCATTGTGGGCGCCGGCGTCGCCGGGCTGTATGCCGCACTGAATCTGGACAGCAGCCTGCGCATCCTGCTGCTTTCCAAACGGGAGCTGTCGCTCAGCAACAGTTCTCTGGCGCAGGGCGGCGTCGCGTCGGTGATGGACAGGACGCACGATACCATCCAATCACACTATGAAGATACCCTGATTGCAGGCGGTTATAAAAACAACCCGGATTCCACCGAAATTCTGGTCACACAGGGTCCCCATGAGGTTCGGCGGCTGATGGATTTCGATGTGGATTTCGACCGGAATGAGGATGGAAGCCTGCATCTGACATTGGAAGGAGGGCATTCCCACCACCGCATCCTGCACCACAAGGACGCGACCGGCAAAGAGATCGTCGATAAGCTGATTGCGGCCGTCAAAAAGCTGCCGAATGTGGAAATTCTGGAGCGCGCGCTGGTGGCCGATCTGAGAAGGCAGAACCATCTGTTCAGCGCGGATATCCTGATGGGAGACGAGCATACCTACGCGGTCGCGCCATTCTGTATCCTTGCGACCGGCGGCATCGGCCGGGCTTATGAATACACCACCAACTCCGCCATTGCAACCGGCGACGGCATTGCGCTGGCCTACAGGCTGGGCGCCAAGATCAAAAACATCAGCCTGGTGCAGTTCCATCCCACCGCGTTTGCCGACAAGGAGCGCGAGAGCTTCTTAATCTCCGAAGCGGTGCGCGGGGAAGGGGCCTATCTGCTGAACTGTTATGGCGAGCGGTTTATGCAGAACTACGACGAGCGCTGTGAGCTTGCGCCGCGCGACGTCGTCTCGACCTCGATCATCTTGGAATCTGCGCGGACCGGCAGCAAACGGTTCTATCTCGACATCTCGCACAAGGACAGCGAATTCCTGAAGAACCGCTTTCCGATGATCTACCGCAACCTGCTGGAACAGGGCTACGACCTGACACGAGAACGCGTCCCGATCTATCCCTGCCAGCACTATCTGATGGGCGGCGTCGACGTCGACACCAGCGCGCGGACCAGTGTCCACAATCTGTATGCCTGCGGCGAATGCTCGCATACCGGCGTGCATGGCGGAAACCGCCTTGCAAGCAACTCGCTGCTGGAAGCGCTGGTATTTTCCCAGCGTGCGGCCGAGAACATCGGCAACAAGGCGATCGACCACACCTGCCGGTTTGAAAACTACTATGAATTTGAACCGGATGCCGGAACCGAACCGCTGCCGCACGGCATGCGCACCGAGGTGCGGGAGATCATGCAGCATGCGCATTTCGTCATCCCGAACAAGGAAGCCGCAAAGAAGGGCTATGAGCGCATCTGCGAGATCAGGGAGTCGCTGGAAAACGGGAATTACCGCAAAAGCTTTGAATACTGTGAAACGCTCAACCTGGTCACTGTGGCCGCATTGATATTAAAGGAGGTCATCTCAAGATGAAACTGCCCGATTTTTACATAGACGACATCATCAAAGCCGCGCTGAAGGAGGACATCAATTACATCGATGTCACAACCGATTATCTGATCGGTGAAAACGACCGCACCACCGCGAAATTCTTCGCGAAGGATACCGGCGTGGTCTGCGGAATCGACATCGCGATGCGGGTGTTCACACTGCTCGACGGCACCACACAGTTCACAATCTATAAGCAGGACGGCGAGCGTGTGGAGAGGGGCGACGTCATTGCCGAAATGGAGGGTTATACCCGCTGCCTGCTCAAGGGCGAACGCACGGCGCTGAACCTGATCCAGCACATGTCGGGCATCGCGACCGCGACAAGGCGCTGTGTCGACCTGGTGGAGGGCACAAATGCCTGCATCACCGAAACCCGCAAGACGCTGCCGGGCCTGCGTGCGCTGCAGAAGTATGCGGTCGTCACCGGCGGCGGCAGGAACCACCGGTTCAACCTGTCCGACGCGGCGATGCTCAAGGACAACCATGTCGACGCTTACGGCGGCATCACCGCTTCGATCCGTGCGCTGCGCGATAAGATCGGCCACATGGTCAACATCGAGGTGGAGACCCGCAGCCTGGATGAGCTAAGGGAAGCGCTGGAAGCCGGCGCGGACATCATCATGCTGGACAACATGGACTGTGCGGCGATGGCTGAGGCGGTCAAAATCACCGCGGGGCGCGCAAAGCTGGAGGCAAGCGGCAACGTCACGCTGGAGAATATCCGCGAAGTTGCGCAGACCGGCGTGGATATCATCTCGCTGGGTGCGCTGACCCACAGTGTGCAGTGCTTCGATATCTCGATGCGCATCGCGTGATGCTTATAAGCGGCACAGTGGCTATCCCAAAATAAGATAAAAAAGCTGACAGAACCGTTCTGTCAGCTTTTTTTGTTTTTATGTTGTGACAACGATTTTATTCGGATCAGTAAAACACGTGCCATGCCGCCTGTCAGCGCGTTATGGCCGTTTCGGCTTGATCCATCCATTGTCGATGTAATGCTGGTTATCGGCGGACGGCGTCGCTTCATGCTTCAGGGTTTGTTTGTGAAGGATTTTGCACATCATGAAATACACGCGCACCTTAAGACCCATGGAGGCCGGTTTGATGCGGCGGAACTTTTCGGCGAAGGCGGCGGTCCTGCGTTCGATTTTGACCCTTCTGCCCGCGGAAAGCTTATCCCAGTCGATGCCCTCCATCAAACCGAAGCCAAGGCATTTGACCGATGAAACGCCCATCCATTTCAGGCTGGTTTTGACATCCTTCTGCGCGGCTGTGTTCGGCGCGCCGATGCTCTGCGTCAGGATCACCGCCCGTTTGCTGAACATCGCCCTGTCGGGCCGGTGCACCATCCAGTGGCAGCAGAGATGGTCCAGCAGCGCTTTCATCTGTCCGGTTGTTCTGAGCGCATACACCGGATATACAAACACAAGCAGGTCGGATTCCAGCATCGAATTCCAGATTGGCATGGTGCTGGCGGCGTGCGGGCACAGCGTCTCGCTCTTTAAAAAGCAGCTCTTGCAGCCACAGCAGAAATGCTCGCAGTCCTTCGGCAGAAAGTATTCCGTGATTTCATGGTCCTTTCGCAGAACGTCCAGAAAGATTTCCTTGATGTGGTGGGTACAGCCCTTCACCTGTGTCCCGTTTATGACGGTGATTTTCATCTCATGCCCTCCATGCGTTTGCAGACGGATTGTACAAGGTACCATCCTGTTATCTGAAGATCATTATAACACAGATTGTTCCGCGGCACAATGCACCCGCATCTTGACGGGAATCTTCCAATGATTCTGAGATTCCCCGTGTTTGACACAAAAGGCTGAACGGTCAGCTGCCATAATGAAAAGGCAGCATACGGACAAGCTCGTCTGTATGCTGCCTTTTTATGCGGATAAGGGTCATCCCTCATAGGTTTTCAATATGCCTTCGGCAATCTCCCTGCGGGAAACCCGCATGTCCATCGCCTGCTTCTCGATGTGCTTGTGCGCCTGCTGCTCGGTCAGGTTCAGGTACTGTATCAGCGCACACTTGGCGCGGTCGACCAGCCGGATTTCCTCGATTTTCTGATGCAGCTTGATGTTCTGGTTCTGCAGTCCCATCATCCGGTTGCGGGAAGCCGTGATCAGCTTGAGTGCCTGAAAAAACAGCACCTTGCTGATCGGCTTGGCGACGACGAAGACGCCGTAGTCCTCCACCTTTGCGCTGACGTCGTCCGCGATCTCGTTTTTGACGACCAGAACACAGCTGGCTGTCGTGGAAGAGGTGATCTTGACGGCCAGCTCGTGGCCGAATTCGTCCTGCAGCGGGGTATTCACAATCACCAGGTCAAAAGCGCCGTCGACCAGCAGGCGCCGTGCTTCGCCGCCGTTATAGGCCGCCCTGATCTGCGGGCGGACCTGCGCGTTCAGCAGGTCGGTGAAGATGCCGATACCCTTGTCGGAGCTTGCGACAATCAACACATGATCCATAGTTGTTCAGCCTCCTGTGTGAAGAGAGCGGGATGGCTTAGATGTTGAAAAAGTAGCTCTTCTGTTCGAATTTCTCCTCATTCTTGGCATGGGAAAGCTCCTCCTGCTCAGAGAATTTTGCGCTGCAGTAATGCTCGATGATCTTGGAGGGGAGCACATCTGAAAGGAAGGCGCTGTTCTGAGCCAGCCCGATCGCTTCCCCCAAATTGGCCGGAAGGCGGGTCAAATTTTCTAACTGCTTCTCATCGGCTTCGTAGACGTTGAAGTCCGACGGTTCCGGAAGCTGGAGTTCTCGTTTCATGCCGTCCAGCCCCGCGTAAATCAGCAGCGCGAAGGCGAGGTACGGATTGCAGGCCGGATCGGGGGAGCGCAGCTCCATGCGGCTGCAGACGCCGGTCGCCGCCGGGATACGGATGAGCTGCGAACGGTTCTGATGCGACCAGGTCACATATTTCGGCGCTTCGAACGAGCCGAACCGCACATAGGAGTTGGTCAGCGGGTTTAAGAAGGCGGTCATCTCCGGAACCCTGGCAAGCACGCCCGCAATGAAGCTCTCAGCAACCGGGGAGTGGCTCCCGCGGTCGGTGCGGAAGATATTCAGCCCGTTTTTAAACAGCGACAGGTTGACGTGCAGGCCGTTGCCGCTTTGATGTTTGAACGGCTTCGGCATGAACGAGGCGTACAGACCGTTCTGCGCCGCAATGGTTTTGACGACCGATTTAAAGGTGATCAGGTGGTCGGCGGCGGTCAGCGCGTCGCTGTACTTGAAGTCGATCTCGTTCTGGCCGGGCCCCTGCTCATGGTGGGAGCTTTCCGGGATGATGCCCATCTGCTCCAATGTCAGGCAGATTTCACGGCGCACATTCTCACCGCAGTCACGCGGCGCGATGTCGAAGTAGCCGGCCTGATCGTGCGGGTCCTTTGTGGGATTTCCATCCTCATCGGTCTTGAACAGATAGAATTCACATTCCGAACCGATCTTGCAGACAAGCCCCAGCTGCATAGCGGCCTCGACGGCATTTTTCAGGATGCCCCGCGCGTCGCCCTCGAACGGCGACGCATCCGGATAGCGGATGTCGCAGAAGAAGCGGACGACCCGTCCGTGCGAAGGCCGCCAGGGCAGGATGGACAGCGTGGACGCATCCGGGACCAGAAACAGGTCGGACTGTTCGACGTTCATGAAGCCGGGAATCGCCGACGCGTCGAACGAGATGCCGCTGTCAAACGCGCGCGGCAGTTCGCCTGGCATCACAGAGATATTCTTCTGGTTGCCGAAGATGTCACAGAAGGCCAGACGCACGAATTTGACGTCGTTTTCCTCCACAAACTGCAGAACCTCGGACATGGTGTATTTCATGATGATAACCTCCGTCGTTTCGATGACAAAGAATATGCCCGCCTATCAGACGGTTATAGGTGCGGCAGACTCAGATTTGTTTTGTATAGCGCATTTTTCTGTCAAACATGCAAAATGCCATGCGCGGCGGCATTTTGCAACGCTTGATGCCTGTGCTTCATGGAATGTCACAATGAATGTCGGTGTGTTTCGTTCAATAGATTCAGCCGGCTATGTACCAGTGATTGCTGCCATGTTTAGTATAGCCCATTTAGTTGGCTGTGTACAGCTGTTTGTAAGGATTTTTTGTATCCGGCGTACAAACGTAAAAGATGTCTGACATCAGCTTTTGAAGATCCTTGCCGAATTTATCGCAGAACTCAGTCAGATAGGGAAGAATCTCTTTTTTGTCGTCCTGGGCAGCTTTTCTGCAGACCACCTGCTTCGGCAGGTCCTTCGGCGGCGTGTGGCACCGCAGATAGATTTTGCCGCCGTGCATGCCGGTGCCGCAGAAAAAGCCGACCGGCGGTTCGCCGTGCAGGGTAAGCCCCAGCACAACGATGATGCCTCCCGCCTGATATTCGCCCAAAAAGCTGCCGGCGGCGCCGCCGACCACCAGCACCGGCTTTTTATCCCGGTAAGCCTTCATATGGATGCCGGCGCGGTAGCCGGTGTTTCCCGCCACATAGATTTTTCCGCCGCGCATCGCATAGCCGGTCGCGTCGCCTGAAGAACCGTGGATATAGATGGCCCCCGCGTTCATCGTGTCGCCGGTCGCCTCCTGTGCGTTGCCGTGTACCTCGATGACGCTGCCGTCCAGATAGGCGCCCAGCGCATTGCCGGGCGTGCCGCTGATCGTGATCTTCTTTCCCGAAAGTCCGGAGCCGATGTACCGCTGTCCCAAGCAGTTTTCGATCTCGATGCTTGCATCCGCACAGGAACGGATCTGTTCATTCAGTTTCTGAAAATGCATATTTCCCGCTGTGATCTTCATTGTACAGCACCTCCCGGCAGCTCTGCGCGTTCCTTTTTTGAGAAGGCCGTCAGCTGCGGCCTTTCTTTGATCAGTCTGAAATCGATATCGCGACGCGGCGTCTGTTCCCGGATCACACAGCCGTATGGGCGGCAAAAAATACAGGTGCAGCATCCTGCGCATCTGTCCCGGTCGATGCGGCTCACGCCATCCTCGATGGTCAGCGCGCCGGTGATGCGGCCTTTGACGCAGAGCGGTTTCTCATAGTGGCGTCGCGAGGCCGCAAAGCTTACGCCGCCCAGCTCATTCACCTGAATGCGGGGGATCAGGTCGATATCCTTTAAGGCCTTTGCCATGTCATCCCGGCCGGAATTCGCAAACGCGCAATAGTATTCGCACAGGTGACAGCCCAGGCACCATTTTTCATTCACATAGATCCGTTTCATGGCTTCCCCATCCTTTCGTCTATTCGCCTGCGTGCTTGATGCCCAGAATCTCCAGCTCCTTTTCATTCAGTCCGACGCCGCGCAGCATCAGCCGGTTGCCCCGGAGCGCCTCAATCGAATTGATGCCCATGCCGCCCATCATCTCCTTGATCTCATGCTTCCAGGCGGTTACGAGATTCACCAGCCGCTCGCAGCCGACGTCCGGATTGAGCCGTTTGACGAGGTCGGGCCGCTGGGTCGCGATGCCCCAGTTGCATCTGCCGGTCTGGCAGCTTCGGCAGAGATGGCAGCCGAGCGCCAGTAGCGCGCTGGTCGCGATGTAGACCGCGTCCGCGCCGAGCGCGATGGCCTTGACGACGTCCGCGCTCGAACGGATCGAGCCGCCCGCCACGACCGAGACATTGCCGCGGATGCCCTCCTCGCGCAGCCTGCTGTCGACGCTCGCAAGCGCGAGCTCGATCGGGATGCCGACGTTGTTGCGGATTCTGGTCGGCGCCGCGCCGGTGCCGCCGCGGAAGCCGTCGATGGCGATGATATCCGCGCCGCTGCGGGCAATGCCGCTGGCAATCGCCGCGACGTTGTGCACGGCCGCGATCTTGACGATGACTGGCTTCTGATAGCCGGTTGCCTCCTTTAAGGAATAGACCAGCTGCCTTAAATCCTCGATCGAGTAGATGTCGTGATGCGGGGCGGGGGAGATCGCGTCGCTTCCCTCGGGGATCATCCGGGTGTGGGAGATGTCGCCGACAATCTTTTCACCCGGCAGATGCCCGCCGATGCCCGGCTTCGCGCCCTGTCCGATCTTGATCTCGATCGCCGCGCCCGCCTGCAGATAGTCCTTATGGACGCCGAAGCGGCCGGACGCCACCTGCACAATCGTGTGTGCGCCGTATTGGTAGAAATCCCGATGCAGGCCGCCTTCGCCGGTGTTGTAGAGGATGCCGAGCTTTGTCGCGGCCCTGGCAAGGCTTTCGTGCGCGTTGTAGCTGATCGAGCCGTAGGACATCGCCGAAAACATGATCGGCACTTCGAGTTCCAGATTTGGCTCCATGTTATCGATGATGCCGCCGTCCTCGCGGCGTTCAATGCGGCCGGGCTTTTTGCCGAGGCAGGTCCGGGTTTCCATCGGTTCGCGCAGCGGGTCGATCGACGGATTGGTGACCTGCGATGCATTGATAAGGATTTTATCAAAGTAGACCGGATAGTCCTGCGGATTGCCCATTGAAGAGAGCAGCACGCCGCCCGAACCCGCCTGCCGGTAGACCTCGTTTATGACCTCACCGGTCCAGTTTGCGTTGGTTTTAAAGGTGTGATCGGTCTTTACAATCTTGAGCGCCCTCGTCGGGCAGAGCGAGACGCAGCGGTGGCAGTTGACGCACTTCGACTCGTCCGCCGTCATCAGGCCGGTTTCACAGTCACAGCGGTGCACCTCGTTCGCGCACTGCCGTTCACAGACGCGGCAGGCAATGCAGCGGTTCGGGTTCCGCACCACCTCATATTCGGGATATAAGTAGGTGACCGGCATTATTTTTCACCTCCATCCAGGGTCACGATGACCGGTTCTCCGCCCTTCGGCGTCCAGATCCGGTCGGGATTCGGCTCGATGACGCGGATGGCGCATTCCTCGCTGGCGGCATAGAGCATGTCGCCCTTCTCGGCGGCGACCATCGAACGCAGCTTCAGCCGGTCGTTGAGCGCCATCATGCCGCCCTCAAAGCCCAGCAGGATCGAAAACGGGCCGGTGATCAAAAGGCTTGCGAACGCATGGCGCAGATAGGTGTACCGCTTGCGCTCTTCAGGTTCCATCCCGTCGATGGTCGACCAGAACGGCGCGGCGATGACCGAAGCGGTCTCCTCGAGTGTAAGCCCCTGCCTGCGGTTCAAATAGTCGATAATGTAGGTGATGACCTCGGTATCGGTCAGAAGGCTGCACTGGTAGCCGAACATCTCAATGTGGCGACGGTTCGCGTCGTAGGAGGAAATCTCGCCGTTGTGGACGACCGAATAGCCGAGCATCGCGAACGGATGCGCGCCGCCCCACCATCCCGGCGTGTTGGTCGGATAGCGGCCGTGCGCGGTCCAGCAGTAACCCTCATATTCGTCCAGACGGTAAAATTCGCCGACATCCTCGGGGAAGCCGACCGCCTTGAACACCCCCATATTTTTGCCGCTCGAGAAGATGTACGCGCCCTCGATCCGGGTATTGATGCGGATCACGCAGCGGGCTGTGTACTCGTCCTCATCGAGCTGGCTGTCCGCCAGCTTTGTCGGCAGCGGATTGACGAAGTAGCGCCAGATCAGCGGTTCGCCGGTGATCTTCGGCGTCTTTTTCGTCGGAATCTTGGAAAGGTTCACAACGTCGAAATGCCGGTCGAGAAACCGTTCGCAGGCTTCCCGCGCCTCGGCGCTGTCGTAAAAGATGTGAAATGCGTACAGGTCCCTGTATTCCGGGTAGATGCCGTAACCGGCAAAACCGCCGCCCAATCCATTGCTGCGGTCGTGCATGGCGGCGATGGATTTGACGATCGTGCCGCCGCGCAGCTTTCTGCCGGAGCGGGAGAACAGCCCGGAGATCGCGCATCCCGATGGGATTCTCACCTGTCCCTCTCTGAGCATGATGATGACCTCCTTTAGACGATGTACCTGATTGTACGGTCTATAAAATAAAGAAAACGGCGTTCATGAAACGCCCAGTCAGCTGCCGGATGTTTCATGAACGCCGTTGTTCAGTACCAAATATTATAGACGCTTCAACGCGGTTTGTCAACCGTTTTGCAGGATTTTTTATACATCCTGCAGATTGAACAAAATTTACAAAAAATATCAACTCCCCGCGGCGGCTTGGAGCGGACCTGACAACATGCGGGGAAATGTGAAAAAAGGGGTTGACATCTGACGCGTGACGGGCTATAATAGGGGCACAGACAGCAAAGGCGCTGTAGGTTGTAAGACCTGCGGCGTCTTTTTTTGTGCCTTTATAAACTGATTTGGAAAGGGATGTATCTTATGAGCAGGACCTTATTGCCAAAGGATTACCATTCGTATTTAGATCTTTATGAAACGCAGACGGCCATCGGCTTCATTCACAGGGCGTTTGAACAGGCGCTGGAACAGGCGCTGAATCTCAAAAGGGTGTCCGCGCCGCTGTTCGTCGATCCGAAGACCGGGCTCAACGACGATCTGAACGGTGTGGAACGGGCGGTCAGCTTTGACATCAAGGAGACCGGAACCGACGCGCAGGTGGTGCATTCCCTGGCCAAATGGAAGCGGATGGCGCTGTACCGCTACGGCTTTCAGCCCGGCGAGGGGCTTATCACCGACATGAACGCAATCCGCCGCGACGAGGAGATGGATAATCTCCACTCGATCTACGTCGACCAGTGGGACTGGGAGAAGGTCATCACAAAACAGGACCGCACGCGCACCTATTTAAAGGAAACCGTGCAGCGCATTGTGGACGCTATCTGCGACACCCTGGACAGGATCAGGGAACAGCACCCCGAACTGCCGGTTTCACTGTCCAGGGATATCACCTTCGTGACCACGCAGGAGCTGGAGGATCTGTATCCACACCTTGCGCCGAAGGAGCGTGAGCAGTTGTTTGTGAAGGAGCACCGGACCTGCTTCATCATGCAGATCGGCGATAAGCTGCAATCGGGGCTTCGGCACGACGGCCGCGCGCCGGACTACGACGACTGGTCGCTGAACGGCGACATCGTGTTCTGGAACGATGTGCTTGGCTGTGCGTTCGAGGTGTCCTCGATGGGCATCCGGGTCGACTCGAAGGCGCTGGATGAGCAGCTGGCCAAAGCGGGCTGTGACGAGCGCCGGAAATTGCCGTTCCACAAGCTGCTGCTGGAGGGAAGCTTGCCGCTGACAATGGGCGGCGGAATCGGACAGTCCAGAATCTGCATGCTGCTGCTGGGAAAGGCACATATCGGCGAGGTTCAGGTGTCCATCTGGGATCAGGATACCATCGCGGCCTGTGAAAAGGCCGGCGTGGAACTGCTGTAAAGGAACAGGACTTGGTAAGAGGGGAGAATGCATATGAGACATGTACCGGAATTGTTCGGCAGTATGGTGTTTGGCGATCATGTCATGAAGGAACGCCTGCCGAAGGAGACCTACAAAGCGTTGAAGAGAACGATGGAGAACGGCAGAAAGCTGGACCCGTCGATCGCGGACGTCGTGGCCAACGCCATGAAGGACTGGGCGATTGAAAAGGGGGTCACCCATTTCACGCACTGGTTCCAGCCGATGACCGGCATCACGGCCGAGAAGCACGACAGCTTTATCACCCCGACCGACGACGGCGGCGTGATCATGGAGTTCTCCGGCAAAGAACTGATCAAGGGGGAGCCGGACGCGTCCAGCTTCCCATCCGGCGGGCTTCGCGCGACCTTTGAGGCGCGCGGCTACACGGCCTGGGACCCGACGGCCTACGCCTTTATCAAGGACGAGACACTCTGCATCCCGACCGTGTTTTATTCCTACAGCGGCGAGGTGCTCGACGAAAAGACCCCGCTGATGCGCTCGTCGGAGGCGATCAACCGGCAGGCGATGCGAATCCTGAGACTGTTCGGAAATACGACGGCCGCCCGTGTGGAGACCAGCGTCGGGCCGGAGCAGGAATATTTCCTGATCGACCGTGAACAGTATGACCGGCGCAGGGACCTGATGTACTGCGGCAGGACGCTGTTCGGCGCAAAGCCGCCGAAGGGACAGGAGCTGGAGGACCACTACTTCGGCACGATCAAGACACGGGTCAAGGCATACATGCGGGATCTCGACGAGGAGCTTTGGAAGCTTGGCATCCTGGCCAGAACCGAACACAACGAGGTCGCGCCCGCTCAGCACGAGCTGGCGCCGGTCTACTGCAATACCAACACGGCGACCGACCACAACCAGCTCACCATGGAGCTGATGAAGAAGGTCGCCCAGCGGCACGGCCTTGCCTGCCTGCTGCATGAGAAGCCGTTTGCCGGCATCAACGGGAGCGGCAAGCACAACAACTGGTCGATCAACACCGACGACGGCGTCAATCTGCTGGAGCCGGGCGATTCCCCAAAGGAGAACGCGCAGTTCCTGCTGTTCCTGAGCGCGGTCATCAAAGCGGTGGACGATTATCAGGACCTGCTCAGGCTGTCGGTCGCGACGGCAGGAAACGACCACCGCCTGGGTGCGAACGAGGCGCCGCCGGCGATCATCTCGATCTTTTTGGGGGATGAGCTGACCGAGGTACTCGAGGCCATCGAGTATGACAGCGAGTATGGCGGCAGGCAGAAGGAGGAGATGAAGGTCGGCGTGCATGTGCTGCCACGGTTTATCAAGGACACCACCGACCGGAACCGGACCTCCCCGTTCGCCTTCACCGGCAACAAGTTTGAGTTCCGGATGCTGGGCTCGAGCCTGTCGATCTCCGGCCCGAACATCGTGCTGAACACGATTGTGGCCGAAGAACTCGATCAGTTCGCGACCGAGCTGGAGGAGGCCGACGATTTCTCCTGCGCGCTGCAAGAACTGATCAGACGGACGGTTAAGCAGCACAAGCGCATTATCTTCAACGGCAACAACTACACAGGGGAATGGGTCCGGGAAGCGGAGAAGCGGGGACTTTTAAACCTCAAATCCACCGCCGAAGCCCTGCCGTATTTTACCGCTGACAAAAACATCGCGTTGTTCACAAAGCACAGGATTTTCACAGCGTCCGAAATCACCTCCAGATGCGATATCATGCTCGAGAACTACTGCAAGACGCTGTCGATCGAAGCGCTGACCATGCTGGAGATGACCAAAAAGGAGATCATCCCGGCCGTGAGTTCCTACATGAAGGATTTAAGCGGTACGGCGCTGGCGAAAAAGCAGCTTGATGCCGGCATCCGGGCCGAGATGGAGGAGAAGCTGCTGACCAAGCTGTCCGCACTGTCGGACTGCCTTTACAGGAAGATGGAGCATCTGGAAGCCAAGATGTTCGAAATCAGGGACATCGGCGATGTCCGCGAACAGGCGAATTTCTACGATGATGTGGTCTTCGTCGCCATGCAGGAGCTGCGCGCGGTCGCCGATGAGATCGAGATGCTGGTGGGAGAGAAGTACTGGCCGTATCCCACCTACGGAGAACTGCTTTACAGTGTTTAACCCCTTACACTTCATATAGACCATACACAACGGCGTGTATTTCGGAAGATGTCATCCTTCCGAAGTGCACGCCACATTTCATGTCAGGAGGAAGAAACATATGACAGCACAAGTATTTTCATCCGTTGACACCATATGGGTACTGTTGGGCGCGGCCTTGGTGTTCTTTATGCAGGCGGGCTTCGCAATGGTGGAATCCGGCTTTACGAGGGCGAAGAACGCCGGAAACATCGTCATGAAAAACCTGATGGACTTTGCGTTGGGCACGCCGGTGTTCTGGCTTTTGGGCTTCGGATTGATGTTCTATGGAACGAACGGCCTGATCGGCGGATTGGACCCGATGGTCCAAGCGGACTATTCCTTCCTGGGACTGACGGTTCCGACCCCGGTGTTCCTGATCTTTCAGACCGTTTTCTGTGCGACGGCAGCAACCATTGTATCCGGCGCCATGGCAGAGAGAACGAAATTCTCGGCATATTGTATCTACAGCATCGCGATCAGCGCGTTTATCTATCCGATCTCCGGACACTGGATCTGGGGCGGCGGATGGCTTGCACAGATGGGCTTCCACGATTTCGCCGGTTCCACGGCGGTACATATGGTCGGCGGCGTTGCGGCGCTCATCGGCGCGAAGTTTTTAGGCCCGCGTATCGGAAAGTATCATAAGGACGGCCGTCCAAGAGCCATCCTTGGACATTCCCTGACCCTCGGCGCACTCGGCGTCTTCATCCTGTGGTTCTGCTGGTTCGGCTTCAACGGATGCTCGACGCTCGGCGCAACCGGCGACAGAACGCTGACCTCGATGGGCACCATCTTTGTCAACACCAACCTGGCGGCGGCGGTCGCGGCGGTTGTCACGATGATCATCACCTGGATCAAGTACAAGAAACCGGACGTTTCAATGACGCTCAACGGCGCTTTGGGCGGACTTGTGGCCATCACAGCCGGATGTGACATGGTTTCCCCGCTCGGCGCGGCGATCATCGGCGTCATCGCGGCGTTTGTCATCGTCTTCGGCATCGAGTTCATCGACAAGGTCTGCAGGATTGACGATCCGGTCGGCGCGGTCGGCGTCCACGGCATGTGCGGCGCGACGGGCACCATCATGACCGGCGTTCTGGCGCTGGACGGCGGTCTCGCGTACGGCGGCGGATTGAGATTCCTCGGCGTGCAGGCGCTCGGCGTCGTTTCGGTCATCGCCTGGGTGGCCGTGACCATCAGCATCGTATTCCTGATCATCAAGCATACCATTGGCCTGCGTGTCTCCAAGGAAGAGGAGATCGCCGGTCTGGATATCGAAGAGCATGGACTCAAGAGCAGCTATGCGGACTTCATGATCATGCCGCATAAATCGCTGGGCGAGGCATCCAAAGCGTCGGATGCGGGTCAGCCTTCCACCGGCACCGTTCCGGTTCACGAGGCTGTGACGGTCGAGCACAGGGCCGGCGAATCGGCGGCGTCCGACGTCAAGATGACCAAGATTGTCATGGTCATCAAGCAGAGCAAGTTTGAGGAGCTCAAGACGGCGATGACCGAAATCGGCATCACCGGCATGACGGTGACCAACGTCCTCGGCTTCGGCATGCAGAAGGGCAGTACCGACTATTACCGCGGCGTTCCGGTCGATGTGACGCTTCTGCCGAAGGTCAAGGTGGAGCTTGTGGTCTGCAAGGTGCCGGTTAAGACGGTCGTCGAAGCGGCCAAGAAGGTCCTGTACACCGGCAGCTACGGAGATGGCAAGATCTTTGTCTACGATATCGAGAACGTCATCAAGGTTCGTACCGGGGAAGAGGGCTACGACGCTTTACAGGATGAAGAATAACACGGTCATTTGATACACCACCCGATATGCAAAGGCGGCTTCCTTTTTGGAGCCGCCTTTGTTCAGTCTGCCAAGTGACCTTGGCAATGTGGTCGCTGCTCCGCTGCGGCACAGCGGTTTTGCCGTGCATACCAAGTGATATTTGGAAAAGTAGCTATGTGACGCTGTGGTACAGCGGTATCACTTGGTTTGCCAAGTGATCTTGGCAATCTGGTCGTTACTCCGCTGTGGCACAGCGGCTTTTCTTTGCTTGCCAAGGTATCTTGGCAAGGTGGTAGTTACTTCTTTGCGCGGCCAAAGAAGTAACCAAGAAAGGCCGTTCAAGGGGGCCATACAGAGTGCCGCTTAGGGCCAGATGGCCCCCTTGAAAATCCCCTCTGATATAAGGATATCTATTTCGGCCGCTTGCGGGCGGCGTATTGCTTTTGGCAGGGTGGTTGGGCATAGCTAGCAGCGGACGCATCCCCGGTTACAAGTTGTGTATATGGTACCCCAATACCTCAGCTGGTTCGTAGTCTGATATGAGTCTGTGTGGTGAGCCATCAATCACTGATAATACCCCGCAAGCTTCGAAAAAGCACCTCACGAATAATTCCACAGGGATTCAAGTTTCTAAGACAGGCACGTCGGGTAACCACCCTGTTTATTTAGAGCACAAAACAAAACCTTTGCCACAACAGTATAGGATAAGATCACTATGCTGATGGATTCGGAATATAGAGCGAGCAGAGATATAGATACAATCGCTTATATAGCGGACGTTCGAACCCAGCGAACGCTGAGCTTCCTTGCCCCGCTGAGAAGCGGACGGGCAGAGGGGGTTTCCAAAGGGGGAATGACGTCCATACTGACTGTACCGAAGCGGCATTCCCCCTTTGGCGGCCTTTCTTGGTTACTTCTTTGGCCCGAACAAAGAAGTAACTACCACTTTGCCAAGTGGTTCTTGGCAAACATAAGAATGCCGCTGCGCTGCAGCGAAACAATAACTGTGGAGCTAATATTCATCGGACAAAACAAAGGCTGCCCGCTTGTTATTCAGTGGCTTTTTGGCAAACTAAAAAGCCCGGCAGTCAAATTTGACTGCCGGGCTTTGATCACAAACAAAAATTAGTTTTTCTTCGCCTGCATCGCGGCGATGGCGTCTTTTCTGGAAAGATTGATTCTTCCCTGGCTGTCAATCTCCGTGACCTTGACGACGATTTCATCACCGATGGAAACGACGTCTTCAACCTTGCCGACACGGTGGTTATCCAGCTTGGAAATGTGCACAAGACCTTCCTTGCCCGGTGCGATTTCGACAAATGCGCCGAACGCCATGATTCTGGTGACCTTGCCCTTGTAGATCGCGCCGACCTCCGGATCCTTCGCGATGGTCTCGATCATCATCAGCGCGCGTCTTGCGTTGTCGATATCGACGGCGGAAACATAGACCTTTCCATCCTCCTCGATGTCAACCTTGACGTCGCATTCCGCACAGATCTTCTGTACGACCTTGCCGCCGGAACCGATGACCTCACGGATCTTGTCGACAGGAACCTGGGTGATCAGCATCTTCGGCGCGTACTTGGAAAGCTCCTCACGCGGCTTGGCGATGGCTTTCAGCATAATGTCGTCCAGGATATGGAGTCTTGCCTTGCGGGTTTTCTCAAACGCTTCCTTGATGATCTCCGGGGTCAGGCCGTCGTTCTTGATATCGACCTGGATAGCGGTAATGCCTTTGTGGGTTCCGCCGACCTTGAAGTCCATGTCGCCGAAGAAGTCCTCGAGTCCCTGGATGTCCACCATGGTCATCCAGCGCTCGCCCTCGGTGATGAGTCCGCAGGAGATGCCTGCAACCGGCGCTTTGATCGGAACGCCCGCGTCCATCAGTGCCAGCGTGGAACCGCAGATGGATGCCTGCGAGGTTGAACCGTTCGAGGAAAGCACCTCGGAAACGAGACGGAGTGCATACGGGAATTCCTCCTCGGAGGGGATGACCGGCTCAAGCGCACGCTCCGCCAGCGCGCCGTGACCGATTTCACGGCGGCCAGGGCCGCGGCTCGGACGGGTTTCACCGACCGAATAGGATGGGAAGTTGTAATGATGCATATAGCGCTTGGAATCCTCGTTGTCGATGCCGTCGAGGATCTGCGCGTCGCGGATGGCACCCAGCGTTGCGACGGTCAGAACCTGCGTCTGTCCGCGGGTGAACATGCCGCTGCCGTGTACGCGCGGCAGAATGCCGACCTCAGCGTCGAGCGGGCGGATTTCATCCATCTGTCTGCCGTCAACGCGCTTGCCCTCGTCGAGCAGCCAGCGGCGGACGATGAACTTCTGCAGCTTGTACATGCATTCGTCGAGCTGGGCGGTCTGCTCCGGATAGGTCTCTGCGAAGTGCGCATAGACCTCCTCATAGATCGGCTGCAGGCGTGCGTCGCGCTCGTTTTTATCGTTGGTGTCCAATGCGTATTTGACTTTATCAATGGCGAATTCCTTGACCGCCTCGAACATCTCGTCGCTGACGACCACGGATTCGAAGGTGAACTTCTCTTTGCCGATCTCCTTCTGGATGCCCTCGATGAAGGTGATGAGCGGCTTGATCTCCTCGTGTGCTTTGACGATCGCGTTGAGCATCACGTCTTCCGGGATCTCATCCGCGCCGGCTTCCACCATGACGATCTTCTGCTTGGTGGCCGCTACGGTCACGGTCATGCGGGATTTCTCGCGCTGTTCGGCGTCCGGGTTGAAGACAATTTGTCCATCGACATAGCCCACGTTGATGCCGCCGATCGGTCCGCTCCACGGAATATCGGAGATGGACAGGGCGATCGACGCGCCGATCATGCCGGTGATTTCCGGCGAATGATCCGGGTCAACAGCCATGACGGTCATGACGACCGAAACGTCGTTGCGCATATCCTTCGGGAACAGCGGGCGGATCGGACGGTCGACGAGACGCGAGGTCAGGACGGCCTTTTCGCTCGGGCGGCCTTCTCTTTTTAAGAAGGATCCCGGAATCTTGCCGACCGCATAGAGCTTCTCTTCGTAGTCGACTGAGAGTGGGAAGAAGTCGATGCCGTCACGCGGCTTCGCGGATGCGGTCGCGTTGCACAGCACGGTGGTTTCTCCATAACGGACCAGGCAGGAACCGCCTGCGAGTTCACACATCTTGCCGGTCTCGATGACCAGCTTTTTTCCTGCATAGGTTGTTTCAAAGGTTTTGAAGTTCTCAAACATATTGGTATGCTACCTCCTGATAATTTGGTAAAAGATTGATTTCACTCTTTGTTTACCATATCAGTAGTTGCGGTTTAGCGATGAATCCGATGCTGGAGCTTCCAGCGCCCGATTCACTGCTAAACACCACAATTACTGTATGATGTGCAAAGAGCTGTATCAAAAAGAACCGGGTACTCCTGTCAAGTTCTCTTCGACACAGCTTTTCCGACTTGAATTATTTACGCAGTCCTAACTTTGCAATGATCGCACGATAGCGCTCGATGTCATTCTTCGCGACATAGTTGAGCAGGTTTCTTCTGCGGCCAACCATTTTAAGCAGTCCGCGTCTGGAATGATGGTCCTTCTTGTGAACCTTCAGATGCTCGGTCAGATCATTGATTCTTTTGGTCAGGATTGCGATCTGTACTTCCGGAGAACCTGTGTCGTTCTCATGCAGTCTGTTGTTTTCGATAACAGCTGTCTTCTGTTCTTTCAGCATCATAATGCCTTCACCTCTTTAAAAAATTGATGGATGTCCGTAAACTTAGCAAGGGGACAGGCAAAACTCCCGTTTGTTCCCCTAAAAAGGGAACCGGGCTTAAACCCCAGGCCAGGTATATGGTCAACGCACAGTTGTTAGTATAGCATAAACGATGCAGCTTGTAAATATAGACAACTCAACAAATTATAAATTTTTTTTCATGCAAAAATGCCTTCTGAACACGAGTCTTTTAGATTCGCTGTCAGGAGGCATTTTGCATGGATACCGCATATCACAGGGAGGATTACTCCTCCATCTGTTTGCCGAGAAACGCGGCCGCGGCCTGAATCAGCTTGATTTCGCTTTCGGCCGCGTAGCCGCCGGATTCGCTTTCCAGGAACATGACGGAGCCGCAGACATCGCCGGCCGCCACAATCGGGACGGCCACGGTCGCGTACCGCTCGACACCCTCCACCGGCTGCAGGCGAACCTGCTCTTCGGCGGTGTAGATGTAGTTGCGCCGGGATTCCATCAGCTCTTCGAGATGGGTGGATACCCTGCGTTCGATCAGTTCTTTTTTCGGCAGTCCGGCGACCGATATGACATTGTCGTTGTCGCAGACAACCACCGGATGCCCGCCGGTCTTGTAAAGCACATCGGCATAAAGGGAGGCGAAGGATGCAAGCTCCCCAATCGGGGAATACTTTTTAAAAATCACTTCGCCGTCGTTGTCGGTATATATCTCCAATGGGTCGCCTTCTCGGATTCTCATGGTACGCCGGATCTCTTTCGGAATCACAACGCGGCCCAGATCATCGATGCGTCTGACTATTCCTGTGGCCTTCATATTTCGAGTTCCTCCATATTTACAGAATTTGAAGATTGATATATTTAGAGTTCATTTTTCTCTAACTGTAGTATCTGTAAAATGGTGGACGTTTATACAGCCAATTTGTGCGGCCATCGAAATTCTGTGGAAGAACTTTTGACAAAAACAATGTTGAATATCGTAACAATTTCAACGGATCAATTTGATGTTTTATGGAGACGCGTTTTTTATCAGAATTTTGAAGCTTGAACGGTTCCGGCTTCCCATTCCGCCGTGCGAGTTACAGAAGCTTTTTTGGCAGAACCGCGTTGCAGAGCTCATAAAATTCACATCGATGACAGACCTGTGACACATCGGTCAGCTTCGAAAATGCAGGGCCGATTTTATCCAGCAGCTGGCGATAGGTCGTTTGGATATCGCCGCCGCAGTTAAAAAAGGCGGCAACCTTCGCATCCCGTTTTTGGATGGACGCTTCCTCCCTACACCGGCCGCCGATGCGGTTCGGGCAGGCGCCGCAGATGTCGTCGCACGCTGCCGACAGCATGACCGCCGTATCCGGATTCTGCCGGAGCGTTTGCAGGATGCGTTCCATGTTGCGGCAGAATTCCCCGCTGTAGCCGGTGCCGGAATAGGTGTGCATACACATCAGATGGTGGTGGCGCAGACGGATCATGCCAGCTTCGCCGCCTTCAGCGCCTTCTGCAAAGCAAGCCCAAGCCCCGCGCTGCACGCGACCTTGACCAGATCTAACAGCACAAACGGCGCCACACCGGTCAGCACCGCCTGCCACAGTCCTGTTTTTGCAGCGACTGCCAGCCAGATGGTGCCCAGTACATAGCAGACCAGTAGTCCCGCGAGCATGCCGAGGATGTAGGTGCCGAAGTTTTTGCGGTGCAGCAGCTCTGGAATCCAGGCGGTCAAAAAGGACATCAGCGGATAAGCGATCAGATATCCGCCGGTGACGCCGAACAGGATGCCGGGACCGCCGGTAAATCCACCGAAGACAGGCACGCCGACAAGTCCCAGCAGCAGATAAACAGCCTGAACGGCAAACGCCGCTTTCTTTTCGAGTACCACGCCGGTCAGGAAGACCGCAAACAACGACATTGTGAACGGAACCGGCGTGAACGGCAATGGGATGACAATCTGGGCAAAAACCGCTGTGATGGCCGCAAACAGCGCGATCAGAATCAAATTTCTCGTTTTCATGGCAATTTCCCCTCCTATTTCTTGTTTCCATTATACAGGATGAAAAAGCGTATTGTCAACCCATTTATAAAAATATGGTTTACAATTTACCCTGCACCGTTTTCTGATCATGTCTGCGGATCATCAAAAAATCTGGTCTTTTTAAAATATAGATAACGGAACCGTTATTTCTCAATATGAGGTAGTACGTGTGCGCCCTGCTGTGGTTGCGGTCACGCAATGGAAGATGAATGGTGTTTCCCCTATGTTCTCTTTATAATCCGTGGAAAACCGAAGTTTCCATTGCAATCCTTCAAATATTGTAGTAAAATTGGTTTAACATCGTTCATATTGTAAAGAGCAAAGGATTGATGTGAAGAACCTGCCATGTGACGATCATGCGGTACAGAAAGGGGATATGTTCTATGAAAGATCATAAGAAATCGTTCTTCCTGTGTGCGGTGCTGCTCAGCGTTTGCCTGCCGCTGTCCGGATGCAGCGAAGGCGAGACGAGCTCCCGGCCGGAAACAGACGGGCAGTCTCAGACTGCATCTGCGGCCAGTGCTGCCGAACCGGTTGAAAATAAAGAACAGGCATTGGAAATTGCACATGCCTATGTGCTGGAAAACTGCAAGAGCACCTTTGAAGGCTATCAGGTGACGGCTTTGCAGGAGGGGGACGAGTGGATCGTGTCCTATTCCCTTTCCGAGGATACTGCGGGCGGCGGCCCTCAGCTTCGCATCCGTGCATCCGATGGAAAGGTTGTTTCCTTTGCTCTGCAGAGATGAGGAGGAGGTTCCATTGTACAAACAGATACTGCCCGTTCTGCTGTCGGCGGTGCTGCTGCTGGGCCTGACCGGCTGTGTTCCCATCGAGGAGGCCGCCGGCGATGGTCTGCATGTCGAGATCACCGACCATCTCAGCGCCTATGACGGCAAGGACGTTTACTATATCAACAATTATGGATGCCCGGGCGCGATTTATCGGAATGGCGAGGTCATCCGGGAGCTGCATGAACAGATCTACGCGATTGCGGTAAATTCGGATTCCATCTTTGTCGCCACCCAATCGGATGTCGCGCGGTTTGACAAGGATGGCAAGCCCTCCGACGTCTATCCCATTCCCGATGTGACCTGCATGAAAGCGGACGACGACTATCTGCTGGTCTATGAGGAAAGCTACAGGGATTCGGATTATCCGCAGCTTTATCTGAACAAGCTGTCCGATAACAGGTTTTATTCTGCCAGAGAGATGGCGCAAAAGCTCAAGTATCAGAAAAACCTGTCGTCCTTTGCCGGGGATTGGGATTATGTGCCGCAGGAGTATGCGCTGGTTTCCGACGGTGACTGGGCGTTTTTATTCTCCCGCTCGCCGAAAGAGGACGACTGGGAGGAAGAACCCGGCAGCTTGTTTGAAGCATTATCCGTTTCGGATGGAGAAGATCCATATGAATATTTTGTCGATGTTTACAACAGCGAATGGAAGGTTCCCTGTTTCTATGAATACCGCGAATACGACCGCATCCTGGACGTGAAAGACGATACGGTTTACTTCCTGACGCTGGAGGACGACATGAAGATCATGGCCCTGCCGCCGGACGGCAAGGCGCTGGAAAACTTCTCCGTGGACTTTGAAGAGGACCGGTATCCGACCTTTCTATCGCTGGAGGGCGGCCTTCTGCTGCAGTCGAACTGGGTCTACAATTCCTGCAGCTGGACGTCATCACTTCCGATGGGACAGCATGCGGGGGACTGCCTGACCGAACTGCTTATGCAGGATCAGGTGCTGGAAAACAGAATCCGCATCACCGCCCCGCGCCAGAGAATCGTCGGCGTTCATGAAGGAAGGGTGCTGATCTATGACGGGGACAGCCAGGAGGTTCTGCTTGACCGTCAGGATGACAGCGAACCTGAGGTTCTGGTAAATCTGGATGGACGGATAATGGGCAAAATCGATCAGCTGTGCTTCTCCGTATGCGGCAGCCGTCTGCTGGTTTATCAGATTCTGTGGATTCCAACCGAAGACGGTGAAGCGTACGATTTTCCATCCATCACGTTGTTGGAAGATCTGGAACTGCCGGCATCGTAACCGCTCTGTAAGAAGTATATCCGACTACCATCGGGAAACCCCCGCCCGTATTCCTGTATACAGGGATACGGGCGGGGGTTCTTTGTTTTTTGGCGTTTCTGAAATATATGCAGCCGCACGGCGCGCGGGAAGAACCGCAGCAGCTGTCAAGCTTGTTTGCCGGACGATGTATCGCAGCTTCCCTTTTTATCCCGGATATACCTTGTCGCAGTGCACGTGCTTTTCCACCTCGTCCCATTTGACAAGATAGCCGGCGCCCTTGGCGCAGAAGACCGAATCCGGCGTGTTCTCCGTGTCGCCCAGGCAGTCGTAGCCGGTCATCGAGACAACCTCGTTCTGGTTGTGGCAGGGCTCGTAGCCGTCGAAGCTGAGGTTCAGCACGCCCTTTCCACGCGTGAACGCGCTGAAGGTCCGGCTGTAGCTCATCATGGTCGAGGCCGGCGCGCGTCCGCAGATCACGGCGCGGTCCTCCAGGATTTGAGGCGGGTCGAAGCTGCCGTGCAGCTGCTGGATATCCGACAGGATGCGGCCGGCATGCCCGCTTTCGGCTTCGATGCGGAATGCGTAGTACGGTTCGAGCAGCAGGCTCTGGGCGCGCATCAGCCCCTGGCGGACGGCGCGGTAAACCGCCTGCCGGAAATCCCCGCCCTCGGTGTGCTTGAGATGCGCCCGCCCGGTCAGCAGGGTGATCTTCACATCGGTCAGCGCCGACCCGGTCAGCACGCCTTTGTGTTCCTTCTCCAGCACATGGGTTCGTATCAGGTTTTGGTACTGCCGGTCCAGCAGGTCGGTCGGACAGGCGGACGCGAAGGTGACGCCGCTGCCGCGCTGGGCCGGTTCCAGCAGCAGATGCGCCTCGGCGTAATGGCGCAGCGGTTCGAAGTGGCCGTAGCCGACGACCGGGGCCGCGATGGTTTCTTTATATAAGATCTCACATTCACCAAACGAGACGGGCAGGCCGAACCGCTCGCGGACGATCTCCGCGAGCACCTCAAGCTGGATGTCCCCCATAACCTGTATGGTGATCTGAGAGAGCGCTTCCTCGAAGCCCACATGCAGCATCGGGTCCTCATCCTCCAAGATGCGGAAATAACCGAGCACCGTGCGGGCCGGAACATCTTCGGGGAAGAGGACCCGCGCCGTCAGGGCCGGATGGCACGCAAAACTGCCGCGCGACAGGGTTTCCCCGATAAAATCTCCGGGCAATGGATGTGACAGGCCGGTCACCGCGCACAGGTCTCCGGGCATGGCCCTATCGGTCTGTGTATACTGCGCCCCGTTGTAGATGCGGATTTCGTTGACCTTCTCCGCCGTTTCGCCGCCATCCCTGCCCGACACGCGCAGGGTGTCCTTTACTCGGAATCCGCCGCGCAGCACCTTGAGAAAGGTCAGCCGGCTGCCCTGCCTGTCGTGCCGGATTTTGTAAACCTGCCCGGCGAACGGTACGCCTTCGGATTCCGCATGGGCTTCCCATGTGGTGAGCGCGCACAGCCAGTCCAGAAATTCCCGGACGCCTTCGTCGTTCAGGGCCGAGCCGGAGAAGCACGGGAACAGGCGGCCCTCCCGAACCATCTCCCGCGCGGTTTCAAGCCAGATGTCCGGGCGGTAGCCTTCCTTTAAATAAAGCTCAAACAGCCTCTCGTCGCGTTCGGCAATCGATTCGGCAAGCGCCGTTGTTATGGAGTCCGGCTGGTCGAGCGGTGAGAACGGTACGACCTCAGCGGAAAAGCGGGTTTGCAGATCGCTGAGGACCCGTTCGGGGGCGGCGCCGGCACGGTCGGTTTTGTTGAGGAACAGAAAGGTAGGAACCCGATGCTCGAGCAGCAGCTTCCAGACCGCCGCGGTGTGGCCCTGAATGCCCTCGACGCTGCTGACGACCAGCACGGCCGCGTCCATGATGCCGACGGCGCGTTCCATCTCGGCGCTGAAATCGACGTGGCCCGGCGTATCCACCCAGTAAAAGGTATCGCCGCCGCGGGTAAACACCGCCTGATTCGAGAAGATGGTGATGCCGCGGCGCTTTTCAATGCCGTCCGTATCCAGAAACGCGTCCTGATGGTCCACGCGGCCTCGCGTGCGGATCGCATGAGCATGGAACAGGACCTGTTCGGACAGGGTGGTTTTGCCCGCGTCCACATGGGCCAGAATCCCGATGGTCTTACGCAAATGAATACCTCCGTTTGTTTTTTCTTTCAGTTTACACCATTTTGAGAAAAAATCCAATCCTATTTTACACACGGGCTGTTATTTCCGCTGAAATCACAATATAATAAGGATAGGAGATCATCTCAAAAGGAGGAGATTACTTTGTCGTCTACCATTTATTATGGCGGAGATATCATCACAATGGAGGAGCCGCTCTATGCGGAAGCGATGCTGGTGGAGGGTTCCGTCATCAAGCGGACCGGCACGCTCGAAGAGGTGCAGAGGGCCGCAGGCCCTTATGCCAAGACGGTCGACCTGAAAGGCAAAACCCTGCTTCCCGCGTTTATCGATGCGCACAGCCATCTCACCGGGATGGCGAGCACGCTCGGTTCGGTCAACCTGAACGGAGCCGGCAGCTTCGATGAGATCAAGGAGCGTGTGCAGCAGTTCAAAGAGGAGCACAAGATCCCCGAGGGGCAGTGGATCACGGCGTTTGGATATGATCCGGAATTTTTGGAGGAGCGCGAACATCCGACCAAGGCCTTGCTGGATGAAGCCTGCCCGGATCATCCGCTTGTCGTCACGCATGCTTCAGGGCATATGGGGGTTGCGAATTCCAAGGCGCTCGAGAAGCTGGACGTCACCGCCGAAACAGAGGATCCGCAGGGCGGCGTGATCGGCCGGTGTGAAGGCTCGGATGAGCCGAACGGATATCTGGAGGAAAACGCGTTTACCTCCTGTGTGGCGAAAATACCGCCCTGTCCCGATGAACAGGCCGTCAAACAGCTGAAGGAGGCGCAGGAGATCTATCTGAGCTACGGCATTGCAACCGTGCAGGATGGATTGACCAAAACGCATAACTGGGAGATGCTCAAACGGATGTCCGACGAAGGAGATTTGGTGCTGGACACGGTCTGTTACGCAGACCTTGTGGACAGCCGGCAGGTGGTGGAGGATCATCCGGACTATCGGAATTATCGAAACCATCTGCGGATCGGCGGGTATAAGATCTTCCTGGACGGTTCACCGCAGGGCTGCACCGCATGGATGCAGACGCCGTATCTGGGGGAAGGGGATTACAAGGGCTACCCGGTGCATCAGGACGCGCAGGTCAGAGATTTCATGAAGACCGCGCTGAGCGAGGGCAAACAGATCCTCGTACACTGCAACGGCGACGCGGCAGCCGCACAGATGATCGATTCCTACCGCGCCGCAATGGAGGAAAGCGGGGAACAGAAGGATATCCGTCCGGTGATGATCCATGCGCAGCTTGCACAGCCGGATCAGCTGCCCGAAATGCGCCGGCTGAAGATCATCGCATCCTTTTTTGTCGCGCACGTCTACTACTGGGGAGATGTCCACATCAAGAATTTCGGCCTGAAGCGCGCGTCGAAGATCAGTCCGGCCGCAAGCGCCGTCAGGGACGGCGAGCTTTTCACCTTCCATCAGGATTCCCCGGTTCTGCCGCCGGATATGCTGATGACCATCTGGTGTGCGGTCAACCGCGTAACCCGGGGCGGCGTGATTCTGGGAGAGCAGGAGAAGATTTCGCCATTGGAAGCGCTGAAAGCCGTCACGATCAACGCGGCATACCAGTATTTTGAGGAGGGCCGCAAAGGCTCCCTGAAAGCGGGTAAGCTCGCGGATCTTGTATTTCTGGACCGCAATCCGCTCAAGGTGCATCCCGATGAGATCAGGCAGATCAAGATTCTCAGGACCGATAAAGAGGGACGCACCCTCTACGAGCGGTAGAGAGTCATGGAACGGTCAAGCGTATGAATCCCGCGTGAAAACGATATATAAAAATCAAACGATCTGATGGATGGTTAAACGGCCCCGGGCGGTATTGCTGCCGCCCGGGCTGTTTTGTGTCTCAGTTTTGGAAGGAGGTCACGTTCTTCGATAAAGCGTTCACCAACAAGTACGGACGGAGTTAGCCGGTGTACCAAGCCTTCGGAGACAGAGAATTGGAAGCATCGTAATTAAAATAATTCCTGATTTCCTAAGAGGGTTATGTTTTGAAAGCGGGCGCACGGTGCTCAGGTTAATGCTTGGCTCCTGGGGTGACTGTGATTCGAAAGCGGGCGCGGCGATTGGAATCATGCCCAGCTCCTGAAATGGCGTGCTTCGAAGGCGGATACATGGTGATTAAAATGATGCTCTGTACTTGGAATGACTGTGATTCGAAAGCGGGCACGGCGATTGGAATCATGCTCAGCGCCTGAAATGACAGTGCTTCGAAGGTGGATACGTGGTGATTAAAAATGATGCTCTGTACTTGGAATGACTGTGCTTTGAAAACGGATGCGTGTTGATGGGAATGATTTTCGGCACCTCAGGAGAATGACACTTCGAAAGCGGCAGTGCGGATGAAATCCGGCGGAAGGGATGAAAATGAAATGACGGTGTGCCGTCCTGTCCCAATGTTTTTGTGCGTTGTAACCAAACTCAAGACAGGGGGGATTTCCAGAATTCATAAAAAAAATCCAATAAAGTTGGCGCAATTGTTTGACAAGTTTCTGTGTTTCTAGTAGAATAGTAGCATGCGAAATATTGCTTGTAGCGAAAACGGTTCGCCCCAATCTGCGGCGTGCTGTTGAAAAGCGATTGCGTATCCACTTGCGGGTTCAGCTTTGGGCTGTGCCAATGAAAACTAGCGGCGCAATTAAGTACAGAGGATATTTAACATAAATCTTGAATTTTCTTGAGGTGACTACAAATGGGAATGTTAGAAAAGATATTCGGCTCCTATTCCAAAAAGGAACTGAAGAGAATCCAGCCCATCGTGCAGAAGGTGCTGGATAAAGAGGCCGAATACGATAAGATGTCCGAAAGCGAGCTGCGTTCGATGACCGCAAAGCTCAAGGAGCGGCTCGCAAACGGAGAAACGCTGGATGACATCCTGCCCGATGCGTTCGCCACCTGCCGTGAGGCAGCATGGAGGGTGCTGGGCATGAAGCACTTCCCGGTTCAGATCATCGGCGGCATCGTCCTGCATCAGGGACGTATCGCAGAGATGAAAACCGGTGAAGGTAAAACCCTCGTGGCGACCCTGCCGGCCTACCTGAACGCATTGGAGGGCCGCGGCGTACATATCGTCACGGTCAACGACTATCTGGCCCGCCGCGACTCCGAATGGATGGGCAAGGTCTACCGCTATCTGGGACTGAATGTCGGACTGATCGTCCACGGCCTTGACAACAACCAGCGCCGTGAAAGCTACAACGCGGACATCACCTACGGCACCAACAACGAATTTGGCTTCGATTATCTGAGAGACAACATGGTCATCTATAAAAAGGACAAAGTGCAGCGCGGCTTCCGTTACGCCATCGTCGACGAGGTTGACTCGATTCTGGTCGACGAGGCCAGAACTCCGCTGATCATCTCCGGACAGGGCGACAAGTCCACCGACCTCTACAAAGTTGCGGACCATTTCGCGTCTACCCTGAAGCTCGTCAAGGTCAAGGAGCTCAACGACAAGGAGGACAACGACGAGCAGTACGAGGGCGACTACATCGTCGATGAGAAGGCCAAAACCGCAACGCTGACCAAGGCCGGCGTCAAGAAGGCTGAGGAATACTTCGGCGTTGAAAACCTGTCCGATGCGGACAACATCACCTTACAGCACCACATCAACCAGGCGATCAAGGCGCACGGCATCATGAAGAAGGATATCGACTATGTCGTCAAGGACGGCGAGGTCATCATCGTCGATGAGTTCACCGGACGACTGATGCTCGGCCGCCGCTACAACGAGGGCCTGCATCAGGCCATCGAGGCGAAGGAGAACGTCAAGGTCGAGCGCGAATCCAAAACGCTGGCGACCATCACCTTCCAGAACTACTTCAGAATGTACGACAAGCTCTCCGGTATGACCGGTACGGCATTGACCGAGGAGGGCGAGTTCCGTGAAATCTATAAACTGGATGTCATTGAGATTCCGACCAACCGGCCGATTCAGAGGGCGGACTATCCGGATGCCGTCTTTAAATCCGAGAAGGGCAAATTCTTGAACGTCATCGAGCAGATTGAGGAGTGCCATGAAAAGGGCCAGCCGGTTCTGGTCGGTACGATTTCGATTGAGAAGTCCGAGCTGCTCGGCTCAATGCTCAAGAAACGCGGCATCAGGCATGAAATCCTGAACGCGAAGTACCATGAAAAAGAGGCCGAGATCATCGCGCAGGCAGGTAAATTCGGCGCGGTCACCATCGCGACGAATATGGCCGGACGCGGTACTGACATCATGCTCGGCGGAAACGCGGAATTTTTGGCAAAGGCCCGGATGCGCAAGGAGGGCTTTGAGGATTATCTGATCGGCGAGGCGACCGGCTTCTCCGAGACCGACGATGAGGAGATCCTGAATGCGCGTGAAACCTTCAAGAAATACAACGATGAATATAAAGAAGAGATCAAGGATGAGGCCGAAAAGGTCCGGGAAGCGGGCGGACTGTTTATCCTGGGCACCGAGCGGCATGAGTCCCGCCGTATCGACAACCAGCTGCGCGGACGTGCCGGCCGTCAGGGAGACCCGGGTGCAACCCGTTTCTACCTCTCGCTCGAAGACGACCTGATGCGCCTGTTCGGCGGCGAACGCCTGCAGAACATGATGGAAACGCTGGGCGTCGAAGAGGATACCCCGATTGAAAACAAGATGCTGTCCAATTCGATCGAAAGCGCGCAGCGCAAGGTCGAGGGCCGCAACTTCGGCATCCGTAAAAATGTCCTGCAGTTCGACGACGTCATGAACCGCCAGCGTGAGATCATCTACGGACAGCGCGGCAAGGTGCTGGACGGCGACGACATCAAGGACAACATCGTCCAGATGATCAAGGAGTACATCACCGCTACGGTGGACCAGTATGTCGCGGATACCGAGATCCACGACGACTGGAACCTGGCCGGACTCAAGGCGCATTTCCTGGGCTGGCTGACCACCGACGAGGATCTTGTCTACACCACACAGGAGCTTGCCGACGCGTCGAAGGACGACATCAAGCAGATGCTGCTTGACCGCGCGATGGAGCTTTATGAGACGCGGGAAGAGAGCTTCGGCGCTCAGGTCATGCGCGAGCTTGAGCGTGTCATCCTGCTTCGGAACGTCGATTCCAAGTGGATGGACCACATCGACGCCATGGATGAGCTGCGCAAGGGCATCTACCTGCGCTCCTATGCACAGCGCGACCCGGTGGTTGAGTACCGTCTCGAAGGCTTCGAGATGTTCGACCAGATGGTTGCGTCGATCCGCGAGGACACCGTCAAGATGCTGCTGACCGTACAGCTCCGCAAGGAAGAGGAGCCGCAGCGCGAACAGGTTGCGAAGCCGACCGTGGCGTCCCACGGCGACGATGCGGAGCCGGAAAACAAGACGGTCAAGAAGGGCAAAAAGATCGGACGCAACGATCCGTGCCCGTGCGGCAGCGGCAAGAAGTACAAACAGTGCTGCGGCAGAAACGCCGGCGGCGCTCAGCAGTAAATAAAACCATACGTTTCAAAAGGCACAGAGCAGATTGCTCTGTGCCTTTTTGTCGGCTGTTCTCATTGGATAACATCGGTCTTGCATCCGCATGATGGAGTCAGTCTTCCAAGTCAAGCAGCCACAGAATGCTGACACCCAGTGCATCCGCATAGAACGGCAGCTCAAAGTCGGGAATGCAACGCTTACCGTTTTCAGCACGGCTGACGGCATTTTGATCGATATTCAGACCATTTAATTGTATTCTTGCGGCCAGCAGTTCCTGTGACCAATTCAGCCTTTTTCTTGCAAGACGAATGCGTTTTCCAGAACGATTGAATACACCATGATAATCATAAAGCTTCATACGATTGCCCTTTCGTTCAGAGATCAGTATGCTTTTTTATAATAGCATATAGTGCAGGGCAATATTATCCCAAAGATGACTGAAGCGAGAGGACAATCTATATACAGTGTGAAAATCATGTTTGCGTTTATTGGACATTAGAAAAGAGCTGTACCTTAGATGAAGTCCTGTTGGATGTTCAGGGGCGTTGTCAGACCTGCATTTATCTGGACATTGACGAAGCGGTGCTCCAAAAGGCGCGGCAGAAGGTCCTGAAACGATATGAGGAAACATATACAGAATGGGAAAAGAACAGATAGAAATAAAAAAGTGCTGTACCACATGGAATGTCGCGGTACGGCACTTTGCTTATATAATTAAAATGATCAAGAAAGAACAATCCAGATGCAAATAAAAAACAGTATTATTTTATATTAGGTATTGTGCAATGCATAATAGTGTGCTATAATAGATACATCAAGGAGGGATGGCATGAACACACAATTTCGGAAAGGCGTCATTGAGATGTGCGTCCTGGCGCTGATCTCCCGTCAGGATATGTATGGATATGAGATCGTACAGAATATCGCCTCCTATACCGACATCAATGAGGGGACGGTCTACCCGATTCTGAGAAGGCTGACCAAGGAGGAATATGTTGTCACCTATTTGAAGGAAAGCACCATCGGCCCGGCCCGCAAATATTATCACATCACCGAAAGGGGACAGGGCTATCTGGGATCGCTCAAAGAGGACTGGAAGGCGTTCTCGATGATGGTCAACGATATTCTGAATGGGGAACATGAAGAGAAAGGAAGAGCGGAATGAATAAAGAAGAGTATCTGCTGAAGCTGGAAGCTTATCTGAAAAAACAGCTCTCCCGCGAAGAGGTGGACGACATCCTGCGGGATTACGGTGAGTATTTTGAGGATGGCAGGCGCCGGAATAAAACGGATCTGGAGATCTCGGCGAAGCTGGGGGACCCGCAGGTCATTGCCGAACAGTTCCTTGAGGAATACCGGGAAGAGAAGAAGACAAAGGCCTTTCGCAACACCATGGAAATCGAGGCAGTCAAACGAACAGCCCAAAAGGGAGCCAAGACGGTGGCAAAGGGCGCGCATGCCGCCGCGGACGGCATCGGCAGGGGGATTCATGGAATCTCCGAGGGCGTGGATGCCCTGAAGAAGAAGGAGTGGAAGTTCCATCCGATCCAGCGGCTCAAACGGATTCTGAAATCCCTGCTGAAAGCATGTGGATATGTGCTGCTGATTGGGCTGCTGGCTATCCTGACATTTTTTCTTGTCTGCCTGTTTGGATTTCTTGCAGTTACGGCGGCGGCATTTATACTCGGCGGACTTGGCGGCATGATTGCGGCTGCGGCAACCCTTGGATTTGTATCCCTGTACTTTTCCTTCGCAGTCTTTTTCCTGTGCATTGCGTTGATCTGCCTGGGCGGACTGCTTGGTATTTTTATATACTGCTGCTCCCGCCGTTTGATTCGGTTCGGCAAGGCGCAGTATAAAAATCACTTTCAGAAAACAGTTGCAAAAGAGGTGTATACGCGATGATTAAAAAACTCAGCATGGTTCTCTCCATCACGCTGGCCATCAGTTTTCTGGGTCTTCTGATCTGTCTGCCGCTGGGAATCAACGATACGGTTCAGGAATTTAGCACAGCGTTTGAGAGTGACCGCATCCTGCCGCGCCGTATTACATTGGATTCGGTTTACACGCTCCATTTCAATGTAGAAGATGGCTGTGGAGCGGATATTCTCTATCGGCAGGCAGAGGGAAGCGATAACATCTATATTGATATCTATACCGATGATACCTTCAATGAAACCAACCTGGATATCACTTACCCGAAATCAGGTGAGGCAAGTGTCTGGGTTCAGCGCACCTTTGGGATTTTCTCTCTGGACAGAAAGAAGATTATGCGCAGTATTCTAAAAGAGATGCAGTATTATCCAGACATGATTGTCTACATACCGGAGCATATTTCAGTGGATACCAATGTAGAGGAGCTTTTGTACAGCTCGATAACATTTCAACAATATCATGGATAAAAGACTGTCCGCTGACTTTTTGAGAGAAGCGTATAAAGCGAATGTTGCGTTCTAATTGTCAGCATCCCAAAAGCTGATATATCCTATAGGCAGGCGGCACCAATACTCTCCGATGCAGCCTGCAACAGTACCTGCCTTTTTACCCACAGCAAGAGCCCCAAAAAAGACAAGAGCCGCTTCGATCACCCTGTCGAAGCGGCTCTTGTCCCTATATTTGAACGATATGGCCTTGCGCGGCAGATCACAGCAGATCGGTGCGGAGCTTACTGTCTGGGGCAGTGTTCAGTCTTTAAATTCCCATGGATTAAAACATCCCGTCACGCCCCCGCCGGATGCGCCGGTAAATCGTGATGGCGGCTGACAGCGCGATGCATCCGAGCAGCAGGGCCGGCATCATCCATGGGTTGACCTGCGCGCCGACCGATTTGATCTGCGTCCAGCATTCGTCCATCAGCTTGTTGGCGGCCTTCGGCAGATTCTTGAAGCTTTCGGTCTTGGCAAGGACATCGGCCGGCGGATAGGCGACCGGGTTGTTCCTTGTCTCATCGTCGAGCAGCGCGAACGCGCCGGTGTTCGGCGTCGAATAGCCGATGTATTCGCAGTTCGCGAGCGCGATTTGCGGCTCCTGCAGGAAATTGATGAACATGTGCGCGGCTTCCCGGTTCTTGGCTCCCTTCGGGATGCAGATCGCGTCCACAAACCGGTTGGTGCCCTCCTTTGGGATCGAGAACGCGAGATCCTCGTTCTCTGACATCATGGTCAGGGCGTCGCCCGCATAGTACGGGGCGAACACGGCCTCTCCGCCGCCCATCTTGTCAAAGATTTCATCCATGACATAGGCCTGTACGACCGGCTTCTGCTTCTTGAGCTCCTCGGTCGCTTCGCGGATCTCCTTTTCATCGGTGGTGTTCAGGGAATAGCCGAGCTTCTTCATCGCGATGGCGAACGCGTCGCGGGAGTTGTCGAACATCAGGATCTGTCCGAGATATTTTTCATCCCAGAGGATCTCCCAGCTGTCGATGGGGTCGTTTTCGTCCACCATCGTCCTGTTGTACACGATGCCGACGACACCCCAGGTGTACGGCACGCTGTAGGCGTTGTCCGGGTCATAATCCATGTTGAGAAAATCTTCGTCAATGTATTTGGTGTTCGGGATCAGAGAGAAGTCCAGCGGCTCGATCATATCCTCCTCAATCATGCGCGCGATCATGTAGTCGGATGGGATGATGATGTCGTAGTCGGCCGCGCCGCTCTTCATCTTGGCGTACAGCTCCTCGTTCGACGCGAAGGTCGAATAGTTGACCTGGATGCCGGTCAGGGCTTCAAATTCCTTCTTGACGTCGAGCACATCCGGGTCGTTGACCGACATGTATTCTCCCCAGTTGTAGACGTTGATCGAGACGTTCTGCCCCTTGAATTTCTGGTAGTAGCCGGCGTCGTCCACCGGGATTTCGGCCGAACCGAGCGTCAGCGGCAGGAAAGAAAACAGGCAGAGGAATGCCAGGAACAGACTCAGAAATCTTCGCATTTCAGTTCCCTCCGCTTCTTCTTTTCCTGCTGCTCCTTGCGGGCGTCGCGGATGTTCATGATGAGAAGCACCAGCAGCACCACAACAAAGATGATGGTTGAAAGCGCGTTGATCTCCGGGCTGACCTTTCGGCGGGTCATCGAGAAAATCGTGACGCTTAAGGGCTGGGTGGTCGGGCCGCTTGTGAAATAGCTGATGATGAAGTCGTCCAGCGAATAGGTGAACGCCATCAGAAAACCCGCGATGATGCCCGGCATGATCTCTGGAATGACCACCTTGAAGAAGGTCTGCCGGGGATTGCAGCCGAGGTCCGCGGCCGCTTCGAGCTGGTATTTGTCCATCTGCCGCAGCTTCGGCATCACATTCAGGATCACATACGGCGTACAGAAGGTGATGTGCGCGAGCGCGAGCGTGACCAGGCCGAATTCGAAGTGCAGAAAGTTTTTAAAGAAGACGAACAGCAGCATCAGCGCGACGCCGGTCACGATCTCCGGGTTCAGGATCGGCACATAGGTCATGTTCATGACCACCGAGCGGGTGCGCTTCTTCATATTGCTGATGCCGATGGCGGCCAATGTGCCGATGACCGTGGCCACCACCGAGGCGATGACTGCGACGGCCAGCGTGACCAGCAGGGAGCCCACAATCATTTCATTTGAAAACAGTTTTTTATACCAGTCCAGCGTAAAGCCGGTCCACAGGCTGCGGCTTTTGGAGGCGTTGAACGAATAGACGATCAGGATAACGATCGGCAGGTACAGGAACGCCATGACCAGCCCCACATAGGCGCGGGAGAGATGTTTTCTTTTCCTCATAACAGCATCCCCTCCGTTCTCTCATCGTCGAACTGGTTGACGATGCTCATAAACAATAAAATCAGCACCATCAGCACCAGGGAGATGGCCGCGCCGAGGTTCGGATTGTACGCGTTGCCCAAAAACTGCAGGTCGATCAGGTCGCCGATCAGCAGGTTCGAGCCGCCGCCGAGCATCCGCGAGATGATGAAGGTGCTGATGGCCGGCACAAACACCATCGTGATGCCGGTTGTGATGCCCGGCATGCTCATCGGGATGACCACCTTCGCGAACACCTTCCGCGACGGCGCGCCGAGGTCCTGCGCGGCCTCAATCAGGCTGTTGTCGATCTTGGTAAGGATCGAGTAGAGCGGCAGGATCATGAACGGCAGGTAGTTGTACACCATGCCCAGCACGACCGCGCCCTCGGTGTTGATCAGGTTGAACGGACCTAGCCCGAACAGGCCGAAGAACCGGTTGATGAGTCCATTGTTTTCGAGCAGTGTCATCCACGCATAGGTGCGCAGCAGAAAGTTGATCCACATCGGCAGCATGACCAGCATGATGAAGGTGCGCTGCCGGTTCACATGCATCCGCGACAGGATGTAGGAAAGCGGGTAGGCGATCAGCAGGCAGATAGCCGTGGCGATCAGCGCCAGCCAGATCGAGCGCAGCAGCACCGAAATGTACTGGCCGGCGTTCGTCAGGTTGTCCAGTGTGAACTGGCCTTCCGGCGTCGTGAACGCGAAGAACACGACAAGGCCGAGCGGCACAATCGTGAAGACCAGCATCCAGATCAGGTAGGGCAGGGAGATCATCTTGGATTTCATATCATTCCTCCTCCATCCTGTGCATGATGTGGATGTCGAACGGCTTGACATGCATGCCGACAATCGCGCCCGGCTCCTCGCACAGCGTGGAATGCACGGTCCACTTGTAGCCGCAGGCGTCGATGATCATCTCGTAGTGCACGCCCTTGAAGATGACCGATTCCACAACGCCCGAGATGTCGCCCTCCTGTGGCGGCAGCAGCCGGATATCCTCCGGCCGGATGACCACGTCGACCAGCTGCATCTTACCGAAGCCCTTGTCGACGCATTCGAACTTCTGACCGGCGAACTCGACGAGGAAATCCTCGTGCATGATGCCGTCGATGATGTTGCTTTCGCCGATGAAATCGGCGACAAACGCGTTGGTCGGCTCGTTGTAGATGTCCTGCGGCGTGCCGATCTGCTGGATGTTGCCGTCCTTCATGACCACGACGGTGTCCGACATGGTGAGCGCCTCCTCCTGGTCGTGCGTGACGTAGATGAAGGTGATCTCCATGCTCTGCTGAATGCGCTTGAGCTCCACCTGCATCCCTTTGCGCAGCTTGAGGTCCAAAGCGCCGAGCGGCTCGTCCAGCAGCAGCACCTTCGGATGGTTGACCAGCGCGCGGGCGATCGCGACGCGCTGCTGCTGCCCGCCGGACAGATGTCCCACGTTCCGCTTTTCATATCCATTCAGGCCCACAAGTGCGAGCATCTCGCCGACGAGCCGGATGATTTCCTTTTCAGGCAGCTTCTTGATGCGCAGCCCGAACGCGATGTTTTCGAACACGTTCAGGTGCGGGAACAGCGCGTACCGCTGGAACACCGTGTTGACCTGCCGTTTATAGGGCGGCAGCGCGTTGATGCGCTTGCCCTCGAACAGCACATCCCCCTGTTTCGGCTGCAGAAAGCCGCCGATGATGCGCAGCGTCGTCGTTTTGCCGCAGCCGGACGGGCCAAGCAGCGTGACGAATTCCTTGTCCCGGATATCCAGACTGATGTCGTTCAGTACACGTTCCCCGTCGTACTCCGCGACCAGATTTCTTAAACGGATGATGTTTTCCATCCTGCATCCCCCTTTGCGGATTGTTATTCTGTCCTTTCGGAAGCCCATTTTTTCCATGCACTCAAGAAGACCCCGCCGTCCGGGAGACCGGGCGTGGGGTGAAGACATTCTATTTTGGCAGGAAAACGGGACAAAAGGCCACATATCCGGTTTGCCGCCCCCGCAAAAGGCTTTTCTTCAAAGCAGCCAACGTCTTTAGGCGGGCAGGGATATGCGTACACGGCCAGATGCATAAAAAGACAAGTTTAACTATAGTGTTTTTTCAGGAAAAAGTCAAGCTTTTTAGCAAAATGTGTCCGATTTTCTGTATTCAGACCGGTTTGTTCCCGGTTTTGCTTCGAAATCCGGATGTTTTCGCGGCCATTCTTCACTTTGCACCGGTTTTGAATAAAATCCGCCCCGCATTGACAAACCGGCGGGGATGTACTATGATAAATAAAAACGGCCAATCAAAATAAACGGACAAGGATGGAATGCCATGCTGGGCTACGTGCTTCCCATTGTGATCATCGTCGTATCAAACGTCTTCTATAATATTGTAACCAAGTCGACCCCGTCGGATGCAAACCCGTTTGCAAGCCTGTTTTTGACCTATCTTTCCGCCGCGCTGGTCGCCGGCATCCTGATGTTCTTCCAAAGCCCGCACAAGAGCCTGTCCTCGATGTTCCACGGTGTCAACTGGACCGGCGCGGTGCTCGGGCTGACCATCGTCGGGCTGGAGTTCGGCTACATCACGGCCTATCGAGCGGGCTGGAATATCAGCGTCGGCAGCCTGGTTGCGAACATCCTGCTGGCGGTCATCCTGGTGCCGGTCGGGCTGCTTCTGTATAAGGAAAGCATCACGCTCAACCAGTGCATCGGCATTCTGCTGTGTATCGCAGGCCTTGTGTTTATCAATAAACGGTAACGGTACTGGAATCATACTGAGAGGATGCCACGGATATCTGCCGAGTTCTTGTATGGCGCCAAATTCGTTTACAGACTTAGCAATATTTCATTATTATACGGGTAAAAAATAAATACAGATACTGATAAGATGGTACTTGACTGAAGAGGAGGAATGAGCATGTGTAAGGACAGAAATGTCTGCATCATCGGCGGCGCGGACGGTCCGACCGCCATCTTTGTGGCAAGCAGGCCGAATTCTGAGAGCAGGGGCAGGAAGGTGCTGCGCCTGCTTGTTTTCATCGGGATTTTGTCATTCAAGCTTGCTGTCTGGTGGAGAATTTTGAACGGGAGAAAACAGAAGAACGAAACGGCATCCGGTTTGAAGGATTGACTGGGACTGAAAGAACTTGTGCATGAATGGGAAACGGCGCGGCTGTAATCGATGGCCGCGGCGGTTTTGTTCCCGTACTGCTGGGAATCGAGCCTGTACCATAAAGGAACAGGTTCATTATCAAACAAGATGATGGATGAATCGGTTGGATACAAGAACGGTCAGCAGTATTTTGATGTCAAAGTAACACATAGAAATGATAGAATGGAATAAAAAACAGCCGCTTTCTGATTTGAAAGAAGAGGGTTATCATGAAACAAAGAAGATGCATGGTCATAGTATGTGCAGTCATGCTGCTGTTTTGTTCAGGCTGCCTGATGTCACACGGAGCTGCGCTGACGGACCTCAGAAATTCATTGTCGGTCGGAGTCAAGGATGGCCCTCAGGGACACCGGCTGTCGGACGACAGGAAGGTCTACAACTTTGTGGATGAAAACGGTGTGGAATTCCAGCTGATTTCTGAATATCATGACATCAATATAGACGGAGCAAAATTTGGATCCGCTCCAAGCAATTCCTGTAATTATACAGAAGCATTTTTGAAGCACAATGCCGCCGGGATGTCCATCCTTTGTGAAGCCAGCGGTTTGGAGTACCATCTGGCCTTTGACGATTCGCGTACGCCGGTTCTCCTGCTGATTGACAGTTATGACGATGTTAAACCTGTTTCAGAGCTGATTGTCAATTTGTTTGATGTGGTCGGCGTCATCCCAATTCGAAGGGACGGTCAGGTGCGTCTTGCCGAACCGGCGATTGAGGTGAAGTGTGGTGGATGGTCATTGCTGCGGGTGGATTTTCCAATCCAGAAAAACCACAATGAGCAGACCTATGATGAAATCTACGAAGCGGTGAATACCGCGTATACCGATATGGTAAGAGATTCAAAGTTCCCCAATGATCTTCCGGATGGCGCGCTGGAATCGGTCACGCCCGAATCCTACCGCAATGTTTATGTGAATGAAACGCTTGTCCATAATTCTATCAACGAAAGGGCCCAATTTTTTAGAAATCCTGAAGACGGCCGTTATGATATCCAGATCGACGACCTTCTCCGCACATCTGTGTCGGTGATGGGGCATACAAATTTTGTTCCCATTCTGGATCAGCTGGGCTGTTCCCATTCTTATGATAAGGATGGGTTCCTGCACTGGACATTGGATTCCGCGGAATACTGCGTCCGGCCGAATACACAGCGGACGGCGCTGCTGCTTTACCGGGACGGCGTGCAGGTGGATGAACTTGAAATCCTGGATCAGGGAGAGTTTGTCACAGCAAATGTGGATATCGATGAATTCGCGGCGCTTCTGGGAGGACAGAGCTGCCGCATAGACGCGGAGACCGGCAGCCTTTATTTTACTGCGCCGTAACCAACCTGAATAGCTCAACAATAGCGCTGCACATTTCATTCCTGGAATGTGCAGCTTTTTCATTGCATGCAAAGGATGTTCCGCCCGATAGTGGATCATGTGATATTCATGTACAGTACGTGGGAATCAGCCGGTTTGCTTCCTTTTTTCAATATAGGTTTAAATCGTCTCACCCGGCAGCTTCACGAAGGCGGAAAGGAATCAGCGTGATGCAGACGATAGTAAGGATTCAAATGGATAGCGGAACGCTGAGGTGAAATTTTTTATAAAAACGCTGTCATGATAACAGTGGAGTTGTAAAAGTGTCCAAATTTTAGGTGAAACTGTACAAATATGCAGATCGAGAATTGGATATATGACCAAATATTTATGGGATCCCTCATTTTGTATTGACACTGTGAATGTTGTCGGATATACTTGAATTGATTTCAATTTCGTTATCACTTCATTCACAGATCCACAAATCGATCCCCGGTGTTTCTTTGTGATTGCGCCGGGAGAATAGGGCGGGCCGGAAGAACGGATGAATCCAGCAGAAATAAGGAAAGGATGTCCGCGTTTTTGTTTATAAGGATATGAAAACGTTTCTTTCCGCGTTCCATAGATAAAGGAGGTTGATATTCGGGCGGATAAGCTGCCCGTACCCAAAGCCTTGCCACCTTGCAGAAAAGCGGCGCGGCGCTTTGTCCGGGCGCAGTGCCAAAAAAGAGAAAAGAATCAATATCCCGCGTTAAAAAAGAGAAAAAGAGTACCGCAATATTATGTGAAAACGTTTCTAGTTTTAGCGTTCTCTATTGACAAAGAGGAGGAAAATCGAAAAATGAAGACTAAGAATAGGATTCTAAGCCTGGTCCTGTGCGCGGCCTGTGTGGTATCCACCCTTGCGCCGGCAACCTTCGCGTCGGCGAATGAGGGCAAAAGCGAACCCGTTATCGTCGAAAAAAATGCGAACGGTTTCGTCTCCGAAGAGATCGGCGACGTCCGCGTCCAGATCCTGTCCCCGACGCTTGTGCGTTTGGAGCAGAGGGGCCCGAAGGGATTTGAGGACCGCAAGACCTTCCACATCTCGAACCGCGACGATTGGGAAGGCACCGAAGTTTTCCGCACCGAAGGGGACGGGACGGTCATCCTGACCACCAGCACCTACCAGGTCATCGTACCGGCAGGGGCTTCCGACATCACCGGCATCATCATCAACGACAACCAGGGCAGAATGATCTGGAAATACAAAGGACTTCCGGGCAGCAAGGTTTATCTGCCGGATCCGGGCGAAAAGGTGAACGCCTGGGAGATCAGCGATTCCCCGCGTATGACCATGCCGGACTGGGGCTTTGCGCCGCAGCCGGATGAGAACACCGAGAACCGCGATACCAACGGATTTGACCAGAGCAACGACGCGCCGGATATGTTTGTCTTCCTGCCGGCGGGCGACAGCGTACAGCTGCGCCGTGATCTGGTCAAGCTGACCGGTCAGACCGACATGCTTTCCCTCGCCACCTTCGGCGCATGGGACAGCCGCTATCACGAATACAGCGATGAAACTGCGATGCAGCAGATCAAGGATTATCATGAAACCTACAACGTGCCGCTGGACAACCTGGTCATCGACACCGACTGGAGAAGCGCCGGCACCGGCGGAATCGGCTATGACGTCAACACCAAGCTGTTCCCGGATATGAAGGGCTTTTTGGAGGACGCGCATGAACAGAATGTCAACATCATCTTCAATGACCATCCGGAACCGAGAAAAGATGAAAACGGCAAACAGCTGAGCGCTATAAATCCAACCGAGGTCAATTACCGCTTTGAGAAGCTGACCGGCATTCTGGAACTGGGCGTGGATTCCTGGTGGTATGACCGCAACTGGTCCACAACGATTCTCGCGCCGGAAGGCTTCACCCATGAAGCAATCGGCGGCGCTATCTATGCGGATGCACAGAGGGCCGTATATCCGGACAGACGCCTTGTCATGATGAGCAACGTCGACGGAAGCTCGAATGGCGGCGACATTGGTGCGCCGGACCTGGCGCAGCACCGCTACGGCATCACCTGGACCGGCGATACCGGCGGCCGTCAGGAAACCCTGCAGCGCGAGGTGGAATTTGCCGTGCAGTATGGCGCAAACGCGGGACTTCCGTATATCAGCACCGACGTCGGCAGCCATCAGACGCCGACCAGCGCGCTTTCCGCGGATGAGTATGTCAAATGGATGCAGTTCGGAACGCTTTCTCCGATCTACCGTCCGCACAACACCAAGTTTGGCAGTGAAAACGGCCGTATGCCGTGGATGAAGGGTGAAGAAGCCCTGAACATCATCCGCGACTATGTGAATCTCCGTTACCGCCTGCTTCCTACTTATTATAATCTTTCTCATGAAAATTACGAAACCGGCATGCCGCTGCTTCGCAGGCTCGACTTCTACTATCCGGATTATGCGGGCGCGGCACGCAATGACGAATACCTGCTGGGCGACGACATCCTGATCGCGCCGACCATCACGGACAACGGCGACACCGCGGTTCCATCCGCATGGCTGAACACGCCGTACGGCGGAAACGGACTCAAGGCGGAGTTCTTCAACAATGTCAACCTGGAAGGCGAACCGGTTGTCACCAAGACTGTCTCCAACATCGACTTCGACTGGGGCAGAAACGAGCCGACCAGCGGCGTCAACAAGGATAACTTCAGCGTCCGGTTCACCGGCACCATCACCATCGGGGACGAGGACGTCAAGCTTCAGACCTACAGCGACGACGGCGCGCGCGTCTACATCAACGACGAGCTGTTCATCGATTCCTGGAGACCACAGGAAGCAACCGCTGTGACGTCGGAAGGCACGCTGAAAGCCGGCGAAACCTACGACATCCGGTTTGAATATTATGACGGGGAAAACGACGCCATCTGCGGACTCCGTTATGTCACAGACCAAGACAAGCTCAACACCAGATTCGTCTGGATTCCGGAAGGCGAATGGATCGACACCTTCAGCGGCGAAACCATCTATGGACCGCAGACGATCGAAGTATCCGTACCGGTCCGCGAAACCCCGATCTTTGTCAAGAAGGGCGCCATCCTGCCGCTGGCAGACGAGATGCTGACCACCAAGGAGAAGGACTGGAGCCATCTGACACTGGATGTCTATCCGTCCACCCGTTACAGCGACAGCACCACCCTGTATGAAGACGACACCGAGTCGGTCAAGTACAAGGAAGGCCAGTTCCGCACAACCGAACTCTCCACCCGTTTTGATCATGGAAAGACCATCATCGATATCGGTGCGGCAAACGGCAGCTTTGAGGGCGAGCGCGCATTCACCGACCGTGAATGGACCGTCCGCATCCATCAGCCTGAGGGCTGGGGCGCGCTGCAGAGCGTGACCACCGCCGATGGACAGACGCTGGCGTTCACAGCGGTTGACCAGGACGAAAACGCCATGCCGTTCGCCATTTCCGGCGGCGCGGCTGACGGCACGGTCTACGAAGTGACCGTTTCCGGCAACGTCTACAACGCTGTTCAGCTGATTGCGGAGTTTGAGAATCCGGCAGACCCGTCTGTTCCGGAAGACAATTATGATGAGAAAATCGTCAATGAGGATTACAGGGAGCCGGTGGAACGCACCATCGACGTCAGCGAAGAACTGCCGTATGTCGTCAACCTGAGCTCGCTGGGCAACCTCGACTGGGTACATCCGGCATTGACCGACAGCCGCAACCTGACCAGAAAGAATACCGCACATCCGCAGATCACCTACCTGAAAGACTATGCGCGTTCCTGTGGCGCGTTTTATGACTATACGACCAGCTTCTCCTACAACGACGGTCTGCCGCTGAAGAACGCGACCGAGACCAGGAATGGAGCGGTGGTCTATGAGAACAACGCCGGCTTTATCTTCTCGGTACCGGCATCTGAACAGACCAAGCAGTTGGTCCTGTTTATCGGCGGCTGGAAGAGTGAAGGCAAGCTTGAGATCTTCGACAAATCGGCGGATACCAAAATCGACACCTACACCTTCGGCGACGCGGATAAATCCTACTACCGCAAGGTCACGATTGACCTGAGTTCCGCTACCGGCACCGACCTGGTGGTCAAGTACACCAAGGTCAGCGGCAGCAACATCACCTTCGCGGCGGCTGCGCTGCGCGACCCGAGCATCCAGGAAGAAGCCAAGGGCGTCGTCACCCGTGAGGTGAACGTCACCGACTGGTATCCCGAAAAACGCAACCTGACCGAAGAAGGAAATGTGGACTGGATCCATCTGGGACAGGCGCAGATTTCCAACATCAACCGCAAGGGCAATGTGGATGAGGCAATGAATCTCACCTATACCTCCAATCTGGTTGGCTTCGGCGACCACCGCACCGCGTTCAGCTGGAACGACGGTTCCCCGGATAAGTCCGCCAGCAACCTGACCACCGGCCTGCAGCAGAGCAAGGTGGGAAGCGACTTCACCACAACCGTCAAGGCGGGACCGCAGGAGAGGATCCTGACGCTCTATCTCGGCGGCTGGAAGGGCGAAGGCAAGCTGACCGTCTATGATGAGTCCGGCGTGACCGAAAATCAGGTCTATGAATTTGGAAATCTGAATACCAACTTCTACCGCACCGTTACGATCAAGCTGAAAGCGGAAGAGGAATGCAACCTGCGTGTGCGCTACTCTCTGGAGAAAGCGAACGGCGGAAATGTCTCCTGGGTCGCAGCCACCTTGTATGATCCGACTCTGGACGAAAATGTGAAGCTTCTGCCGACCGAAGGCGAAGTCAAGGACGGCGTCCTGACCGGTATCAACGTCGGCGAAACCGTTGCCTCGATCAAAGAGAAGCTGCAGAACGATGCAGGCGATCTCAAATTCGTGGATGCAAACGGCGCGGAACTCAGCGACGACAGCATCGTCAAGACCGGCGACAGGATTCAGCTCTTCACACAGGGCATCTTTGCAAATGAAACCGAGATCGCCGTCATGGGCGATACCGACTGCGACGGCGCGCTGGGCGTTATGGATCTTCTGCAGATGAAGTCCTACATCCTGACCCGCGTTGAATTCGGCAAAGCACAGCAGTATGCGGCGGATGTCAACGGCGACGGCATTGTCAACATCTTTGACCTCGTTGCTGTGAAGTTTATGATTCTGAATTCCTAAACGATATCCACATCTTTTTTATAGAATCCTATACAACTCCGGGGGAAGCGTCGTATTCATACGGCGCTTCCCCTGTTTGTTGTACAGATGCATGAGCCGCAGGGGAGATTGAAATGAGCAAATATATGATGGGGCATCTGAATGACGGTGCTGCTGTACCGTTTACATCACAAAAGCTTCAAAAGTCAAAACGTTCGGGTATCATCAGGCGGCAGCACTTTTTCTCTGGAGACCGCGCGTAGCTTATACGAATGTCCATTGTGTGGTATGTCAAACGGAAAGGACAGGATACAACGACGATTTTAAAATCCTGACAACTGATATTTGCATCAATTTAATAAAGTCTTAATCTCTTTCAAAGAAGCGCCGTTTCAAAGCGGCGCTTCTCTTGCGTTTGTCTGTATGAATCATTTTCCTTTCGGGCAGAATAGAAAAAAGATTTGAAAAAAGCGGGTGAATGCATGTTGTCCACAAAACGGGTGGTTTCGATTTTCTGTCTGTTCCTGCTGCTGATGGGCGGGCTGTTTGTAAGGCTGTATTTTCTCTCCACCGGGGAAGAGCTGGCCAGCGCGGCTCAAAAGCAGTCCTCCTACACGCTGACCGTCGACCAGACGCGCGGATATATCTACGACTGTTCAATGCAGCCGCTGGTCTATCTGCAGCCGCAGTATAAAGCGGCCGTGCTGCCGTCCAACGATGCGCTCAGCACGATCGCGCCGCTGCTGGAGGGCAGCGAGCGGAACAACTTTTTGACGCTCAATGCGCAGAACAAGCCGTTTCTGCAGAACCTGTCGGCTGAAAATGTCTATGGAAAGGGCGTCCGTCTGTTCAAAACCGACCTGCGGTACGGTGATGATCCGTTGGCGGAGCACCTGATCGGATACCTGGACGCAACCAAGGAAAACGGTGTTTCCGGTATTGAGAAGAGCTTCAATGAGCTGCTGAAGGAAGGCGCGGGAAAGCTGCAGATCTCCTATTCCATCGATGCGACCGGAAGCATCCTGACGCAGAAGCAGCCTGAGGTGACACAAGAGAACTATCAGGATAAGAAAGGCGTTGTGCTGACGCTCGACCGTCAAATCCAGCAGATTGCGCAGAATGCGGCCAAAAAATATATCAAGGAAGGCGCGGTTGTCGTCATGGATGTTTCAAACGGGGACATCAAGGCGGCGGTCAGCTGTCCATCCTTCAATCCGAACAATGTGGCGGACAGCCTGCAGGATGCAAACGGCCCGCTGGTCAACCGTGCGCTGTCCGCCTATAACGTCGGTTCCCCGTTCAAGCTGCTGATTGCCGCGGCAGCGCTGGAAAGCGGCATCCCGGCATCCCAGACCTTCGAATGCACCGGCAGTGTAAAGATCGGGGACATCGAGTTCCACTGCCACAAGCGGGAGGGTCACGGTGTGCTGGATATGAAGGGCGCCATCCAGATATCCTGCAACCCATATTTTATGCAGCTGATCGCAAAGCTCGGCGCCTATCCGGTCGTCGAGCTGGCGGATAAATTGGGTTTCGGCAGGGAAACCGAGCTGGCCGATTCGCTTGTCAGTGCGGCGGGCTATCTGCCGGATATGGAGGATTTGCAGAATCCCGGGGATGTCGCGAACTTCGGTTTCGGACAGGGCAAGCTGCTGGCGACGCCGGTACAGCTGGCGCAGCTGGTCAGCCTGTTTGCAAACGGCGGATATGCCGTGACGCCGCGCCTGGTCGCGGGCACAACCGACGATACGGGAAAAACGATCGCGTCCGCAACCGACCAGATTGCCCCGCAGCAGATCATCAGCACAAAGACGGCCGATATGATCAAGGAATTCATGATCAATGTCGTCGAGAACGGGTCGGGCAAGGAAGCGAAACCCAAGGTCGGTTCGGCCGGCGGCAAGACAGGCTCTGCGCAGACCGGCGTTTACAATGAAGACGATGTGGAGATTGTACACGCCTGGTTTACCGGCTTCTATCCGGCGCAGAATCCAAAGTATGCGATTGTCGTGCTGGCCGAAAACGGCCAGTCAGGCGGGGATATCAGCGGGCCGGTTTTTAAGGAGATCGCTGACCAGATCGCCCTGCTCGAGCAGATTTCCTGATAAGGCATATTGATAGAAAAAACAATTTTACGGCGCATGGAGGTAATTCTCTGTGCGCCGTCTTTATTTAATTAAAATGAATAAACTTTAATATATTTGCGGTTATAATTTGAAAATAGTGTTGACACGGTGTGCGATATCAGGTAAAATATAGATAAACAGGATGAAAATTATTCAATTAAAATATATTGAAGGAGGTACTATCATGAAAAAAGAATGGAAGAAACAGGAGGGCCTTACATTGGCATCCCTATTGCTGTGCGTGCCGCTGACACTGTCCGGATGCAGCAACAGCGTGGCCGGAAATTCAGAGAATCCGGACAGCAGTACGGTGCGGCAGGAAGAAAGCGGTCTGGAAAGCATGGTGTTGTACAGCAAGGAGCAGAACGGCGATCTGAATTATCTGCGCAAGGTGGAGGGAGACAATGCCTACGACAACAAATACGATTTTGAGGAGCACGGAGACTTCTGGCAGTACGCGGTCAAGATCACAAGCACAGCGGAATTGGAAGCGGCAATGGGGGAGAAATGGGAGAAATATGACAGCTATGGGGATAATTTTACGAAGGGCCAGCTGGACACAGCGCGGTATGACGAAGCGTTCTTTGCGGAACAATCCCTGCTGGTGCTGAGCATCTACAGCGGGATGAACCCGGTGCACCTGGAAACACTGGAGAAGAAGGAATACGGGGATATCGTCGCCAAAATCTATGAGGAACGGGAGGATGATGTCAAAGCGGACCGGATTGTCCTGATTTTCGCGGAGGTGGAGAAGGGTTACTTCGACGAGGACACAGAGGTGGAGGTGTGCATCGGTACCAAGTCGGTCAGGGAAGCGGATAACGGCATCCCATATGAGGAATACTTCAGTGATCTGCTGCTCAACACCAGCTATATTCCGGAGGTAGAAGGTTTACAGTATGCTGAGGATGAGCAGAGCGCGAACATCCTCATAGACAACTACGAGGATTACCAAAAAGCGCTGGAAGCGATCAAGGCTCGAAGCAGACAGACAAAATATCCCCAGAAGAGTAAGGAATTCTTCGAGGAAAAAGCGGTGCTTTTGCACTTTGATAGAGACTATGCTGTACCAGAGTATAAATGGCACACGGTGACAAATGTAAATGTGCAAAACGGTGTATTGAACTTGGATATTGATCTGGGATATGTCCATAAGGGAAGGGATATAGGCAACTCGTGCTATTCGATCGCGTTGGAGTTGGATCAGGAGGATGTAAAGGGCGTCCAGTCATTCCAGGTAGACCAGAGGGAAGTGAATATATCGGACGACACAGAGAGGGAGGATTACAGGGAAGCGACTCTATCGCATGAAGCAGAAAAGGAGAATGAATGATGATTAAATGGAAATACACAAAGATAGGGGTTTCTTTGTTGTTGATCATAGCGCTGTTATCCACCTGCTTGTTGGTTCAAGGGGCAGGAAGTGTAATGGGGGAAGATGTAAACTGGCGGGACAAAATTTCTGAAGACCTTCTGCAGGTGATGGAAACAGCAGAAGAGGACGAGAAAATTCCAGTCTATGTGTGGACGACAGATATAGACTATGATCAGGTTGAACGGGAGGTTGAGGAAGAAACTGGTTTATCCCGCGCGGCCTTGCAGGAAGAGTATCAGCCAATTTCGGATAAAATACGACAACTGGATGATGAACAGGAAATGGATGCAATGCTTGTTCAGAACAGCAAAGATACAAAAGCACAACGTTTCAAGGAACAGGAACGAATGGACCGATATATCACCAACAGAAGAGATATTGCGCAAAACAAGTATGCGGAAAAAAATAACAATATGGTTAAAAAACTAGCCTTTCCACAGGAAGATATTCTATATGCCAGCAAATATTCTCCCATGATAATTGTTCGTTTAAAGAAAGGCCAGATTGAAGCGATATGTAAAAATCGCGGTGTGGAAAGGGTCCGTCTTTATGTGGAACAGGAGGGGAGTGATTCCAGCAGTGGGTCTGTAGTCCAATCGGTGGAAGCGGATTATACCAAAAACACGATGGGATATGACGGTTCAGGTGTTAAAATCGGTATGGTTGAAGAATACCTTCCTTCAAAAAACTACCACATCACGAGCGGTAAGGTGACACATGTGGCGGGTGGACGAGAATCCAGCAGCCATCACGCGCTTAATGTGGCCTGTACCATTTTGAATACCGCGCCTGGTGCCCATATCTATGCAACGGGCATAAAAGATAGTTCCATCACGCAGATCATAGAAAAAATAGAGGTATTACTGGCCTATGATGTATCGATCATCAATATTAGCTGGGGATTGCAACGAAAGAGTGGAACAACTAGCTGGTATGCGGCATTGGAAGAGTGGCTTGACCATATCTGTTCAGTACATGAAGTGACGGTTGTTGTTGCAGCTGGAAATGCAGGTTATACGCATAGTAACATCGATGTGATTGGTCTGGCATACAATGTTATCACAGTAGGTGCTATCAATGATAATGATACGGGAAATGTTTCTTCGGATGATTTCCTTGATCCAGGTTCAAGCTATAACAATGGCGGAACAGCCGGTTGCGCGAAACCTGACGTCATGGCTCCCGGTAATGTTTATGGAGATTCTGGAACCAGTTATGCTGCGCCTGTGGTGACTGGTGTCATTGCGCAGATGCAGGAGTGCAGGCCCGCGCTCAAATCAAACACTAGAATTGTGAAAGCGGTGCTGACCGCAGGCTGTGACCGCAAGGTGCCGGGCGAATCTATGGGCGGTCTGACAGCGATACAGGGTGCTGGCGTCATCAATGCCAGAAAGTCGATGACAGTACTTACGGCGGGCCGGTATGCGGCGTTCCATTTCGAACCCAATGTCAGGGAGATCACGAAGAATATCAACATCACATCAGCAGATGAGGTGATACGCATCGCCTACGCATGGACAAGAACCAACTATCCAAAAAACAGCCATAATGTCATTGGAACGGTGGTTGCCCCCTACATTGATGTCAACATGTATGTTTACAAACCCAATGGCTCAGAACAAGGGCGATCAGCCATCCCGACCAGCTCAGCAGAGCTTCTCCATTTCATTCCAAATACATATGGGACCTATAGAGTAAAGCTGACACGCTCGACGAATTTGAGCTATAAGGTATGGGGCGCCTTAGCCTGGTATTGATGCTCTAAAGCATAGCATACAATATGTAGATAGTTCCTTTCCTGCAAAAACAGCCCGGCCATACCATTCCTGGTATGGCCGGGCTGTTTGCTGATGAAAATGATATATGGAACCTATGCATTAAAATGAGGTCATACAAAGACAAACTGCACCATCAGCATATACAGTAGGGTGCCGCCTGCAATGCTCAAGAGCGTGTTGTGCTTCCAGGTGTGCAGCAGCACCACGGCGGTGACGGCAATCAGCTCCGGGATGCCGAACGGCATGACGGTCAGTGTCGTCTCCTTCAAACAGTAGACGACCAGCATGCCGATGATGGCATATGGCAGGACTTTGCCCAGATAGGCGATATATTTGGGCGTTTCCCGATGATCCGGAAACAGCAGGAACGGCAGCGCCCTGGTCAGAAAGGTGACTGCGGCGATTGTCAGGATGATGATCATCGATTCCGAAGCGGTCAGAGTCATGGCCGTTCCTCCTTTTCCATCGGTCTGCGAAAGACCGTCAGGATCAGGACGATCAGAATCATCGATGGAATGATGAAATTCTGCGGGCCGAAGAGAAGCAGGCAGAGAGCGGAGCCAAAAAAACCGACCAGCGCGGGAAGATGGTTGTCCGCCGCCTTCCACTGGTCGAGGAAGATGACGACGAACAGTGCGGTCATGACAAAATCGATTCCCTTGGTGTTGAAATGCATGGCGGCTCCGAGCAGTCCGCCAAGCGCGGAACCGGCGATCCAGTAAAGCTGGTCGAGCAGCGCGATGAAGAACTGGAACCACTTTTCATGCACGCCTTCCGGCGGTTTTGCGCTGCACAGCAGGGAAAAGGTTTCGTCGGACAAAGAGAAGATCATATACGGCTTCTTCTTGCCCATGCCTTTGAACTTGTCCAGCATGGCCAGTCCGTAGAAGATATGCCGCGCGTTGACCATCAGTGTCATGACGACGGTGTTCAGCAGGTTGAAGCCGCCGGTCAGCAGGCTGATTGCCACAAACTGCATCGAACCCGCGAAGATGCAGGCGCTCATCAAAATGGCCCAGCCGAAGTGATAGCCCTTGTCCTGCAGCAGCACGCCGAATGCGATGCCGATGAACAGGTAGCCGGTCAGCACCGGTATCGTGTGCGGAAACGCCGCTTTCAGGGCCTTTTTCTTTTCAGACATCAAACTCCCTCCTATGATTGTCCATTCGCTTTAGTATATCATACCAGTGAATTGGCTGCAATATGGAAGGCATAATTTTGGCAGTCGGAAGGTTCTCCGCCGCATCCTTCCATATGCGGTACCGTGCGTGTATGCTGATACGGCTTTTGGGATACATCTACATATATAGAGTACACGGTTCCAAGCATGAATACCAGAGTCCATATTTCTATATAAAGGCATCTATGTAATCGCGGTTTTTCAAAGGAAAATCATTGTTTTTGAACGATTCTTAAATTTTACAGGGCTGTAAAGCAATTTGCTTGACAAATGGGCGGTTAATGGATATACTGGAACAAGTAACTGTAAAGCGGGTTGCTTTACAGCAGAGGATGAGGAACTTGGAAAAAAATCTGCAGATGTCCTATCTGCTGGACTTCTACGGCGAAATGCTCAGCGAGAAGCAGAAGAACATCATGGAGCTCTATTACTGCGATGATCTGTCGCTGTCTGAGATCGCCGAGACACACGGCATGACCCGGCAGGGCGTGCGCGACAACTTAAAGCGCGCCGAGCATCTTTTGGCCGGGATGGAGGAGAAGCTTGGACTGATTGAGCGGGATAAAGGGCATCAGGCGCAGATCGACCTGCTGCTTTCCGATCTGGATGCGCTCGCAAAGCTGCCGGAAGTTCTGGCGTCTGAGGAGGCGAAAACGCTGATCGGACGAATAACCGGCGTCGCCGAGGGGATCAGGAACTGGTAAGCGTTTTTATAGATGACTTCGATAAAGAAAAGAGTTGAACGTTACATGGCATTTGAAAGCCTTTCCGATAAACTGTCCGCCACCTTTAAGCGGCTGAAAAACCGCGGCAAGCTGTCCGAGAAGGATGTCAAGGAAGCGATGCGCGAGGTGCGTCTTGCGCTTCTTGAGGCGGACGTCAACTACAAGGTTGCAAAGGATTTCGTCAAGAGCCTCACCGAACGCTGCGTCGGTTCGCAGGTTCTGGACAGTCTGACGCCTGCGCAGAACGTCATCAAGATCGTGCATGAGGAATTGATAAACCTGATGGGCGAGAAGCAGGCGCGGGTCAATTTCCCGTCCAAAGGCCCCTGCGTCATCATGATGTGCGGCCTGCAGGGAAGCGGTAAAACCACCCATTGTGCCAAGCTGGCGCACTATTTTAAGGGGATGGGCAAACGTCCGCTACTCGTCGCGCTGGACGTCTACCGCCCGGCGGCGATCACACAGCTGCAGGTGGTCGGTGAAAAGGCGCATGTGCCGGTTTTCGAGATGGGACAGGGCAATCCGGTCAAGATCGCGAAGAAGGCGCTGGCCCACGCGAAGGACTATGGCCATGACCTGGTGATTCTGGATACCGCCGGACGCCTGCACATCGATGAAACCCTGATGGGCGAGCTGCGGGATATCAAGAAAGAGGTCGAGCCGAACGAAATCCTGCTTGTCATCGACGCGATGACCGGTCAGGACGCGGTCAATGTGGCTTCCTCCTTCAACGAGAACCTGGGCATCGACGGCGTGCTGCTGACCAAGCTGGACGGCGACACCCGCGGCGGCGCGGCGCTCTCGGTCCGCGCGGTGACCGGCAAGCCGATCAAGTTCACCGGCGTCGGTGAGAAGATCGGGGACCTTGAAGCGTTTTATCCGGACCGTATGGCGTCCCGTATCCTTGGCATGGGCGATGTGCTGACGCTGATTGAGAAGGCGCAGGTTCAGATTGACGAGAAGCAGACCAAGGAAATGATGAAGAAGATGCAGGAAAACGCCTTCGACCTCAACGACCTGCTCGATCAGATGCGGCAGATCCGCAAGATGGGCCCGCTGCAGCAGATCGTCAATATGATGCCCGGCATGGGCGGCAAGCTCAAAGAGGACGACGCCGAAAAGGGCGAAAAGGAACTGCAGAAGATCGAATCGATGATCAATTCCATGACCGCCGCGGAGCGCGCGAAGCCGTCGATCATCAATCCGAGCCGCAAGAAACGCATCGCGGCAGGCTCCGGCACCAGGGTTGAGGATGTCAACCGGCTGCTGAGGCAGTTCGAGCAGATGCAGAAGATGATGAAGCAGCTCGGCGCATTCGGCAAGAAGGGCAAGCGGAAACGCAGCCTGATGCCCCCGATGATGCCGCCGATGAACTGAGGATTTCTACCCCTTGGGGATGAAATATATATTTAATTGATAATGGGAGGTGACAGTACAATGGCTGTCAAAATTAGATTACGTCGTATGGGTGCCAAGAAAGCGCCGTTCTATCGTATAGTAGTTGCTGATTCCAGATATCCGCGTGACGGAAGATTCATCGAGGAGATCGGTGTCTATGATCCGACCAAGAACCCGACCGTCTTCAACGTGGATGCCGATAAGGTGAAAGCATGGATCGCCAACGGTGCACAGCCGACCGATACAGTGAAAGCCCTTCTGAAAAAGAAGAGCATCCTGTAAGACGGGCACCTTTCCGGGGAAAGGATGGTTTCAGAGATGGAACAATTATTAAAAGTGATCGCCTCCGGCCTGGTCGACGACAAGTCGTCGGTCAGCGTGACGGTGGACGAGCCGAATGAAGAGGGCATCATTGTCTACCATCTTCATGTCGCCAGCGAGGATATGGGCAGGGTAATCGGCAAACAGGGCCGGATTGCCAAGGCCATCCGCACGGTGATGCGCGCTGCGGCCAGCAAGGCGGAACAGAAGATTTCTGTGGAAATCGACTAATGGCAGGTTTTTTAAGGATGGGGCTGCACCATAATAAAAGTAACGCTTATTTTTATTATGGTCCGCCCCATCTTTTTCGGTCAGGGAAAAAGGCCGAACCAATCATGATTGCTGTAAAAATTTCATATCCTTGTACGGGATAGAGGAATATAAAAAGGAAGGTACCATGAAAAAACAGTTTTTGGAAACCGGAAAGATTGTGACCACTCACGGCATCAAGGGAGAGCTCAAGGTGATGCCCTGGTGTGATACCCCTGAATTTTTGCTCGATTTTGACACGCTGTATCTGCAGAAGGGTCAAAAGCCGATTGAAATAGAAAACGCCCGCATACAAAAAAATATGGTGCTCTTAAAAATTCGCGGCTGCGACACCGTTGAGGACGCCGTCAAGCTGCGCGGACAGGTGCTGTATCTCAACCGGGACGACGTGGAACTGGAGGAAGGCGGCTTCTTCATGCAGGACCTGATCGGCGTCGAGGTGCTGGACGCCGACGACGGCAGGCGGTACGGCGAAATCTGCGATGTCACCGAGACCGGGGCGAACGACGTCTACCACATCCGGTTTGAGGACGGCTGTGTCAAGCTGATCCCCGCCATCAAGGATGTTGTAAAGGAGATCGACATCGAAGAAAACCGGATGCTGATCCGGCCGCTCAGGGGGTTGTTTGACGATGCGGATTGATCTTGCGACGCTGTTCCCCGAGATGTGCGAAGCGTATCTGGGAGAAAGCATCATTGGCCGGGCCAGAACAGCCGGGTTCCTGGATATCCATTCCCACAACATCCGCGACTACACCCTGGATAAGCAGAAGCGGGTGGACGATTACCCGTATGGCGGCGGAAAAGGCGTGGTGATGCAGGCCGACCCGATCTATCGGTGCTGGCAGGCAATCTGCGAAATGTCCCGGAGCCGGCCGTATGTCGTCTACATGTCCCCGCAGGGAAAGGTGCTGACCCAGCAGCGGGCAGTGGAACTTTCGAAAAAAAAGCATATAATGATGTTGTGCGGACATTATGAAGGCGTGGATGAGCGGATTATCGAAGAGATCGTGGATGAGGAGCTGTCCATCGGGGACTATGTGCTGACCGGCGGCGAGCTGCCGGCGCTGGTGACCATCGACACGATTGCGCGGCTGTGCGAGGGCGTCCTCTCGGATGAGGAGTGCTTCACATCGGATAGCCATTATAACGGGCTGCTGGAATTCCCGCAGTATACCCGTCCCGCCGAATGGAACGGAAAAAAGGCGCCGGAAGTGTTATTGTCCGGACATCATGCCAATATAGAGGCCTGGCGGCACGAACAGGCGTTAAAACGTACATTTTATAAGCGCAGGGACCTGCTGGAGCAGCTTCTGCTGACCGATGAGGAAAGCTGTTTTCTGGAACATCTCAGGCAGAAAGAGATGGAGCGGGCCGAAAGCATCCGGGAGGAAGAGGGCGAACCCGGCTGAAGAGACTCACGAGGTGTTCCAGCGCGCACATAAAGCGGCGGGCCCGGTGTCCGCGATGCAGGGCTTTAGCATCATAACCAGGCGGGATGTTTGTTTTCGCGGGATCATGAATGAAACGGCGGATGAGGAACCGATCTCAATGAGTGAGCGGAAGACAATTGAAATCTGATCTGTTTTTTTATTATCAGTAGATATACATCATAAATATCGGAAACGGAGAACATATCATAAATTGCCGGTTGGCAGGCCCCTGTTCTGTCCTGCCAACCGGCATAACAGACAATGGATGAAATCGATACTGCCGCGTTCATAAAATCGAAAGCACAGCCGGCAGCGCCGGACTGTTTTTGAATCGATCCATGTTGACGTGATCGGAGAAACCGTAACCCTTTATTTTTGTTAACATGGCAGAAGCAGGCCGGATTTGACATGGCAAATTTGGCTGAATTGTTTAAATTGACGGATCATCCGCATATTTTCAGGAAATCGATTGAAACTATAGGTAGATTCCCCCACTTGACAGCGCATTTTTCCTGGCAGTGACAGCCGCATACAGAGTTTCTCAGATTGGAAGGAACGAAAAGATTATCCGGATGTGTCCTTCCATTTATATACATTCTGCCGGATATGTTGAAAGCGATCTAGTAATAATGTCTAAATAATAATCTGCGAAATGCTGGCAGATTAGAAATCTGGGAGAATTTATCGGATTTATCGAAAAGTTGTCCGGTTTTGAGTTGACGAAATTCGATGATGTGGTATAATTAAATCTATGGACAAACGTGTCTGTTGACGACTGTATTTGTATGTTATGTGTTTGAAGTAATATAAAGTTCAAAGTCGTTTCTTATGGTAAGTGGAATGTCCTCCGTTCTGTTATCCCTGCCGAGAAAGCGGATAGCGGTTTTTTTATCGGATGGATATTGATGAGAAAAGGCAGATTTTCTGTCTGTAAACAAGTTCTCTGCAGAGCTGCGGAGGAAACCTTTTCGGCTGACAGCCGATCGACATCATTAAATCTTAATTTTAGGAGAGTTTGGATTATGTTTGTGAAAGATGTTACAGTACAAAACCAAGTGGGACTGCATGCCCGTCCGGCAACATTTTTTATCCAAAAGGCCAATGAATACAAATCTTCTATCTGGATCGAGAAAGAAGAGCGCCGCGTCAATGCAAAGAGCCTGTTGGGTGTTCTGTCTTTGGGAATTGTAGGAGGTACCTCCATCAGGATTATCGCTGACGGCGCCGATGAGGAGCAGGCGGTAGACGGATTGGTAAAGCTTGTTGAGAGCGGATTTACGGAACAGTAATCGGAGATATCCGAGCAGTGAATGATGCGTCGCCACACGTTGTGATTGGCGGCGCTGTTTTACTATTTAGGGGAAGTTTTATCTATGGAAAACAATCGTTTGGATTATCTGCGGCAGAAGGTGCTGCAGCTGCCGTTTTCGCCCGGCGTGTACATCATGAAGGACAAGTCCGGCGAGATCATCTACATCGGCAAGGCGAAGGCGCTCAAGAACCGCGTCAGCAGCTATTTCCGGTCGATCGACAAGCATACCGAAAAGGTGTACCGGATGGTCATGCATGTGCACGACTTCGACTACATTGTGACCGACAGTGAGTTCGAGGCGCTGGTGCTGGAATGCAGCCTGATCAAGCGCCACTGCCCAAAATACAACATCCTGTTGAAGGATGACAAGGGATACCACTACATCCGCATTGAGACCGGGGAATTCGGCAAGATCCAGTGGGTCAAGCAGAAGCTCAGCGACGGCGCGGATTATCTGGGCCCCTACACCAGCTCCTATGCCGTCCGGAACGCGGTCGAGGAGGCGAACAAGGTCTTTATGCTGCCGACCTGCAGCCGCAGGTTCCCGCAGGACATTGGGAAGGGAAGGCCGTGCCTGAATTTTCACATCAAGCAGTGCATCGCGCCCTGCCGCGGCAGGATCACCCCGGCGCAGTATGAGGAAATCAAGGAGGAGGCCATCCGGTTCCTCAAAAAGGGAAGCCAGTCCACCGTGACGCAGCTGACCGCGCAGATGAATGAGGCGGCCGAGGCGCTGGACTTTGAGAAAGCCGCCAGATACCGCGACCGCATCAGGTCCATCCAGAAGATTACGCAGCATCAGAAGGTCATCAACTCCAAGCTGAAGGAGCAGGATGTCATCGCGGTCGCGCAGAACGGCAAGAAAGCCTGTATTGTGCTGTTCAAATTCCGGGAGGGGCGCCTGGTGGACAAGAAGGATTTCATGATCGGCGAGATCGAAAGCCTGGAATCCGCCCGCAGCGCGTTTTTAAGCCGTTATTATATGAATGAATCCGACATTCCGCGCCAGATCATGATCGACGGGGAATATGAGGACGCCGAATTGATCCTGCAGTATATCCGAGAGAAGGCCGGCAGAAAGGTGTACATCACGGTGCCGCAGCGCGGCGAGCAGCATAAGCTGACCGAGATGGCAAAGACCAACGCGGCCGAGATGCTGTCCCTGGGCAGCGCGCGGACCGGCAAGGAGCTGTCCGCGCTCGATGAGCTTGCCCGCCTGCTGGGACTCAAGGAGCCGCCCGCTTACATAGAGGCCTACGACATTTCAAACATCGGTTCGTCGGTCATCGTGTCCGGCATGGTGGTGTTTGAGGACGCGCGCCCGCTCAAGTCCAATTACCGCAAGTTCAACATCAAGTCGCTTTCCCAGCCGGACGACTACAGCGCCATGCGGGAAACCATCCAGCGCCGGATTGCGCGTTATCTCGATGAAAACGACCATGACGCGGCTTTTTCGCGGCTGCCCGACCTCATTCTGCTGGATGGCGGAAAGGGACATGTATCGACCATTCTGCCGGTGATACAGCAAAGCGGGCTTTCGATTCCCGTGTACGGCATGGTCAAGGACGACAAGCACCGCACCCGCGCCATTGCGGTGGACGGCGGGGAGATCGCGATCAATTCCCACCGCCGCGCCTTTACGCTGGTCAGCCAGATTCAGGACGAGGTGCACCGTTACACCTTTGCGTACAGCAGCAAAAAGCACACCAAAAGCTCTTTGGAATCCTCCCTGACGCAGATTGAGGGCATCGGTCCTGCGCGCGCCAAGGCGCTGCTGAAGCAGTTTAAAACCCTCAAGGCGATCCGGGAGGCGGATGTCGCGGCGCTGCAGGAAGCGCCATCCATCAGCAAAACCGCAGCCGAAGCGGTGTACCGGCATTACCATGAAGAAGACGATCAATAGGCAAAAAGATCAGGGTGGATGGATTTGAAAGTCTCTGCGGGCCGGCAGACCGCAGGAACGGAGGTTTCGGTGTCATACAGGACGGGCAGCAGCACGGCCACAAACAGCCCAAACCCGCAAAAAGCGGGGGATATCAGTTTGCAATAGAGCCGTGACCTTCACGCACTGCACATCTGGATGCTGGGTGCTTCCGGTAAACAGAATGCAGCAACTGTAAGATTCCTTTCCAAATTGAAACAATTGGGCATCTTTTCGGGTAATGGTATTGACAATATGGACAGGATTCAGCAAGACAGCTGGAAACGGTGAAGCAGGGCAACCGACCTTTCACAAAGATGCAACCTTCACGAACGTCCTATGCCGGGTGCTTCCGGAAAACAGGATGAAGAATCTGCAAGGTTTCTTTCCAAATTGACACAATCGACATTTTTTCGGGCAATTGTATTGACAATCGCCCTTTTGTATAGAATAATAGGGATAACATGATTACGAAATAAAGGGGAAACATCATGAGAGTGATTACAGGATCAGCAAGAGGCAGGAAGCTGACGGCTCCGCAGGGGCTTTCCACCCGGCCGACCGCTGATATGATCAAAGAGGCGATCTTTAACAGTATCCAGTTTGAAACCGAGCAGGCGCGGGTGCTGGATCTGTTTGCGGGTTCCGGCCAGCTGGGCATCGAGGCGCTCAGCCGCGGCGCGGCGTTCTGCATCTTTGTGGACAGCAGCCGCGAGTGCCAGAACATCATCAAGCAGAATGTGGCCGCGACCGGATTGGCGCAGAAAGCGCGCATCGCCGCGATGGATGCCTTCGCATTCCTGCAGTCCACCAACGAACAGTTCGACATTGTTCTGCTCGACCCGCCGTATGAACAGGGCCTGGTGGTTAAGGCGCTGCCGCTGGTGGCCCAGAAGATGAACGACGGCGGCGTGATCTTCTGTGAAACCGACAGGCGTGAGGACCTTCCTGAGACGGCCGGCGATTTTGTAAAGTTCCGCGAACGCCGCCACGGAAAAATTAAGCTGACCTCTTACCGAAAAGGGGAAGTGTTGTGATTGCGGTCTGTCCCGGCAGCTTTGATCCGATCACAAACGGACATCTGAACATCATCCGCCGCACAGCCAAGCTGTTTGACCGGGTGGTGGTGCTGGTTTCGACGAATCCAAGCAAACAGGTATCCTTTACAACGGATGAGCGGGTTGATCTGATCCGGCGGTCGGTGGAAGGCATCGGGAACATCGTGGTGGATTCATCGGACGGGCTGTTGGCGGATTACGCAAAACAGCACGGCATCCGGGCGATTGTCAAGGGACTGCGCGCGGTGTCGGATTTCGAGTATGAATTCCAGATGGCGCTTGCCAATAAAAAGATAGACGACGAGCTGGAAACGGTATTCCTGACCTGTTCGGCGGAAAATATGTTTTTGAGCTCCAGCCTGGTTAAGCAGCTTGCATCCTTCCGGGCGGATATCTCAGATTTCATTCCGCCCGCCATTTTGAAGGATGTTGAAGACCGCCTGTTTCCGGCTGAGAAATAACATGAAGTGTGGGGATGCGGAAACGGATATTTGATGTTTCTGTATGTGATAGAGAAGGGAGATGCCAATATTGACAAAGATCGATGATTTACTGGACGCAATGGATGATCTGTTCGACAAAGCGTGGAACCTGCCGCTGACCGGCGGAAAGTGCGCGGTCGATGTGGAGGAGGCCAGAAACCTGCTGGAGGAAATCCGGCTGAACCTGCCGCTGGAGGTCAAGCAGGCGAAGGCGATTGTCAAGGACCGCAATGAGATTGTGGAGATGGCAAGGGAGGAAGCGCAGGGCATCGTCTCCCGCGCGAAGGACAAGGCGGCCAAGCTGGTCAACCAGGAGGATATCCTCAAGCAGGCCAACACCAAGGCGAACGAGCTACTCAATCAGGCCGCTGTGAAGGCGCGCGAGGTGCGCCAGGGCGCCAATGAATATGCCCAGCAGGTGCTGCGCGATACCGAAGAGGTGCTGTCCACATCTTACAACCAGGTCAAACACACCCGCCAGGTGCTGCACGGCAACAAGACGGGGACAAAATAATACGTTTGAAGAAAGAACGCTGCATCGTGTTTGATGCAGCGTTTCTGTATCTTTTGCGGTTTGACAGAAAGACAGATATGTTAGTCCAGCTCATTCACTCTGTTCAGAACATAGCATGTGCTATTGGAAGGGCCATCTTGACAGATGCTCTGTTGTGCGCATATGCTCAACAGAGCATTACAAAAGGCCCGGCACATCTCCGTCATCGAAGATGTGTCGGGCCTTTTGATCTTATTTTTTCTTCGCGTAGCTGTCTTTCAGGTTGACGATGCTGCCGAAGACGTTGTCATATTTAGTATCCTTGCAGAAGTAGCCGATGCGTACAAACTGGAAGCGTTCTCCCGGCTTTGCGTCCTTCAGCGACGGTTCCATCTTGCAGTTCGCATAGACCTTTTTGGATTCCGGATTCAGATAGTCGTCGTAGGTCTTGTCTTCCGGGATGGCGTTCACATTCTCAATGGTAAACAGCTTGTCGTACATGTGGATGGTGGCATCGAACGCCTGCGCGGCGCTGACCCAGTGGATGGTTCCCTTGATCTTGCGGCCGTCCGGCGGATTCTGGCCCTTCGTTTCGGGATCATAGGTGCATTTCACTTCGATGACCTCGCCGTTTTCATCCTTGACGAAATCCTCGCATTTGACGACGTAGCTTCCCATCAGCCGCACCTCGCCGCCGGGCTTGAGCCGGAAGAACTTGGAGGGCGGGTTTTCCAAGAAGTCGGTCTTCTCAATGTAGATTTCGCGGGAGAACGGAACCTCGCGGCTGCCCATCGATTCGTCGTTCGGATGGTTTGGCAGCGTAAAGTACTCGACCTTGCCTTCCGGATAGTTCGTGATGGTCACCTTCAAAGGGTCCATGACCGCGATGCGGCGCGGCGCGGCTGTGTTCAGCTCGTCGCGGATGCAGTGCTCGAGCAGGCCGATGTCCACAAGGTTGTAGGCCTTCGAGATGCCGGCCATGGTGACGAAATTGCGGATGGAAGACGGCGTGTAGCCGCGGCGGCGAAGGCCGCTCAATGTCGGCATGCGCGGGTCGTCCCAGCCGTCGACGATGTTTGTTTCGACCAGCTGGCGGAGATAGCGCTTGCTCATGACGGTATAGGACATGTTGAGCCGCGCGAATTCATACTGATGCGGCTTCTTCTCAAAATCGATATTGTTTACCACCCAGTCATAAAGCGGGCGGTGATTCTCAAATTCCAGCGAACAGCAGGAATGGGTGATGCCCTCGATCGCGTCCTGGATCGGATGCGCGAAGTCATACAGCGGATAGATGCACCACTTGTTTCCCTGCCGGTGGTGCTCCTTGCGGGAAATGCGGTAGATCGCCGGATCGCGCATGTTCATGTTCGGCGACGCCATGTCGATCTTTGCGCGCAGGGTGCAGAAGCCGTCCGGGAACGCGCCGTTCTTCATGCGTTCGAACAGCTCGAGGTTCTCCTCGATGCTGCGGTCGCGGTACGGGCTGTTTTTGCCCGGCGTGGTCAGCGTGCCGCGGTATGCGCGCATCTCCTCCTGGTTCAGGTCGCAGACGTATGCCTTGCCGTCTTTGATCAGCTTGACCGCGTATTCGTAGCACTGATCAAAGTAGTCCGAACCGTAGAAGATGCCGCCGTTCGGTTCGGCGCCCAGCCAGCAGATGTCCTCATAGATCGACTTGACGTACTCGTCGTCCTCTTTGGCCGGGTTGGTGTCGTCGTACCGCAGGTTGAACAGGCCGCCGTACTTCTGCGCGGCCATGTAGTTGATCAGAATCGCCTTGGCGCTGCCGATGTGCAGGTAGCCGTTCGGTTCGGGCGGGAAACGGGTGTGGATTCTGTCCGAAAACCCGTTCTCCAAATCCCGGTCGATGATATCGTGTATAAAGTTCGCATTGCCTTCCGCCATTTACTCATTCGCTCCTTCTATCCTTGCTGCGGCGTCCCTCAGCCTGCTGAGGACCCGCTCTTTTCCAATGATTTTCATGACCTCGTACATGTCCGGGGAATTCTGCCGGCCGGATACCGCGACGCGCAGCACCATGCTGATATCGCCGACATGTCCCTTGTACTGGTCCGGGTTGTTCTTGTATTCCTTCGGCTTCGCCGCATATCCAAGCGAAACGCCAAGCTCTGTGATTTTATTGAACCAGTCGTTCTGGTCGTCGTCCTCATTGTAGATATCCTGGTACCGCGTGAGGATTTCGATGCAGTCTTCCTTCGATACATTCTCCGGGTATTCATAGACCGGCTGGAACAGCTCGTCGTAGAAGAAGTCGAGATATCCCTTCACATCGCCGAGTACCGCGAAGTCCTTGCGCGGCTTTTTGCCGCCGCGTCCGATGTTCAGGATCGATACCGCGTAATCGCGGTCGCCGCTGAGCAGTGCGTGCAGCTCGGCGTCGTACTGCTTCGACCAGTCAAGCGCCAGTTCATAGACCTGCGCGGCCGGCATGCGGCTCATCGTGTTTTTGCTGACATCCTGCAGCTTGTCGAGATCGAACAGCGCGCCGGAGGTACTCATCTTGTTCGTCGTGAACGCAAATTCCTTATAGTCTTTATCCGGATTCTGCATCCGCCATTCCTCGTAGTTCGAGTTCAGCAGCGTCATCAGATATTCCATCAGGCATTCGACCGGATAGCCCTCTTTGTGGTAGAAGTCCAGCGCCAGCTCCGGATCTTTGCGCTTCGAAAGCTTGCGTTTGGAGCTGCCGTCCATCTTCATAAGCTGGGCGGTGTGCACATAGTTCGGCGCTTTCCATCCGAGCGCCTTGAACAGCTCGACATGGATCGGCAGGGTTGCAAGCCATTCCTCGCCGCGCACAACATGGGTCGTGCGCATTAAATGGTCGTCCACGACATGCGCGAAGTGATAGGTCGGGATGCCGTCGGATTTGAGCAGCACCACATCCTGGTCGTTCCACGGCATGTCGAGCTTTCCCTTGACCGCATCCTTGAGCTGGAACCGCCGCTGGCCGTCCCCTTCGGAACGAAGACGCAGTACATAGGGCTTTCCTTCCCGGAGATTCTGCTCGATCTCCTCGAGCGCCGCGTCGCGGTGGACAGCCCATCTGCCGTAATAGCCGAAGTTTTCCTTCTGTGCCTCCTGCTGGCGGCGCATCTCCTCCAGATCCTCTTCAGTGCAGAAGCACGGGTAAGCGCGGCCGTCCTGCACAAGCTTTTTGGCGAACACCTTGTAGATGTCTGCGCGCTCCCGCTGCCGGTACGGGCCGTAATTTCCGTTGTCGCCTTCGACCGTCGCACCCTCGTCGAAGTCCAGGCCAAACCGCTGGAACACATCGATGATCATCTCCACGCCGCCTTCGACCGCGCGTTTTAAATCGGTGTCCTCGATGCGCAGATAGAACACGCCGCCGCTTTGATGAGCCAGCCGCTCGTCCACAATTGCGCCGAACAGGTTGCCCAGATGCATGAATCCGGTCGGGCTGGGGGCCATACGGGTGACCCGTGCGCCTTCAGGAAGCTGCCGGGGCGGGTATCGTTCCTCGATCTGCTGCGGGGTTTCGGTGATGTCGCCGAACAACAGCTCGGCCAGCCTGTTAGTATCCATGAAGCTTCATCCTTTTATATGAGTTTATAGAATAAAAAATTCTCCCGCCCATCCCATGGGATGCAGGAAAATCCTTGAACCGGCGCCGGACAGATACCGTTCGCCGTTTACAATTGTTGTACTGACTTAGCATACCATATTTTTGTCGGAAATTCAACCATTCAGACGATCGTACCGTGGATTTCTTGCAGGTAAAGACAAAAAACTGCATCTGATGTGCAGGCTGGCGGGATATATCCGGGGTTGGCGAAGCGTATTTGGGAATGGCAGAGCGTATTCGGGAGTGGCAAAGCGTATTCGAAAGTGGCGGAGTGTGTTTGGGAGTAGCGGAGCGTATCCGGAAGTTGGAAATGTATATGGGCAGGTTGGCGGAGAAAATTTGCATGCTGGCGGGCATACCCGGAAGCGGGCGGGATATATCCATATGCAGGTGCAGCAAATCCAATGGGGGAGACGAACCATGATGAAAGCGGTAAGCGTTTTCAGGGAATTCTCTTTTGCAAAAGGGTACAGGATGTCTGCAGAGACAGAATCTCTCCAAGCAGGATAGCGGCCGATGAAAAAAGAATTTAAATCCTGGGAGAAAAAAGCGGTATATCGCATTGCTTTGTGCGGATATATATATTATAATGAATAAAACGTGAAGTCAGTCTTTCACGAAAACTGTTAGGAAGTGTGGACCATCATGAATGAATTTATACTGAGTACCGACAGTACGGCGGACATCCCCGATCATCTTTTGAAGGAACATCAAATCGCCGTGGCAAACATCACCTATCGGGTAGATGATGTGAACTATCTGGGCGCTGACCATAAAAAACTGACCGATCCGGAGTTTTATCAAAAGATGCGTGAGGGCAGTACGCCGCAGACTTCGCAGGTCACGCCGGAGCAGGCGCTGAATTTCTTTGAGGAGCTGCTCAAAGAGGGCAGGGATATCCTGCACCTGACCTTTTCCTCCGCGCTCAGCGGCACCTACAACAGCATGAAGATGGCTGCCGAGGAGCTGCGGGAAAAATATCCGGAACAGAAGATCATCGTGATCGATTCCCTGTGCGCTTCGATGGGAGAGGCGCTGTTCGTCTGCTATGCGGCATGGAAGCGCAAGGAAGGCCTGTCCATCGATGAGACGGCCGATTACCTGAAGGAAATCCGGCTGCATCTCTGCCATGGATTCACCGTGGAGGACCTCAAATACCTGCACCGCGGCGGCAGGGTGTCCAAGGCGTCGGCCATTGTCGGTTCGGTGCTGGGCATCAAGCCGATCCTACATGTCGACGACGAGGGCAGGCTGGTTCCGATCTCCAAGGTGCGCGGCCGCAGGCAGTCGCTGAACGCGTTGGTCGACTATATGGGTGAGCGGTACGAGGCATACGGCAAGCAGCCGGTATTCATCAGCCACGGGGACTGCATCAAGGATGCCGAGTATGTCGCGTCACAGGTGAAAGAACGGTTCGGCATCAGCGACTTCACCATCCACTTCATCGGTCCGGCCATCGGCTCCCATTCCGGCCCAGGCACCGTCGCGATCTTCTTCCTGGGTTCCAAGCGCTGAGATGCAGAAACGCGGTTTTTTTAAGCGCACGGATATCCTGATCATTGCGGCGTTTCTGATCGCCGGCCTTGCGGGCATCCTGATCTTTTCCTTGACCGGAAGAGGAAGCGGGCAGACCTACGCGGTTGTAACCGTCGATGGGGAAGAGGCGCTGCGGGTGAATCTGTCTGAGGAACGCCAGCCATATACGCTCAGCCTGTATGACGAAGGCGTACCGGTCAAATTTGAGGTGAAAGATCACAAAATCCGGTTCATCGAGGTACAGTGTCCGGATAAAATCTGTGAGAACACCGGCTTTATCGGGTCGGATATGCAGACGGCGGTCTGCATGCCGAACAAGACGGTTCTCACGGTTCATACAGAGGAATAAGTTTAGCAAGGATTGTGCGATGCCGGCAGCCGGACCGCACAATCCTTTTTTATGCTTTTATTTCGTTGAGTCTGCAAGGTTAACCACAGGTATATTTCTTGTGCGGCATAGGGCTACGGTGTAGCCGGTGCCGCTGTTCAGTCGGGTCAGATAACAGATACAGTATCCGCTGTGATCAGCAAGATAGCGGTTGCGCTTATGCATACAGCCTTTGAAATAGCGTTGGGAGACGTAATGCACCCAATCAGCCTGCGCTTTGATATCCTCATAGACCTGCCTGTCGGATGCGTTCCAATATTCTGCCTGCTGCGGGCAGGGGAGCACCAAAATCAACCGAAGCTTGGGATGGCCGCGGCGCAGGCTTATAACGGTCTGTGCGGCCAGCAGATCAAAGCCCAGCGCGCCGCCGGACAGAAAACAGGTCACGCCCTGTTTGGCCAGAACTAAGATTTCCGTCTCCAAGCGTTTTTTAATATAGTCGGTCTGATCATCTGGAAGTTCTCTGTGTCCTGTAAAACAGCATACTTTTTCGTTCATGTTATTACCACCTTTTGTATGTGAATAAGTATTCTAAAAAGTATATATAATAAAATACAAAATAGAATCTATATATAGAATACAATATCAATTACACTTATACAAGAGGTGATAAAAAATGGCACAGTTTATACCAAAACCATATAAAAAAGAACCGATAACCTTTCGTATAGATATAGAGAAATTAAGGAGAGTTGAGCAATTAGCAAATGAGTATGATATGAGTCGTAGTGAATTTATCAATCAATGCATTAATTTTGCACTGGAACACATGCCAAAAGAGAAAAATGCAGAGAATTAAGTTTATTTGTGTTGAATGAATATTATTTCGCTGTGTCTCAGCGGTCTTCTTTTGTTTGCCAAGAACCACTTGGCAAAGTGGCAGTTACTTCTTTGTTCGGGCCAAAGAAGTAACCAAGAAAGGCCGCCAAAGGGGGCATGCCGCTTCGGTACAGTGAGAATGGACGTCATTCCCCCTTTGGAAACCCCCTCTGCCCGTCCGCTTCTCAGCGGGGCAAGGAAGCACAGCGTTCGCTGGGTTCGAACGCCCGCTGTATCGACAGGTATATTTATATCTCTGCTCGCCCTGTATTCCGAATCCATAGGAACAATTGATCTGCACTATGCTGTGTGGTAAAGGTTTCGTTTTGTACTCTAAATAAACAGGGTGGTTGCCCGACGTGCCTGTCTAAGAATCTTGAGTCCCTGTAGAATTATCAGTAAGATGCTTGATCGAAAAATCGTGATATATTCGTGATCGATGTAAATCCGCAAGAGTCAATGTCAGTCTACGTACCAGCCAAGTTATTGGGGTACCATGAAAGCAACCTGTAACCGGGGAAGCGTGCGCTGCTAGGTATGCCCAACCACCCAGCCAAAAGCAAAACGCCGCCCGCAGGCGGCCGAAGCGGAAAAAGGGATATCAGAGGGGATTTT